>JAZSEA010000011.1:0-109917 GCA_045531455.1 Eubacteriales bacterium
GGCGTGATACTCCGTTAAGAGTATCACGCCAATGGGCAGCCTGTTTTGTTATGATGTTATTGACCGCTGATCTCAAACTCCGCCCAAAGCATGCAATGGTCGGAATAGCTACGGCTTACGTAACCCGAGGAAACTTCCTTGAAGGAGTCCGAGTATACGATATTGTCGATCGGGCTCTTGCTCGAGGGGAAGGTGGGATAATTGCGGATCTCGTTGTTGATGAGATTACCGCCGATGACTCTGAATTCGGTGAAATCAGCGGTGTTGAAGTCACCCGTGATTATGTAATTCTTGCAGCCATCGGTCTTTTCGGCGACCTCAAGGAACTGAAGTCCTCGGAGGCTCTTGTCCTCAAAGGAAAGATGGGTGTTGAAGAAATCGAGCTGAACACCGCCGAGGTCGATTACGGCGTGACCGAGGGATCTTGCTTCCTTATCCCAGGATTCAAGCGGAATGACCTCCGAGGAGATGATCGGATACTTCGAGAGAATGAGAGTACCGTACTGACCGCCCTGATAGTCGATCGCGCGTACGAAAACGTAGTAGGGCATATCTGCCGCCTCGGCGAGCATTCTGGGCTGATCGATGTAGTTCGAACGCTTGGTTCTCTTGTCGACCTCCTGCAGACCGACTATGTCGAGATTCTGCGCTTTGATGACCTCTGCGATGGTATTGAGGTTGAGATTTGCGTCTGCGGCGTGCTTGATGTTGTAGCTGCCGATTCTGATCGTCTTGGGCATTGAAATTTCCTCCTTGGTTGTTTCTGGCGCGGATGTTGTGATCTCCTCCGTGGTTACCTCGAGGGTAGTTTCCTCGATCTCGGACGATTCGGGAGCGGGAGCTTCGGTCGTCGTGTCCGAGGTCTCGGGAGCCTCTGTCTTCTCGCAGGAGCAGAGAAGAGCGGTGAGCGAGAGAAGGAGAAGGGCAAAAATGATAGAAATGCGTTTCATATTGTCGCCGTCCTTTTGTTATTCTGCTGTTATTATAGCTTACCGAAGCGTTTTTGTCAAGTCATTATTGACTTTTTCTTCCGCGGGTGGTATAATTATGATGTTAAATTTTGTTTTCAAGGAGAGCTTACATGGCTGATTGCATTATGTATCAGAGCAACGTGCCCGTTGTCCGCGAATGCGACGTTCTTGTCGTAGGTGCGGGACCCGCGGGCGTATGCGCCGCCGTATCCGCGGCAAGAGAGGGAGCGAAGGTTATTCTTTGCGAGCGTTACGGCTCGGTCGGCGGTATGCTGACTATGGGCAACGTCGATCCCATCCTCGGCGAGGTCGGCGGAGGAACCTATTATGACGAGATAGTAAGAAGACTTGCCGAGATAGATAAAGGCAGCGTTCCGACAACGGGAACGAGGATCGGACGTGAGGTGCCCGTCAACCGTGAGGTAGCCAAGATCGTCCTCGACAGAATGATATCCGATGCGGGCGTTGAGCTCTGGGTCGGCGCGGCTTTCGTTGATTCGCTTGTTGAAAATGGCAAGGTCACGGGCGCAATCTTCGCAACGCAGAACGGTCTCCGCGCGATCCGCGCGAAGGTGACGGTCGACTCCACGGGTGACGCTTGCGTTGCCGCCGCTGCGGGTGCCGAGATCGAGATCGGACGCGAATCGGACGGCGGACTCCAGCCGATGACACTTGAATTTACCGTGACAGGCGTTGACGAGAGCATTGCCATCAGCGTCTGGGGTGGTAGCGACCCGATCAAGATCCCCGCGGGCGAGTTTGCGGGTATGGAATACCGCGAGCTTTGCAAGCAGAAGAACCGCGAGGGCGAGCTTCCCGAGTTTGTTACCATCGTAAGACTCCACAGAACCTCACGCCCCGGAGAGCGTTCCGTCAACGCAACTCAGGTCAACGACCTTTCTCCCCTCGATCCCTCGGATATGGGCAAGGCAGAGCTCGAGCTCCGCGACCAGATCAAGAAGTGCGTCGACTTCCTTCAGAAATATATCCCCGGATTTGAGAATTGCTCGATAAAGGCATCGGCTGACACGGTCGGAGTACGCGAGTCGAGAAGAGTCCGCGGTGTTGAATACATTGTCGACAGCGACGTTGAGAACGGACGCCACCGCGAGGACGGCATCGTTCATAACGCGTGGTTCCTGATCGACATCCATAACCCCAAGGGCGGCGGACAGGCAGAGGGGTACTCGAAGCCCGCACAGCCCTACGATATCCCCTACGGCGCGATCGTCCCGATAAAGACCGACGGACTCCTCATCGCGGGACGTCCCATCTCGGGCACTCACCGCGCGCACGCTTCGTGGAGAGTTATGGCGATCTGCATGGCAATGGGCGAAGCCGCGGGAGTTGCGGCATCGAAATGCGTTGCCCTCGGCGTCGAGCCCCGCGACCTCGATCCCAAGGAGATCCGAAAGGTCCTCTCGTCAAGAGGAGTTGAACTTTAATATCATAAAGGAACAGGCTTTCTCCGCCTGTTCCTTTTTTCGACATATTTTCCGTTAATAAATATTTAGAATTGATACACAAAATATTTATCCGAGCAAAACACTTGAGTGATATAATAACTTTGAGTAATTTTAACCTTCGACAAAGGAGAAAATAATATGAATGCATTGACATTAAAAGATAATATACTTTCGGGTGCGCTCGACGTACGATTTGCGAAGCTCTACGGCTCGGATGAGTCTGCGCTTGCGCGTCAGAGAGCAAGATACGCCTCCCTCATCGACGAATTTGTTTCGCGCTACGGAGAGGATCGCGATATCGCGCTCTTTTCGGTTCCCGGCAGAAGTGAGCTTTCGGGCAATCACACCGACCACAACCACGGCTGTGTTATCGCAGGCAGTATCGACCTTGATATCATCGCGGTAGCCGCAAAGAACGAGGACAGCGTGATCCGCATCAAGAGCGAGGGCTTCCCCGAGGACGTTGTTGATACCGACGTATTCAATACCCCCGACGAGGCAAGATTCGGCAAGTCGGACGCTCTTATCGCGGGCGTTGCGGACGGATTCAGATGCCGCGGCTTCAAGGCGGGCGGATATGATGCCTGCACCACCTCGAGCGTTCTCAAGGGCTCGGGACTTTCCTCTTCCGCAGCTTTCGAGAATATGGTCGGACTCATCATTTCCCATTTCTATAACTCGGGCGAGGTCGATTTTGTGACCCTCGCGCAGATCTCGCAGTATTCCGAGAACAAATTCTTCGGCAAGCCCTGCGGACTTATGGACCAGGTCGCTTGCGCCGCGGGCGGTATCGTTTCGATCGATTTTGCCGACACTTCCGCTCCCATCGTTGAAAAGGTCGATTTCGACCTCACCGAGGCGGGTTATTGCCTCTGCATCGTAAATACCGGCGGAAACCACGCCGATCTCACGCCCGATTACGCCGCTGTTCCCGCAGAGATGAAGGCTGTTGCGGCTGAGCTCGGTGCAAGCGTTCTCCGCGAGACCGACCGCGAGGCTCTCATCAAGGCTGTTCCCGCACTCCGCGAGAAGGTGGGCGACAGAGCCATCCTCCGTGCTTTCCATTTCTTCGCAGAAAACGACCGCGTAGCAGAGCAGAAGAGCGCGCTGAAGTCGGGCGATCTTGAGAAATATTTCTCGGGCGTACTCGCATCGGGAAGATCCTCCTTCTGCTATCTCCAGAACGTATATACCACCGCAAACGTATCCGAGCAGGGTCTTTCCCTCGCGCTCAACCTCTGCGAGAGCTATCTCTCTTCGCTTGATCAGCCCACAGCTTGGCGTGTTCACGGCGGAGGCTTTGCGGGAACAGTTCAGGCATACGTACCTATGTCTGCAGCCGAGGGATTCGTTGCTCTCCTTGAGAGCGTTTTTGGAGAGGACTCCTGCTACCTGCTCAAGATCAGACTCTCGGGTGCCGTCAGAGTATTCTAAATATCGAAAGGAACGTCCGTTATGAAAAAAGGACAAAATTCAAAGCCGCAGAGCGTATCCGAGGCGGTAAACGCCTTTAATTGGAAGCGTTTGCTCCTTCTTGTACTCTTTAGTGCGATCTCGCTCGGACTTTACTTCTATCTTATCAATTTTCCCTTCTGGAAGGTCGTCGTTATCGCTTACGTTGCGGTTGCATCGATCCTCATTATCGCGTACTTCATCATCAACCGCGCATTCACGGGAAGCGGCGTGACATATGAGATGCTCCCCGATACTATGACGCACGATGAAAAAGAGGAATACCTCGCCGACGTTGCAGAGCGCGAACGCCGCTCGAGACCGCTTCTGATGGTCATTTTCCCCGTTGTTATCACGCTTCTTGTCGACCTCTTCCGTCTCTTTGTGCTCGACGGTCTGCTCGGTAAATAATGAGTGAATTGACAATAGGCACGCTTTGCTCGGGCTCGAAGGGCAACTGCACCCTTGTGAAATATTGCGACACCGCGATCCTTGTTGATGCGGGACGCTCGACAAAGTACATAAAGACCGCTCTTGCATCGGTCGGGCTCACCCCCGAGGATATCTCCGCGATCTTTCTGACCCATTCTCACAGCGATCATACCTCCGCCCTCAAGGTCTGGAGCTCGCATTATCATACCCCCGTCCATGCAAGTGCCGCAGTATGCGCCGATCTCGAGAGCAAATGCCGCGAGGTGCTTGTCGATCATCCGATAATATTTGAGGAGAGAGTCGGTGATATCTCTGTGAAAAGCTTCCCGACGGATCACGATTCCTTCGGCTCGGTCGGCTACAGATTTGATGCCGGGGAGAGAAGCGTTGGCATCGCAACCGACCTCGGTCACGTTACAGACCGCGTCCGCGAGGGGCTTTGCGGCTGTGAGGCTGCCGTTATCGAGTCGAATCACGACGTTGATATGCTCATCCGCGGTCCATACCCTCCCGAGCTCAAGCAGAGAATACTCTCGCGCTTCGGTCACCTTTCCAATGAAAGCGGAGCGGAATTTGCGAGATTTCTTGCCGATAACGGAACGACAAGGCTTCTGCTTGCGCATCTTTCCGAGATAAACAACACCCCCGAGCTTGCTTACCGCGCATCGAGAACGGCTCTTTCGGATATTCTCGACAGAGTCGAGCTTTCGGTCGCTGAGCCCGCGGTGCCCGTATTATTCAATCTTTAAGAGGAATATAAATTGATCAATTTAAAAATTATCGCCCTCGGCAATATAAAGGAACAATATCTCCGAGATGCCGCCGCAGAGTACGTAAAAAGACTCGGCGCATTCGCGAAGGTTGAGCTTTGCGAGCTCAAGGAGGCGCGGCTTCCCGATAATCCCTCGCAGAGCCATATAGATGCCGCTCTTGAGGACGAGGCGCAGAGAATACTTGCCGCCATCCCTCCGAGATCACACGTTATCGCGCTTGCGATCGAGGGGAAGCAGATGTCGAGCGAGGATTTTGCATCGCATATCGAAAGCGTCACACAGACTGCGTCAACACTCTGCCTTATAATCGGAAGCTCACACGGACTTTCCGCAAAGGTTAAAAATGCGGCGGACTATAAGCTTTCGGTATCGAAAATGACCTTCCCTCATCAGCTTTTCCGCGTGATGCTTCTCGAATCGGTCTACCGCTCCTTTAATATAATCAAAGGAACAAAATATCACAAGTGATATTATTCAGATAAATTTTGGAGTAAAATATGCGTTTATTCAATGAAATTGCAAAAAGAGGAGTTGCTCTGCTTTTGCTTGCGGCAACCGCCTTTGCAACAATTACATACTCGCTCGGGCTTTATGAGATATCCTTCATAGACCGCGGCGGAGAGGATGAATTCGACGACGGTACGATACAGGAGATCCTCGGTACCCTCGAGCCGGGAACGAATATTTCGGATTTTACGGGCGACATTACCGAAGTTGTTGTCCCTCCCGAAAGCTCGTCTCTTATGACCGATACCTCCGCGCCCTCCACGTCGGATACCGAGGCCGCAACAACGCCGGATACCACAGCTCCCGACGCTACAACCGAAGGCGACGAGCCCATCGTCCCGAGCGGTCCGAGCACGCTTGCCGATCTGCTTTCTGCGGGATATAAGATCACTTGGGAGGATTATGATCCCGATATGCAGCTTGCGGAGCTGACTCTCGATTTCGAGGGAAGCGATCAGTATACCCTCGGTAGCTACAAGAAGGTCCGCGTCAAGATGAAGCTGAATTACGGCGAGGCACACCGCGAGATCGCGACTTATCAAATTCAGAATCAGACGCGTCCCGCTCTTGAAATGTACATGGGATACATCATTATTGATTCGGGAATCGGAGACGTCATCTCCGGCATCGACGACAGACTTTACGAGCAGGAGGACCGAGTAAGTATTTATACCTCGACCGGTAAGCTGATCGGAATCTATCCCGGCGACGAGATCATCCCTGCCTATACCCGCGACCGCTCCGACAGACCCGTGTTCTATTACAACGGCAAGTATTACTATCTTGACGAGGCGACGGGAAGATTCGAGCTTTCTGATTTCAAGGATGCCCGCGACAGCAGAGGACTCTACTTTGACTACAATCCCGATTTCGGTAAAGCCGACGGAAGATATAAGATCTACAGCACTTGGCAGGAGATCACCGAGACCTTCGAGATCCACGATACCTCGAACTATTATACAAGATACGGCGTTGACAGCCGCTTGGCTGAACAGCTTTATCTCTATTTCCCAAAGTTTGCCGAGCAGATTTCCTATACCTTCGACAACGGAAAATATTATAACCGACTTTTCGCCAATAAGCTCAAGGAAGTCATAAAGGGTGTTGAATCGGGTGAGATCACAAGACCTCCCGAGACCACCGAGGAACCCGAGACCTCTGAAGTACCCGAAACTACGGTCGAACCCGAAACTACGGTTGCACCCGAAACTACGGTTGCACCCGAAACTACCGTTGCGCCCGAAACTACGGTTGCACCCGAAACTACGGTCGCACCCGAAACCACGGTCGAGCCCGAAACTACGGTTGAGCCCGAAACCACGGTTGAACCCGAGACTACGGTTGAGCCCGAAACTACAGTCGAGCCCGAAATTACGCATACCTTTACCGAGGAAACCACAGCGGTACCTCCGCAGGCGAGAAGCATCATTGCAACATCTCCTGAGGATGCGGACGGCAATGGCATCCCCGACAGCATTACGCTTGATATCAAGTATAACGCCTACCGCTTTACCTACCGTGCATCCGAGCCCAAGGTCGATCTTTCCAAGACGGTTACTAATAAGTATACCTATAACGGCTATATCACGCAGACGATCAGCTGGAAGACCGATTTCAAATATGCTAAGGCGTATAACTTCAGCGAGGAGCGTGCGTATACCGTTGACGCGAACGGAATCGTAAAGATCATCAATACTTACGGCAACAGCGCGGCATATCTCTACAACACGTATCGTGCGGAAAGCGGAGAAGGCTCATTCTACCGATTCCAGTACTATACCGAGCCCTTTGAATGTGACGAATATATGCTTGGTCACTATTTCTACGATGACGGACTTATCAGAATGCGAGTCGTAGAGAGACTTCCGCATAAGCTCGATATCTACGAGGACGACTATGAGGTCCTCCTTGACAAAAACGGCAAGCGTGTCTCGATGATCCCCGAAGGATATACACTCGTTTCCTATTCGGACAGCATATTCCTTCTCGAGCGTAACGGCAGATACGGATACTACCACCGCGACGGCTACTGGGTGGCACAGCCGATCTATACCTATGCCGCACCCTTCATCGAGGGTCTTGCAGTACTCGGATATGAGGGCGGAAACAAGGGCGTTATCGACGTCGACGGAAATATCGTCATCCCCTTCCGATACATGTCGATATCGAATGCATCCACGGGACTTTTCGCCTGCTTCAGCACCTCCGACGGCTGGAAGGTTTTTGCGAAGGTCTCGAAGTGATGAACCACGTCATAAAAGCTTAATAAATCAATACAAACCCGCGTTTTTACCAAAAAGACGCGGGTTTATATTTTGTTAAAAAATAAAGTCTTCTTTTGTCTTGATTTGTCGAAGATAATAAGGTATAATATTCGGGTCAATTATTAATCCCGAAAGGAAAAAGAAAAATGAATTTCAAGAGAATCACGGCGCTTGTGTTGATCCTAATTATGGCTGTTTCGATGTTCTCGGCTTGCGGACCCGAAGTTGCTCCCGAGGGCACAACCGAACCCGAAATCACGACAGCTCCCGAAGCTACGGATGAGGCTACCGAGCCCACCACCGACGAGACAACGGGCGAGACCACCGATGCGGCGACCGACGCTCCCGAGGAGACAACCTCCGAGCCTAAGGTGGAATATCCCACCATCACCATCGCAGAGGCTCTTACCCTTTGCGAGCAGTTTGTTGAGTCCGCTTCATCCGAAAGATACTATATCCGCGGTATCGTCAAGGAGATCCAGAGCGAGACCTACGGTCAGATGATCATTGAGGACTCTACGGGATCCATCATGGTATACGGTACCTACAGCGCTGACGGAAGCATCCGTTACGATGCTATGACACAGAAGCCCGTAGTAGGCGACGAGGTCCTCTTCCATGGCACTCTTCAGAATTATAAGGGCAACACCAAGGAGATCCAGAACGGCAGACTTATCGAGTTCAAGGCGAACGGCTACGTTCCCGAGGCTCCCAAGCTTCCCGAGTTCGGCACTACTCTTACCATTGCCGAAATGCTCGCGCTTCCTCTTTCCTCGAATCAGGTGACCGAGGGCAGATACTACGTTGAGGCAACCGTTGATTCGGTAACCAACGCTACGTACGGCGCAATGTATATCAGCGATAAGACCGGCACTATTTCTGTTTACAACAGCAAGAACGCGGACGGTACGGTTGATTACGCGGCTATGACCGATAAGCCTGTCAAGGGAGATACCGTCAAGCTTTATTGTACTGTACAGAACTTCAACGGCACCTTTGAGATCAAGAGCGCGTACATCGTTGAGTTCAAGCACTTCAATCTGGATACCTCTGCATACACGCCCCTTTCCATCGAGGATGCACGTAATGCCGCAGAGGGTGCAAAGGTATTGGTAGGCGGAATCGTTGCAAAGATCACGTACGCTACGGGCATGGTCCCCTCGGGCGTTGTGCTTGTTGATCAGACGGGTTCTATCTACGTATACGACGGCGACCTTGCTGCTTCTGTCAAGGAAGGCAACAGAATCACCGTAGCGGCAGAGAAGACCTGGTGGATCCTTGAGACCGAGCAGTCTAACGCTAATAAGTTCGGCTACAAGGGCTGTAACCAGCTTGCGAACGCTTGGCTTGTATCAAGTGACGAAAAGACTACAGATTTCGATAAGTCCTGGATCACCACCACTACCGTCAAGGATATCCTTGACACCCCCGTAACCGAGGACATCAGCACCGTTATCTATAAGGTAACCGCGCTTATCAAGGAAGTTCCCGGCAGCGGCTTTACCAACTACTACATCAACGATCTTGACGGCACCACGGGTACCTATTCCTACTCTCAGTGCAACGGCGGCGACTTCGAGTGGCTCCGTGCATTCGACGGCAAGATCTGCACCGTTTACGTAATGGCTCTCAACGCAAAGTCCACCGCGTCCGACTGCTTCTGGAGATTCCTCCCCATCGCAGTATTCGACGAGGGCTTTGACAAGACAAGCGTTAACCCCGCTGAGTTCGCTGTCAAGTACCACGGCGTTCCTCAGTTCACCGCAACCACCTTCACGGGTGACCCCGCGATCGAGCTTCTCGCAACCGTTTCCTCCGATCTTCTCGGATTCAGCGGCGTAAAGCTCAGCTACACCTCGGATAACACCGCAGTTGTTTCGATCAGCGAGGAGAACGGCAAGCTCGTTCTCCATTGTCTCGCAACAGGTTCCGCAAACGTAACCGTTACCGCGGAATATAACGGCAAGAGCTACAGCGATACTGTCAAGTTCACCGTAAATGCTTCCGAAAATATCGAGTCGATCACCGTCAAGGAGGCTATCGACGCGGCACTTGACAGCAAGGTAACCGTTAAGGGTATCGTTGGTCCTTCTCTTGTAAACCAGTCGGGCTTCTACCTCATCGACAACACCGGCATCATAGCTGTTCTCTGCGATAAGGCAGTATTCGACGGCATCGAGATCGGTAACGAGGTCGTTATCGAGGGTACAAGATTTCATAAGACCAAGGGCGGCGACACCTACTTCGGTCAGTCGGCTATCGACGGCGGCAAGGTCGTTGCAAACTTCTACGGAACACACGACTATTGCACCGATTTCTTCGTAACCGATAAGACAGTTGCAGACTTCTATGCACTCGACGCAAAGGTCGACTACTCCACCACAGTATTCGTTCTCAAGGCAACCGTTGAGTTCACGGGCGGCGGATACTCCACCAACGTAAACCTCGTTTCGGGCAGCGACAAGATCAGCCTCTATTGCTCGGGCGCGGGTCAGTACAGCTTCCTCCAGCAGTTCGCAGGTCAGGAGGTGACCCTTGAGGTTGCGGCTTGTAACTGGAACTCCAAAACCTACTGGCGCGGTTGCGTTCTCGCAGTACGTACCGCCGACGGCAAGGTCGTAAACGAGCTTAACTTCAATAACTGATAATATATGAACCCACCGACAGCCCGGGCTGTGGGTGGTTTTTTAAAAAAATATTTGGAAATTGTTTCAGAAGTATTGACAAAATACAATTTTTATGGTATATTATGTTTAATAACCGAAAGGAGAAATGCAAACATGGCATTTTGTAAGAATTGTGGCGCGCAGATAGCTGACGGAGTAGCTTTCTGTGCAAATTGCGGTCAGAAGACCGAAGCTCCCGCGGCTGCTCCCGCTCCCCAGCCCGCTCCCGCTGCAGCTCCTGCAGGCAAGCAGTCCTGTTGGGATGGCGGCGTCCTTGAGACTGTTGCTGCTTCCATCGTAGCAAGCCTTATCATCACCATCACCTGCGGTATCGGAACTCCTTGGGCTGTATGCTATCTCTATGGCTACATCCTCAAGCACGTTGTTCTCGACGGCAAGAGACTGACCTTTGACGGCACCGGCGGACAGCTGTTCGGCAACTGGATCAAGTGGTTCCTTCTCATGGTCGTTACCTGCGGTATCTATAGCTTCTGGGTAACTCCCAGACTCTATAACTGGATCGCTTCCCATACCCACAGAGAAGACTGATCATTAGGGCAGTATTTTTAAGGACATTTTTGCAGAATACGGTATATCTCGAAAGAGGTATGCCGTATTTTGCATTTGTGTCCACAAATGCATCAATTGTCAAGAAAAATGACATTTTCACCCGAAAGGTACTTTTGCAAATTTTCCTAAATGTATTTACAAACCGATAAAATTGTGCTATAATAGTTGTGCCAAACAATCTTAATATTCATAGTTATAGGTTTTTTCTCGTTATGGGATTACTATAGCTTTTTTCGCTATAAAATTAAGCAAATACGTTTGGGTAAAAACGCGACTCCTGCTTGGTTTTATAGCGAACCTATACTATTAAGAGATTGTTTGGCGACAATTGGAGTAGCGTTTTTCGGTGCGCTGACTTCGGTTGGCGCACTTTTTGTATGCTTATGGGGGATTATATGAACAAGGATATTTCAAGGAAAGTTATCGATATTACCGGCATAGAACTCACGCCCGGAAAACCAGCTGTATGTCTTGGTAACAGAGAGCAAGGTCTTGAATGTTGTTGCGACGAGTGCGATTATTATTTGCTTTGCTTCCCCGAATTTGATTCAAAAAACAAAGAAGAAAATATTGTTGAGAAAAAAACTACGGAATAATGTTACGAGCTTGTAGAGGGCGCCCTCCCCTATAAGCTTGTACTATTGACAATTCGATAATACTAAAAGGCTGCTTCATTGCTTGGCAAATGAAGCAGCCCGTCTTTTATTTTGCTACGATCCTCGTCTTGGACATATTGAATCTGCTGAAATAGATGAGCAGAGTCGTCGCGCAGGCGAGCCATCCGAGCGGATAAGCCATTCCGACGGGGACGAGAGTGTTTGAAATGTAATTCGAGATAACGAAGAGACAGATCTGTCTGAAGCCGACGAAGGTCGAAAGCATAATGACCATCGGTGCCGTCGTGTTTCCCGAGCCACGCAGAGCCGCAGAGACGACCTGGTTTACGCAACAGCAAACGTAGAAGGGCGAGATGAATCTGAGAAGTATCGCGGAGTTGGCAACGACCTCGGGCGTATCGCTGAAGATTGAGGACCAGAAGGGCGCAAAGATTATGATCGGGATGATGATGGCAACCGCCGAAATGCCCGCCATAAGAAGTCCGACGTAGGTGCCCTTCTTTGCGCGCTTCGTGTCGTTTACGCCGAGATTCTGACCGACAAAGGTAGTGACCGCAAGACCGATCGACTGGATAGGTAGGAAGATGAACTGGTCGATCTTGGAATAAGCCGTCCAGGATGCGAGGGCTACCGTCTGCATCTCCTTCTGCGAAAGAGCGAGACCGGGAACCGCCGCCTTACTTATATAAGACTGTACGAATACGTTCGAGAAAGAGGTTATCGCCATCTGGATCGCCGCGGGGAAGCCCACCTTGATTATCTTGAACAGATGGTCCTTGTCAAATCTGATCTGCTTGATGTGAAGCTTGACGCAGGTGTTGCTTCGGAAAAGAGTAATGAGCGTAAGGATCGCGGAAAGTGTCTGCGCGATCACGGTTGCAAGCGCAACACCCGCAACACCCATCTCGAATACGAATACGAAAAGAAGGTCGAGTACGGTATTTGTGACTGCGGCAACTATAAGGAAATAGAATGGCCTCTGCGAGTCGCCGATCGCACGCAGGAATCCCGCGCCCATATTGTAGATCATAAGCGAGATAACGCCCGAGAAATAAATAGTAAGGTAGGTTTTTGCTTCATTGAATACCGAAGCCTCGCCTGCGGATGCCTCTCCTCCGAGCATCATCTTTAGCACAAGAGGAGTCATCGTCACGCCCAGAACAGTGAATACGACCGCCATAACGAGCGTCAGAGCCATTCCCGTATGGACTGTCTTGCTGGCGGATCTTTCATCCTTTGCGCCGAAATACTGCGAAATGATTACTCCCGCGCCGCTTGAAAATCCGAGGAAGAATCCGATCAGTATATTGATGATCGGACCGACACTTCCTACAGCCGCGAAAGCCTCGTCGTTGCCCGTCTGTCCTATGACCCAGGTGTCAACGAGATTATAGAGCTGTTGGAAGAGATTTCCGACGAGGAGGGGAAGTGCGAAAAGAAGAATGTTTTTCGCAATTCCGCCCTGAGTCATATCCATTGTATTCTTTTTACCGAATCTGAACCGCTTGATTGCTTCCATTGATTAGCCTCTGAACTGAATGATGAAATCATTATACCATATATTCCGACAAAAAGCAAATATAATTTACATTATAAATCAGTTGAAGGTATTTATAGTCAAATTGTCAAAAATGCGAAAATATACTTCGTCAATGCGACGAAAAGCACAAAAAGAGGTTGACAAAATATGATATTCATTGTATAATAAAAAAACAGTTGTTATTTAAGTGAGTCATTGTATGAATCCATAATGTGTGACTCGCCTTTTGTATTATTTCAATAATGATTTTTTGCCGCGCTATTACACGGCTGAAAATATATTTTTTCAAAAACGAAAGGTCAGGTAATTCAAAATGAAAAAATTTACCTCAATCACCATTGCGCTTGCTATGCTTTGCGCTATGATGGTTACAATGATCCCTACGGCATCCGCTGCTTGGGACGGCTCATCGGTTTCCGCAGCTCTTATCGGCTCGGGAACAGAATTTGACCCTTATATCATTTCGAGTGAAAACGACCTCGCTTTCGTAGCAAAGCAGGTCAATGACGCCGTTACAGGTTACGAGGGCGAGTTCTTCAAGCTCACCGTCGACCTTGATCTCGGCAACAACCTCTGGACTCCCATCGGAGTCGGAAGCAACTACTTCCGCGGTACATTCGACGGCGACGGTCATACCGTTACCAATTTGAACGTCAAGACAGATCCCGAGAATTCTTCTGCGCAATACGGCGGACTCTTCGGAAGAGTTGCCGACGGCTTTATCAAGAATCTCACTATCGACGGTGCTAAGGTGGTTTCGCTCAAGTATGCGGGCACGGTTGCCGGTCTTCTTTCCTGTACTGCTGAAACAGGCGCTGCTGCGATCATTAATTGCCGAGTAATGAATTCCGAAGTGTACGGTACTCAGCCCGGCGGTATCGTAGGACGTTGTGCCACCACGAAGGCGACAAAGGGACAGCTCCATATCACCGGTTGTTCTGTTGAGAACCTGTACGTAGGCCAGGTGTCTCCCGATGATTACCCCAAGGCAGAGTTCCAGAACCACTATATCGGCGGTATCGTAGGCTGTGCGGGTGCTACAGTAATCGAAGGCTGCTATGTCAAGAACTTCACGGCTGACGTTTCGGGTACGGGCATGGCTCCTGCGGGCGGAATCGTCGGATGCCAGGGCGCGAGCAGCGTTGCTACCGATATCAACAACTGCTATGTTATCGGCGTGAACTTCAAAACTACCGCAGAATGTCATCCCGAGAAGACCGCTCTCGGAGGACTTATCGGTAAGGCTGCGCACGTCACCGTTATGTCCGGCGACACCAATAAAGAGTGCCACGTATTCAACTGCTTCGTTGCTGACGTAACTCTCTCGAACGGTACCTCCAACGGCCGCGATGGTATGATCGCAGGTTGGGTAAACGATACCATCATCTTCAATGACATTTACTACGTTTCCTCGGGTAACCTCCCCGGATACGGCTATGATACTTATTATGCAGAGTGGCCCTTCGTTGCGGTAAATGCTGCGTCTGAAATTAAGGCAGCTGATCTCAATAGCGGTAACAGCACTACCGTATGGACCGATGACGTTGTCCTCGGACATCCCGTTATCGATGTTGATGCGGTCATTGCAAACCAGCCCACTTTCGTTGATTATTTCGTTGAGCACGCAGAGGCAACCACCGAGCCCGAGACCACCGAGGCTCCTGTAGTTACCGAGCCTGAGGCAACCGAGCCTGAGGCTACTGAACCCGAAGCAACCGAGCCCGAGGCAACTGAGCCCGAGGCAACCGAAGCTCCCGTAGTTACCGATGCTCCCGTACAGGGCACCGAAGCTCCCAAGGAAGAGAAGGGTTGCGGCGGTATGATCGCAGGCGGCGTTATCATCGTTGCTCTCCTCGGCACAGCAGTCGCGCTCAAGAAGAGAGACTAATTATTGAGGTATAATAAAATGAAAAAGTTTATCAGAATCATCGCGCTTGTTCTCGCGCTCCTTACCCTTTCGGGTATGGCAGTTTCCTGTGCAAATACAGGCGACACTGAAACCACTACCGAAGCTCCCGGTGCAGTTTCCACCACCGCTCCCGAGGTCGAGCAGACCGAGGAAGAGACCCTTTATGCTCCCGATGATCTTCCCGAAACTATGAATTTCGGCGAGACCGTAACCATCTATATGTGGTCCAACTACACTATGATGGAGTTCTACGCCGAGGAATCGGGCGACCTCATTGACGACGCTATCTACAAGCGTAACGAGTCCGTTTCCAACCGTCTCGGCATCGAGCTTGCTTTCGTGGAGGAAAAGGGCGCATCGGGTCAGATGGATTCCTGGATCCAGAAGGCAGAGAACGACTATCAGTCGGACAATACTTTTGACATTTACGCGGGCTACAGCCGTTCCGCTCCCACAATGGCTCTCAAGGGTATGACCGCAAACCTTCTCGAGTACGAGAACTTCAGCGTAGAGAAGCCCTGGTGGCCCGAGGCACTCACAAGCGAGTGTACCATCAACGATAAGCTTCTTTATTGCACGGGTGATATCTCCACCAACCTTCTCTGGATGATGACCGCTACCTGCTACAATAAGGAGCTCTATGACCAGTATTTCAACGGTGAAAAGACTCCCATGGATATGGTTCAGTCGAATGAGTGGACCATGGAAAAGCTCTTCTCCATGACCAAGGATATCTACACCGATGACAGCAACGGCAAGAGAGACGAGCTTGATGTCTACGGCTATGTTATTTCCGAGATCAACGTTGACTCGTTCCAGACCGCGGCAGGCATCACCTCCATTCAAAAGAACGATGAGGGCGAGCTTGTGGTTTCTCCCGATTGGCTCAGCCAGCGTTGCGCGGACGTTTGCTCGCTCGTGGGTGAGTTCCTTGATGCAGAAGGCACCTTCAGCGATAACGACGTCGAACCTCCCCGTAACGTCTTCTTCGAGGAGCGCGCTATCTTCATCACTGACCGTACCTTCATTATCGCAGGTAAGGATACCACCGAGACAGGTAAGATCGAGTTCTCCTACGGTATCGTTCCTCAGCCTAAGTTCGACACCACCCAGGAAACCTATATGACCAACGTTGGTCACCCCTTCACTATGTACGCTGTTAACGCTGCTTCCAAGAGAGCAGAGGCTGCAGTTACCACCCTCGAGGCTATGGGCTCGGCTAACCACCGCTCCGTAACTCCCGCTGTATTCGAGGTTGCTATGAAGGTAAGATATCAGGATGATCCTCAGGCTTCCGAAATGTTCGATATCCTCAAGAACAACATTTCCTTCGATATCGGACGTATCTACGCGGACGCTCTCGGCAAATCCACCGCAAACGTTTTCAGAACCACCGCTTTCTCCGCTAACCCCTCCGGCTACGTTACAAACGTAACAAAGAACAAGAGAGTTATCGAGAACGGTCTGAAAAAGATCATGGATTTCTATAACGAATAATAATATTACTGAGCCGCCTGTCCGTACACGGATAGGCGGCTATATTAGTTTACTGTTTAAAATAATTAAAAAATATTGACAAATGAGCGAGAATGTTGTATAATTTAATACGTAATTTATAAAAGAAAGGTTAGGTATTTCTAATGAAGAAAATCACCTCTGCCATCATTGTTTCGGCTATGCTCCTCTCTATGATGGTCCTTATGATCCCCACAGCATCCGCTGCTTGGGACGGTTCATCGGTTTCCGCCGCTCTTATCGGCTCGGGAACAGAATTTGACCCCTATCTCATTTCGAGTGAAAATGATCTCGCTTTTGTTGCAAAGCAGGTCAACGACGGCACAACCCACTTTGAGGGTGAGTACATTAAGCTGACGGTCGACCTCGACCTCGGCGGCCATTCATGGCGTCCTATCGGCGAGCTCAAGGCTAACCACTTCGCCGGTCACTTTGACGGCGACGGTCACACCATTAAGGGCCTCGTAGTTAAAACCATCGATGACTCCAACGCTCTGTACGGCGGTGTATTCGGACGTGTTTTGGACGGCTCCGTTAAGAATCTCAACGTTGACGGTGCTAAGATCAACTCTGCTAAGTATGCAGGTGCTATTGCGGGTGTTCTCAATGTAACTGCAGGAACCGGCGAGGCTTCTATTTACAACTGCCATACAAGCAACTGTGATATTCGCGGACTTCAGCCTGCAGGTATCGTTGGCCGCTGCAGTACCAAAAATGCAACCAAGGGTCAGATCAAGGTTACCGGTTGCTCTTCGATCAATAACGTGATGAGTCCCTGTTCTGCAGAGGATTTCCCCGCTGCAAGCATGTCCAATTTCTATATGGGTGGTATTACGGGTGCTTCCGGCGTTGCCGTTATTTCCGGATGCTGGGTTGAGAATGCTACTCTTAACGCTTTCGGAACCGGCAATCCTTGGGTAGGCGGTATTGTAGGTGTTCACGGCGCAGATAAGATTGCTTCCGACCTCACAAACTGCTACGTCAAGGGCGTTACGATCAACGTTGACGCAACCTGCAACCCCACAACGGGAAGCTACGGCGGACTTATCGGTAAGGCTGCTCACGTTGCTGTTTCGTTCGGAGACATTAACACCGAGTATAACATTTTTAACTGCTTTGCTTCCGACGTTACGATCAATGACCCCACAAACTCTGTAAACGTAGGTATTCTTATGGGTCTGATCAACGACTCGATCTATTTCAACGATGTTTATTACGTTCCTCAGACAAATCTTTCTTCCTTCGGCTACGATAAGTATTTCGCAGAGTGGCCCTTTATGGAGGTTACTGCAGTTTCAAATGTAAAGGCCGAGGATCTTAACAGCGGTAACAGCACCACCGTATGGACCGATGACGTTGTCCTCGGACATCCCGTTATCGACGTTGCGGCAGCTCTCGAGAACGCTCCTACATACGTTGATTATTACGTAGAGCACGCGGCTGATACTACCGAAGAGGTTACCACCGAGGCTCCCGCAGTTACCGATGAAGTAACAACCGAGGCTCCCGTAGTTACCGACGAGCCCACCGATGCTCCCGAGGCTACCGACGCTCCCACCGAAGCACCCGTAGTTACCGATGCTCCCGCACAGGGCACCGAGCCTGCAAAGGAAGAGAAGGGTTGCGGTGGTATGATCGCAGGCGGCGTTATCATCGTTGCTCTCCTCGGAACCGCAGTCGTTTTCAAGAAGAGAGACTGATTTCCCTTGAATTTGAGGAATAATCAAATGAAAAAGTATATCAGAATGATCGCGCTTGTTATGGCGATGCTGACCCTCACGGGAACGCTCGTCGCTTGCGCGAATACGGGCGACACCGAGGTCACAACCGAAGCTCCCGTAGCGGCAGTAACGACTGCTCCCGAGCCCGGAGTTACCGAGGAAGCAACTCTTTATCCTCCGGATGACCTTGAGGAATCCTATAATTTCGATACCACGATCACGGTTTATATGTGGTCCGACTATACAATGATGGAGTTCTACGCCGAGGAATCGGGCGACATCATTGACGATGCGATATTCAACCGTAACAACGACGTTGAAAACAGACTCGGTATTACCCTCGAGTTCGTCGAGGAGCCCGGCTCTGCAAAGAAGATGTCTCCCTGGATGGCAAGAGCCGAGAATGACTGGCAGGCAGATAACGAGTACGATATCTATGCAGGCTACAGCCGTTGCGCACCTCAGATGGCACTCAAGGGTATGACCGCGAACCTTCTTGAATATGAAGCATTCAGCGTTGAGAAGCCCTGGTGGCCCG
Organism: Eubacteriales bacterium; assembly: GCA_045531455.1. Classification (GTDB taxonomy): domain Bacteria; phylum Bacillota; class Clostridia; order Oscillospirales; family CAG-272; genus CAG-390. Next base: position 18,942 of record JAZSEA010000011.1, read on the forward strand.
AAGCTCTCACCACAGAGTGTACCATCAATGATAAGCTCCTCTTCTGCTCGGGCGATATCTCCACCAACCTTCTCTGGATGATGACGGGTACCTTCTACAATAAGGACCTTTATGAGAAGTATTACGGCGGCGAAAAGTCTCCTATGGATATGGTTGAGGCTAACGAATGGACCATGGAGAAGTTCTTCACCATGGCAAGAGATATCTATGTCGATGACGGAAACGGTAAGAAGGACGATGGCGACGAATACGGCTACGCTCTTTACCAGACCAACATTGACGCCTTCCAGACCGCTGCAGGCATCACCTCTCTTGTAAAGGATGAGGAAAAAGGCCTCCGCATTTCCGAGGATTGGGCAAGCCAGCGTTGCGCTGACGTTTGCGACCTCGTTGGAACCTTCGTTGATTCCGAGGGCGTAATTTACAGCGACAGCACCAAGATCAGAAATATCTTCTATGAAGAGCGAGCTCTCTTCATCACCGACCGTACCTTTATCGTTGCGGGTAAGGACACCACAGAGACCAACAAGATCGAGTTCTCCTACGGCGTAGTTCCTCAGCCCAAGTATTCTGCTGACCAGGAATCCTTCCTTACCAACGTAGGTCACCCCTTCACCATGTATGCGATCAACTCGCAGACAAAGGATATCGAGGCTGCTGTAACAACTCTCGAGGCTATGGGCTCTGCTAACCACCGTACCGTAACTCCCGCGGTATTCGAGGTAGCTATGAAGGTAAGATATACCGATGATCCTCAGTCCGCAAGAATGTATGACATTCTCCGCGAGAATATCTCCTTCGACGCAGGACGTCTCTTCCAGGATATGCTCGGCAAGGGTACATCCACTCTCTTCGCGTCTACCGCTATGTCCGGTAACCCCTCGGGTCTTATTTCCAATATCGAAAAGAACAGACGAGTTATCGAGGCCGGCATCAAGACCATCATGAAGTCTTACGAAGGCTAATAGTTCATTTATACCTGACGCCCTGCACTTTTGTGGGGCGTTAGGTGTTTTTTACAAAAAAGTGTTGACAAATTGAGTCAATTGTGGTAAAATTAGATATCATAAACCTAATGGGAGGTTCATTATGAAAAAAACAATCAGAATTATCGCGATGTTTTTATCTCTTGTTACCCTTCTTGCTATGTTCGCGGCTTGTGCTGACAACAGCGGAAGTGAAGTAACTACTGATGAAGCGGCTACTCAGGCACCCGGCGGAGAAGGTCAGGTTGACGCTACCACCGCGGAGGAAACCTTATTTGTGCCCGACGACCTTGAGGAAAAGTATGATTTCGGCACCACTATCACCATCTATATGTGGGATGATTTCAGAATGACCGAATTCTATGCTGAAGAATCCGGCGACCTTATCGATGATGCTGTTTATCACCGTAATGAAAAGGTTGCGGCAAGACTCGGTATCACCTTCGAGTTCATTGAAGAACCCGGCGACAGCGATGAATATACCACTTGGATCCAGAAGGCAGAAAACGATTGGGCTGCCGATAATGTTTACGATATTTATGCAGGCTACAGCCGCGCAACTCCTCTTCTTTCGCTTAAGAATATGTGCGCAAACCTCCTTGATCAGCCCGCATTCAGCGTAGAGAAGCCCTGGTGGCCCGAGGCTCTTACCACAGAGTGTACCATCAAGGATAAGCTCTTCTTCTGCACCGGTGACATTGCAACAAGTATGCTTTGGTACATGGACGCGTTTATGTACAATAAGGAACTTTATGCAAACTTCATCTCCACGGAAAAGACTCCTATGGATATGGTTCAGGCAAACGAATGGACTCTTGAAAACTTTGTTGCTCTCGTCAAGGATCTTTATACGGATAACAACCAGGACGGCAAGAAGGATAAGAACGACTTCTTTGGCGCAACCCTTTACTCGACCGACCTTGACTCCTTTATGATCGGCGCGGGCATTACGACCCTTGAAAAGAACGCTGACGGAGAGCTCCAGATCTCCGAAAAGTGGAAGAGCCAGCATTGCGCAGATATCTGCGAGGCTGTCGGTGCTGCACTTACAGAGGCCGGTATCTTCGGCTCCACCTCGAGAACACCCTTCAAGAATCAGCAGGCTGTTTTCCATATGGACCGTGTATTCAATATCCCCGGCACCGACCTTGAAGACGGTGTTGGACTCGACTTCGCTGTAGGCGTAGTTCCCGTTCCCAAGTTCAATGAGTCACAGGAAGGCTACAAGACCAATCTCGGTAACCCCTATACCATCTATGCGGTAAACGCTCAGTCCGATACTCTCGAGGCAACAGTTACTACTCTCGAGGCTATGGCATCCGAGAACTACCGTTCCGTAACTCCCGCTGTATTTGAGGTTGCTATGAAGGTAAGATATACCGACGATCCTCAGGTCGCGGAAATGTTCGACATTCTCAAGGAAAACGTATCCTTTGACGCAGGTAAGCTTTACCACTATACAATGGGTGGAACCACCACAAAGCTCTTCGTTGACAGCTGCACCGGTAACCCCACCAACTTCCTTACTATGCTTCAAAGAAGTGAGAAGGCTATTAAAGCAAAACTCAAGACAATCATGGAAGCTTACGAATAATTAAATTTTTCCGCCTGCCCTGAAAATATAGGGCAGGCGGCTGTTTTTTGTATCGATTTACTATTGACAAGCGAGGGAAAATGTGATAAAATAAATCATATTTTTTTACAGGAGGAAACGATATGTTTTTTGAAAGAGTTAAGGATTTTGATCCCGAGGTCGGCGCGGCGTGCGGCAGAGAATTGAACCGCCAGCGCGGAAACATCGAGCTCATCGCGTCCGAGAATATCGTCTCCGAGGCAGTTCTTCTTGCAGCGGGCGGAGTTCTCACCAACAAGTATGCGGAGGGTTATCCCGGGAAGCGCTATTACGGCGGATGTGAGATTGTTGACGAGGTAGAAGAGATCGCACGTCAGCGTGCCTGCAAGCTTTGGGGAGCTGATCACGCAAACGTACAGCCTCATAGCGGAGCAAACGCAAATCTTGCGGCATTCTTTGCTCTTCTCAATCCCGGCGATAAGGTTCTCTCGATGAATCTTGCGCACGGCGGACATATCTCGCACGGCTTGCCCATCAATATTTCGGGTAAGTACTTCACCATATATCAGTACGGCGTTGATGCCGAGACGGGTCTTATCAACTACGATGAGGTTCGCCGTATGGCCCTCGAATGCCGTCCCAAGATGATCCTTGCGGGCGCAAGCGCATATCCCAGAATCATCGATTTCGCAAAGTTCCGCGAGATCGCGGATGAGGTCGGCGCATATCTTATGGTAGATATGGCTCATATCGCAGGACTTGTTGCCGCAGGCGTACATCCCTCACCCGTTCCTTATGCAGACGTTGTAACAACCACCACCCACAAGACCCTCAGAGGCCCCAGAGGCGGTCTTATCCTTTGCCGTGAGCAGTTTGCCACCGCGATCGACAAGGCTATCTTCCCGGGCACACAGGGCGGTCCTCTTATGCACATCATCGCCGCAAAGGCTGTTGCACTCGGTGAGGCACTTCGCCCCGAGTTCGTTGACTATCAGAAGCAGGTCGTTGCTAACGCCGCACGTCTTGCAAAGGGACTGAACGAGCGCGGAATCAAGCTCGTTTCGGGCGGTACCGAGAACCATCTTATGCTTCTCGATCTCCGCGATACCGGTATGACCGGCCGCGAGCTTGAGGTCAATCTTGACTCGGTACACATTACCGCGAACAAGAACGCGATCCCGAACGATCCTCAGAAGCCCGCTTACACTTCTGGCCTCCGCGTAGGTACTCCCGCAGTTACTACCCGCGGATTCGGTCTTGAGGAAATGGACAAGATCGCAGGCTTTATCGCTGACACCGTTTACGATTTCGAAAACAAGAAAACGTCTATCGCGGAAGGCGTTGCTGAGCTTTGCGCAAAGTTCCCGATCTATAATGCTTAAATAAACAAAATAAGACCCGAGCTGAGGCTCGGGTCTTTATTTTGTTCAGATCAATAAACTTCCTTTTCGAACTTCTTCCAGGGAACGTCGATGCCTGTCTCGTTGTCGAGAAGTCTGCCGATGTGGTAGAGAAGGGGAAGATCGTCAGCCTTGATAACGCCCATAGACTCGAGAGTCTTAGCCGCCTCAACGGTTCTGCCTGCGATAGCGATGGACTCGAGGGTAACGCCCTTGAGAGCCTCCATAGCATCCTTGAAGCTCATACCGGTGCCGAGGAGAGTACCGATCTTACGGGTTCTGCCGCCGAATACGGTAACGTAAAGGTCGCCTGCGCCAAGCTCGATGTTGTCGGGATGACCGCCGCAGAGGTCGAGAAGGATTCTCATCTCGCGGACTGCCTGACCGAAGAGAGCTGCCTGGGAGTTGTAATGCTCGAACTCACGGCCCTCGCGCTTGTAGGACATACCGATCGCGAGAGATACGCCGAGAGCGTATGCGTTCTTGAGAGCAACTGCGCACTCAACGCCGCGAACGTCTGTCGAAAGGCTTACGTGGTAGTAGGGAGCCTCGAAGAGATCGCGGATCTCGCGGAGAAGCTCAATTTTGCGTCCGCAGAAGGTTACGCAAGAGGGGTCGAGGTCTGCAAGCTCATAGCTGGTGCAGGGACCGCCGACTGCGCAGAAATCGATGTTCTTCTTGCCGCAAGCAGCAGCAACCTCTTCCATTCTTTCGGGGTAGGAGATCATCTTGCCCTCGCCGAGGTGGATCATACCCTTGGAGATAGAGAGAACCGGAACTCCGTCGGGAAGACGCGGAATTACGTAATCAAGATACCAATCAAGACCGAAGCTCGATACGCCGCAGATGGAGAGATCTGCTCCCTCGAGAGCTTCTTCGAGCTGGTCAACGGTGTAGTACTCGGTACCTGCGGGAATGGGACGCTTAAGGGTCAGGTGCTCGCCTGTAGCGCGTGCGTGTGCGATGATCTCGCCGTCGAGGGGAGAGCCTACGAAGCGGATCTTACAGCCGTTGAGAGCTGCGGGCCAGGTGATGGCGGAGCCCATCATACCGCAACCGACAACTGTGATAATGGGATGTTCGGACTTGTTTCTCATTTTGTTTCTTCCTTTATGTAATTAAATTTTTTACCGCATATAATTATACTACAAATCCGGATTGATTTCAATACTTTTTTTAAAAAACGGCATTTTGTTCAGTTTTGAGATTAATTAATGAGTTTTTTATTGCATAATGAAATAAAAGCACCTGCATATGCAGGTGCTTTTAAGTTATTAACCAAGTGTGTTGATGATCTTGGTAAGTGAGGTATCCCAGAGCTTAGACTTGGTAGCATAATAGGAGGACCAGGAATCGTAGGATTCCTTTGCACCCTCACGGAATGCACCGAAGCAGTTGAGCTGATCTGCGAAGAGACGGCCGGGGTCAAACACGAGAGTGTTGTGAAGGAGGTCGAACATTCTTGCATTTTCGGGAGTGTCAAGGTAACGGTACTGGAAGGACTCCTGATAGAGAACGGGAGTCAGATAACGGTAGCCGTAGGAGGAGAGGCACTCGAGAACAGCCGCGGACATTTCGGGATCGGGAGCATTGGTGGGAATGGAGTACATACTTACCCAATAGCTGGTGATAGTGCGGTACTCTTCCTGGTTGTCGTCATACTTGGGGTAGGGGAGAACTGCAAAGTCGAAGTTTACGTCCTGGAGATAGTTCTGAACGTCAGCGATCGTTCCGCCGTGGAAGAGAACGTTTCCGGTAGCAAATCCGTTTGCGCCGTTAGCACCGAGAAGTGCAACGTCTTCGTTGTCGAAGAGGAAGCTGCGGCAGGTCTGATACCAGGTCTCGAGGCGGTCGCCCTTGAGCTCCTCGGACATAATGAGATTGCCGTCCGAATCGTGATCAACGTAGCTGAAGCCTGCGCCGTAGAAGAGGCTGTCGAAATGAACGTTATCGGTAATGGTTACGCTGTAGCAAGCGGAACCGTCGGGGTTGATGCCCTGAATGGTGCCGAGAGAGATCTCAGCGAACTTTGCGAAGGTCCATTCATCGTTGTCAACGAGATCGTATACGTTGGGAAGACCGTGATTCTCAGCAAGGTCGAGGTTACCGATGATGCAGTGGATGTTACGTACGAGAGTACCTGTGATATCACCCGTGATGAAGTATACGTTGTTGTTGATGTGGCAGGACTCCTGAATGTCGGAGGGCCACCAGGGTCTTTCCCAATCGAGATGAGGCATCTCGGAGAGGTCGAGGTAGAGGTTCTTCATAGCTCCGATGGGAGCGGCGGGAGTGTACTGACCTACAAGGTCAAAGGCATCCTTCTCGCCTGCGGCAACGTTGGACTCAACGGTGGTGATGAAGGAGTTACGGTTGCTCCAGTCACCCGTCTGCTTGGAGATGACAAGCTTGATGCCGAGACGCTCTTCGGCACGAACCTGACGGTCGTAGATCGCATCGTGGATCTTTTCGCCGTTGGTCTCTCCGTCCTCGTTCCATTCCCACTTGACCTGGTTAGACCAAGTGAAGAGAACGAACTCCTCGTCGTTGTAGTTGAGCTCGGGGAGACGGTCGAGCTCATATCCGTTTTCGTCAACGGGATATGTGGTCTCCTCAGGAAGAGTGGTGGCAGCGGGGTCGTTTGATACGGTTGTCGATGCGTTCTCACTGCCGTCGGGAGTCTCGGTCTGCGTTTCAGCGCAGGATACGAAGAATCCGGAAAGCATAAGGATCGCAAGCATCAGGGAAACAAAACGAATCTTTTTCATATTGTTTATTCCTTTCTTTATGTTTATAGAAATATGATACCATTTTTATTTAAGATTGTCAATGCTTTTTTGTTAAAAAAACAGAAAAATCCCGCTGCCGTATGACAGCGGGATGATATTATGTAAATTATCCGAGAGTACCGATGATCTTCTCGAGAGATCTTGCCCAGAGCTTGCTGTTTCCTGCATAGTAGGTGGACCAGGAGTTGTAGGACTCCTTAGCAGCCTCACGGAATGCCGCGAAGCAGTTGAGCTGGTCAGCGAAGAGACGGCCGGGATCGAATACGAGAGTATCGTGGAGAAGGTCGAACATATTAGCGTTCTCGAGAGTGTCGAGATAACGGTACTGGAAGGACTCCTGATAGATAACGGGAGTCAGATAGCGGTAACCGTAGGAGGAGAGGCACTCGAGAACAGCTGCGGACATAGAGGGATCAGCAGCGTTGGTGGGGATGGAGTACATACTTACCCAGTAGCTGGTGATGGTGTAGTACTCTTCCTGGTTGTCGTCATAAAGCGGGAAGGGGAGAACTGCAAAGTCGAAGTTTACGTCCTGGAGGCTGTTCTGTACGTCGGAGATACCGCCGCAATGGAAGAGAACGTTGCCGGAGGTAAAGCCGTTCGCACCGTTGATTGCAAGGATCTCAACGTCAGCGTTGTCGAAGAGATAGCTCTGGCAGGTCTGGAACCAGGACTCGAGACGGTCGCTGCTGAGTTCCTCGGACATAACGAGCTTGCCGTCTGCATCGTGGTCAACAAAGCGGAAGCCTGCACCGTAGAAAAGGCTGTCGTATTCAACGTTGTTGGGGAAGGTTACGCTGTAGCAAGCGGAGCCGTCGGGGTTGATGCCCTGAATGGTGCCGAGGGAGATCTCGGAGAACTTAGCCATAGTCCATTCCTTGTTATCAACAAGCTCATAGAGGTTGGGAAGGCTGTAGTTTTCTGCGAGGTCGAGGTTACCGATGATGCAGTGGATGTTACGTACAAGGGTACCTGTGATATCGCCGGTGATGAAGTATACGTTGTTGTTGATGTGGCAGGATTCCTGAATATCCTGAGGCCACCAGGGTCTTTCCCAGTCGAGGTACTCGATGTCGGAAAGATTCATATAGAGGTTCTTCATTGCGCCGATGGGAGCCGCGGGAGTGTACTGACCTACAAGGTCGAAGGCATCCTTCGCGCCTGCTTCAACGTTAGCCTCAACGGTGGTGATAAAGGAGTTGCGGTTGCCCCAGTCGCCGGACTGCTTGGAAAGAACGATCTCGATTCCGAGACGCTCTTCTGCACGAACCTGACGATTGTAGATAGCGTCGTGGATCTTATCGCCGGAGGTCTCGCCGTCCTCGTTCCATTCCCACATTACCTGGTTGGACCAAGTAAAGATAACGAATTCCTCGTTATTGTAGTTAAGCTCGGGGAGACGGTCAAGCTCGTATCCGTTTTCGTCAACGGGGTATGTGGTCTCGGTGGGACCGGTAGTAGCTGCGGGATCATTGGGTGCGACTGTTGTCGATGCGTTTTCGCTGCCGTCGGGAGTCTCTGTGGGAGTTTCCGCGCAGGATGCGAAGCAAAGCATCAGCATAAGAGTAGCCATAAGAAGTGCTACTATGCGGACTGTCTTCATTGTTATGATTCCTTTCATAAATAATTATTGATAATACTATAATAACATTTTTTATGCCCCGTTGTCAATGCTAAATTGTAAATAATTTACCAAAATAATCAATTTCATTGAAAACGGGGCATAATATTCAGTTATTATCAGACGGTAGGCTCAAAAGCCGCCTTGAGTGCTGCATATTTTTCTGCGGCGGAATCGGAATCGGGAGCGCAAACGCAGTAGTAGAATTTGCATTTCGGCTCAGTACCGCTCGGACGTACCGCAACCCAACAGCCGTCCTCAAAGATGAAGCGGAGAACGTCGGAGGAGGGGAAGCCCGCCGCCTGAGTCTCCTCGCTGAGATAATCCTCAACACGGACTACCTTTACGCCGCCGACCTCTGTGGGAGAATCTTTGCGAAGACCGGCGGTCAGCGCCGCGATCTTGGCTTTTCCGTCGAGTCCGTGGAAGTAGAAATTTGACTGAGCGTCGAGGAAATAACCGTATTTCTTGTGGATCGCCTCGAGAACGTCGATGAGGGTGAGACCGAAATTCTTGTAGTAAGCCGCAGCCTCGCAGAGCATCAGTGAAGCCTGAACGCCGTCCTTGTCGCGGACAAAATCGGAAACGAGACAGCCGTAGCTTTCCTCGTAGCCGAAGATGAAGCCGTAATCACCCGCCTTGCGGTGAGCGGCGATCTTCGCGCCGATGAATTTAAAGCCCGTCAGAGTCTTTTCGACCTTGACGCCGTATTTCTCACAGATGCGGTCGCCGAGATCGGAGGTGACGATCGTGGTCAGCATATAGGGATCAGCGGGAAGAGAATTCAGCGCGGTACGACGTGAAAGGATATATTCAAGCAGAACAGCCGCGGACTGATTGCCCGTCATAAGCACCATCTCGCCCGCCTTGTTGAGTGCCGCAACACCGAGTCGGTCGCAGTCGGGGTCTGTGGTGATGACGATGTCGGCAGAGGTCTCCTTTGCGATCTTCAGAGCTTCGGTATAAGCCTTGGGAGACTCGGGATTCGGAGATTCGGTGCCCGAAAAATCGGGATCGGGATCGCACTGCGAAAGCACGGGAATTACGTTGTAGCCGCAGTCGCAGAGAACGCGGCGGACGGGTACGTTGCCCGTACCGTGCTGAGGGGAATATACAACTTTCAGCTTCGACGCGCTTTCTCTGTCGCGTGATATAGAAATGTTCTCGACACGCATAGCGTATTCGTCGTCGATCGAGGAGTCGAGCATAACGATCCTGTCAGCGGCATTTTCAAGGCTGAGGCAGGGAACGCGAAGCTCATCCTTGACGTCGGCAACTCTTGCAATGACCTTTTCGCTTTCCTCAAGAGAAAGCTGACAGCCCTCGGAGTCGTAGATCTTGTAGCCGTTGTACTCGGGCGGATTGTGCGATGCTGTGATCATAACTCCGCCTGCCGCACGCAGCTTGCGTACCGAGAAGGAGAGCATAGGTGTGGGGCGAAGCGAATCGAAGATATAAGCCTTTACTCCCGCTGCGGCAAAAACACCCGCGGTAGCAAGCGCAAACTCGCGCGAGCAGCGGCGGTTATCGTGCGAGATGACAACGCCCTTTTCAGCGGAATCACCGCCGAGAGATTTGATATATTCTGCAAAGGCAAGGCTGACGCGCATAACGGTGTAGATATTCATTCTTCCGATGCCCGCGCCGAGGATGCCGCGCATACCGCCCGTGCCGAATTCAAGCTCGGCGGCAAAACGCTCTGCAATCGCCTTTTCGTCGTCCTTTATTGAGATCAGCTCGGACTTCAAGGACTCGTCAAGACCCTCGAAATCAAGCCAACGCTTGTAATCATTCATGTATCTTTCGGATGACATTCAAGTACTCCTGTTCAAAAAAATAATACTCTAATATTATACTACATTGCAGAAGAATTTTCAAGTGGTAGAAAAAGAAAAAATACAGAATCGACCGCAGGATGGGACAAAATTGGCAGAAAAATGACAAAAACAAAATTTGCACATATAAAACAAGGGCAACCCGAATAATTTCGGATTGCCCTTGTTTATGGGCTACAAAAAAGCTATTTTTGCTGTTTTTGCGTATGAATTCGAACTCTTGCAGAAAATGAAATCCTTGCTGACGCAAGAATGAAATCAGCTAACGCTGATGAAATCTTCGGCTTTGCCTCAGATGAAATTAAATCCGCCCATCCGCCGTCGAGGCGGATTTCATCCAACGAAGTTGGATTTCATCGTCGAAGACGATTTCACCCACCCGCAAGGGTGGATTTAGTTGAAAAACCGACAAGTCGAAACTCGTCGGTTTTTCTGGTGCGGGTGACAGGACTTGAACCTGCACGAATTAACACAAGATCCTAAATCTTGCGCGTCTGCCAATTCCGCCACACCCGCGGGGTTATGAGCGGGTGTTGGTGGAATAGTTCCACACACCCGCGAATGCTCTAATAGTTTACCACATTTCCGTCAAAAAGTCAAGTGCGAATGTTGATTTTTCGCTCGTTCTATGGTATAATAAATAAAAATCGTTCGGAGAATACTGATGAAAAAGGAATACAAATATGTTTTATTCGATCTTGACGGTACGCTGACCGATTCCGCTCCGGGTATCACCAATTCTGTCGCGTATGCTCTGAAAAGATGGAACATTGAGATTGAGGATAAGAGCACACTCAATTGCTTCGTCGGACCTCCTCTCAAGTGGTCGTTTATGACCTATTTCGGTTTTACCGAGGAGCAGGCTCTCGAAGCGGTTGATGAATACCGTGTTTATTACCGCGACCGCGGAATTTTTGAAAATGTCGTATATCCCGGCGTGCCCGAAATGCTTGAGGAGGTTTGTGCACGCGGCAAAAAGGTTATCCTTGCCACTTCAAAGCCCGAGCACTTTGCAAAACAGATCCTTGATCATTTTGATCTCAGCAAATATTTCGATCTCGCCGCAGGCGCGACTATGGATTATTCCCGCGCCAAGAAAGGACAGGTCATAGCATATGCCCTTGAGAGTTTGGGTGTTACCGATGTAAGCGAATGCATAATGGTCGGCGACCGCGACCAGGATGTGAATGGTGCTCGCGAGCAAGGCTTTGACTGCATAGGAGTTCTTTACGGCTACGGCAGCAGAGAGGAGCTTGAGAATGCAGGTGCTAAGTACATCGCCGAGACCGTCGAGGATATCAAAAAATATATCTGAGGTGCAAAATGAGAAAGCTTTTACTTGTTATTGATATGCAGACCGATTTCGTTGACGGCGCGCTCGGAACAGCAGAGGCTGTCGCTATCATCCCGAACGTCCTCCGCGAAATCGCAAAATTCGACAAAAACGATATAATCGCAACCCGCGATACCCATCCCGAAAGCTATATGGAGTCGAGAGAGGGCAGATATCTTCCCGTACCGCATTGTATCAAGGGCAGCGACGGCTGGCAGATCCATCCCGAGATCGCGTCCGCACTTGAAGGCTGTAAGGTCATAGATAAACCCACCTTCGGCTCGACCGAGCTTTGCGATCATATCGTAAAAATTGCGGAAAACGAGGAGATCGAGGTCACACTCGTCGGTCTCTGCACGGATATCTGCGTTGTTTCAAATGCGATGCTTATCAAGGCGGCTCTCCCCGAGATCAATGTCAAGGTCGTCGCGGACGCCTGCGCGGGCGTAACTCCCGATACCCATTCCGCCGCGCTTACGACTATGAAAATGTGTCAGATAGATATTATTTAAATCAGAATCAGCCGACCTCGGTCGGCTGATTTCATTTTTTCTTTTTGCAAAGCCCCGATCTGCGTCTGACCGCGCAAGCGATCTTCTGCGCTTTGGTTTTTGGCTTTTTGCGGACCTTGACCTTCTTTTTCACGGTCTTTACAGGCTCGTGGATAACTTCCTCGTGCTCTGCGGTAGGTTCTTCGATCGCCTCGTCTTCATCATCCTTCTTCTTGAAGAAGGATTTGAACTGATCGAAAAACGCGGAATAGCCCTCACCGACGAAGAATCTGATGCCCGTCATAAGCGCCTGCTTTGTCTCGGGATCGATGTTTGAAAAGGCACGGACAAGATCGCTTCGGCTCTCTGCCAGCGCAGTCAATGTCTTCGCGTTGGTCGAGGAAAGAATGTCGAAGAATCCTTCAACGAATGCCTCACGCTTTTCGGGCTCCATAGAGTAGATCCAACGTCCGACGCGCTCGTGCGTCTTCTTGACGTCGGGTGCAACGTCCTCGTCGCATTCAAACTCACATCCGAGCACGTTCCAGGTCAGCGCATCGTGCTGATAAAGATACTTTTTCGCGGACGAGCGCGTAACACGGTAATTCTTATCATATTTCAGAAGCAGGCCGACGACCGATCCCGTCGGAATGACGGTGGAGATCCTGTCCGCGATCCGCTCGTATCCCGCACTCTCCCAGACGTCATCGAGGAATCCGGGACCGTCGAAATTGTAGATCTTTTCGATACGGTCGCATATTTCGTCGGGCGCGTTGAGACCCGCCCAGAGCGCAAGATTTCCACCCTTGCTGTGACCGCCGAGAATGATCCTTCCGCCGAAATCGGAAGCCGTTTCAAGAAGATACTCCTCCGCGCGTTTCTGCGCTGGTACGGGAGTCAGAAACGCCATTCTGAAATCCTCGCGCCAACCCGTGATCGAATCGTCGGTCCCGCGGTAGGCGATGAAAGCGAGGTCGTCCGAAATGAAGAAGGAAAGAGCGGAGAACTGCTCGACCGTCTCGTTGTCGACGATGTCGATAAAATGCCCGAGCTCGACCTCTGCAAATCGCTTTGAGGTTGCTGTCATTCGGAAAAGATCGATTATCTCGTCGGGAACGATCTCGCCGAGCTTGATGACCTCGCGGTCGGCGTTTCTCTCGAAAAAAGTCTCCGCCGCCTCCGAGAGCGTGACTCTGCCCTCGTCGATATCCCCGGGGATTATGCCGTCAAAAAATATATAGGATAATTCGCTGAAAATAAGCGCGTCGATCTCGCAGATCGGCGATTGCCCGAAGCTCAGGTCTCCGCGCCAGCGAAGATAATCAAATACGTTTGCCATAGCTTTCTCCTTTCGGTTAGATTATACCATATAATTTTCGTCAAGTCAATGCGATTGTTTGCGCAAATTAAGTAAAATGTTTATAAACAATTCATCCAATCCGCACAAGATATGATATAATTAAATCAGAATCTTTAAGGAAAGGAATCCATGACAATGAAAAGAACAAGATCCGAAAAGCCTATCGACCGCTCGCCCCTGCGCTTCAAGCTCGGATGCGCCTATTACGGTATGCGCCGCCGACTCAAATGGCTGACTATGGAGCATAAGTTTGCGAAGAAGCGGCAAGAGGAAAGATATCCCGAACTCTATTTTTCGCACCGTACCCCAATGCGCCGCAAGCTCAAGGATCTTGAGATGTGGATGCAGGAGAACAAGGTCACAAATCTGAGACTCGCCGTTGCGAGAATGGACGGACTCCTCCTTCGCCCGGGCGAGGTCTTCAGCTATTGGAGACTGATCGGCAAGCCCACGTACCGCCGCGGATTCCTTGACGGAATGATACTGCGCAACGGCAAGATCGTCCCCGGTGTCGGAGGCGGACTTTGTCAGCTTGCGAATATGATCTTCTGGATGACCGCGCATACGCCGCTCAAGGTCATCGAACGCCACCGCCATGGCTACGACGTTTTCCCCGATGCAAACCGCACCCAGCCCTTTGCAAGCGGCGCGACCTGCTTCTATCCCCACGTCGATCTGATGATCCGCAACGACACAAGCGAGACCTTCCAGCTCTGCCTTACCGTGGAGAAGGACGACCTTTACGGCGAGTGGCGCGTAATGCACAAGCCGAATTGCAGATACGAGGTAGTCGAGCGCAACCACGAAATGCGCCTCGAGGTCTGGGGAGGCTACACACGCCATAACGAGCTCTATAAGCAGAAATTCACCCTTGACGGCGAGCTGATCGACGAAGAACTCCTCGTACAGAATTCCGCAATAATGATGTACTCCCCCTATCTGAGCGAACCGGGAGAAGCAAAACGCTACGACGGCTCGCAGAGCAATATTTGGGATGATAATTAAATTAAAAATCGGATGCCGTCGGCATCCGATTCTTGTTATTCATTATTTTTATCCTCCTCATCATATACGGGAAGCTTTGTCACGATCGCGAACTCGATCCGTCGGTCCTCGACCTTCTCGACTTTGATATGTAAGCCGCAGGTCTCGACCTCGATCTCGGTCTCACCGTCCTCGGGGATCTCGGAGAGCTCGTTCATGATCATTCCGCCGAGGGTAGAGAAGTCCGCATCCTCGGGCAGCTCGAATCCGATGACCTCGGAAAGCTTTTCAAGCTCTGCGAAGCCCGCAACGCGCCATACGTTTTCCTCGATCTCGGTAATGTCCTTTTCTTCCTCTTCCTTTTCTTCCTCGTCGTATTCGTCATAGATATTGCCCATGATCTCCTCGACAAGGTCCTCAAGGGTGACGATTCCGCTGACTGCGCCGAATTCGTCAACCACAATGGCAATATGGCGGTTGATCTTCTGCATTTCGCGGAAAAGTACGTCGCATTTTACCGTCTCGGGGACGAAATGCGCGGGGCGGATAATATCCGCAAGGGGTTTATTTTCATTCGGGGATAGACGGTCAAGATAGTAATCCTTTGCGTAAAGAACACCGATAACGTCGTTTATATCCTCGCCGCATACGGGATAGCGCGAGTATGCGCTCTCCTTGAGGATCTCGAAGATCTCCTCGTCGGTTGCATTTGCGGGGATCGTGATGACGTCGATCGCGCGGGTCATTACCGTGCGCGCGATGTTGTTGTCAAACTCGAAGATGTTGTCGATCATCTCGCTCGCGGTTGCGTCGATCGTTCCGCTTTCCTCGCCGATGTCGACCATAAGTCTGATCTCGTCCTCGGTGACCTGCTCATCCTCCTCGTTAGGATTGATGCGGCAGATGCGCAGACAGAGATTGGTCGATTTGGTCAGCACCCAGATTATGGGCTTGAGAAACGTTTTGATCGCGGAAACAACGGGGCAAACGAGCCGCGCCACCTTCTCGGGAGAGTGCTGTGCCAGACGCTTGGGTACGAGTTCGCCGAGCACGAGAGTGAAATAGGAGAGCACGAGAGTGATCAGGATGACCATGATCGAGTTCAGCGTTTCCTCGCCGAGCGCGGTGAATCCAAGCTTCGAGTAGATCAGATCGGTCAGAGGACCCGCGAAGTTGTCGGCGGCAAATGCCGAGCCGAGAAAGCCCGCAAGTGTGATCGCAACCTGGATCGCGGAGAGAAACGCAGTGGGTTCTTCAGAAAGTTCTAAGAGCTTTTTGGCTTTTTTGTCGCCTTCATCCGCCTCTTTGCGGAGAAGATTTACGTTCAGCGAAACGAGTGCCATTTCCGCGGACGCAAAGAATGCGTTTATCGCGATGAGCACAAGCTGGAGCATAATAAGCCAAAATAATCGGTCGCCTTCCATGAGATATTTAAATTTTCCTTTCTTTTGCCGCTTGAGATTTTTTGTGTGCGGCACAATGTTATAATTATATCATATTTTCGTTAAAAATTCAATACCTATGATGAATGATTGATAAAATTGATGTAAAATCGCAAAAAACTCTTGACAAATCGGCTGATTAATGATATACTTTATTTAATTATAAATAACGCTGTGAAGCGGAGTAGTAGAAGGTATGATCTTTTCAGAGAGCGTGCGGTCGGTGTGAGCACGTAAAGACAAGCCCTCGAAGTCGCCGCAGAGCGGTCGGAGTGAAAGAGCAGTAGTTCCGAACGTCTTATCCCCGAAAAAGGATATAAGAGAGCGTGCCTTACGGCACGAATACAGGTGGTACCGCGCGCTTTGCGTCCTGTTTTAGGATGCAGGCGTTTTTTATTTTGAAATATATTTTTGAAAGGACGATAAAAATGAATTCCGAGATGAACATGGGTCTTCCGAAGACCTATAATCCCTCAGAGTTTGAAGACAGACTCTACGCTATGTGGACCGAGAAGGGATATTTCACTCCCAAGGTAGACCACAGCAAAGAACATTACTCCATAGTTATTCCCCCTCCCAATATCACAGGTCAGCTCCATATGGGACACGCTCTTGACAACACTCTCCAGGATATCCTTATCCGTTACAAGAGAATGTCGGGCTACAGCACCCTCTGGCTCCCCGGCACCGACCACGCTTCGATCGCAACCGAGGCGAAGATCGTTGAAGCTATGCGCAAGGAAGGTCTCACCAAGGAAGACCTCGGACGCGAAGGCTTCCTCGAGCGCGCCTGGGCTTGGAAGGAGCAGTACGGCGGACGCATCATTTCTCAGCTCAAGAAGATGGGCTCTTCCTGCGACTGGACACGTGAACGCTTCACCCTCGACGAGGGCTGCAGCCGCGCGGTCCGCGACGTTTTCGAGAGACTTTACAAGAAGGGTCTCATCTATCGCGGCGAGAGAATTATCAACTGGTGTCCTCATTGCAAGACCTCTATCTCGAACGCAGAGGTTGATTATGTTGAGCAGGACGGCCATTTCTGGCATATCAAGTATCCCCTCGTAGGCGGCGGTGGATACGTTGAAGTTGCTACCACACGTCCCGAGACTCTGCTTGGTGATACCGCAGTTGCAGTCAACCCCGAGGACGAAAGATACAAGGATCTCATCGGTAAGTACTGCGTTCTTCCTCTCGTTGGACGCCGCATCCCGATCGTTGCCGACGAGCACGCACAGCTCGATAAGGGTACAGGATGCGTTAAGATCACTCCCGCGCACGACCCCAACGACTTCGAGGTCGGACGCCGTCAGAAGCTCCCGATGGAGGTCGTACTTACCGAGGACGCTAAGATCACCGAGAACTATCCGAAGTACGCGGGTATGGACCGCTACGAGGCTCGTAAGGCTATCCTCAAGGACCTTGAGGAGGGCGGATACCTCTGCCAGATCGACAATATCAAGCACGAGGTAGGCACCTGCTACCGTTGCGGCACCACTATCGAGCCTATGATCAGCCTTCAATGGTTCGTAAAGATGGAACCCCTCGCAAAGCCCGCTATCGAGGCTGTACGCGACGGACGCATCAAGTTCGTTCCCGAAAGATTTGATAAGAACTATTTCCATTGGATGGAGAATACGCAGGACTGGTGCATCTCGCGTCAGCTCTGGTGGGGTCACAGAATCCCCGCATATTACTGCGACAAGTGCGGCGAGACCGTCGTTTCTGCGGATCACGTTGACACCTGCCCGAAGTGCGGCGGTCATATGACTCAGGATCCCGACACGCTCGACACCTGGTTCTCCTCGGCTCTCTGGCCCTTCTCAACAATGGGCTGGCCCGACATCACCGAGGATCTGAAGTACTTCTATCCCACAAACACACTCGTAACCGGCTACGATATCATCACCTTCTGGGTATCGAGAATGATCTTCTCGGCACTCGAATATACCGATTCGATCCCCTTCGACACCGTCCTCATCCACGGACTCGTCCGCGACGCGCAGGGCAGAAAGATGTCGAAGTCGCTCGGCAACGGTATCGACCCGCTCGAGATCATCTCCACCTACGGCGCAGACGCACTCCGCTTCGCGCTTGCAACGGGTAACAGCCCCGGAAACGATATGCGTTTCTCGGACGAGAAGATCGAGGCTGCGCGTAACTTTGCAAACAAGCTCTGGAACGCATCGCGCTTCGTAAGAATGAATCTCACGATCGATAAGGTCGAGCTTCCCGAAGCATCAAAGCTTGCTCCCGAGGATAAGTGGATCCTCTGCCGCTTCAATAAGCTTTGCGCGGCTGTTGAATCCTCGCTCGATAAGTACGAGATCGGTATAGCCCTCTCGAACCTCTACGACTTCGTCTGGGATATCTTCTGCGACTGGTACATCGAGCTCTCGAAGGCTCGCCTTGCTGATAGGAAAGTGAAAGCGGACTCACGGCGCAGAACGTACTCGCATACGTTCTCACAGGCACGCTCAAGCTCCTCCATCCCTTTATGCCCTTCATCACCGAGGAGATCTATCAGGCGCTTCCTCACGAAGGCGACGCAGAAAGCATCATGATCTCGGCTTATCCCAAGTACGACGCCGCGCTCGACTTTGAGACCGACGCCGCTCATACCGATAAGCTGATCGCGGTCATCAAGGCTATCCGTGCAAGACGTACCGAGATGAACGTTCCTCCCTCAAGAAAGACCAAGGTCTACCTTGAGACCAAGTACGAGGATTCCTTTACTCCCGCAACCTTCCCCTTCTTTATGAGACTCGCTTCGGCATCCGAGGTTGAGGTTTCGGCAGACTTCGCGGGCGCGATCTCGGCTGACAATGCCGCACAGATCGTTACCGACGCGGCAACAGTCTACCTGCCCCTCTCCGAGCTTATCGACACCGAGAAGGAAAGAGCAAGACTTTCGAAGGAACTCGAGAAAACTCAGGGAGAGATCAAACGTCTCGAAGGCAAACTCTCGAACCCAGGCTTTGTAGCAAAGGCTCCCGCGCAGGTAGTCGACGCCGAAAAGGCAAAGCTCGAGAAGTATAAGGAGACCCTCGCGGCAATCGAGGCTGCGCTGGCTAAACTTAACTAAATCAATTTACGTGTGCGGTTCATCGCTTTTGTGAGCCGCACATTTTTTTATTGACAATTATTAAAACACATGGTATAATAAGCAAGGGGATACTCTGAAATTCCTCGAACCAAGAAAAAACGGCTCTGCCGTGCATCAACAAAAAAGGAGAATTATTATGAAAAAGACAATACGTTACGTTTCTTTGTTCGCCGTTATTCTGATTGCTCTGCTCATCATTCCCCTCTTTGCTTCCTGCTCGGCGGGATCGGAAAATTACGCGAGTGATATGGATGCCGCCCCCGAAAAGGGCGAGGCGTCGGGCGGAGTATCATATGCGCCAGACGGTGTTAAAGTCGATGGCGAAGCCGAGTCAACCGCTCGCAAGATCATCCGCACCTATACGATATACGGTGAGACAATGGAATACGATTCCACCCTCGAGACCATCTATGCTTCGATTTCTGAATACGGTGGCTATATCAGCGAGTCAAAGGTCACGGGAGTCAGCTACAACAGCAGTTCAAAGTACAGCCGAGAGGCTTATCTCGTTATCAAGATCCCCGCAGAGAAGCTTGACGGCTTCATTTCGCAGATGGGCGATCTTCTCAACGTCACTTCGAGCGAATCCTCACAGGATGATGTAAGCGAGACATATTACAGTATTGAGGCAAGGATGAAGACGCTTGAAACCGAGCGCGAAAGTCTGCTTGCTATGATGGAGTCGCTCAATACCACAAAGGATTATGATTTCTGGCTCTCTCTGCGCAATCAAATATCAGATATTGAGCAGCAGATCGCCGAGTATCAAGCAGTACTCAAATCCTATGACAATAAGGTTACCTACTCGACCGTCAATCTTACTGTTAGAGATGTTGTCGAATATACACCCGTTGAGGAAGAGGAGCCGAGCTTCCTTGACCGACTCAGCAAGGCATTTGTCGAAAGCTGGACGGCATTCGGCGAGGGCTGTATGAATTTCGCAGTCTTCTTCGTATATGCCTTCCCGACTCTCCTTGTTTTCCCGGGCATCCCCGCGGCAATAGTTCTTATCGTTTTGAGCGTCAGAAAGAAAAAGAAGAAAAAGCAGGATGAAAATGGCGGAAATGCAAAATGCTAAATGTTAAATGCAGAATTAATTTCTAATAATTCATAATAAACAGGACTGAACCCTTGATGGGCTCAGTCCTTTATATCTGTTCAATTTTGCATTTAGCATTTTGCATTTATATAATGTCGCACCCTACCGGCGTATTAATGATTTTCGCAAACTCTTCAGCCGTTTTTGCCTGAGGAAGTGCCCACATGACCTTTGCGAGTACCGCCTCCGTGGTCATACTGTACGCCTCGGGGAGCTCGTATTTCTGCTTGATTCGGAGTCCGACCTGATAGATAGACATATCGCTGCCCTCGTGCGGCACCTGCGTCGTAATGACGATCCGCACGCCCTTCTCAATAAGCAGCTCGATCTTATCGGCGAACTCATCGTTTTCGTAGTAGGGAAGACCGCCTACGCCAAAGCTTTCGATAATTACCGCGTGCGCGCGCTCGGCAACGTAATCGAAGATATCAGAGCTCATACCCGGCGTGAGCTTGATGAGCATCACGTTTGTGTCGATCTTGTTATAGAACTTAACGGGCTCGGAATAACGCTCCTTGATATAGTAGCGAATCTCGCCCGCGCGGACGAATCCGATCTCGGGGTAGTCAACGCTTGAAAAGGCGTTCGCACTTCTTGTTCTGTTCTTTCTTGCTCTTGCCGCAGAGATGACTTTGCCGCCGAAGACGACGTGAATACCGCAGGCGTCCTTGTCGGATGCGTAAATAAACGCATCGCGCAGATTCTCGCGTGCATCGGTGTCGCGGTTTTCGATAGGTGTCTGCGCACCCGTCAGAACGATCGGCTTCTGGCTGTTCTGAATGAGGAAATGGAGCATTCCCGCCGCATACGCCATTGTATCCGTGCCGTGCGTGACAACGAATCCGTCGTAATTGTGGTATTCCTCGCGGATCTTCATAGCGAGCTTCAGCCAATACTCGGGGCGCATATTTGTGCTGTCGAGATTGAAGAGCGCGGTCACGCTGATGTCGCAGACCGTGCCGACCTCGGGGATGTGCTCAAGCAGACGCTCGCCCGAAACGGTGGGGACAAGTCCGTCAGCACCCGCCGCAGATGCGATCGTTCCACCCGTGGTGATAAGAAGTATATGTTTCATTTTTGATGTCCTTTGCATTTTATATAATAATTATACCACTCTTTTTGGTGCCATACAAGTATTTTTCGCAAAAAGACTTGACAAAAATAAAAAAATAGTACATAATTATATTATTATGCTTATGAAAGAGAGAACGAGAGATGCTTATCGACCTCGGCGGAAATATCCTTCCGGGATTTGTTGGCGGCTCGCGCGATATTGAACTTTGCGCGGAACGTATAAGAACCTTATACTCTGCGGGGCTCGGAGCTGTCCTGATGACACCGAGATACTATCCCGCAAAAATGAGCGTCGAGGAATTCATCGACCTGCGCCGCCGAGTAATGAACAATCTCTCGGCGCATCTGCCGCGGCGTATGCCCGTGCTTTACGTCGGCTGTGAGGTCTACGTCGACGAGAGACTAAAATACATATCCTCGATCGGCGAGCTTGCCGTCAAGGGCACGCGAACCATAATCGCCGATATGCCCGCGGGATTGTGGGAGACCGCTCTCCTTGACACCCTCGACGGCATCAGAATGGCGGACTACGAGGTTCTCATCGCGCATATCGACCGCTACCCACAGCAGTATGCCGAGGATCTTTTCAGACTCGGTTATAAGGGTATCATCGACGTCGATGCGCTTATGGGAGTGCAGAATCTTATGCGGAGAAAGAAGCTTCTCGAATGGATCGATGACGGTAATGTCGTCGCGCTCGCAAGCAATTTTGAAGCCGACGAAAAGCGCGCGCACGAAAAGCTCGTCAAGGTTCATTCAATTATCGGAGACCAAAGATCGGATTCACTTGCCGAATCGAGCGCAAGATACCTTTCGGGCGCAGTGCAATTTGCAAAATCTATAAACTGATTTTATATTAAATAACTGTAATTTATCCAACCTTATTGAAGTGTTGTGACACTATAAAGTATAAGGAAATATTTCGGAGGAAAAAATGGCAAATATCGAATTGATCACAAGTGTTTACAATAGAATCAAGGAGAACGTAGGTAAGGTAATCGTCGGCAAAAACGATACTGTGGATATGATCTGCGTCGCGCTCCTTGCGGGAGGTCACGTTCTTCTCGAGGACGTCCCCGGCACGGGCAAGACGATGCTCATCAAATCTCTCGCGGCATCCATCGGATGCGATTTCAAGCGAATTCAGTTTACCCCCGACCTGCTTCCCTCCGACATCACGGGTATCAACTTCTTCAATATGAAGTCCTCGGAATTTGAATTCGTTCCCGGACCCGTTTTCACCAACGTACTTCTCGCCGACGAGATCAACCGTGCGACTCCGAAGACGCAGTCGGGTCTGCTTGAGTGTATGGAGGAGCGTCAGGCGACCATCGATGGCAAGACTTATAAGCTTGCCGATCCCTTTATGGTCATCGCAACGCAGAACCCCGTCGAGACTCTCGGCACCTTCCCGCTTCCCGAGGCACAGCTTGACCGATTCCTTATGAAGGGAAGAATGGAGTATCCCTCCCACGCCGAAAACGTCGATATTCTCGCGCGTTTTGACAAGGAAAGCCCCCTTGACAGCCTCGAGGCTGTCGTAAGCGAGGATGAACTCCGCGAGGCTATCCGAGCACTTCCCGAGGTCTATATCTGCCCCGAGCTTATGGAATACATCTCATACATAGTTGAGGCAACTCGTTCGTACCCCCACGTCGTACTCGGCGTCAGCCCGCGAGGCGCGCTTGCGCTTATGAAGGCTGCAAAGGGCTATGCCGCAATAGCGGGACGCTCCTACGTTCTCCCCGACGATATTCAGCGAGCCGCTCATCCCGTGCTCGAGCACAGAATCATGCTCGAATCCGCGGCAAGGATCAGAAAGAATGCGGTCGGCGAGATCGTTGAAAATATCATCAAATCCACCCGAGTCCCCACCGAAGCCGTATTTGCTAACCTCTGATGGCTGTAATTGATTTTTTGACCGAGCTTTTGCAGACGGTCATAGCGGGTATCGCGCGGTTTCTGATCTCACCCGCGTTCCCGTACGTTCTATGTACGCTGATCGTCCTGCTTTTGCTCTGGATACTATGGCGGATCTATTCGCATTTCCGCGAAAAGAACCTCAGGAACATCACCTATTCGCGTGAGTTCACCGAAAAGGGCGTGTACGCGGGCGACGAGGTCGAGCTGATCGAAACGATCGTCAATAACGGTTTCTTTCCGCTTCTTGCCGTCGATATTGAGGCGTACCTCTATAACGAGCTCCGACTTCAAGGCTTTGAGGCGCCGAAAAAGGACGGAATGCAGCTCTTTTTGAGCCGCTTCAATCTCTGGCCGTATATGCGTATCCGCCGCCGTCATAAGCTGATCTGCCTCAAAAGAGGGCATTATCAGCTCCAGAGCGCGGTCGTAAGGAAAAAGATCGGCGAGGAGGTCTTCGATTGTCCCGCCGAGATCTACGTATATCCCAAGCCCTTTGAGATAGATCCGATGCTTCCCGCCGTCAGCACAATGCAGGGCGAGGAGAGGGCGCTCCGTCAGCTTTTTGCCGATCCATTTTCGATATCGGGAGTGCGCGATTACCGCTTCGGCGATCCAGTTTCGCAGATCAATTTCAAGGCAAGCGCAAAGACCTGGCTCGGCTCGCGCAGAAGCGCAACGCCGCTTATGGTCAATGACCGCGATTTCTGCGCCGCACGCCGCCTTTGTGTATTTATGGACTACCATCTTGAGCGCGATTGCGGCATCGACGGCGTTGAATACGAAAAACTCACCGAGCTCGCGCTTTCATACTCTGCATACATCATCAGACAAGCTGTCTACGGCGGCTACAGCGTGGGCTTTTACGCCAACTGCAAGCGTCAAGACGGCTCGATGATGCAACGCTTCCCGATCGAGGGCGGTGAGACGCATATGCTCGATATCTTCCGCACGATGGCTTCGATGCGAGCCGCGGACGGCGGATCCTTCGCGGCACTCATCGACGAGCTGATCGACAGCGGAGAGACAAGCTCGGAGGTCCTGATCTTCGTGCTCTGTCAGACACCCGAGACCGATTCGCGTGCGTTCGAGCTCGAAAGACGTGGCAACGGCGTGCGTGTGTTCTCGCTTCCCGAGCTCTTTTTCAGCGAGGAGGCGGCAAATGAATAAGTTCAAGCAACTGATCGAATCGATCAAGGAATCGCGCGGTTTTTCGCCCATCAGATCGGCTCTGACGATCATTTATGCCTTCGCTGTCTTTTACGGGGCGATACTTTTCCCTATCTCGGTCGGAAATTATCTCGTTCAAGGCGTTGCGATCGTAATGTTCGGCGGAGGACTCTGGCTCGGTTGGAAGTCACTCCGCAAGATGTTCGACCGCAGAATGCGCGAGAGGATCTCGATGATCGCGGGTGCAATATCAAGGCGCATCGTGTCTTTCTTCGGAAAAGTTTTTGGAAAACTGCTCAAAAAGCTCGGCATCGAACGAAAGAGAGTCCACGGTGAGGACGAACGCGATTTTGTCTTCAAGGAAAGAGAAGGCAGGCGCAGACGCAAGAACCGTATGAAGAATCCGCACCCTTGGAACGACGCGGATAACGCTACCCGAGTCCGATATATCTTCACCGAGTTTATGTTCCGCAAGATACGCGAAGGTTACCGCGTCGCGCCGAAATACACTCCCGCGAAGATGGAGCGCGATCTTGCCGAGGAAGACCTCGAGCATACACTTTTTGAAACCTACACCGCCGCGCGCTATTCGGGCGGCAGTACTCAGATATCGGATGAAACCGTCGAGGAACTCGACGAACTTGTGGAGAAGAAGAGAAAGAAAAAAAGATAAAAGCCTCGTTTTGAGGCTTTTATCTTTTTTAGAACTATTCTTACTTGTACAATTTATATTTGAGGCGCAGATTATCCGCTATCATCGCAATAAACTCGCTGTTGGTTGGCTTGCCGCGATCGTTCTGAATGGTGTAGCCGAAATATGAATTGAGCGTCTCAACGTCACCGCGATCCCAAGCAACCTCGATCGCGTGACGGATCGCACGCTCAACACGCGAGGTCGTTGTCTGATACTTTTTCGCCACGGTGGGGTAGAGCACCTTTGTCACCGAGTTGATCACGTCGCTGTCGCGTACAGTCAGCAGTATTGCGGTGCGCAGATATTGATATCCCTTGATATGCGCGGGAACGCCGATCTGATGGATTATCTTCGTCACTTGCGTTTCAATGTCGGGCGTACGCTCTTCGCGGGAACGGTCTCGGCTGAGACTCAGCAGATGGTCTGCAAGGCTTGCGGGATCTATCGGCTTAAGAAGACAAAGAGCCGCGCCTGCGTTCATTGCCTCGACGAATATATTTTGATTCGAAAGCGACGACGTGATGATAAAGAGCGGCGGCAAAGCTGCGCCGAAATCAATCGCGCGGCTCTGACGGAGAACACCGATCCCGTCAAGCTTCGAGAGCCATACGTCGGCAATAACGATGTCGTAAGTCCCGCCCGAGATGCGCGTGATGACGTCCTCGCCGTTCTGCGCCTCTTCGATGCGATGGAATCCCGAACGGCGCAAACCGTCGGCAAGCCTGCGTCTGTCGTTTTCGTTTTCATCGGCTATAAGTATTTTGATATTCTGTTCCATGCTTTTTCATATTCCTCCAAATGGATATTTTTTACAGTAATATTTTACCATAAATCCCCAAATTTTGCAATAGGTTAAGGCATAAAAGATTGTACAAAAATTTGCCGTCGGATTTGTGTATATTTACCATAAAATTCCACTCAAAACGCAAAATATAGTGCTTTGGCGCGAATTATGACGGAATATATAGTAAAAAAGAAGCTGACTGGCAGCTTCTTTTTATTCGTCAATATCAGGTAAGACTTTTTCCGGTTTAAGCTTTGCCATTCTGCGAAGCCATGCAACCTCGTCATCGCGGAGCTTTCTCCAGGTGCCGGGAGCGATTCCGTTGACAGATATCGGACCGATCTTTACACGGCGGAGTCTTGTGACAGTAAGTCCCGCAGCTTCACACATCTTTCTGATCTGACGGTTTCTTCCCTCGAAGATGACGAAATTGAGGCGCGCGCCGTCATTTTGCGTGTCGATGACATCGACCTCTGCAGGCGTGATCTTGTAACCGTCTATAACGAGAGCGGAGCGGAGAACAGCGAGTGCTTTTTCGTCGACCTTGCCCTTGACGCTTACCCTGTATTCCTTCGGAATATGGTGGCGCGGATGCATCATAAGGTTGGCAAATTCGCCGTCGTCGGTCATAAGAAGCAGACCCTCCGACTGCATATCGAGTCTTCCGATGGGGTAAAGTCTGCCGCCCGCATCCTCGACAAGCTCGGTGACGATCTTGCGTCCCTTTTCGTCTGATGCGGTACAAACGTATCCGCGAGGCTTGTTGAGTGCGATGACTCTCTTGGCAACGCGCTCCTTGAAGATGATGCCCCTGCCGTTCCAAACGACCTTGTCAACGCCCGGCGTAACCTTGTCGCCAATCTTGGCGATCTGTCCGTTGAGCTTAACGTGACCCGCCTCGATCTCGCGCTCTGCGGCACGGCGCGAAAGCACGCCGCAATCGGTAAAATATTTCTGAAGTCTGATTTTTTCCATTTATTGTTCCTTATTATTAATTGCTTCGTCTATGATTGGTTCGAACTCCTCGGGGACGGGGATAAAAAATTGATCGTAGTATCCCTCCGAAGCTATGTCTGTTACGGTGAAAAGGTAAATCCACATATAGTATTTCCCGTCATAGTAATCGTTTTCATCATGAATCAAAGACGCATCCCACACAAGGTTCTCGTATTCCGAAAAGTGCATGCGGATTTTCAAATTTAACAGCCCCAATTTATAATTCTCGTCTCGGTATTGTATGTCTATGATCGGCATACTGTAGACATCCTCGCCCGCATCACCGTTTCTGATCGAGAAAATTGTTTCGGTTAAGTAGTCTTGAAATGCTTTTGCGTCGAATGAAGCGACCGTTTCGTAAACTATATCGCTTCCGATAAAGGGGATGGATTTTTCCTCCTCAAACGGCATGGATTCCATCCATACCAATTCAACCTTTTGAGCTTCGTAATCCGTGATTGCTTCCTCGGTATTGTTCTTATGCTTCAACACATGATACTGGTATCCGCGCACCATAAAAGCAACTTCGCTGCTGCAGATATATTTTTCGATAGGCAAATCTTTGACAGCGTAATATGTGTGGGAGGAGATGTTTTCACGATATTTGCCGATGCTGTTTTGAGCAGCAAACAAATATATTAAATTCGGATCGGCTTCTGTATAGTTTTCATAACAATATTCGGGTGTAAGATATTCGGGGTATTCCGCTTCGTATACTTCACGCGGTTGAGTGCATGATGAAAAAGAGATTAGTATAGCCGTCAACAAAAGAATGACGGTGAAGATTCTTTTTTGTCTCATAGTCAATACCTCCGTGCTTTTTTCGGCGATATGGCTGAACAAAACCTATTAAAATCCCAACAACCTCGCCCAGAATCCTTTTTCCTTTTTCTTAGCCGCCGCATAGGCGGTTATGAGTTTAATCCGTGCAATTTCCTCTCCCTCGCAAAGGAAGATTACCTCTCCGGCATTCTGCCCTCGTGTTACGGGAGCGGGGAGAGAAGGTGTATTTTCAATCCGACACGTTATTTTCGTGCCGCTTTTCGGCAGAGTAACGTAAACGTCCTCCGCGAATGCAGTTCGGACGCAAGATTGCCCTCCGTCCGTTACAGATATCTCGGGCAGATCAATGCTTATATGATCGATAAGATTCACGCGCTCGTATGCGGCAAATCCCGCCTCGAGCATTTCGGTGTGGTCGTGCCAATCGTTGCCGTCGTTGAGAGTGACCGCGATAAGCCGCAGACCGTCCCTCTCGGCGGCTGAAACAAGACAGCGTCCGTTTGACTTTGTATATCCCGTCTTGACTCCTATGCAACCCTCGATCGACTTCAGGAGCCGATTGTGGTTGATGAGCATACGCACGCCTCCGTCGGGCGCGGATACCGTCATTTTATAAGTAGAGAATATCTTTTTCAGAGCCTCGTTTTCGAGCGCCGCGGCGGCAATGATGCCAAGCTCACGTGCGGTCGTGTAATGCTCCTCGTGGTCAAGTCCGTGCGGATTCGTGAAATGAGTATCACGCAGACCGAGCTCGGCGCATTTCTCATTCATAAGCGCGGCAAATTCCTCGACGCTTCCCGAGACTGCAATAGCTACAGCCGTTGCCGCATCGTTTGCCGATTCGAGAAGAGTGCAGCAGAGAAGCTCCTCGAGCGTGAAGACCTCGCCTTCGGTCAGATAGACGGACGAGCCTTCGATCCCGACGGATTCTTTTGTGACCGTTACCTTTGTTGAGAGCGGCATACTTTCCGCGGCAACAAGTGCGGTCATGATCTTCGTCGTGCTTGCGGGACCGCGCCTCTCGTCGGCGTTTTGCGCCCAAAGCGTGCGTGTTTCCGATCCGCTTGCATCAAGAAGCACCGCAGACCCCGCCGCCGTCGCTATATCAAGCGGAACGGTCGGCAGAGGGGAATCTGCGGTAAGATATTCTTCCTCGCCCGAAACGGGTAATGCCCGCATCGGCAGGATCGTCAGAGTACAAAGTAAGAGTGCCAGAAGCTTGCGCGGGATATTCATTTTCCACCTCAAAATATAATTCTTATAAAATTATATTTCGGGCGGGATGAAGATATACCGATTAAGCGTTTTCTTCCTCGGTGTCGGGCTCTGCGTCCTTGGCAAAGAAAGCCTTGATCTTTGCGATGATCTCGGGAGCTCGCTCAACAACGTCGGCAACCTGTTCGATCGGTCCGCTCTTGTATTCCATACCGATGTTGATCATATCAACGTCGCCGTCGGGAGAAACAACGAGGAATCCAACGGGAACGACCGAGAGACCTGTTCCTCCTCCGCCACCGAAATTCTGGATGCGTGCGCGTACAGCCTCCTCGCTCTTGCCTGCGTAGTCAAGACCGCCCGAAGCAAAACCGAGAGAAACCTTGGATACGGGGATGATGGTGGTTCCCTGAGGGGTGTTGATGGGGTTACCGATAACGGTGTTTGCGTCAACCATCGAACGGATATTTTCGAGAGAAGCCGCAATAATTTCCTGAAGCTTGTTTTCGTTTGCCATGATTTTTGATCCTTTCATGTATCTGGAAAAATTATTTTACAAATGTTTTGTGAGCCTGAAGCCCGTGCGGAAGAGAACGTCGAAGAGCTGCCATACGCAGATCGAAAATCCGATCTCAATGTCGATCTGCATCGTCTCCGAGAGATAGTCCGCGTGTATATCAACGTCCGACCTTGCGGGATGGCGCAGGGTCGAGGTTGAGTCGAGAAGTGCCGCGATGCAAGCCACTGTGGGCGCGATCGCACCGTAAAGAATTGCCGTCGTAGCCGCATCACCCGTAGCTACTCCGATATGCAGACGTGCTATACGGATGCGAAGGTGCTTTGCAAAGCGTCCGACGAAAACGGCAACGAGATCCTTGATCATCTCAATGATGTCACCGATAGGCTTCTTCGGCTTAACCTTGCCCGCTGCCTTGTCAGCCTTTTTCTTCGCCTTTGCGGCTTCCTTCTTTTTCTTCTTTTCGGATTTCTTTTTAGCCTTTTTGATGGCTTTTTCCTTTTCAGCCGCCTCGTATTTTGCGCGGTTCTTGCGCGAGTAGGCGGAGATCTTTACCTTCTTTTTCTTCTTCGGAAGAATCTTTATCGGGATACCGAGTACCCTGACCGTCAGGCGTAATTCATCCGAATATGCAATTAATACCTCGGCGCGCAAAGATGCGATGAAGGCAAAGAAAAGTACTATGCCGCCGATAATGTAGAGGGCAATCAGATGTATCACCTGCCTTTGATCGATAAGAATTGAAAATTACTGCTCGTCGTCGGGAGTGTAAAGCTCTTCTTCCTCTTGGGGAGCCTCGGAGCTTTCCTCAATCTCCTCGTCAATAGACATCTGCTCCTCTTCCTCCTCGGCAGCAATCAGAGCATCTGCCGCGCCCCTGAGCGCGCCGCCCTCGGGAAGATCGCCGAGATTGTTGAGTCCGAAGACTCGGAGAAATTTTTCTGTTGTTGCGAGAAGAGTGGGTCTGCCGGGTGCGTCAAGTCTGCCGCAGGGCTCGATAAGTTCCTTGTCGATGAGCGATCCGACCGCATAAGCCGAGTCGACTCCGCGCACCGTGTCGATAAAGGAACGCGTAACGGGCTGGTTGTACGCGACGATGGCAAGAACCTCGAGCGCGGAGTTCGAGAGATTACCGCCTCTGCGGATACCGAGAGCAATGCGGACGTAGGGGATATAATCCTCGCGCGAGCAGAGCTGACAGGTATCGGGGAAGAGGAGCATCATAATGCCGCCGTCGGTATTGGAATTGTATTTATCCGCAAGATGCTCGGCGATCCTTTTGGCATCGCCGGGAGTCAGCTGGAGTGCCTCTCCGATCTTTTCGTAGCTTACGGGATGTCCCGCCGCAAAGAGTATTGCCTCAAGCGCGCCCTCTATCTTGCGAATTTCCGAAAGTTTATTTTCCTGATCCATTGTTAACTACCTTATATTTATTATTCATTGTAACCGTCGATCTCGAGGTCGTCGGGCAGCTCGGTGCCGAATTCGGGATTTGCCTTGAACTTCGTCGAGATTCCGCGCAGATTTCCGAATTCATCTGCTTCTTCAACGAGAAGCAGACGCTTCATTCTGATCAGCTCGAGAACGCCGATGAAGATCGCAACAAGCTCGGGACGCGATTCTGCCTCGTCAAGTATCTCGCCGAGCGAGGGAGTAGTGTCGAGAGTCTTGAAATGCCTCATAATACCCATGATCTTGATGCGAACGGGAACGATGGGGCGCGCCACGATCGGTCGGACAAGACCCGTAGAGATCGCCTCTGTATCGCGGTATTCGGCAAGAACACGTCGCATAGCGGGTACGAGCACGGCGGCATCGTAATCCTTGACGAAGGTCTTGTCGGGCGAAATGTCCTCCGAGTCCTTTGCCATACGTCCGCTGAACTGCGCGTATCTCTTTCCGAGCTCGCCCGCAACGCTTTTTGCCGCCTCGAGTCGCGCAAGAGCATCGGCAAGCTTGGCACGTGGGTCTTCCTCTTCCTCGTTTTCCTCACGGGGGAGAAGCATCTTGCTCTTGATGAGCATCAAGTCGCTCGCCATAACGAGAAATTCGACCGCAAGCTCCATATCGAGCTTTTGCGCCTTTGCGATATAGTCAACGTATTGCTCGCAGATGAGGGCTATCGGAATATCCTCAATCTGCATTTTATTCTTTTTTATAAGCGCTAAGAGAAGATCGAGTGGTCCCTCGAATTTCTCGAGCTTATATGTGATTTTTTCTTCCATAATTACCTCTTGGAGGTGAGTCGTTTTAAAAGATCGGTATCAGTTCGATGAGCCAGTACATACCGTTTAAGATCCCGTTTGAGATGAAATCGAGCGGAACCGAAAGGATACCGAAGTAGAAGAGCGCGAGAATAGCGATCATAATGTATCTCTCATACTGCATTACCTTGAAATACCACTTCGTCGGCAGAAAGATGTAGAAGAATCTCGAGCCGTCAAAGGGAGGAACGGGAAGCAGATTGAATACCGCAAGATATACGTTCAGGCGGGCTCCCATCGAGAAAAATATCAGAACAAGATCGGCAATGATAAAGAGCCTTTCATTCATAATACTTGCGCCGCCGAAAAGTGCGTTGAAGCCGAGCGCGGCGAGATAATGCAGAATAACAAAGCAGAAACCGAGAAGCAGGTTGCTGATAGGTCCCGCGATCGCTGAAAAAGCCATTCCCTTGCGGGGATTTTTAAAGTTTCTCGCAATGATCGGTACGGGCTTTGCCCAACCGTATCCGAAGACGAGCATACAAACGAATCCGATCGGATCGATATGCTTTATCGGATTGAGAGTAAGTCTGCCGAGATTGTATGCCGTTTTGTCGCCAAGCTTCATAGCAGCCCAACCGTGAGCACACTCGTGGATGGTAAGCGAGAACAGGATTATCGGTAAGGAAAGGACGAGCGAGATAAGATATCCCTGAATTCCATCCAGACCGTTGGTAATAAGATATCTGAACATTTTAATTTATTTTTGCGATGTGACCGCGAAGAAGAGCTTCCAGAGTTGCTCCTTACCTTCACCAGTTTTTGCGGAGAAGGGGATTATCTCTGTTCCCTCGGGGATAGCCTCGTGGTTATGAAGAAGCTCGAGTGCCTTCGCGCGATTTGTTTTGTTGGGTTTGTCTGCCTTTGAGGCAACTATAACGAAGGGGATCTCCATTTCTGCGAGATAGTTGATCATCATAAGGTCATCCTGCGTCGGACCTACCTCGAGGTCAACGAGCTGAACCGCGAGCTTGAGTCTGTCGAAGTTCGGATTGTTGGTGAAAAATCCGTCCGTCAGAGCCGACCAACGCTTGCGCTCGTGCTCGGGTCGCTTTGCAAAGCCGTAGCCGGGAAGGTCAACGAGCATGATCTTGTTGTCTACGTTATAGAAATTTACCGTGATCGTCTTGCCGGGAGCAGAGCTGACGCGCGCAAGCGACTTTCTGCCGAGCATAGTGTTGATCAGCGAGCTCTTGCCAACGTTCGATCTGCCTGAGAAAACGATCTGCGGGATCGCGCGGCTCGGAAACTGATCTATCCTGCCCGCGGTTATTTCAAGATTTGAATTCTGAATGTTAATTGCCATGCTTTTTTCCTCTGATCGCGGGGATATCCGCCGCGGGATTTTTGATGATCACGCCCGAAAGAGCCGAATCGAATGCGTCGTCGGTCTCTTCGTTTTCTGCGAAGATCTCGGCTGCGGGGTCGGACAGGAGCGCGTGCGAGAGAACTTCACCCGCATTGCGGCAGGTGATGAATCTGATATTCGCGCGAACCTCCTCGTCGACCTCCTCGAGATTTACCTCGTTGTCCGCGGGGATGAGAACCGTCTTGATGCCTGCGGAATACGCCGCCATAGTCTTTTCGCGGAGTCCGCCGATGGCAAGGACTCTGCCCGTGAGAGTGACCTCACCCGTCATAGCCACGTCGTGACGTACAGGAATGCCTGAAAGAGCCGAGCAGAGAGCCGTAGTCATCGTAACTCCTGCGGAAGGTCCGTCTTTCGGAACCGCACCCTCGGGCACGTGGATATGTATATCCTTTGTCTTATAAAAATCTGTGGGAATACCGTACTGAGAAGCAACCGAGCGGATGTATGTCAGAGCAGCCTTTGCCGATTCCTTCATTACGTCGCCGAGAGAGCCTGTGAGCTCGAGTTTGCCCGTGCCCTCAAGAACGGCAACCTCAACCTTGAGCATATCGCCGCCGACTTCGGTGTAAGCGAGACCGTTTACAACGCCGACGAGATCCTCCTTCGCCGAAAGCTCGGGAAGGATCTTTCTGCCGCCGAGATAGGAAACGATATCGGGCTGATCGATGGTGATCCTCTTGATTGCACCCTCGGATTCAACGAGCTTTTTAGCCGCCTTACGGCAAAGCTCGGCGATGGTGCGCTCGAGATTACGTACGCCTGCCTCGCGTGTGTAGCAATCGATGATCTCGTAAAGAGCCTCGTCGGTCATTCTGAACTTTCGTCCGTCGAGACCGTGTCTCTTCGATTGCTTGGGGAGCAGATGATGGCGCGCGATCGAAAGCTTTTCGCGGCGAGTGTAGCTTGAAAGCTCGATGACCTCCATGCGGTCGAGAAGGGGACGCGGGATGGTATCGAGAGTGTTTGCCGTGGTTATGAAGAGACATTCCGAAAGATCGAAATCAAGTTCGATGAAGTGGTCGCGGAAGGTCTTGTTCTGTTCGGGATCGAGTACCTCGAGAAGAGCAGATGCGGGATCTCCGCGCGAATCGGATGTCAGCTTGTCGATCTCGTCAAGAAGCATAAGAGGATTCTTGACTCCGACCTTCTCCATAGCCGCCATGATGCGTCCGGGCATCGAGGCAACGTATGTCTTTCTGTGACCGCGGATGTCGGATTCATCGTGGATACCTCCGAGAGAAACCCGGATGTACTTGCGGTTCATCGCGCTTGCGATGGAAGCAGCGATCGAGGTCTTACCGGTGCCGGGAGGGCCTACGAGGCAGATGATCTGATTCTTGAGCTCGGGAGAGAGCTGCTTGACCGCGAGATATTCAAGGATTCGTTCCTTGACCTTTTTGAGCCCGTCGTGGTCTGCGTCAAGGATCTTCTTTGCGGCCGCTACGTTTACGCGGTCGTTCGTGCGCTTGTTCCAGGGGAGCTCAAGCACGGTTTCGATATAGTTGCGGAGAACAGCCGCTTCGGCAGAGCCGAAGGGAGTCTTCGAGAGTCTGTCGTTTTCCTTAAGAAGCTTTTCGCGAACCTCATCGGGGAGGTCGGCGGAGTGGATCTTTGCGGTGCAGTCGTCGGGATCCTCATTGTTCATTCCGAGCTCATCCTCAATGATTTTGAGCTGCTCGCGGAGATAATATTCGCGCTGACCCTGAACAATGCGTCCGCGCGCCTTTTCCTGGATCTCGTGCTCATAGCGCATAAGATCGCATTCCTCTTTAAGGATATGAACGAGTAGGGCACAGCGGTCGAAGGGATCGAACTCGGCGAGGACCGCCTGCTTATCCGAGGAACGGACGAGAACCGCGGATGCGATAAAGTCGCTGAGCAGAGCGGGATCGTCCATCTTGGAAGCCTCGGTGCGGATAGCACTCGAAGCCTTTCCGACAAAGGCAAGCATCTCTTCAAGAGCCGAACGAAGCTCACGGCAGTAAGCTTCTCCGCGGATACCTCCGTTGTCGGCAAGGGAGATCTCCTTGCACATCAGAGAAGCGGTGGCTATCTTGCCTGTCTTGCGGTATTCGATAACGCTCGCACGTGCGCGGCATTCGCATATGAGATGAACGCTTCCGTCATCGTTGTTGATGCTCTGGCGGATCTTTGCAACAGTACCGACTCGGTAGAGATTTTCGGGGTATTCCTCGTCCTCTGCGTTTGCGTCGTCGGCAACGAGGAATACGAGAAGTCCCGTAGCCGCCGCGGCATCGACAGCCGCCTGCACGTTCTTGTTGTCCGATTCAAAATCTATCGGGAAGGGAGGAAAAGCTACTGCGTCACCGAGCGGGATGACGGGAAGCATCAGCTTTTCGATTTTTTCTATGTATTGTGACATTTTGTGTTCCTTTCGGTTGCGCTCGGGTGCAAAAAACTCAAATAGAAACTCTTGAAAGCACCTGCGCATAGTACGCGATTATATTGATTATATTATTATAGCATAGATTTTGAAAAAAATCTACAGTTAAATAAAATAAATATTAAAAAAAGTGAAAATTCAATTATTAGTCAAAACATTCGGTTTGGTCAGATTGCACTATTTTACGGACCTTTTTTGTACAGTATGACATGTCGTACCACCTGTCGTTGTGAAAATGCACTAAAAACCGCCCTTGAAAACAGCTAAAATTTTACATTGTAGCTTTTGCACGAAAATTCGACTAAATATTCGTCATTTTTGACATTTACTTTTTGCGCGAAAAGTAGTATAATGTCGTTACGCAACGCAATAGCGTCGCGGCCTCGAATGCACAACGGTCACTTTTTTTCGCGGAATATCAAGCTTATGATACCAACGCGCGGGAGATTGTCACCGTTGTTGCTTTTTTTATGCAAAAAAATTGCTTAAATTGAAATAAATATAATTGCATTTTATTGACAATCCCGACTTTTTTGTGTATAATTATTGTGTAATACAAAATTGAAAAGAGGTATTGCCATGAAAAAAACAAAAGTAAGGTTAATTTCCGCATTATTGGTCATTCTTATGCTTATTATGCCGCTCGCGGCGACTTCCTGCGCCGAGGTTGAGGATGAAGTCCCGGATACTACGGCTGCGCCCGTTATTCAGGTGACCGACCCCCAAGAGGTGACCGAAGCGGACACAACGCCGGAATTTGTCGAGGCTAATTACGGTGGCGCCGATTTCACCGTGCTCTCCCGCGACCCGAAGGCAGCTTCTTATCCCGCGTTCTATATCGGCACCGAGGAGCCGACCGATGTAATGAGCTCTGCTCTGTATACGAGAAATATCAATACTGAAGAAAAATACGGGATCAAGATCGGTATGATCGTTTCGAGTACCATATCGGACGATGTTCAAAACGGCGTGGACTCCGGTATTATGGATTTTGACGTAGTTCTTAATCAGAGAACCTACCTTGCTTCATTGGCTATGAAGGGATATCTTTATAATTTCAATGACCTCGGGATCGATTTTACAAATCCCTGGTGGGACTCTAACTGCGCAGAGGGTTACGATATCGGCGGCAAGCTTTTCATTATGGCAAACGACACCAGTGTAAGCAATCTCGCGGGTGCAAGATTTTTCTACTTCAATAAGAACCTGATCAAGGACTATCAGCTCACAAGCCCCCATACTTATATTCAGGAGGATAATTGGACACTCGAGAAGTTCCTTGAGCTCGTAAGCGCGGTTTACGCCGATAACGGAGACGGAATCAGAACGGGCGATGACGTTTACGGTCTTCTTATGGAAACCGGAGCAACAAACGGCAATGCTATCCATATGCTTGTCGGATGCGGCGTACAGTTTTCTTCCAAGGACGATCAGGGTATGCTTACCTTCGATTTTAATGCCGAAAAGATCGACAGCATCTTTTCAATGCTTTCAAACGTTTTCAAGAGCGACGCGTGCCTTACTTACTCCGATGCCTCCTCGGGCGCGGATTATTCCGCATTCGGAAGCAAGTATACGTATTGCCGCACTCTGTTTGCACAGGATCATTTCCTCTTCGTTCAGTCAAGCATGGGAACCTCTCAGCAGATGAGCGATATGGATGGCGACGGATACGGCATTGCTCCCAACCCCAAGTACAATAAGGATCAGGAGCGCTATTACCATAAGATGGACAAATTGTCGAACATCTGGGGTATTCCGAATTCGACAAAGCTTGATTACGAAATGATAGCTAACGTAATGGATTACTGGGCATATGAGTCGAGCAAGACCGTAATGCCTGCTTACTACGAGATCACGATCAAGACAAGACGTATAAACGATCCCTATGATTCGACTATGCTTGACCTGATCAAATCCACGATCTGCTACGACGTTTCCGAGGTATTCGGAATCGACGTAACCGACGTTCTGTGGAGCGGTTACACAACTAACGCCTTCTCGTCTGCTTGGGCAGGTCAGAAGAGAGTTATCGACAAGCAGGTAAAGAAATTCAATTCCGATATCGAAGCTCTCGGATAACCTATAAATAACAAGCAAAACAAACAAAAGCTCCGCCGAGGCGGAGCTTTTGCGTATTGTATTATTTTATCTTTCCGTCTCTGACGTCTCTCATGTTCTGCGTCAGCTCTTCGGGAGTGATGGGGTTATCGGGAGTGCGGTCCTTTGCGTTTGCGGGAACCTCATACATCAGCGGACCCTCGTAGCCTCTTGCAATGAGAGTGTCAACGATGTCGTTCCAGTTGTTGATGCCCGTACCGGGAAGAGTGTGTCTTTCATCGAGAACTCCGTTCTCGTCGCGGTAGTAGTCGGAGCAATGTACCGAAAGGATCTCGATACCCGCGTCTGCTACGTTATTGATGTAATCGCAGTTGTCTTCGATGAGGTTGTGGTTGGTATCGAAGATCATACCCGCGCCCGTGTCTTTAACGAGTGCGATCATCTCGTCCGAGGTTCTGGTAAGACAGGTTCTCGGAAGATTCTCAACCGCAAGCCTGACTCCGTTCTCCTTTGCGACCTCGGCGAGCTCAATGATAGCCTCGCGCGCAAGTCTCATTCTCTCGGGGCGGATATCGTCGTCGATCGGCTCGGAGGAGGGATGAAGAACCATTACCTTTGCTCCCGCGCGTGCGGCTGCTTCGGTAAGTGTACGGTTTGTCGTGATCGTGATCGCGCGGAGCTCCTTATCCATCGTGGAAATATCGAGCTTGCGGGAGAAGGGAAGATGGAAGGACCAGGGTTCAAGACCGCTCTTACGTACAGTCTCGAGGATCTTTTCCGCATTCTTGGGGAAATCAACGGTTCTCATATAGAAAACGTAATTTCCCGTGTATTCAAGGTAATCAAGCCCTGCCTTTGCAAGGGGAGCAAGCTTTTCTTCGGCAAAGCTGCCTGTAAAACAGCTCGATGAGCCGATCTTCATTTCTTCGCGTTTCATTTTTGTCTCCTTATTTGAATGCAATGCGTTTAACGCCTTGCAAGTAATTCCTTGAGATAATTGCGCAGACGGGATGCGTCTCCGTCGAAAACATATCCGCGTATGCCGAGAGCCTCTGCGGCTTCGACGTTGTCCGCTCTGTCGTCGATAAACACCGATTCCTCGGGAAGTATTCCGCACTCGGCGCAGAGAAGCTCGTAAAAATCTGCGTTCGGCTTCGTTTTTCCGCAAACTGCAGAGAAGAAGCATCTGTCGAACTCAGCGAGACATTTGATCTCCGCGCTGTGAGAGGCAAAATAGCGGCTGATGTTTGAAAGAAGAAAGACTTTCACTCCGAATTCTTCCTTCATATCGTGCACAAGCGCGCTCATTCCCTCGACCTCGGGAATGTTGTAAATCCAATTATAATAGATGTCGCGCGCGGACTTATGCAGTCTTTCGGGAAGTCTTTCGCAAACTAAAGCGAGAGTTTCCTCGTCTCCGATAGTTCCCGCATCGAGACGGTCCCAATAGAGCCTGTCAAAAACGACCTTCTGCAGAAGCTTTGAGTCTTCGGGATCTGCAACGAACCGCTCGACCATGTATTTGCGCTCGAATCGGACCATCACCTGACCGAAATCGAAAATGAGATTTTTGATCATACTTGCCTCATAATAATAATTGATGAGAAAATTATACTATTTTTGAATAGCCGTGTCAAGCGATTTTTTGAAAAAATGAGGAAAAGCTGCAAATGAGAAGAAAAAATCGAAAAAACACAAAATATTTTTCAAAAACCTATTGACAAAACGCGACAGGTGTGGTATAATTTATCGGCAATAAAGAAGAACTCTCCGTTCTCACCCTGCCGCAAGGGCGCGCAGGTGTTAATAATTTCAAACTGCTTTTTATGGGGGCGGTATGATTTTGTGCGGCACGGAGTGAGTCTTCGTGTCATTTTTCATTTTCGGAGGTGAGCTGTTATAGCTGCAAAAGAATTGCTCGTAAACGAGTCCATTAAGGCTAAAGAAGTACGAGTTATCGGACCCGACGGTGAACAGATCGGTATTATGTCTTCGGACAACGCTCTTCGCACCGCGTATGATAAGGGTCTTGACCTGATCCTCATTTCCCCCAATGCACAGCCGCCCGTTTGTCGCATTGCCGACTACGGCCGCTACCGCTATGAGCAGGAAAAGAGAGAGAAGGAAGCAAAGAAAAAGCAGAACATTATCGAAGTCAAGGAGGTACAGCTTTCCTGCCGTATCGACACACATGATTTCGAAACAAAGGTCAAGCACGCGTTGCGTTTCCTCGGCGAGGGCAATAAGGTCAAGGTCGTATTGCGCTTCCGCGGACGTGAGATGAGCCATCAGGAGATCGGTAAGGAGATCCTTGAGCGCTTCCGCGAGGCTGTCAAGGAATCGGGAACCGTCGATAAGACGCCGAATCTTGAGGGCAGACTCATGACCATGATAGTTAACCCCATAAAGAAATAAGTCACAAAGCCGCTTGCGGCTTACTCGGTGAAAGCCGAATACAAGAAATTTATTTAAACAGGAGATACAAAAATGGGAAAAGTTAAGACACACAAGGCCTCTGCAAAGCGTTTCTCGGTAACCGGAAACGGTAAGGTCAAGATGAACCACTCGCATCATCGTCATAAGCTCGGTCTGAAGGACCAGAAGAGAAAGAGACATCTTCGTACCGGCGAGTATGTAAACGGCAAGATGGCTGCGAACATCCGCGCACTTATCCAGAAGTAATCGGAATCGCTAAAGAATTTAGGAGGAAAGAATTATGGCAAGAATTAAGGGCGCGATGATGACGCGCAAGAGAAGAAATAAAGTCCTCAAGGCCGCTAAGGGTTACTGGGGCGCAAAGAGCAAGCACTTTAAGATGGCTAAGCAGGCCGTAATGAAGAGCGGTAACTACGCTTTCGTTGGTCGTAAGCTTAAGAAGAGAGATTTCCGCCGCCTTTGGATCACCCGTATCTCGGCTGAGGCTAAGGTTAACGGTATGAACTACTCCACCTTTATGCACGGACTCAAGAAGGCCGGCATCGAGCTCAACCGCAAGATGCTCGCTGAGCTTGCAGTAAGCGATAAGGCAGGTTTCGCTGCTCTCGTTGAGAAGGCAAAGGCTGCTCTTTAAGCACTAAATTAATAGGGGCTGTATGCAAATCCGAATTTGCGGCAGCCCCTGTTTCGGTATAATTACGCCAAAAAATCCGACCATTATCGACAGAAACGGAGGAATTTTTTATGCCTCTCAACAAAGAAATTATCATCTCAAGACAGAATCCGACCGTCCGCCGCCTCGTAGCTCTTCTCGATAAAAAGGAGCGCAAAAGAAGCGGTGTTTTCAGAATCGATGGTCATAAGCTCTATAGGGAAGCCCTCGAGTGCGGTGCATCGGTAGAGCTTGTTGCAATATGCTCGGAGAAGGCTGAACGCTTTCTTCCCGAGGCGGAGAAGAGCGGCGCGGACACCGTGCTCCTTTCTCCCGAAGTTTTCTCCAAGATAACCGAGGAAAGAGCCCCCGACGGTATCATAGCGGTGGTGAAAAATCTCAGCGATCTGCATAAAGAACTCTCTTTCACCGATATTCCCGCGCTTGCGGCATCGGGAAAGAGGATCATGGCTTTCGAATCTCTGCGTGATCCCGGAAACCTCGGAACTGTAATCCGTTCCGCTTCGGCTTTCGGAGTAGATACGCTTATACTTTCCGCCGATTGTGCGGATATATATAATCCGAAGACTCTGCGCGGCGCAATGGGAGCGATCTTCTCGCGTGAGATCCTTTTCTGCCGCGAGTTGCCCGAGGCACTTTCGCGATTCTCCTGCGAGGGCAGACGTGTCCTTGCCGCAACACTCGAGAATGAGGCTGTCGCAGTCGGAAAAGCTGCCTTGTCCGAAAGAGATATCATCCTTATCGGCAACGAGGGTCACGGTCTCAGCCGCAGTGCGATCGATGCCTCGGATCTTTCGGTAATTCTCCCGATCGATACGGGACGCGGAGTTGAGTCGCTCAACGCGGCAACGGCGGCTTCCGTGTTTATGTGGGAGCAGAGAAGAATATCGGGTAAATAAATTTCACTTGAAGGATTAACGAAATGAGCAGCTTTACAAAGGACAGCATACTTTACGAGATCTGGCTGACTACCTGCATCAGCGCGGGCTCGATGGCGTATGAAAAGCTTTTTGAACACTATCAGTCCGCCTACGAAATATACCGCGCGGATCCCGCCGAGCTTGAACGCATAGGAATCTCCGAAAGACTTATCGCATCGCTCGCAAGAAAGAATCTCTCGCGTGCAGAGCAGGCGGCGGAATTCTGCATAAAGAAGGACGTAAGACTCGTCATCAGAGGCGAACGCGATTATCCCGACCGCCTCGATGCGATTCCGAATCCGCCCTATGCCCTCTATGTCAAGGGCTCGCTGAAGCCCGCCGAAAACGAGTATTCGACCGCGATCGTCGGAACGAGAAATATGAGCGAATACGGTATGCGAATGGCGTATAAAATATCATATGAGCTTGCCGCCGCGGGTGCCGCTATCGTTAGCGGAATGGCTCTCGGCGTTGACGGTGTTGCCGCTGTCGGAGCACTTGAGGCTTACGGAGACACCATCGCGGTCCTCGGCTGCGGTCTTGATAAGGTATATCCTCCCGCACACAGAAAGCTTATGGGCATCATTGCCGAAAGAGGCGCGCTCGTCAGCGAATATGCACCGGGTACACCTCCTATGAGCGGCAATTTCCCGCTCAGAAACAGAATAATCAGCGGACTTGCCCGATCGACTCTTGTAATAGAGGGAAATATAAACAGCGGCTCAATGCTCACCGCGCGTGAAGCAATAAGGCAGGGAAGAGATATCTTTGCCATCCCCGGGAACGTCGGCGTCAGCAACGCTCTCGGTACGAACGTCCTCATCCGCGACGGAGCGCGTGTCGCGCTTTCGGCACGCGATATCATAGCCGCGAGAAATGACCGCGGTATCGATCTTGAACGCCTTGCCGAGGCAGAGCTCAATTCCGATCTTGACGTCAGAGTTCTTGCTCAATACGGCGTTTCTCCGGCGGCATACGTTTCCGAGCCCGCACAGCGCGAGGAAATCGGAAGACTGGAACCCAAGCCCGAGCCCGCAAAGACCGAGAAACCTAAAAAGACTCGCGCAAAGAAGGTCGAGAAAAAGGAAGAAGCTCCGGTCGATCAGACTCCCGCATCAAATCTTCCGCCTCTCCCCGAGGGAATCATGCGCGATATTTATGAATCAATGCCGATGGGAACGCCCGTCAGTGCCGATTTCTTTTCGAGATTCGGTCTTGACTCGGGTATCCTCGTCGGTTATATCTCAATGCTCGAGGTTTCGGGATATATCCTCTCGATCCCCGGCGGAACATATTTGAGAAAAAATTGAAATTCCCTCTTGACAAGCTAAAAAAAACAGTATACAATATAAAATAGACGAAAATTTCGCTCAATACCCATTTTGAAAGGAAAACCTCAGTCGTATGGCTAAGAATCTGGTTATAATCGAGTCACCCTCCAAGGCGCACACCATTCAGGCGTGCCTTGGTTCAAACTATAAGATCGTAGCGTCGAAGGGTCACGTACGCGACCTGCCCAAGAGCACCTTCGCTATCGATATCGAAAATGATTTCACCCCCAAGTATATAAATATCCGCGGTAAGGGCGACCTTATCAAGGAGCTCAAGAAGGAGGCAAAAGCCGCGAAGACCGTTTATCTCGCGACCGACCCTGACCGCGAGGGAGAGGCTATCTCCTGGCATCTCGCCGCGGCTCTCGAGATCCCCGAGGATAAGCTCAAGAGAGTCACCTTCAACGAGATCACCAAGACCGCGATCAAGGCGTCCATCAAGCAGCCCCGCACGATCGATATCAATCTCGTAAACGCACAGCAGTCGCGCCGTATCCTCGACAGAATCGTCGGATACAAGCTCAGCCCCCTGCTTTGGAAGAGAGTAAAGCACGGCCTTTCCGCAGGACGAGTCCAGTCGGTTGCTACCCGCCTTGTCGTTGAGCGTGAGGAGGAGATCCGCGCGTTCATTCCCGAGGAATACTGGACCGTTGCCGCAAAGCTCAACGCAGACGGAAGCATCTTTGATGTCCGCTACTACGGCGATGCAACAACCGGCAACAAGGTCAAGCTCTCGAACGAGGCTGAAGCAAAGGCTGTAGTCGATGCCGTTCTCGGCAAGGATATGAACGTGAAGTCGGTCAAGCGCGGAGTTAAGTATAAGACTCCCGCACCGCCCTTTACGACCTCGACAATGCTTCAGGAGGCGGCAAGAAAGCTCGGCTTCCAGTCGGGAAGAACTATGCGTACCGCGCAGGAGCTT
The DNA here is from genome assembly GCA_045531455.1 of Eubacteriales bacterium. Lineage (GTDB taxonomy): Bacteria > Bacillota > Clostridia > Oscillospirales > CAG-272 > CAG-390. Next base: position 62,494 of record JAZSEA010000011.1, read on the forward strand.
TATGAAGGTATCAACCTTGGCGCGGCAAACGGCGGCGCACAGGGTATCATCACCTATATGCGTACAGACTCGCTCCGTATCGCCGCAGAGGCTCAGGATGCCGCACGCGAATTTATCACGGAAAAGTACGGAGAGGGATACTGCCCCGCATCTCCCCGCGTCTATAAGACCAAGGCAAACGCGCAGGATGCGCACGAGGCTATCAGACCCGCAAGAGTCACCCTCGTTCCTTCCGAGATCAAGCCCTATCTTACCCCCGATCAGTTCAAGCTTTATAAGCTCATCTGGGAACGCTTCGTAGCAAGCCAGATGGAATCGGCAAAGCTTGATACTCTCAATATCGATTTCGAGTCCTCGGGACACCTCTTCCGCACGGGCGGATACACAGTATCTTTCCAGGGCTATATGGCTGTATACGAGGAGGGTACCGACGAGGCTGTCAAGAAGGCTGACGATCCCGATGACATCAAGAATTTCAGGATCCCCAATATTTTGGAGGGTCAGACTCTGCCCTGCGTTGACGTAAGCAGCGCAAAGCATTTCACCGAGCCGCCCGCAAGATACAACGAGGCAAGCCTTATCAAGGCTCTCGAGGACAAGGGCATCGGCAGACCCAGTACCATTCCTCCCACCATTACGACCATCATTACCCGTGAATACGTCCGCCGCGAGGGCAAGGCACTTGTTCCCACACAGCTCGGCGAGGTCACGACCGCGCTGATGAAGTCGGATTTTGCCGATATCGTTGACTATAAGTTCACCGCAAGAATGGAGAGCCAGCTCGACGAGATCGAAGCGGGCGAGACGAATATGATCGACGTTCTCCGCGAATTCTGGGTCGGATTTGAGCGCGAGCTCACCGAAGCAGAAAAGAAGAGCAGTATGGAAACGGCTCCCGCTGTCGTTGAGGAGACCGATATCATCTGCGACAAGTGCGGCGCCAAGATGATCGTCAAGTCGGGCAGATTCGGTAAATTTGCCGCTTGCCCGAATTATCCCGAATGTAAGAATACAAAGCCTCTCGATGCTAATAAGCAGACCGAGAAGAAGGCTCCCGTTATCGCGGATTTCAAGTGTGAGGTCTGCGGCGGAGATATGGTCCAGAGACACGGTAAGTACGGCAGCTTCTTTGCCTGCGCAAACTACCCGAAGTGTAAGTTTATCAAGCAGGAGCAGAATAAGCTTGAGGGAGTTACCTGCCCCAAGTGCGGCGGCGCGATCCTTGTCCGTCAGGGTAGAAACAGAAGCCAGTTCTACAGCTGTGAAAAGTATCCCGAGTGCGATTGGTCGAGCTGGGATCTTCCCGTAGCCGAGAAATGCCCCGAATGCGGCGAGATGCTCTATAAGAAGAAGTCCCGCCCCGGAGTGCTCATCTGCAAGAGCAAGAATTGCGGCTACGTCAAGGAAGACGAGAAGGCTCAGACCGAAAAGTACGGTTATATCCCCGCGGACAACGATGAAGTCCCCGAGGTACCCGTATCTCCCCTTGATATGCCTCCCCCTCCCGGTGATGACGATATCCCGTTCTGATCCCAAAAACAGAAAAGGAATTAATTGATATGACAGGCGAAATGCCAAAGACAATAAACGTCCTCGGCGCGGGTCTTGCAGGCTGTGAAGCGGCTTGGCAGGCGGCTCGTCTCGGAGTAAAGGTCAAGCTTTACGAGATGAAGCCGAAAAAGCTTACACCCGCCCATAAGAGTGATGGCTTTGCAGAGCTCGTTTGCTCGAATTCGCTCCGCTCGGACAGCGTGACAAACGCGGTAGGACTTCTAAAGGAAGAGATGAGATATCTTTCGTCCCTGATCCTTGAAGCCGCCGACGCTACCCGCGTACCCGCGGGATCGGCTCTTGCCGTGGACAGAGTGAAGTTTTCGGATTATGTTACCGAAAAGATCCGCTCGAACCCCAATATTGAAGTAATTGAAGAAGAGGTGACCTCACTCCCCGAGGGTGAGATCACCGTTATCGCCACGGGACCGCTTACGAGCGATCCTATGGCTGAGTATATCAGAAACGAGCTCGGATGCGCGGGACTCCATTTCTTTGATGCCGCCGCACCGATCGTCGACGCCGAAAGTATCAATACCGAGGTCGCCTTCTTTGCATCGCGCTACGATAAGGGCGATGCGGACTATCTCAACTGCCCTATGACTCGCGAGCAGTACGACGCTTTCTACGACGCTCTTGTATCTGCCAGAGAGGCAGAGCTTCATGATTTTGATAAGGCATCCCAGAAGGATCTCAAGGTCTTCGAGGGATGTATGCCCGTCGAGATTATGGCAAAGAGAGGACGTGACACCCTCCGCTTCGGTCCCTTGAAGCCGGTTGGACTCCACGATCCCCGCCATCCCGAGATAAAGGAGTATTATGCCGTCGTTCAGCTTCGCCGAGAGGATGAGTGCGGAAGTATGTACAATCTCGTTGGCTTCCAGACGCATCTTGCATTCCCCGAGCAGAAGAGAGTCTTTTCGATGATCCCCGGACTCGAAAATGCGGAATTCCTCCGATATGGCGTTATGCACAGAAATACATATCTGAACTCCCCCGGACTTCTTGACCCCGATTATTCCTTCAAGAATCGCCCCGGTGTGTTCTTTGCGGGACAGATGACGGGCGTCGAGGGATATATCGAATCCGCGGGCTCGGGACTCGTCGCGGGTCTAAATGCCGCGCGCCTTGCGCTCGGACTTGACCGTGTGATCTTCCCCGAGGAGACGATGATCGGCGCAATGGCTGCCTACGTTTCGAGAGGCGGCACAGGCTCCTTTACCCCTATGAATGCCAATTTCGGTATAATCGCGCCTCTGCCCGAGAGAGTCAAGGGTGGCAAGGTTGCAAGATATACAGTTTACGCGGAGAGAGCACTTCGCGTTATAAAGGACTTCGGTGAGAAGCCCACGGAGACAGAAAATGATAGTAATTGTTGATTGTATGGGCGGCGATAAGGCTCCCCTTGAGGTAGTCAAGGGCGCATATGCCGCATCCCTCGAATACAATGCCAATTTCATACTTGTCGGCGATAAGACCGAGATATTGCGCATCGCGGACGAGGAGGGAATGGACCTTCGACGCTTCGATATCGTCGACGCACCCGTGACGATCGAGATGACCGATCCACCTCTCGCCGTTATGAAGGCGAAGAAGGATTCGAGTATGAACGTCGCGCTTACGATGCTTGCCGAGGGCAAGGGCGACGCTCTTGTCAGCACGGGCAACACGGGAGCTCTCTTTACGGGCGCAACTCTGATAGTCCGCAAGATCAAGGGCATCAAGCGCGCTGCGATCGCAAGCATTCTGCCGATGTCGCCTCCCGTGCTTTTGCTTGATTCGGGCGCGAATATTCAGGTAACCCCCGCTTATCTCGAGCAGTTTGCCATTATGGGAAGCATCTATATGCATAAGATCCACGGCCTTTCTGCGCCGAGGATCGGACTTCTCAACAACGGTGCCGAGGAGACCAAGGGCACCGAGCTTCAGCTTGAGGCGTATAAGCTCCTTGCGGATTCTCCCGTGCTGAATTTTGTCGGAAACGTCGAGGCTAATATGGTCCCGAAGGATGCCTGCGACGTCCTTGTTACCGACGGCTTTACCGGCAATATTCTGCTCAAATCCATCGAGGGAATGGGCAAGCTTATGCTCCGCACGATGAAGGACATATTCTATTCGGATACCTTAGCGAAGATCTCGGGATTACTTATCAAGAGAAAGATAAACGACGTCAAGGCCGTATTTGACCCGAATGAGCACGGAGGTGCGCCGATTCTCGGTATCTCGAAGCCGGTTATCAAGGCGCACGGCTCCTCTAACGCAAAGGCAGTCAAGAATGCGATCAGACAGGCGATCGCTTATGCCGATTCGGGCGTTATCTACAGTATAGCGCGAGAGACCAAGCTTTTTGCGCCGTCTCCCGCACCGAAAAAGGAAGAAGACAAGACGCTTACGCAGACGGTAAGCGAAAAATAACGAAAGTGAGTAAATGATCTTGATCGATACCCCAAATACTTCCGGGCTTGAAGCAAAGATCGGATATATATTCAAAGACAGATCCCTGCTCGTCGAGGCTCTGACACATTCATCGTACGCCAACGAGCACGGCGGGATCAAAAAGCATAAATGCAACGAACGCCTTGAATTTCTCGGCGACGCGGTACTCTCCTCGATCACGGCGGAGTATCTTTTCAGAAAGTATTACGATTCCCCCGAGGGGGATCTCACCCGAATGAGAGCCGAGCTTGTCTGCGAGAAGGCACTTGCCGAATACGCGGGAAAGATCGGACTCGGCGAGGTCCTTCTTCTCGGTAAGGGCGAGGAAAGAGGCGGCGGACGCGAGAGAAAATCCATCCTTGCGGATGCTTTCGAGGCACTTCTTGCGGCGGTATATCTCGACGCGGGAGCATCAAACGAGGCAAAGGATTCGATCAGAAGTTACCTTATGCCCCTCGTTGAGGCTAGGCTTAAAAATCTACTCGCCGAATGGCACGGAGCAGACTATAAGACTCTCCTTCAGCAGCTTGTACAACGCTCGGAGGGCGAGCTTCTCGAGTACGTTACCGTAGGCGAAAGAGGACCCGACCACGCAAAGGTATTCACGGTCGAGGCACGCCTCAATTCAAATATTATCGGACAGGGCGAGGGTGCAACCAAGCGCGCGGCTGAGCAGGCTGCTGCAAAGCAGGCACTTATCCTGTTCGGAGAGCTTTAACTAGATATACGCAGGGCGGATTTTCGGGTTCGCCCTGCAAAAGTGTTTTTTCAGAAAGGAGGATGAGATATGCGGCACGTCAATATTCCGATTTTTATACCCCATCTCGGATGCCCGAATAACTGTGTTTTCTGCGATCAGAGAAAGATATCGGGCTGTATTTCCTTTGACGAATCGGGCGTAAAAGCGCAGATCGAAGAAGTGCTTTCAACTCTCTGTCCAGATGACGAAGCCGAGATCGCATTTTTCGGCGGCTCATTTACTGGGATCGACCGTGAGCTGATGATCAGACTCCTCCTCATTTCGGATGAATTTGTCGAGAGCGGCAGAGTCGGCAGCGTTCGTTGCTCGACCCGTCCCGACTATATCGACGGTGAAATACTCGAGATATTGCGCGAGCATCACGTGAAAACGATAGAACTCGGCATACAGAGTATGTCGGATGAAGTCCTTTCGGCTTCAAAGAGAGGACACACGGCAGAGTGCGCACTCGAGGCTTGCCGTGCGGTCAAGAATGCGGGATTCTGTCTCATCGGTCAGATGATGATAGGTCTTCCCGGATCTGTCCTCGAGGACGAGATAGCCACCGCAAGGGCGATCTGCAATGCGGGTGCGGACGGAGCACGAGTATACCCGACCGTGGTCTTTGCCGAAACCGAGCTTGCTCAAATGACGTCGAGCGGAATATATAAGCCTCTCGATATCGAGGATGCGATAGAAAGAACCGCATCTGTGCTCGACATTTTTGACCGCGCGGAAATTCCCGTTATACGTGTCGGTCTCTGCTCGGGCGAAAATCTTTCCTCTCCCGAAAGCGTTGTCGGAGGCGCAAATCATCCCGCGCTCGGCGAGCTTGCGATGGGTGAGCTGACCTACAGACGTATCTGTGAGGAGGCTGACAAATCGATCTTGTCGACCGATCCGAGAGGGAAGACGATGACGGTTTACGTGCCCGTCGGAGCAACTTCCCGTGCCGTTGGGCAGAAAAAACGCAATATTTTGCGTCTGAATGAAAAATATTGCAAAAATCACGCAATAAATCGCATAAAAATTCTTGAAATTTCTTCTATAATAGGTTATAATATAATAATAGACTTATCATAATGCGATCACCCCGATCGCGGAGGTATAAATTGTATTTAAAGCAGATTGAACTACACGGCTTCAAGTCCTTCCCTGACAGAACGAGATTGGTCTTTGAGCCGGGAGCTACCGTCATCATCGGTCCCAACGGAAGCGGAAAATCTAATATATCGGACGCTATGCGTTGGGTACTCGGCGAGATATCCTCGAAGAGTCTCCGAGGCACAAAGATGGAGGACATCATCTTCGGCGGCTCGGACAACCGTAAGCCCATGAGCTATGCCGAGGTCTCGGTCACCTTTGACAACACCGAGATCGGCTCGGATGCCAGACTCGACTGTCCCTACGATGAGGTCACCGTGACCCGTCGCTATTACCGCAACGGCGACAGCGAATATTTTATCAACAAGGGCAAGGTAAGACTTCGTGATATTTACGAGCTCTTCTTAAACACCGGTATCGGCCGTGACGGTTATTCGATAATCGGTCAGGGTCGAATCGCCGATATCATTTCGCGCAAGGGCGACGAGAGAAGAGGAATCTTCGAGGATGCCGCTGGTATCGCGAAATTCCGCCACAGAAAGAACGAGGCGGAGCGCAAGCTTGCAGCAACAGAGCAGAATATGGAGCGCGTTCAGGACATCATCAGCGTCCTCGGAACGAGAATAGCATCTCTCGAGCGCGAAAGCGTCAAGGCAAAGCGTTTTATCGAGTACAGCGAGGTCAAAAGACAGGCTGACGTTCAGCTTTGGCTCTACGATACCGAGGGACTCCGCAACGAGGAAAATGAGTCGAACACAGAGCTCCGCAGGATCGACCGCGAGATCGCCGAGGCAGACGAGAGCCTTGCAACTCTCCGCGAACAGCAGGAAAGACTCGAATCCCTCGCATTCGAGAGCAAGGCGGAGGCGGCAAGGATCGCATCCGAGATCTCGAGCAGAACAAGAGATAACTATGAGCTTGATGCAAGGATCAAGGTCATCAATACCAATATAACCCATACAGAGGGCAGCGTTTCGATCGAACGAGCGACCGCCGAGGGACTCCGCACCTCCGCGTCCGACGAGGATGCAAGAGTGCTTGCGAAGGAAAATGAGGCAAAGGCGATCGCATCCGAGGTCGCAAATCTTTCCGCCGATGAAGCAAAGCTCAATGCGGAAGCATCCGAGGCAGAGAAGAAGGCTGACACTCTGGATTCCTCGATCGGACTTGCTTTTGAAGAGCTTTCCTCCGCAAAGGAAGAGATATCCGATATCCACGCACGTCTCGAGCTTCTCGGGCGTTCGGATGAAGAGGACGTCGGACGTGACGAGGCGGCTCGTAAGAACGTAAACGACCGCAAGCGTCTCGCCGCCGCTCACGAAGCCGAATGTGAGGACAGCGAGCGCACGATCGCTGATTACGACGCAAAGCTTGCCGAGAACGCAGAGCTCCTTGCTGAAAAGAAGCAGGAAGCCGATTCTCTCCGTTCTAAGCGCGATACAGACCGCGCAGAGCTTACCTCAGCTGAGATCAGGATCGATACCCTCAAGGGTAAGATCGAGGCTCTCCGCCGCATGGAGGAGCATTTCGACGGCTACAACAACAGCGTCAAGTTCGTTATGCGCTCCTATTCCGAGGGAAGGATCGACTGCGGAACGATCTACGGTCCCCTTTCATCCCTCATTACCGTTGACAGTAATTACGTTACCGCGATCGAGACCGCACTCGGCGCGGCACTTCAGAATATCGTCGTTGACGAGGAAAGAACCGCAAGAGCTGCAATTTCCTGCCTGAAGCGCAATAACGCAGGTCGCGCGACCTTCTTCCCGCTGACCTCGGTAAGACCCGCGCCCGAGCCCACTCGCGAGATGAAGCAGGCGGCTTCCTTCAAGGGATACGTCGGAATCGCATCAGAACTCGTTTCCGCGGATAATAAATTCGGCGCGATCATCTCCTCTATGCTCGGCAGGATCATCGTTTTCGATAATCTCGAGAACGCAACCGAGATGGCAAAGGCACTCCGCTACAGCGTCCGTACGGTAACCCTCGACGGTCAGCAGATCAACCGAGACGGTTCGTTTACGGGCGGCTCGCTCCGTACAAGCAGCGGAATCCTCACCCGAGCAGACGAGATCAAGCGTATGTCGGCAGAGCTCGAGGTTCTTTCAAAGAATTCGGAAAAGCTTCGCTCGTCGCTTAAACTTACCGAATCAACTCTCGCCGAGATGGAAAACGATATCGAAGCCGACGAGAGCGCAAACGCAATGATCGCAACCCTCCGCGCCGTTGAGGCAACGAGGCTTGAAAAGAATAAAGAAACACTCGCCGCAGACCGCGAGCTTCTCGAGAAATTTATGGCAGACCTCGAGAACGTCGCTGGCGAGAAGGAACGCCGTGCCGCAGAGGTCGCAAGCCTCGAAGCACGCGAGCGTGAGCTTTCGGCAAAAGTCTCCGAGCTTGAGGAATTCCGTTCAGATAGCGAGGAAAAGAGACACGCCGCCCTCAAGGAGCGCGATAAGCTCCGCGCGGAGATAATGAATATCACGGTCCGCATCTCCGAGCTTCGCCGTGACATCGAAAGCTGTAACGCACTTGCGGAAATGTCGCGCGAAAAGGCACGCGCACTCCGCATAGATGCCGTGGCAAGAGAAAACGCCGCGTCCGAAGCGCAGAGAAGAGTCGCAGAGCTCAAGTCCGAGCTTGACGAGGCGATCAAGACTCTCGGCGCGGGAGAAGAAAAGCTTACCGAACTCAATGCGCGCAGAAGTGCTGTTGAGGAAGGCTCTCTCGAATACGAGGGCAAGCTCGTCTCTCTTCGTAACTCGACCGAGGAACGTCGCTCGCGCAGAGATAAGCTTCTGGCTGACAAGCTCCGTCTCGAGACCAATCTCGCGCAGATCCGAGCAAAGCTCGATGCAGAGACCAAGACCTTCTGGGACGAATACGGGCTTACAAGAGCCGAGGCGATCGCGTTCGGATATCCTGCTATCACAGCGGAGGAACGCCCCGCGGTATTCTCACTCCAGACAGAATACAGAAACAAGATCAGAAATATCGGCCACGTAAACCTTTCCGTCATCGACGAATATCAGACCGAAAAGGCGCAGTATGATGAAAAGACCGCGCAGATGGCTGATCTCGAAAAGGCAAAGGCTGAATTCGAGAAGATAATCAAGGGACTTGAAGCCGAGATGGAAAAGACTTTTGTCGATTCCTTCAATCAGATCAACGAAAACTTCAAGCGCACCTTCTCCGAGCTCTTCGGCGGCGGATCGGCTGAACTGATCCTGACAGATCCCGATAACGTGCTTGAAAGCGGAATTGAGATCAAGGCGGCGCCTCCCGGTAAGATCATCAAGTCGCTGATGCAGCTCTCGGGCGGTGAGCAGGCTTTTGTTGCGATCGCGCTCTTCTTTGCGATCCTGCAGGTCAACCCCACGCCCTTCTGTATTCTCGATGAGATCGAGGCGGCACTCGACGAGGTCAACGTCGAACGCTTCTCGCAGTACATCCACCGCTACTCGGATGATACTCAGTTCATACTTATCACACACCGCCGCGGTACTATGAATGCCGCAGACCGTCTCTACGGCGTAACGATGCCCGAGTCGGGAATCTCGAAGATCCTGACCCTTGACGTGGCGGAAATAGCAAACAAAAAAGGAGAACTCTTTGATGGGATTTCTTGATAAATTAAAAGCAGGTCTCGGAAAGACCAAAAACGCCCTTATGGGGCAGATAGATAACGTCCTCAAGGCATTCGTCAAGATCGACGAGGATGCGCTTGAGGAGCTCGAGGAGGCTCTGATCTGTGCCGACGTCGGAGTTGCGGCAACAGAGGAGATCATCGAAATGCTCCGCGAGAGGATAAAGGACGACCGCCTCAAATCGCGCGAGGACACCGAGATCGCGATCCGTGAGATCATCTCGGATATGATCGGAGAGGGCGAGCCCCTGAAGCTCGATACAACGCCCTCCGTCATCCTCGTCATCGGCGTAAACGGTGCGGGCAAGACCACCTCGATCGGTAAGATCTCGAACAGACTTCGCGCCGAGGGCAAGAAGGTCGTCGTTGCGGCGGGTGATACCTTCCGTGCGGCGGCTATCGATCAGCTTGCAGAATGGTGTAAGAGATCGGGCGTCGAGCTCGTAAAGCAGACCGAGGGAAGTGACCCCGCGGCTGTTGTATATGATGCCGCAAACTACGCGAGAAACCGCGGCGCTGACGTTCTCATCGTCGATACCGCAGGAAGACTCCATAACAAGAAAAATCTTATGAACGAGCTTGCAAAGATCAACCGTGTTATCGACCGCGAGCTTCCCGGCGCATCGCGCGAGAATCTTCTCGTCCTTGATGCCACAACGGGTCAGAACGCTATTCTGCAGGCAAAGGAATTCAAGAACGCCGCAGAGATCACGGGACTCGTCCTCAATAAGCTTGACGGTACTGCAAAGGGCGGAATCGTCCTCTCTATCCGTAAGGAGCTCGGAATCCCCGTCAAATTCATCGGCGTCGGTGAGAAGATCGACGATATGCAGGAATTCGACGCAAAGGAATTTGCCGAAGCACTCTTCAATTAAGGTGACGCTATGAAAATTTGTATAGCATCCGGAAACCGCGGAAAGATCGCAGAGCTGCAGAAGCTCCTCTCCGAGTATATCACGGATATTGAGATCGAGCTCGTCTCGCTCAAGGACGTCGGTTTTGAAGGCGACATCGTTGAAGACGGCGAGACTTTTGAGGAAAATGCACTAATCAAGGCGCGTGCGGCGGCTGAGTTTTCGGGCCTTTGCTCGATAGCGGATGACTCGGGACTCATAGTAAATGCGCTCGGCGGTGAACCCGGCGTTTACTCCGCAAGATACGCGGGCGAACCCTGTGACGATCAAAAAAATAATGAAAAACTTCTCAAAAACCTCGAGGGAATCGGCGACCGAAGCGCGGCGTTCGTTTGCACCATCGCGTGCGTCATCCCCGAGGGACAGCCTCTTGCGGGCGAACCCATCATCGGAACGGGATACTGCCCCGGTGAGATCCTCTTCAATCCCAGAGGCAAGGGCGGCTTCGGATACGATCCCCTCTTCTGGTTCGATCCCTTCGGCAAGACTTTTGCCGAGATGAGCGCGGAAGAGAAGAACGCGATAAGCCACCGCGGCGCGGGCGTAAAGGCATTTGCCGAAGCCTTCAATAAACGTATCGCGGAAGAAAAAGAAAAACTTTGGAAAAGGTACGGATTATGACATTAACTTCTAAACAAAGAGCGTATCTCCGCTCTCTCGCAACCTCTGAACCGACCATTATGCAGATCGGTAAGGACGGAATCAGCGAGAATCTTGTAAAAACCGTCTCGGATGCTCTCGAGGCACGCGAGCTTATCAAGCTCTCGGTCCTCGATAACTGCGCCTGGACACCCCGTGAGGCGGCTGAGGCACTTGCCGAGGCTACCGATTCCGCGGTCGTATGCACCGTAGGAAAGAAGCTGGTTCTTTACCGCCCGTCGAAGAAGAATCCGAAGATAGAGCTTCAATGAACGCTTATAACGAAAACATCAGGCGCGTAGGTATCTACGGCGGAACCTTTGCGCCGCCCCATATCGGTCACGTTGAAGCCGCAAAGGCTTTTATGAGACAGATGAGGCTTGACTATCTTTTCGTCATTCCCGCCGCAATTCCGCCGCATAAGCAGAATGATTTTGTTGCCGATCCTCTCGACCGCCTCAAAATGTGTGAGCTTGCTTTCAGCGGCATCGAGGGCGTTATCGTCAGCGATCTTGAGCTTCGCCGAGGCGGCGTAAGCTATACGGTCGATACTCTCCGAGAGCTGACGGCACCCGACACGCGCCTCTTCCTCTTCTGCGGTACCGATATGTTCCTGACACTCGATCAATGGTACCAAGCAGAGGAGATCTTCAAGCTCTGCTATCCCATCTATATCCGCCGCGAAAACGATCCCTTCATAACGAACAAGATCCTAAAAAAGATCGGCGAATATACCGAAAAATACAACGCCATCGTCCGCCGAGTTGTCACCGAGCCGATCGAGATCTCCTCAAGCCTCGTCCGCAAGACGATCCGCGAGGGCGGCGATATCTCGAAGATGATAGATCCCAAGGTCGCGGCGTACATCGAAGACCATCACCTGTTCAGATGATAACTCCCGTTCAAATCGAAAAACTGCGCGAAACCGTCGCATCTCTTCTCTCGGAAAAGCGGATGAAGCATGTTCTCGCCGTCGAGGATATGGCATTCCGACTCGGTCTGCTCTATTTCTTCGGCGATGACGAATCGCTGATCCTTCTGAGAGCCGCCGCGCTTCTTCACGACGTGACCAAAGAGCTTTCGGACGACGAGCAACTTGATGTTTTGAGGAAACACAATATTGAGCCGCTTCCCGAGGAGCTTGCCTCGATGCCTACGATCCACGCGCTGACTGCGGCAGTTGTGATCCCCGAGAGATTTCCCGAATTCGCCGACAGCCGCGTACTCGATGCCGTCCGTTATCATACGACGGGCAGAGAGGGAATGAGCATCTTTGAAAAGATCATCTTCCTTGCCGATTTTATCGACGAAACGAGAGTTTATCCAAACTGCATCGCTCTGCGCAACGATTTCTTCGCCGCAAAGCCCGAGTGTATGGATCACGGTGAGCGCGTCCGTCATCTTGACCGCGCCGCACTCCGTTCGATCGACGATACTCTCGCGCATCTTCGCGAAAAGGGCAAAGCGATCCATCCGCTGACTCTCTCGGCACGCGCCGATCTGAAAGCGAGGCTCGGAGAATGAAGCTCGATAAGGTCTACGTAATAGGACTTATAATGCTTTTGTCGCTGACGCTCATCCTGTGCTCCCTGCTTGCGCTGAAGGCGGCATTATATCGACCGAATGTCGATACGGGCGTCCCGTTTTCGGATAATATTCCGCTCTCTCCATCCCCCGAAATATCCGAGGTCGAGATCACGGAAGCGCCCGTGACAGATGCGGAAACAACCCCCGATTACGTCAGGGAAAAGGACAAATATCTTTTCCTTGCCGTCGGAGTTGACAAGGCGTCCGGCAGAGGAGACGCGATAATGCTCATCTCCTTCGATATCCCGAGCGGTTCGATCGCGGTTATGCAGATCCCCCGCGATACCTATATCGAGTGGGAAGGAAAAGAGGATAAGATCAATTCGATCGTCCTCGACCGCGACGTTTATACGATGCGCGACATCATCGAGGTGACGCTTTGTGTCAATATTGACTATACCGCGCTTATCGACCTCGAAGCACTCGAGGTGATCGTCGATTCTGTCGGCGGCGTTGAGATCAACGTGCCCTTCGATATGAAATACAGCGACCCCTACCAAGACCTCTATATCGACCTCAAGGCGGGTCTGCAGGTCCTTGACGGCAAAAGCGCGACCGATTTCATCCGCTTCCGCTCCGATTACGCAGACGGCGATCTCGGACGTGTGGACGCGCAAAAACAGTTTATGTCCTCTCTCTTCCATAAGGTAATGAATGAGATGAACCTCACTCAGGCTGTGACTCTGGCAAAAGGGATCCTCCCGATGCTCGAGACCGATGTAACGCTTGACGATGCGGCATATTTCGCAGGCAAATTCTTTTCAGCCAAAGAAAGACATTTGACTATGCTGACGGCACCCGGCTTTCAACTTCATAAGACCAACCCCGAGGCGTGGTATTACGTTCTCTCGAGGGACGGCGTGCGTGAAGCGGTAAACACTTATTTTAACGTATATGAAAACGATATAACCGATGCGATCTTCGATCCTTCTCTTATACTTTGTAAGGAAGAGGACGACGATTTCCTCCGTATATATAAATACTCTATCCTCCCTCCGAAACCTGTCGAGGGATAAAATCAAAATCAATTTCTTAAATATAGAAAGGAAAACAAAGATGGAAAACACTCAGTTCTCCGTAACCGTTGAAAAGGACGAGCAGGGCTTTGAAAACTCTCTCTCGCTCGCAAAGGCAATCTATAAGGTTCTCGACCACAAGAACGGCGAAGACCTTGCGGTAATGCGCGTAGGCGATAAGATCGACCTTACCGATTACTTCGTGCTTTGCACCGCTCAGTCCAACACTCACGTTAAAGCTCTTACCGACGAGGTAGAGTATCAGCTTGAAAAGATCGGGATCAAGACCGACCGCGTTGAAGGCAGAGGCTCGGATAACTCCTGGATGGTAATGGACTACGGCAGAGTTATCGTTCATATCTTCAGCCGCGAGATGCGCGAGTTCTATAACCTCGATAAGCTCTATTCTGATACCGAAAGAATTACAGTTGAAGACTAATCCTATCAAGGAGAGAATATTATGAGAAACAATTTCAAAGAATTTGAAAAGAAATGGCAAGCGCGCTGGGATGAAGAAAAGGCATTCCACGCGGCCGATCCCGGCGAGAAGGGAAGCGAAAAGCCGAAATTCTACGCTCTCGTTGAATTCCCCTATCCGAGCGGATCGGGTATGCACGTCGGACATATCAAGGCGTATTCCGGCCTTGAGGTCGTCTCGAGAAAGAGAAGAATGGACGGCTACAACGTCCTCTTCCCGATGGGCTTTGACGCTTTCGGTCTGCCCACCGAGAACACCGCCGTCAAGACGGGAGTTCACCCCAGAATCGTTACCGATAACAATATCGCGAAGTTCACAAATCAGCTCCGCCGCGTAGGCTTTGCTCTCGACTGGGATCGCGTTGTCGATACCACCGATGAGGATTACTACCGCTGGACTCAGTGGATCTTCCTCAAAATGTTCGAAAACGGTCTCGCTTTCCGCGATACCGCGCTCGTAAACTATTGCCCCAACTGCAAGGTCGTTCTCTCAAACGAGGACTCGCAGGGCGGTAAATGCGATATCTGTCATTCGGATATCATCCAGAAGTCGAAGGACGTATGGTACCTCCGTATTACCGAGTACGCCGATAAGCTTCTGAACGGACTCAATGATGTTGACTATCTGCCCAATATCAAGCAGCAGCAGGTCAACTGGATCGGTCGTTCCGAAGGTGCGTTCATCAATTTCTCTATCGCGGAGGTTGATGAAAAGCTTCGCGTTTATACCACAAGACCCGATACCATCTTCGGCGTAACCTTTATGGTTATCGCGCCCGAACATCCTCTTATCGACAAATATTCGGATAAGATCAAGAATATGGACGCAGTTCTCGCATACCGTGAGGAGTGCGCAAAGAAGACCGAGTTCGAGCGTACACAGCTCGTTAAGGATAAGACCGGCGTTTGCCTCGATGGCATCTCGGGTATCAACCCCATCACCGGCAAGAATATCCCGATCTATATTGCGGACTACGTAATGATGGGCTACGGAACCGGCGCAATTATGGCAGTTCCCGCGCACGACAGCCGCGACTGGGATTTCGCACGCAAATTCGGTATCGACATCATCGAGGTCATCAAGGGCGGCGATATCGAGAAGGAAGCTTATGCGGGTGACGGCGAAATGGTCAACTCGGGCTTCCTCAACGGAATCTCCGTCAAGGCTGAAGCCATCAAGCGCGCGACCGAGGAGCTCAAGAAGCTCGGTGTCGGTGAGGGCGGCGTTCAGTACAAGATGAAGGACTGGGCGTTCAACCGTCAGAGATACTGGGGCGAACCCATCCCGATCGTACATTGCCCGCATTGCGGAATGGTTCCCGTACCCTACGATGAGCTTCCTCTCCGCCTGCCTCCCATGGAGGAATTCGCGCCCGGAGTCGGCGGCGAATCGCCTCTTGCAAGAATCGATGAATTCGTAAATTGCACCTGCCCCAAGTGCGGAGCGGCTGCAAAGAGAGAGACCGACACAATGCCCCAGTGGGCAGGCTCGTCCTGGTACTACCTCCGCTACATCGATCCGCACAATGAGGAAACTCTCGCGGATCCCGCAAAGCTCGATTACTGGCTCCCCGTTGACTGGTACAACGGAGGTATGGAGCACGTAACCCGCCATATGATCTATTCGAGATTCTGGCATCACTTCCTCTATGACATCGGCGCAGTACCCACCGCAGAGCCCTATGCAAAGAGAACTGCACAGGGACTCATCCTCGGCGCGGACGGTGAGAAGATGAGTAAATCCCGCGGCAACGGCGTTGACCCCAACGACGTTATCGACACCTACGGCGCAGACGTTCTCCGCACATACGTCCTCTTTATGGGCGACTACGGCGCAGCAGCTCCCTGGAACGAGAGCAGCGTCCGCGGATGCAAGAGATTCCTTGACAGAGTTGCCGATCTTTGCGATATCGCAAAGGGCAACGGCGTAACAGCGGCTCTCGAGGTACCCTTCCATAAGACGATCAAGAAGGTCACCGAGGATATCGAGGCTATGAAGTTCAATACCGCTATCGCGGCTATGATGGAGCTTATCAATAAGATCTACGATTGCGGAAGCCTGACCCGCGACGAGCTGCTTACCTATGCAACCCTCCTTTGCCCCTTCGCTCCTCACCTCTGCGAGGAGATCAACGAAGTTCTCGGCGGCAAGGGTCTGCTCTCGCTTGCTAAGTGGCCCGCATACGACGAGTCAAAGACCGTTGACGCATCCATCGAGGTTGCGGTACAGATCAACGGCAAGGTCCGCGCAACCGTCGTTCTTCCCATCAACTGCCCGAAGGACGAGGCTATCGCACTCGCAAAGGCAGACGAAAGGATCGCCGCTGCGATCGAGGGCAAGACCGTCATCAAGGAGATCGCAGTTCCCAATAAGATCGTTAATATCGTAGTAAAATAAGAATTTTATGCTCAATTTGGGGCAAAAATAGAAAAAGAATGTAAGAAAATTTCTAAAATCTATTGACATTTGCCCCAAATTGGTGTATAATAGTTCCGTTAATTTCTTTGTTAGCGAGGGGAGGGAAATAAAAAATGGCAGAAGTTAAGCTCAGAGAAGGCGAATCTCTTGATAACGCTCTTCGTCGCTTCAAGAAGCAGTGTGCACGCTCCGGTGTACTCGCAGAGCTCCGTAAGAGAGAGCACTATGAAAAGCCCAGCGTAAAGCGCAAGAAGAAGTCTGAAGCAGCAAGAAAGAGAAAGTATAAATAAGCTATTCTCAATGAAAGATACAGGCATGTCCGTGTGATATGCCTGTTTTTTCTTTCCAAATGTTTGAAATATATCCTAAAACCCTTGACAATTTAATTTAGTTGTGATATACTTTTATTATCCAAAAAAATCGAAAGAGGTAATTAAAATGGATTCTCTCATCAAAGCAATTGACAATCTTCCTAAGATAGTCAAGCTCATTCTCTGCATCCCCGCGATCGCAATCGTATGGATGATCTATCGCGTATGCCGCAGCCTTCAGAAGAAGAACATCATCGGCGTAGTTCTCGCTGTAGTTCTTATTTTCGTAGGTATCCCCTTCATGTGGCTCATCGACCTCGTTTGCATCCTTTTCAAGGGCAACGTTTGGTGGATCGACTAATCCAGAGGTAGAAAAATGTCCGAACAGGTAAAGTACACGGAAAAATTCGAGGAGCTTCCTCTTATTGCCAAGGTGCTCCTTTTCCTTCCTTGGACCGGCGGAATCGTAAGCGGCGTATACCGCATCCTCCGCTACCTTGAGACAAAGAACACCACAACTCTCGTTGTCGGTATCCTTTGCTTCCTCTGCCTCGGTGTTGTTGTCGGTATCATCGACCTTATCACCGAGATCACAAACGGCAGAGTTACCTTCCTGGCTGAATAATGGATTGCCTTTTCTGCGAGATCATTAAGGGCAATATCCCCTCTTCGAAGGTCTACGAGGACGAATACGTCTATGCCTTCCGCGATATCAACCCTCAGGCGCCCGTACATATTCTTGTCGTGCCCAAGGTTCATATTTCATCTGTCGATGAGATCAGCGCGGAAAACAGCGTATACGTTGTAAAGATCTTTGAGGTCATCCCCGAGATCGCCAAGGGCGAAAATCTCGGCGGCGGTTACCGCGTTATTTCAAACTGCGGTGCCGATGCGTGCCAGTCGGTAAAGCATCTGCATTTCCATATTCTAGGCGGAGCACAGCTCGGCGAGAAAATGGGTTGATCCGAATAAAAATGATCGGGCTTCTGCCCGGTCATTTTTATTGTTTATTTTTTATTTATCATTTGGTAATTGATTGAATGGGTTTAAGTGGTATAATATAATAGAATATATATATTGCTAAGGAATAACCATGGATTACAGAGAATACAGAAGTCAGTATAGTAATACTCCCGAGCGTAGAGAAGTAAACCAAAAAAGCGCAAAGCCGATACTTTACGCAATAATTGCGCTTGCTCTGATGCTTTGTATCATCGTCTGCGTGATCATATCGAGCGCACTGGCGCGCCCCGATTACGTTGCAAGAAGCGTGACCGTCGAGGCGGGCAGAGCATCGATCGAAGCCTCCGACTTCCTTGTGGACAAGTCCCACTCGGCTGAATTCGGAGACGGCGCGCTTTTTGATCTTTCTTCAGTCGGAGAATATAAGATCCCCCTTGTCGTTGACGGCAAGAATTGCACGACAAAGCTTATCGTCATAGACACCAAGGCTCCCGTGGGAAGCGTTAAGGATATGTCTGTTTGGCAGGGAAGTAAGCTTGATGCCGAAAGCTGTGTCAGCGATATCAAGGACGCAACCGAGGTCAGCGTAAAATTCAAGAAAAAGCCCGATACCGATGAGATCGGCAAAAGAGAGGTCACCGTTATCCTTGAGGACGGCGGCGGTAACACGACCGAATACACCTTCGTTCTGAACGTTGTTTCCTCCGCGGGACTCCTCTATACGCATTACGTTTCCGAGCTCGGCGAAGAGCTTCCTTCCGCAGACGTATTCACGGGTAAGGCGGGAGTCGGTGAATATCTTTCGGATATTTCTTCGATCAGCCCCAATGCCGCGGGAATCTATATGCTCCAGATCTCTGCCGACGGCAACACGTTTGACGTTGTCCTGGAGATCACAGATACCGTTGCGCCTACCGCAACCGTAACTCCGCAGGTCTGCTACAATAAGATCCCCGAAGCATCCGAATTCATTTCGGGAATCATCGATAAAAGCCGCGTCACGGTTTCTTATGAGACCGAGCCCGATATGGCGTCCTCGGGAAGAGTTGACGTAAATATCGTGCTGACAGATGCGCACGGTAACAAGACCGTTTATCCCACCTATTTCGAGGTTATGAGCGATACGAAGGCTCCCGAGATATTGAAGGCTCCCGATGCGCTCGAGGTCGATACGGGCGCAACGATCATCTGGCGTGCGTCTGTTGAGGCGACTGACGACAGCGGAAAGGTCCAGCTCGATCTTGATACAACAGGCGCAGACCTTAATACCCCCGGCGTTTATACCGTCGAGATCGTCGCAAGAGACGATGCGGGTAACGAGACAAGACGTAAGGTCAAGCTGACGGTACACGACGGCAGTATCACCGAATCAATGCTCTTTGACGTGATCAAAAAGATCGAAAAGGATCTTTTGATAACAAGCAAGATGAACGTAGAGGAAAAGGTCTATTCGGTGTTCAGATACGTCTATGACAATATGAAGTACAGCAACACCTCCGCGCATATCGACTGGAAGCAGGAGGCATACGTCACGCTGAACGGCGGATTTACGGGTGACTGCTTTACCTATTGCGCTACCTCCTATGCGATCCTCAAATATCTCGGCTTTGACGTTCATATTGTCGAGAGAGCTGAGTCTGCGAAGATCGAGGGTACGGGAACTCATTTCTGGGTCCTTGTTAATATAGGAAGCGAAGCCGAGCCCAAGTGGTATCACTTCGACGCCACACCCCAGCGCTCACCTTATAATCTCGCAACCTATCTTATGACCAACGCACAGCTCGAGGCTTATACCAAATGGCGTAACGACACCTATAAGCTCGAGAATTACTACACCTATGACGTGGAAAAATTCCCCGAGGTATCGAAGTGGCAGATGGTAAGCCTCGAGATACCCGCAAAATACTTTGACTGATGAAAGGTAATATCATGAAGAATTTCAAGATCATCTCGCTTATCCTTGCACTCATTATTATGACTTCCTCTTTCGCATCCTGCGGAGGTGGCGGCGGAGATATCGTCCTTACCGATGAAGGCAGTACAGAGCCCGCGGGAACAGAACAGAGCAACGTATATGCATTTGTTTACAATAACACCACCGTCATCCCTCACGCAAAGATGTCGGAGCTTCTGAACGGTCTCGGAGATCCCACGACCTATGAGGAAAGCAACAGCTGTTACTATCAGGGACTCGATAAGGATTACACCTATCCCGGCTTCAAGCTTCGCACCTATCCCGTTGACGGTGTTGACTACGTTCTCAACGTCTGCTTCACCGATGACTCTGTTACAACTCCCGAGGGAATTATGCTCGGCTCGACACGTGACGAGGTCATTGCGGCTTACGGAAGCTCCTTCCTTGAGGAGAACGGCAACACAATTTACACCAAGGGAAAGACCGAGCTCCGATTCAGATTCTCTGAGAATGGCGTGACTGCCATCGAATATTGGGCAATCGAGAGCTAAAAAGCCAAATTGCTTGCAGTTTAGCACTCTATCTGCCAATATTCACAAATAATTCACAAAAAATCAAAACAAAAGAGTAAAAAAACGGCACCATTTGTGGTATATTATTAGCGTAGGTTAGCACTCGGGATAAAAGAGTGCTAAAGAACGCACCGCAAAGGGTGCCGTTCCTTTTTGCGAAAGGAGAAAGAAATGTACGGAAGCGAGCTTAGTAACAGAAAAAAGCAGATACTCAAGGCTATCGTTGAATCGCATATCGAGCTCGGCGAGCCGATCGGCTCAAAGTCGCTGATGCAGCTGCCGGGCATAAGCTGCTCCTCCGCAACTATCAGAAACGAGATGGCGGAGCTCGAGGAGCTCGGTTATCTCGAACAGCCGCATACCTCGGCGGGCAGAGTGCCCTCGCAGCTCGGATACAGATTTTACGTCGACCAGCTGATCGAGCACTATGCTATGACAAAAAACGAGATCGCGCAGATCGACCGCATTCTCAAGAGCAAGACGGCTGAGCTCGATCAGATCCTGTTGACAGCCTCGAAGCTTGCTTCTGCGATGACTAATTATACGGGACTTGCAGTTAAGCCGGGAAGATCATCCGCAGTTATAACGAGATTTGAAACTGCTTATATTGACGAATACAATTTCGTCCTCATTATGATAAACGCCTCGGGTAACGTCATTTCAAAGCATATCAGAATGATGTCGCCAAAGCCGCAGAGCGTTGTTGCGAGACTTGCCTCGGTCCTCAACGATACCGTGATCAATCTCCCCGCAGACGCGCTCAATATGTCGGTTATGCTGAGACTCGAGGAAGAGATGGGCGCGGATGCTGAGCTCATCGCTCCGATCATAAAGACGATCTATACGACACTTACCGAAAGCGACGGCGGAGAGCTTCAGCTCACGGGTATCGGAAATCTGCTCCAATACCGCGATTACGAAAGCCCCGAGCAGCTCGGTGACCTCCTCGGAACGCTTGAGCAGAAGGACGAGATCTTAAAGCTCGTTTCCGAAAAGCAAAACGATGATATCTCGGTCCTTATCGGATCGGAATCGTCTGTCAAGGTTATGAACAACTCCGCTATCGTATTCAAACCGATCGTAAGGGATGGAAAAACGCTCGGAGTCATCGGAGTCCTTGGACCTCTTCGTATGGACTATGCGAAGGTTCTCGAGACCATTGAGCAGCTCTGCGGATCTGTCGGCGAGATAATGGATGAATATTCCGCCCTCGCTCCTCCCGGCAAGAAAAATAACGTAACAAAAGAAATAGATATAAAGGATGGAAACAATGACCCAAGCTGAAGAAAAGAAGATTCCCGAAGCCGAGGAAGAAGTCAAGGTCGAGACTCCCGTGACAGAGGAAGAGAAGACCGAGACCCCCGAGGCTGAAACAAAGAAGGAAAAGAAAAATAAAAAGACCCGCGAGCTTGAAGTAAAGATCGCAGAGCTCGAGGCTTCGGTTGCCGAGCGCGACGATAAATATCTCCGTCTCGCCGCCGAGTACGATAATTTCCGCCGCCGTTCGCAGAAGGAAAGAGAAAGCGTATATTCGGATGCTTACGCAGACGCGATAAACGCTCTGCTCCCCGTTCTCGATAACCTCGGACGCGCAGTCGGATGCGAAGATCCCAAGGTGCTTGCCGACGGACTCGCACTAATCCTCAAGAGCTTTGACGAGGGACTCGCAAAGCTCGGTATCGAGGAGATCAAGGCTCTGGGCGAGACCTTCGACCCCGAGCGTCACTATGCCGTTCTTCATATTGATGACGAGAATTACGGCGAAAACGAGATCGTTGAGGTGCTCCAGAAGGGATACACCAGAGGCGATAAGGTCATCAGATACGCGGTCGTAAAGGTCGCAAACTAAATTCGAAATTCTATTAGAAATATTTTTGGAGGAAAAATTATTATGGCAAAGATCATAGGCATTGACCTTGGTACTACAAACTCTTGTGTAGCAGTTTTCGAGGGCGGCGAGCCCGTTGTAATTCCCAATCCCGAGGGTGCAAGAACAACTCCCTCCGTCGTAGCCTTCAAGAAGGACGGCGAGCGTCTCGTAGGTCAGGTCGCAAAGCGTCAGGCTATCACCAACCCCGACCTCACAATCTCTTCCATCAAGAGAGATATGGGTACCGACAGACGCGTTAATATCAACGGCAAGGGCTATACTCCCCAGGAGATTTCCGCAATGATCCTTCAGAAGATGAAGGCTGACGCAGAGGCTTACCTCGGACAGAGCGTAAACCAGGCTGTTATCACAGTTCCCGCATACTTCACCGACGCACAGCGTCAGGCAACCAAGGATGCAGGCAAGATCGCAGGTCTTGAGGTTCTCCGTATCATCAACGAGCCCACAGCCGCTGCACTTGCATACGGTATGGATAAGGAAAACGATCAGAAGATCATGGTCTTTGACCTCGGCGGCGGTACCTTCGACGTATCCCTCCTCGAGATCTCTGACGGTGTATTCGAGGTTCTCGCAACCGCAGGTAACAATAAGCTCGGCGGCGACGACTTCGACCAGAGAATCATCGATTGGATGATAGGTGAATTCAAGAAGGAAAACGGCGTTGACCTTCGCGGTGACAAGATGGTTGGTCAGAGGCTTAAGGAAGCCGCAGAGAAGGCAAAGATCGAGCTTTCGGGTATGACCACGACCGAGATCAATCTCCCCTTCCTTACCGCAACCGCGGCAGGTCCTCTCCATTTCACCGCAACTCTCACCCGCGCAAAGTCCAACGAGCTCACTGCTGATCTCGTTGATGCTACAATGAACCCCACAAAGCAGGTTCTCTCCGACGCAGGTCTCCGTCCCGCACAGATCGACAAGGTCCTCCTCGTCGGCGGTTCGACAAGAATTCCCGCGGTTCAGGACGCAGTCAAGAACTTCATCGGCAAGGAACCCTTCAAGGGCATTAACCCCGATGAGTGCGTTGCTATCGGTGCGGCTATCCAGGGCGGCGTTCTCGGCGGCGAGGTCAAGGATCTTCTCCTTCTCGACGTAACTCCTCTCTCGCTCGGTATCGAGACCCTCGGCGGCGTTTTCAATAAGATCATCGACAGAAACACCACCATTCCCGTAAAGAAGAGCCAGGTCTACTCCACCGCTGACAACAATCAGACTCAGGTTGAGATCCACATTCTTCAGGGCGAGCGTCAGATGGCATCGGGCAACACCACTCTCGGACGCTTCATCCTCGACGGTATTCCTCCCGCACCCCGCGGAGTACCCCAGATCGAGGTAACCTTCGATATCGACGCTAACGGTATCGTTAACGTAACCGCAAAGGATAAGGGCACGGGCAGAGAGCAGCACATCACCATCACCAGCTCCACCAATATGAGTCAGGAGGACATCGACCGCGCAGTTGCAGAGGCTGAGAAGTTCGCTGACGAGGACAAGAAGCAGAAGGAAGCCGTAGAGACCAAGAATTACGCTGAAAACCTCATCTTCCAGTCCGAGAAGACTCTCGGCGAGATCGGCGATAAGGTCGCAGAGTCCGACACAGCTCCCGTTAAGGACGCTATCGAAAAGCTCAAGGCAACCGTAAATACCGGTGACACCGAGGCTATCAAGGCTGATACCGAGGCTCTCCAGCAGGCATTCGGTAAGCTCTCCGAGAAGCTTTATGCGGCTCAGGGCGGCGCACAGGGCGGTCCCGACATGGGCGGCAACGCAGGTAATACCGGCAACGACGGCTACTACAACGCAGATTTCGAGGACAACTCCGACAAATAATAAATAAAATACCGTGGGAAGGGCGAAAAACTCGCTCTTCCCACAAAGTAGTATATAAAAGGCAGACATATGGCAAAAAGAGATTATTATGAGGTGCTCGGCGTAGACCGCGGTGCCGATGAAGATACTATAAAAAAGGCTTACAGAAAGCTTGCAAAGAAATATCATCCCGATATGAACCCCGGCGACAGCGAGGCTGAGGCAAAGTTCAAGGAAGTAAATGAGGCGTATGCTATCCTTTCCGACTCGGAAAAGAGATCTGCTTACGACAATTACGGCCACGCGGCGTTTGAAAACGGCGGCGCGGGTGCGGGCGGATTCGATATGGGAGACATCGACCTCGGCGACATTTTCGGCAGTATGTTCGGATTCGGCGGCTTCGGCGGCTCGTCGCAGAGGAGAAAGAACGCTCCCCGCAGAGGCGAGGATATTGGATACGCGATCAGCGTTACCTTTGAAGAAGCGGCTTTCGGCGTCAAGAAGGAAATGGAATTCTCGCGTATCGCAAGATGCGCAGATTGTAACGGAAGCGGCTCGAAGGACGGTAGGACCGAGACTTGTTCGACTTGCGGTGGCACGGGTCAGCGCAGGGTAACGCAGAGACTCGGCGGTATGTCCTTCCAGAGCACAACAACCTGCGAGGCTTGCCGCGGAACGGGTAAGATCATCAAGGAGCCCTGCCCCAAGTGCCGCGGAAACGGTATGACTAAGCAGCAGAAGAAGATCACCGTAACTGTTCCCGCGGGAATCGATAACGGCGGAAGGATCGCTATCAGAGGTATGGGTAACGACGGAGCAAACGGCGGACCTGCAGGCGACCTTATCGTTGAGATCAGGGTGAGAAATCATCCTCTCTTTGATCGCCGCGGATACGATATCTATTGCGACGTTCCGATCACGGTCGCGGAGGCTACCCTCGGTGCCGAGATCGACGTACCCACTCTCGAGGGCTCGAAGAAGTACACAATCCCCGAGGGAACACAGACCGGCACGTCCTTCACTCTCCGAGGATGCGGAACCTGCCGTCTTGAGAATCCCGATCGTAGAGGTGATCTCATTTTCACCGTCATTGTAGAGACTCCCAAGGGACTCAACTCGAAGCAGCGCGAGCTGATGCGTCAGTTTGCCGAGGCTTGCGGTGAATCAAACTACGGCAAAAAGCAGAGATTTTTCAGAAAGAATAAGAAAAACGAGGACTAAACTATGGCATACGAATATTCGGATTGGACACAGATCAGAGTCACCGTTAAGGTCAACGTGCTCGACCGTGTCGTTGCGATCATGTCTATGATAGACCCCAACCTTATGATCGAGGATATGAGTGATTTCCAGATCAACAACCGCTACGGCGAGCTTGTTGACGAGGCTCTTCTCAACGCCGATAAGACGGTTTCGAGCGTGTCGCTCTTCCTTCCCGCAGATGAAAACTGCGACGAAACTCTCGCTTTCATCCGTGAAAAGCTCGCCGCAGAGGCGATCGAGGCTACGGTCGACGTCCGCGACGTAAACGAGGAAAGCTGGGTCAATACATGGAAGCAGTATTATAAGCCCCTCCATATCGGCAACCGCACCGTAATCGTTCCCAAATGGGAGGAATACGAGCCCGAAGAAGGCGAGATCGTTGTCAGAATGGACCCCGGTATGGCATTTGGTACCGGTTCTCACGAAACAACTCGCGGCATCATTCAGATGCTTGAAAACTGCATCACAGACGGATGCACCGTGCTTGACGTCGGATGCGGAAGCGGAATCCTTGCTATCTGTGCCGCAAAATACGGCGCGGGACTTTGCCGTGCATACGATATCGACCCCATCGCCGTCGAGGTCGCCGCAGAAAACGCGATCGAAAACGGTTGCGAGATCGAGTGCGCCGAGTCTGATCTTCTTGCAGGAGTCAAGGCGGACCGGTATGACGTCATCTGCGCGAATATCGTCGCGGATATCATTATACGTATGGCACCCGAGGTCGGAAAGTTTATGAAGGATACATCGACTCTCCTCGCATCGGGTATCATCACCGAGAGAGCGGAGGAGGTCACTGATGCCCTCGAAGCCGCAGGACTCTATATCGTCGAATCGATTGAGGATAACGGCTGGTGCGCGCTGGCGGTTAAGAAGCTTATCAAATAAATAAAAAAGCTGTCTTTCTTTGGGAGACAGCTTTTTGAGTGCAGAGTGCAGAATGCAGAGTGCAGAGTTATGGTAAATTTCCTCGCGTTGCTCGGAAATCAGATATACAATAATTTTGTTTTGCTTTGATAAACTATCGGTATGCGACAAACGATAGTTTAGTAAATTAAATAAAAAGATACTCGGAAATTTTTGATGATTCATTATTTAGTTTTTTTAATTTACAGCTTAACGAAGCTTTATCAAAGCCAAATAAAATTATCTCACAAATATTTTTCGAGCATTGCGAGAAAAATTTCATAAACTCTGCACTCTGCATTCTGCATTCTGAACTGAAAAAGCCGCCTCTGACGAGACGGCTTTTATATTAGTCATTTACAAACTCGTCGTAGATCGCCTTTACGGTGACCTCAAAGTCGCGTTCCTCAACGCCGAGGATGATGTTCAGCTCAGAGGAGCCCTGGTCGATCATTCTGATGTTGACGCCCGCGTTCGAAACGGCAGAGAATACTCTTGCCGCGGTACCCTTAGCCTTGATCATACCGCGTCCGACGACTGCGATGAGCGCGAGTCCGTCGTCAACGGTGATGCTGTCGGGCTTAAGAGTGCGGTTAAGAGATGCGATGATCTTGTCGCGGATGGGATCAATATCCGATGTAGCAACGATAACACTCATCGTGTCGATGCCCGTGGGCATATGCTCGAAAGCGATTCCGTTTTCCTCGAAGACCTCGAGCATACGGCGACCGTAACCGATCTGCGAGTTCATAAGATCGTCCTCAACGGTGACTACCGAGAAGCCGCGTCTGCCCGCGATACCGGTGATGATATGTTTGTTATCGTAATCTGAAGCCGAGGCAACGATCATAGTTCCATCGTCACCGGGGCGCATCGTATTTCTGATATTGATCGGGATACCCGCAATTCTTACGGGGAAGATAGCGTCCTCGTGGAGAACCGTAGCACCCATATAGGAAAGCTCGCGGAGCTCACGGTAGGTGACGGTCTCGATCGCGCGGGGATTGTCTACGATCCTCGGGTCAGCCATCATGAAGCCCGAAACGTCCGTCCAGTTTTCGTAAAGGTCAGCGCCCGCCGCACGTGCGACGATCGAGCCGGTTATATCCGATCCGCCGCGGGAGAATGTCTTGACCGTTCCGTTGGGCATAAGTCCGTAGAAGCCGGGGATGATCGCGTTCTCGTGGCGCGCAAGCTCGGCTGTAAGTACCTCGTGGGTCTTATCCGCGTCAAAGGTTCCGTTATCCTTGAAGAGGATGACGTTCTCGGCGTCGATAAAATCAAAGCCGATGAACTTTGCCAGGATGAGTCCGGAGAGGTATTCGCCTCGGCTTGCCGCAAAATCGCGTCCGGCGCGGCCGAGTATGGCGTTTCTGATATAATTAAGCTCGCCGCTGATATCAAAATCGATACCAAGGTCGGCTATGATACCTTGGAAGCGGGCGCAGATATTGCTGTAGCAGGTTTCAAATTCTTCCTTTGTCGACGCGTCTCTGGCGAGGCTGTAGCACTGATAAAGCATATCGGTGATCTTTATGTCGTCCGAGAATCGCTTTCCGGGTGCGGAGGGCACGACGTAGCGTCTGTCGGGATCTGCCGCGATGATTTCGGCAACTCTTCTGAATTTGTCGGCGTCTGCAAGTGACGAACCGCCGAATTTTACAACCTTGATACTCATTTTGATGCTCCGATCACGTTTGTTTTACATTATACTATAATATTATACAGATTTTTTCGATTCTGTCAACAGAGAAATGTAAAAAAATTATCCCTTTTGGCAAAATTCTGCTTTTTTTACAGTATAACAAAGTAATCGGCAGGTTCTTTTTTGCAAACTGCAATATCAATCGGTGTAGTAAAAGAATTTATAGAAATTGGGATAATCGGCGTAAAGGTCGGCAAGCGTCCTGCGCGAGGAATCTGCGGGGTCATTGATGGTAAATCCCGAGGTCGTAAGTGACGGCCCTCCCTTATAACCCGTGACGACCACCCAATGCTGACCGCCCGCAGATGTCTTCGCGCCGAATAGAACAGGTTTACCCGCGCGAAGCTGATCGTATATCTTCGCAAGATATCCCGATGAGCTGTATACCGCGGTATAATCGCTTGGCCAATAGACGTTGCCGGATGACGTATAACTCAGCTTTCGTGACATAGCGTCGGGATAGATAGCCTTTCCCGTGCGATAAGATTCGATCATGGCGATCGAAGTCGTAGTGCAGCCTACACGGTAGATCGTCTTGCCCGATCTGCCGAGCGTGACGCTTGCCCATCTCTTGTCCGTTTGCATATAATGCGGAACGGAAAGTGAGACGGCGGGATAGGACGAGACGCTTGTAAGATAGCTTGAATTAACGTAACCGAGCTTTGTGCCGTCAAAAAGAATTCGGCTCCAATCGCCCGTTGTCCATAGAACGAGAACAACCTCGCCGCTCGGGAGACTTCCTATCCTTGAATAAGAGGTTCCCGCGCCGCTTCGGACGTTGAGATTGCCGCTTGTAGTTTTGACAGTCTTTGCGGTCGCGCTTACCGTCTGTATGTAGTCGGAATGGCAATAGCCGAATTTTCCGTCTTCAAACTCCACATACCACCAGTCGCCCGATTTCCACATCAGAGTCAGATAGCTTCCCTTATAGAGAGAGGATACGATATCCGACGAGGTTGTTGCCGAGCGTCTTACGTTAAGGCTTCCGCTTGCGGTAGCGACCCTGCCCGCACGTGACTCTGCCGACGCTGCGCTGACGCCGAGCGGATGAGCCATGAGCGAGACGACCGTTACAGCCGATAAAATAAATGCAATGATCCTTTTTTTCATATTGTCTTCCTTCTTTCCTTCGGATAGCAGATCCGCCATCCGAAATTATTTCACATTCCCCCTTTTTGCGCTGTGTTGCATATATGCATGTATATTATAACATATCGGAGCGGAGTTGTGAAGGGGCAAAATATTGGAAATATAATGGACAGATCCGAGTGAACAGTGGTTAGTGGACAGTGGACAGATCCAAGTGGACAGTGGTTAGTGGACAGATCCGAGTGGACAGTGGTTAGTGGACAGTGGACAGAAAGATGCGGGTTACTACAATAATTTTGTACAATACATAGAGTTTTAGTATTGTATTAAAACATAATAAACAAATAACTCTCGGATATTCTGAAGCAATTCAAGATATCCAAGAGTTATATATAATTGAATTATTTCTTTAATAATGAATAGAAAGAATTAATAAAATTATCATCCGCATCTTTCTGTCAACTGTCCACTGTTCACTGTCCACTAATGCGGGCGTCTCCTCATCGGTCTCTCGCCTTCGCCGGCGTGCGGGCGTCTGTGCGGTCTGTCCTCGAGATCAACGTCCTCGCCGCCCTCAAGATAACGCTTTGCCTGAGCGGTGAAGAGGTCATAATACTTGCCGCGGTTTGCCATAAGCTCGTGGTGGTTGCCCTCCTCGATCAGTTCGCCGTATTCGAGAACAAGTATCTTTGACGCGATTACCGCGGATGAGAGTCTGTGCGATACGAAGATCGTCGTCTTACCCTCGCGGAGATGATCGAACTGATTGAATATCTCCTGCTCAGCCATCGGGTCGAGCGACGCGGTCGGTTCGTCAAGTATCATGATCTCGGAATCGCGGTAAAATGCTCTTGCGATTGCAAGCTTCTGCCATTGACCGCCCGAAAGCTCGATTCCTTCCTTTTCAAATATACGCATGAGAGGCGTGTCGTATCCCTCGGGAAGCCTTGCAATGTAGTCCTCGGCATTTGCCTGACGTGCGCAATCCTCAACCTTTTGGCGGTTTTCATCCTGATGAACGTCGCCGAATGCAATGTTTTCAGCGGCGGTCACGGCATATTTTCCAAAGTCCTGGAAGATGATTCCGAAGAGATCGTAAAGCTCGCGGACGTCGTATTCCTTGAGATCCTTGCCGTCCAGAAGGATCCTTCCCTCGGTCGGATCGTAAAGCCTTGTCAGAAGCTTGACAAGCGTTGTTTTGCCCGCACCGTTGAGTCCGACGAGTACGACGGTCTCGCCCGGACGGAAGGTTGTCGAAAGATTCTTGATGACCTTTCTGTCGGTGCCGGGGTAGGAGAAGGATACGTTTTCAAAGACGATCGTGTGAGGCATGTCTTTGTTGATCTTCTCGGGGATCGCGGAATTGCAAACGATAGTAGGCTCCTCTTTCATAAACGCGATAAGGTTGTCGATGAAGAGAGTACCCTCATATACCGAAGCAGAGGTGTTGATAAATGATGTAACACAGTTTGCGATCGAGCTCAGTGCGTTCGTATAAAGGCTGTAGTTACCGATCGTGAATCTGCCGACAAATACACCGAAGGCGATTATCGCATAAAAGATGCAGTTAACTACGGCTGAAATGATCGCAATCACGATCAGCCACGCGCTCTCCTCGATTATCAGCTTACGCAGCCCCGCGTAATATTTTTTGAAGACTTTGTTGTATCTGTCGATAAAGGTGTCGGCGAGATCGAAGATCCTGATCTCCTTGACAAGATCCTTGTTGACGAGAAGTCCCGAATAGTAGGAAAGCTGTCTGCGGTCCTTGGAACGCCAGCGAACGTACTGGAAATGCTTCCTTCTGTAAACAAAGGAAATGACCGCCGAGGGTACCGAAATCAGAACGACTCCGAGCGGCATCCACCACATATTCGGTATCTCTGCAAGTATGATCACGTAGCTTATAAGCTGAATGACCGTCGAAATGATCGAGAAAGTCGACTGAAGCGTCTGGATGGGTCTGTGACCTGCCTCGCGGTTGGCGTTCTCAAGCTTTTCGTAAAACGCGGGGTTGTCGAAGGAAGCAAGGTCGATCGTTCTTGCCTTTTGCATGATCTGGACCTTGACCTGATTGGTTACCTTTTCGCCCGCGATCTTGATAATGGAGTTGCTGATTCGTGTCACAACTCTGTTGCATATGCGGTATGCAAAGAGAACGATAAGCATTGAGAGAACAGCAGAGCCCCAGAAGGACGCAGTGAAGGGAATCCCCGCCTCCTCCGCAAGTATCCGCTCACGAATGACGAGATGAAGCTCGTCAAGCACGGATGCCGATATCATCGAGCCGATAACAGGCATAATGCCGTCAAAGAGCGCGATGAATACCATTGTAAAGAGTATAAGCGGACTTGCCCGCCATACGAGAACGAAGATGTATCCGAGTCTGTAAAAGAATCCGCCGAAAAGCTCCTTCAGATAACGGGGCACGTCCTTGATGCTTTGCGGACGCTGAACTTGTGAATACTCAAATCTGCTGCCGGGAGGTCCTCCGAAACCGGGTCCCATAAAATCACCCTTTCTTTTGAAGTCTTGAATATATTATACCACAAAATAGTTGCGTGCGCAACCTTTTTGCGAAAATTTATCCCGAATATTAAAAAAATATTGCATTGGAACGAAAAATGTAGTATAATTATTTTACGATAATCCAAAAGGAGATGAAAATGATGAAAATTTATCCCGCCGATATACTCCTTCCCGACTTTTGTGCCGTTGACGGCAAGAAATGGGCTTGCGTCGCTTGCGACCAGTATACGTCAGAGCCCGAGTATTGGGAGAGAGTGGCAAAGAATGTAAAGGATTCTCCTTCAACGCTAAATCTGATGCTCCCCGAGGTTTGGCTCGGCGAATCGGATATGAGAGTTCCGCCGATACAATCGGCTATGAAAAAATATCTGAATGACGGTGTTCTTGTTGAGCACAAGAGCTCCGCCGTATACCTCGAGCGTATTCAGTCGGACGGAAAGCTTCGCCGCGGACTTGTCTGCGCGATAGATCTTGACGATTACGATTTCTCGGTTGGATCTGTTTCTCCCATTCGTCCCACCGAAAAAACAGTTGTCGAACGTATCCCTCCGAGACTTGCCGTCAGACGCGGTGCGACTCTCGAGATGCCCCACGTAATGCTCCTTGTCGACGATCCCGAAGATCTCATCCTCTCGCGCTTTGCGGACAGAGAGATGAACGCTTATGCCTTCGACCTTGCCGAGGGAGGAGGAAGCGTAAGCGCGGCGTTTGTTTCCGCGGATGAATTTGATGAACTGAACGCGTCGCTTGCAGTACTTGCCGATAACGCAGTAAAAAGAGCTGAGAAGAACGGCGGCGCACCTATCACGATCGCCGTCGGTGACGGAAACCATTCTCTCGCAACTGCAAAGGCATCCTGGCAGGAGGTCTGCGCAACTCTTACGGAGGAAGAAGCGAAGAACCATCCCGCGCGCTATGCTCTCGTTGAGATCTGCAACCTCCACGAGGAAAGCCTTGTCTTTGAGCCGATATACAGGCTGATCGAAAACGTCGACGTTATGGAGCTTGCAAACGATTTTGAGGCTTTTGCCGCAAGCCAAAACGGCAGATTCCCCGCCCAGACCTTTGATATGATACTCGAAGGCAATAACGTAGAGGTGGTCATCGAGCACCCCGAATACACTCTCCCGGTTGCAAGTCTTCAGCATTTCCTTGACGAATGGCTCAAGTCCCATCCGCGCGCCCTCATAGATTACATACACGGTGAGGACACCCTCTGCCGTCTTGCCGCTCGCGAAGCCTGCGCGGGATTCGTGTTTGAAGGAATGTCAAAGAGCGAGCTTTTCCCGGCAGTTGAAGCCGACGGAACTCTCCCGCGCAAGACCTTCTCGATGGGCCACGCCGCCGATAAGAGATACTATATCGAGTGCAGAAGAATATTGAAATGAAAATTTTTTTGAGATTTGTCGATCAATTCGGAGACGTCGATCTGAAATATCATGATGCCGCAGGAGAGCATTCTCTGCTGATAGCAATGGATACGGAAAATAATTTACGAGAAATCGATATTCTTGGTGACAGTCTTGAAATAACGGTTAAGCCGACTAAATTGGATTTGGGAATCAATAAAGAAGAGGTTTCGGGAACCGCGGAAAAGGTTTTTCTCAAATTTACCGAAAAATTTGCGTCGGTCGCTAACGATATGCTTCTCCACGTCGGATGCCGCTATATCGTTAACGATCTTCAAGACGGAGACGTGATTGACGTAACCTGCCGCAATTATTCTGTCAGCGGATCGGATCAGATGCTTATCTTTGATCTTTATCCCGTTGTATATCTCTTTTTCGAGGTCTCAAAGAACGATCATCGGTACGAACCTTTGGATATTATTCCGATAAACCGCGATAAGGTCTTGAAATCCGCGAGGGTAATGGCTCTTGCAGATTTCGGATTGCATCTGATCGTTACGTATCCATTCCAAGTCGGAAGAGTAAAGCGTTTGACAAAAGAAAAAACGGTAAAAAAGAAGCTCAAAGCTTTTAACGTAATGAGTGAAGAAAAGAGAAAAAAGATTCTCGAAAGATCATAAAAATGATGCCGCCTTGTGCAGCATCATTTTTATTTTATAACTCTTTGTGACATATTTTTCCCGTCCGATCGAATATAATAGAGGTGAGGTGATATTGATGGGACAAACGGTCTATGCCGACGTATTCTTTCTGATAAATTTCAGCATGGATTTCCTTGTTTTTTACATATGCGCAAGACTGGCGGGAAAACGGCTGTTTGTCGTCAGAAGCGTAATTGCGGCGGCGGTCGGAGGTGCATACGGTATAGTGTCTCTATTTCTCCCCGAGGAGGGACTCGTTCCGCTGATATGTGACGTTTCGTCAATGCTCTTGATCTGCGCGATCGCATTTTACAAAAAACTCGATCGAATACGTGACTTCCTCGGCAGATGCGCGCTTTTTGCGGGTGTCTCGGCGATCCTCGGCGGAGTTATGACCGCGATTTATACGATGCTCAACCGCTCAGGTCTTGCCGCGCTTGAGGGAGATAGCGGCGACGATATCAGTATCTGGCTTTTCGCGCTTCTCGCGGCAGCGGGCGGTGCGGCGGCTTTTGTCGGAGGAAGGAAAATGCGCAGACTGTCTGTCACGAAACAATCGGAGATCGAAATAACATTTGATTCAAAGACTGCGCGTGTAAGAGGAATGACGGATACGGGAAATCTGCTGACAGATCCGCTCAGCGGCAGAAGCGTTGCTATTTGCGAGCTTGATGCAGTAATGGACATTTTCCCCGCAGAGCTTTTTGTTTTCCTTAAAAGCGGAAATTCTTTTTCCTCCGCAATACCTGCGGAATATGCTTCAAGACTGCGATTTATCCCTGCGAAGGGCGCGATCGCATCTAAAACATCCTTGCTTTGCGCAGTCCTCCCCGATTCGGTACACGTCATTTGCGATGGTAAAAGATCCGAAACGGACGTTCTCATCGCGCCCGTAGCTTACAAATTAAGTGCCGGAGAGAGCAGGGCACTTCTGCCTCCCGGAATTATTCAATAGGAGATTCGATATGTGCTCAATAATTATTACCCGTGCGAGGCTGATCTTCGCGCGCTTGCTTTTGAAATTCGGTTTCGGACAAGGGATCTATTACGTCAACGGCCCCGATACTTTGCCGCCCCCTCTTACCGCGGAAGAGGAAAACGACGCGATCGTAAAGCTTGAAGCCGATCCGGGAGACGATAAGATCCGCGGACTCCTGATCGAACGTAATCTTCGCCTCGTCGTCTACATAGCGAGGAAATTCGAGAGCACGGGCATAGGCATAGAGGATCTTGTCTCGATAGGAACAATGGGACTTATCAAGGCGATCGGCAGCTTCCGTTCGGATAAGGGCATCAAGCTTGCAACCTACGCATCGCGTTGCATAGAAAACGAAATACTTATGTACATCCGCAAGCACAGCCAGACACGCTGTGAGGTCTCGCTTGACGAGCCTCTCAACGTCGATTGGGACGGCAACGAGCTTCTGCTCTCCGACGTCCTCGATACGGGCGAAGAAAGCGTATGCGAGGAGTTTGCCGCGCGAGAGGAGAGGATGCTCGTCCGCCGCGCAGTAGCGGCTTTAGCTCCAAGGGAGCGACAGATCATCGAGCTCCGCTACGGGCTTACTGGTAAGCGTGAATTGACGCAAAAGGAGGTCGCTGACCTGCTCGGGATCTCGCAATCATACATATCAAGGCTTGAAAAACGCATAATTGAAGGCCTCAGACGTGAAATGTCGGGAAAAATATAAATATTTTTGAGAAAATTTCAAAAAGGTATTGCAATTCTGATTAAAATGTGATATAATTTTACGGTAATTGCAATACCGACGGCAAAATCCGTCAGAATAATGCTAAAAGTGAGGTGTTTATTGTGAAGCAGGGACTCCATCCCAAGTATGAAGAAGTTACCATCAAGTGCGCTTGCGGCGAGACCGTAACCACTCGTTCCACCAACCCTAAGGGCGGCAACGAGATCAGAGTTGAAATTTGCTCGAAGTGCCATCCCTTCTTTACCGGCAAGCAGAAGTTTGTTGATGCCGGCGGACGTGTTGACAAGTTCAACAAGAGACTCCAGGGCAAATAATTGTCAGAAAGTGTGGGCGAGAAGTGCGCGTGATGCGTATGCTTGCCCACTTTTTCTTTTATACTATCCTCACGGAGGTGATTAAATTGGAACTTAAGATCACAGATAAAATTATCGCGGGCAGAGCCGTACTTGTCGGAGTCGATTCCTTCGGTATGGCGGAGGGCGAATGCGAGATCTCGCTCGCCGAGCTTCGACGCCTTCTCGATACCGCAGGCGGTGAGACCGTCGCAACTCTCGTTCAGTCGCGCCAAAATCCCGACGTCCGTACCTATATCGGATCGGGAAAGCTGCTTGAGCTTGCCGAGCTTTGTAAGAACAATGAGGTCGATATTGCGGTATTCGACTGCGAGCTGACCCCGTCGCAGATCAGAAATATCGAGGACGAGCTTGACGGTGTCCGAGTGATCGACCGCTCGATGCTGATCCTTGATATCTTCGCGCTTCACGCCGCAACCGCAGAAGGTAAGCTTCAGGTCGAGCTCGCACAGCTGAAATACACCGCGCCGAGACTTATCGGTAAGGGCACACAGCTTTCAAGACTCGGAGGCGGAATCGGTACAAGAGGTCCCGGTGAGACCAAGCTCGAGTCTGATCGACGTCATATCAAACGCCGTGCCGCCGCTCTCGAGGCAGAGCTCCGAGAGCTTGAAACGCAGAGAAAGACACTCCGTTCCGCACGCGACAGAAGCGGCGTGCCGAAGGTAGCCATCGTCGGCTATACCAATGCGGGCAAGTCGACCCTTCTGAACGCGCTTACAGGTGCAGGCATCCTCGCAGAGGACAAGCTCTTTGCTACCCTCGACCCGACTACAAGAAAATTCTCGCTCCCTTCAGGCGAATCGGTGCTTCTGACCGATACGGTCGGATTCATCCGCCGTCTGCCTCACCATCTGATAAAGGCATTCCGCTCGACTCTCGATGAAGCCGCATGTGCAGACATTTTGATGATCATCGTCGACGCATCCGACCCCGAGCATCCCGCTCAGCTTGAGGTTACGGAAAATCTTCTCGCCGAGCTTGGCGCGGGCGGCAAACCCTGCCTTATCGTTTATAACAAATGCGATCTCCCCGCGCGTGATGAGATCCCGCTTCCCGCAATGGAAAGTGCGGACGGGCAGAGAAGAACCGTGTTCATTTCCGCTCTTACAGGCAGAGGACTCGACAGACTCGGCGAACAGCTTGAATCTCTTGTAAACGCGGGCAAAAAGCGTGTTAAATTCATCATTCCCAATGCCGAAGCGGGCGCACTCAATACGCTTTATAAAAACGCAAGCGTCGAGGACGTCGATTACGGTATGGAAAATATCACCGTTATCGCAACCGTTGACGCCAAGATCCGCGGTATGCTCTCCGCCTACGACGGAGGTGAGGTTCATTGAATACCTACACGACCCTTGCCAAGGAGGGCACGGCAACACTCGTTGAGAAGCGTTCGGAATTTATTGGATACGCAAAACCCGTGAACACCGAGGACGAAGCCGCAGCATTCGTAATGAGCATCAAGAAAAAGCACGCCGATGCACGTCATAACGTCTTTGCATACGTCCTCAGAGGCGGCGCGCTGAAAAGATATTCTGATGACGGCGAGCCGCAGGGAAGTGCGGGAATGCCCGTGCTTGACGTCCTTTGCAAAAACGGACTCGACGGCGCCGCTGTCGTCGTAACTCGATATTTCGGCGGTATCCTTCTCGGAACGGGCGGACTTGTCAGAGCATATTCCTCTGCCGCAAGCGCAGCGGTCGCCGATGCGGGGATAATCACGCTCGAAGAGGTAGTTATACTTAAAATGAAGTGCAGCTACAACGACCACGCCCGCGTGCAGAACGAATTTGCGCGCTACGGTATCGAGATCGAGGACAGTGAGTTCGCATCCGACGTCACATTGACTATGACCGCACCTACGGCAACCGTTGAGAATTTTAAGGTAAGAATGAGAGATCTTACCGGCGGACGCTCGATTCCCGAGGAGATCGGTCGCAAGCTTGCCCCGCCGAGGAAGGTTTTATAAGCCTTTCCATTAAAAAATCGAAAAATCGCAAAAAAGTCTTTGTAAAAAAGAGTTTTTTGCTATTTTTCTGCGTATATTGTATTATAGAGGTGAAATTCGCAGGAAGGAGTGAGCACGTGAAGATACCGAGAGAAGTCGTTGAAGAAATAATCAGACGAAACGATATCACGCAGGTCGTTGGCACCTACGTCACGCTCAAGCCCGCAGGCTCGAATATGGTCGGACTCTGTCCCTTCCATAGCGAAAACTCACCCTCCTTCACCGTCTTCGGATCGGACGATCATTTTTATTGCTTCGGATGCGGAACGGGCGGCGACGTTATCACGTTTATTATGAAGATGGAAAACGTCGATTATCCGACAGCCCTCGAGATGCTTGCAAAACGCGCGGGCATCGAGATACCGCAGACTGCGGACGACCGTTATGCCGACCGCGGCGTTAAGAGAGAACGCGTCCTCAAGATGAACGAAGCGGCGGCAAGATTCTTCAGACATTGTCTGACCAAAGAACCCTGCGGCGAAGAAGCGAGACAGTATTTCAAAAAGCGCGGACTTTCGGAAGGAATCTCAAAGCAATTCTATCTCGGATACGCGCCGAACGATTTCGGCAAGCTTACGAGTTATCTCAAAAACCTCGGATATACCGAGGAGGAGATGATCGCGGGCTTCCTATGCGGCAAGAGCCAGAAGACGGGAAGAGCATACGACTATTTCCGCAACCGCGTCATATTCCCGATAGTCGACACGTCGCGCAATATCGTCGCTTTCGGCGGCCGCGTAATGGACGATAGCAAGCCGAAATACCTCAACTCATCCGATACACCAGCGTTCAAAAAGAGCAAGAACCTTTTTGCACTCAATTATGCAAAAGGATTTTGCGCCGATCAGCTCATCCTCTGCGAGGGCTATATGGACGTTATCGCACTCCATCAGGCGGGCTTTCCGAATGCGGTTGCGACACTTGGAACGGCTATCACCGAGGAGCACGCGCGGATCATTTCGAGATACACCAAAAAGGTCATCATATCATACGACTCGGATGAAGCGGGACAAAAAGCGGCTAACAAGGCAATGCTCCTGCTCGGTAAGGTCGGAGTCGAGGTCAGAGTCCTCAAGATGCAGGGCGCTAAGGACCCCGATGAATTTATCAAGAAAAAAGGCGCGGACGCATTCCGCGCGCTTCTGAACGAAAGCCGCACGGGCTTTGAGTACAAGCTTGAAGCGGTCACGGGAAAATACGATATCTCTCTTGTCGAGAACAAACGCCGAGCAGCCGACGAGCTTGCTTCGATAATCTCTGATTATCATTCAACCGTCGAGCGCGAGCTTTATTCAAAGCGCGCGGGCGAGGTCCTCGGTATATCGGCGGACGCGATCAGGACTGATGCCGAGCGTATCCGCAAGAAAAAGATACGCGAGCTCAACAATGATCAGAACCGCGAGGCTCACGCCTCATTGCGTCAGTATTCAAATAAAGTCAACCCGGACGCCGCAAAGAATCTCCGCGCATCCTATGCGGAGGAAACTCTCCTCGGGCTTATGATGATCTATCCCGAGTACCGGGAGGGAATACTTCGCGGAGATTATGAACTCACCTCGGACGATTTCTTTACCGCATTCGGTAAAAGAGCCTTCGACGCGATCATGGATCTCGAGCAAAACGGCGGATTCATCTATTCGCTCCTCGGTGAGTCATTCAACCCCGACGAAATGTCTGCACTCGAGGATATGCAGCTCCGCAGACGAAGTCTGGCAGAAAACGGCCCCGAGGTATTCAAAACCTCGGCGGAGGTGCTGAAAAGTGAGATGAAAAAGCAGACCGCGGAACAATCGGGCGGTCAGTCCCTTGAGGACAAGCTTGCCGAAAAACGTCGCCGTCTCGAGGAAGTGCGCAAGAAGCGCGGAGAATAACAAGGAAATTCAAATTGTGTATATAAATATACATAGGAAAGGATAAAACATGATTCAAAGTGATAAGAAAATGGACGTAAGCGATTTTATGGACACTTCCGATTCGGGCAATATCGACTATAAGGACGTGCTCGATGAAATGAATGATGTCGATAAGATCGACGAGATCTTCGATGACGACACCGATACCGATCTTCTCCTTGCAGACGAAATGCCCGCTGGCGAGATGGATAAGATCGAGAACGAGGTCGAGCAGTTCGCAGACAGCGAGGCTATGGAGCGTATGCTCGAGCAAGAGGGTCTTGCGATCGATGACCCCGTCCGTATGTACCTCAAGGAGATCGGACGCGTTGAGCTTCTTTCTCAGCAGGAGGAGCTTGAGCTTGCCGCTACAATGTACGACGAGTCTCTTCCCGATGACGTGAGAAAGAGAGCAAAGGACAAGCTCGTTGAGGCAAACCTCCGTCTT
Organism: Eubacteriales bacterium; assembly: GCA_045531455.1. Classification (GTDB taxonomy): domain Bacteria; phylum Bacillota; class Clostridia; order Oscillospirales; family CAG-272; genus CAG-390. Next base: position 102,441 of record JAZSEA010000011.1, read on the forward strand.
GTTGTCAGCATTGCAAAGAGATACGTAGGAAAGGGAATGTTCTTCCTCGACCTTATTCAGGAGGGCAACCTCGGCCTTATCAAGGCTGTCGATAAGTTCGATTACGAGAAGGGCTATAAGTTCTCGACCTACGCAACCTGCTGGATCCGTCAGGCTATCAACCGTGCTATCGCAGATCAGGCAAGAACCATCCGTATCCCCGTTCATATGGTCGAGACTATCCATAAGGTCTCCCGCTATCAGCGTCAGCTCCTTCAGGAGTACGGCCGTGAGCCTACCGCAGACGAGCTCGGCGAGAAGATGGGTATGAGCTCGGATAAGGTCCGCGAGATCCTAAAGATCGCGCAGGAGCCCGTATCCCTCGAGACTCCTATCGGTGAGGAAGAGGACAGCCATCTCGGCGACTTCATCCCCGATGACGAGACTCCCACCCCCGCGGACGCCGCATCAGCAACAATGCGCCGCGAGGTGATCGAAAGACAGCTCCGCACCCTCACCCCCAGAGAAGAGCACGTTATCAAGCTCCGCTTCGGACTTTATGACGGAAGATGCCGTACTCTCGAGGAAGTAGGTAAGGAATTCAGAATTACACGTGAAAGAATCAGACAGATCGAGGCAAAGGCGCTCAGAAAGCTCCGTCATCCCAGCCGCGCACGTCATCTCCGCGGATTTATTGAATAATTTTTGTACGAACTGTACTTTTTGAGTAGTTTTGGCGTTATGCAATAGTAACAAATTATTGCTCGAAATATCGTTAAAACGCACAAAATCTTTGTAATTTGTGTTGAACCAAACACTCCCGTATTTGTATAAATTGCAATATAAAAACGGGCGAAGATGACCATTCTCGGAATAGTTAGTCAATCGTTCAAAAATTTGACTTGACTTTTCTCCGCATTTGTAGTAAAATATATAATAACATTATCTGCGTGTATGCGCGTGAATACCCATTTTCCAAGGAGGAAAACTTAAATGAACAAAAGGACAATCAGTCTGATTCTTGCATTCCTTATGCTCTCGAGCCTGCTCTTCACAGGATGCTCTTCGTTGTTTGGTGACCCTGAAGAGACCAACAATACGGGCACGATCGTAGATGAGGCTTCCAACTCCGCTATGACGCTTTCGATGTACGTCGTAAGTGCAGAGCCTGTTTCCGAAAAGACCGCTCAGCTTGTCGAGGATGCTTTCAATAAGATCACCAAGGTTAACTTCAAAACACAGGTTAAGCTCCACTTCGAAACCTACGACAAGTATTTCGAAATGATCGAAAATGTTGTTGAATCCAATCATCAGCTTGCTCTTCTTGAGGAAGAGGCTGCAAAGGCTCTCAAGCAGGCAAGAAAGAACGCTAAGGCAGAGGGTATCGTAACCGACGACGCTTGGTTCGATGCATTCTACGCAGCAAATCCCCAGTACGAGCAGTTCCGCGAGACCGAGGAGCTCACGGGTGAAGACACCACCGCTGAGGAGACCGAGCTTGTTACCATCGAGGGTATCGATAACAGCTACACTCTCAGCCAGGTCAAGTATCCCGAGGAGAAGCCTTCTCAGATCGACATTCTCTGGATCGACAGCTATGAGAGATACTGCGAGTATATCGAAAGAGAAATGATCCAGCGTCTTGACCAGGAGCTTTCGGGTTCCTCAAAGAAGCTTAACGAGTACGTCAACGGCCAGCTCTTTACTTGGGCTAAGTGGTGCACCAGCGGTACATACGGTATCCCGAATAACGTCGTTATCGGCGAGTACACCTACCTCCTTGTTAATAAGGAGCTTGCCAAAAAGTACAGCTACAACCCCGAGGAGCTCAATTCTCTTACCAAGTGCGCGGACTTCCTCGCAGACGTTAAGAACTACGAGCCCGGCGTTGCACCCATTCTCGGCGATATCTACACGACCAATATGTACTATTGGGATATCGATACCACAACCGGTGCTATCAATTCTTCCAAATTTAATGTTCTCGGTTCCACGACCGTCGGTCGTACCCACGATCCCGAGAATGATATGAACGTTACACTTCAGTGCAACAACGTTTTCAAGAACGCAGATTTTACCGAACAGCTCATAACCATTCAGAAGTATAAGGATCTCGATTACGTAGTTGCCGAGGGTGCTGCTGATCAGAAGTACGCAGTTCGTATGATCAAGGGTCCTGCTTCTCTCGAGAAGATCTACGGCGAGGAGTATGAGCTCAACGTTCTTGAGTACCCCCGTGCAGGCTACGAGGACATCTTCACCAATATGTTCGCGGTTTCCGAGTACTCCAGAAGTCTTAGCCGCAGTATGCAGATCATTACCTATCTTAACACCAACAGCGACCTCCGCAACGTTCTTCAGTACGGTGTAGAGGGTGTTCACTACAAGATCGATGATGAGACCGGCAAGCTCGTTCGTCTCAACAGAGATTACATTATGAACCTCGAATCCACCGGTAACGTATTTATGGCATATCCCGAGGAGGATATGGACGTTGACGCTTGGGAATGGGGCAAGAAGCAGAACCTCGAGGTTAAGCCTTATCTGAGCCTCGGATTTGACTTCAAGAACCGCGTTGCAGTTCCCGAAGGCGAGAGCGAAGAGGGTTACACTCTTATCAATGCTGCAAATATCAAGAAGATCCAAGAAGTTTCCGCTGATGTCGAGAAGCAGATCCAGAATTGCGCAAACCTCGAAGAGCTTGAAGCGCTTATCGCTAAGTGGGCGAGCCTTGAGGACTCCGTACCTGTAATGAAGACAGAAAAGTCTCCTGCGGAAGCAAAGGAAGGCGAAGCTCCCGGATTCTTCTACTACTATTCTCAGTGGATCCAGGAAACCGGACTCTACGTTCCTAAGGATGATTAATTGATCCGAAAATAAAAATCACACCGCTTTGAGCGGTGTGATTTTTTATTTGATCAATTGTTTTCCGGTCTGAACTTCTTCCACAAAGCGGCAAGCGCAAAGCAGGCTGCAGCTCCGAAGAGCGCGAAACCCGTCCAAATGAGAACGGTGACAGACCAGCTCTGTGTGTTTGCAACGCTTCCGTAGAGGATAGTACAGCAGGAAGCGGCGATGTAAGCTGTGCAGTTAAGAGTTCCCGTTACTGCAGATGAAATTCCGAGTCCGCCGAATCGGTAGGGAACAAAAGTCAGGATCATCGTGTTGACGCCCCACATACAGCACATAGAGAATGCAAGGAGTGCGACAGAGAGAAGGGGGAGCAAGAAGAGTAGCGAAGAGCTTGTAATGCTTGGAAGTAATGCAGTGATCAGCACGACCAGTACAAGGCTTATTCCCGCCGCGGCGAACATAACGCCGGAGGTCGTGACCTCATTCTTGAATATCTTGTTATCGAGGAATATAGCAACGTAAGGACCGGCAACAGAGAACAGCGGAAGCAGAGTTGAAACCAACGATGCGGCGGAATCGGAAAATCCGTAAGTATCCTTGAGATAAGTCGGAGCCCAACTGAGGACCGCATCCTTGAGAGAACCGTTGAAGAGCGCGACGATCGCAATGAAAGCGATTCCCGTTCCGAAGAAAAGTCCGAGTGTAAGGGAAGGCTTTTTGTCTTTGTCTCCGCTTTCCTTGAGATTGGCGTTTATGATCTCGCTGTTTCTTTGGGACATCGTCTTTATGTAGGGCTTGAGTCCCGAGATACCGAGGATCCAAATCGCACCGCCGATACAGAGAAGCGTTCCGCAGGAGATGAAAACACTTCGCCAGTCGTATATTTTAAGCATAAGTGACGATATAAGATAGGAAAGAGACATTCCGACGGGGATCGTCAGAGATATATTCGCGCCCGCCTTGAGCCTTTGAGATTGAGTCATCCAGTCGGTAAAAACTCTGATGATCGGCGACCAGAGCATCGAGTTGAAGAAACCGTTAGCCGCCCATACGATGAGGAAGACGTATTTGTTTGCCATGCTGCCCATAAGGAGATTTGCGCATCCCGATCCGAGAAGACCGATGGCAACCATGATCTTCGGTGATACTCTTACGCCAAGTCGTCCGTTGATGAACTGCCCCGCACCGTAGAATATCAGATAAGCTGAGGAGATTATGCCGCCGAAAGCGGTATCAAGTAGTCCCGCCTGCGTCATTGAATCAATGCAGGTAGAGTAATTGTACCGCCCGAAGTACGAGAAGGTGTATGCTATAAAGCATAGGGCAAACAGAATATTTGATTTTTTGCGCTGTTCTGCGGAATCGTTCTCCGCAGTAAAAATGTCTTTCAAAGCCAAGACCTCACTTTTTGTCGATGATAGATATAATGATACCACTTTTGCGTGCGAAATTCAAGAGGAAAGAGGAAAAATCCGAACATATTTTTCCGTACCGAGCATTATTTGCTTGACTTTCAAGCCTCTCGGTGTTATAATTATAATATCAAATGAAACATGTGAGGTAAAAATGAAAAATCTCAGCCTGAAAGTATTATCGCTTTTGCTTGCGCTTATATCGCTTCTTTCTCTTGCTGCTTGTACGGGAAACGGTGAAGGCGAACCCACGGAAGCACCCGTGGAAAGCACCACCGAAGCTCCCGAGACAACCGCCCCCGTCCCGGAGGAAACTCCCATCCTTATTGCGGATCTTGAAAAATATGCACTTATCCGCCCCGAGAAGGTCACATCCGGTCTGCTTGAAATGATGAATCTCTTGAATCAGAAGCTCAAGGATATCAACTCGGGCATTTCATATAAGGATGATTTTTACAGAGAGGACGTCCCGATGTATCAGATCGGTGAGTTCGAGATCCTTGTTGGTAACACCAACCGCGAGGAGACCAAGACCTTCCTCGCGGGGCTCAGATACCTGGACTACGGTTACGCCCGAATCGGGGATAAGATCGTCATTGCTGGACATTCCGAGGAAGCAACCGAGAACGCTATCTCCAAATTTATGAATTCCGTTCTTCGCGCAAAGGATAAGCCCGAGGGCGTCTTCTATTCTTCCGAATACGATTTCGTCAAAAAGCTCGATTACAACGTAAATACAATTTTCATTAATAATACCGCTATTGAAAACTACCGTATAGTATACCCCAAGAATAATAATTCGGATAAGGCTGCAGCGCAGATGATTGCCAATGCCGTTGCCGATGCAAGCGGCATTGTAATAGAAGTCGTTCATGACGGTGAGGAGGCTCGTGATTTCGAGATCCTTGTCGGTGCGACCAACAGAAATACGGATGCCGAGATCAAGGCTATGACCGATAAACTCGGTGCCACGGAGGCTGTGATCAAATATGACGGCAAGAAGATCAATATCTTCGGCGTCACGCCGACCGCTATCCTTGTGGCTGCCAATGAATTCAGAGCAAACTTCATTGATGCGAAGACCGATAAGCTTGAGGTTACCCTTGCCCCCGAACTTGTTTGCAAATACGATGACAACGTGCTCAAGGCCATGAGCTTTAATGTTTGGGTCAGCGGAAAGACTGCCGAGAGAAACGAGCGCGTTCTTACAATGGTAAGGAATTATTTACCCGACACCATCGGTTTCCAGGAGGTCGACCCTGTTTGGCTTGCAACGCTTCGCGAGGGTCTTAAGGATCAGTACGCATATGTCGGAGAGGGCAGAAACGGCGGAAACAGCGGCGAGTACAATCCCATATTCTATAAGAAGGATCTATTCAATCTTCTTGACAGCGGAACAAAATGGCTTTCCGAAACCCCCGATATAGCGGCATCCAAGTACAGCCAGTCATCACTTCCCAGAATCTACACCTACGCGCTCCTCGAGAGGAAGTCCGACGGCAAGAAGATAATGATCGTCAATACACACTTTGATCATACGAGCGCGGAAGCGCGTGAGCTGCAGGCTAAAGTTCTCGTCAAGTATCTCAAGACCATCAGCGACTATCCCATCGTACTGACAGGTGACTTCAACTGCCTTGAAAATACGTCGGCATTCTCGACTATCATTGCGGGCGGAATGCAGAACTCCTATAAGATCGCGGATAAGAAGCTTAATAATTCCGCAACCTTCACGAACTACGGCTCGTCCAATAAGATCATTGACTTTGCATTTGTATCTCCCGGCTCTGTGGCTGTATCTTCCTATAAGGTATGCGATGAGATGATAAATAACGATTATCCCTCCGACCATCATCCGGTCCTGATCGAATATACGGTCATCAATTAAAAAATATTTCTCAATAGGATCCTTTCGGGATCTCTGATATCTTCAATGGCGCGTCGCAGACGCGCCATTGCTGTTTTATAATCGGATTCCGCGTGATGCTCCGCGGCTATTTGGAGCTCATCTATGAGAAGAGACACCTTGTCAAGCGCGGGTTTTGAAAGTGTAAGATCAAGAATTTCTCTGCGCTCTTTCCAATCTTCTTTGATCTCGCTTACAGAATCGGATGCGTTCGAGATATCCACAGGTAAACCGTCGATAGAATCAAGAATATAATCCGCGGTCTTCTCTACATATATATAATTGGCGATCGTTGCACTGAAAGCCAGAGTGAGGAGGATCGCCGCAAGCAGGCAGGCGTATTTGTTTTTCATATCAATCTTCCTTTGTATATATTCTTACGTTTCCCGCGTCATCTGCAAGCATAAGCTCAATATTTCCGATCTCATACCCTTGTGATTTCGCAGATCTTGAAACACGCTCCTCGTCCCAATGAAGCTCTTGCAGAGAATTATGATTGATCATTCCCTTATCGATCAATATGCGGAACATTCCGCTTTCGGTATTACCCGCCGCAACGTCAGAGGCTGTTGCGGGCTTGGCGTAGGCTCTCGGCAAAACAGAAACACTGCCGTCCTGCTCGAGGATCGCGTATGCCACTTCAGAGATGTCTGTCGTACCGTTTCTCCTCAGAGCTATCAAAAGCTCGTCAAAAGACATCCTGCATTTCTCAAGCTCGTCAAAGTTCGGCTCACCCATTTTTATCAGAAGACTCGGGCGCGGAGAAAAGAGATTCTTGATCCTCGGATACTTTCTCTGCAAAGCCGCCGAGAATATTTCTATAGCCATAAGAAGCACCGTCGGGATTACCGAGTATATAAGAGGTATCTCGTGGTTTTCTATCGGAAGTGCAGCAAGCTCGGAGAGGAGAAGAGTGCTGACAAGATCCGAGACCTCGAGCTGTCCGATCTGCCTCTTGCCCATCAATCGCATAGCTCCTATCAGTATCGCGTAAATAATTATGGTACGAATTATTATAGTTGCCAAAATATCACCTCGTATCTATTTTAACTCAAAAAGCTGAATTTATCCTTTGATATCCAATAAAGAAGGCAGAATGTATGGTAATATTGCACAAAACCACCCCATCAAAATTGTCAAAACTGCCACCAAAGGTACAAATCGAAAAAAAGTGAAAAAAAGTTTAAAAAAAGGGTTGACAAAAGGGGATGAAAGTGGTATAATATACAAGCTGTCGCGCAGAGCGGTAAGCGAAAGCGAGCAGCGAGGTCATTGAAAATTGAACAACAGACTAAGAAGTACAAGCTTGACTCGATCGAAAGAGAGA
>JAZSEA010000111.1:0-32089 GCA_045531455.1 Eubacteriales bacterium
ACTTTGTGCGCCTGCCGCGAGAGCCGCCTCGCACTGCTCGGCGTTGATAACGGTGCCCGCACCGATAGACATTTCGGGATAATTCTTGCAAGCGTATGCGATCGCCTCAGCCGCGCAAGCGGTACGGAAGGTGATCTCAGCGGTGTTGATACCGCTGTGCTTGAGAGCGGTAAGTATACGGTCGGTCTCGGAAAGCTCCTTAATCACGACAACGGGAACAAACTTTTCCATTATAATGCCTCCTTATACGCCTGAATAAGCCGCGAAACCGCAGTCGATGGGGAGAACTACGCCTGTGATAGCCGAAGCCGCACGGTCGTCGCAGAGGAAGAGAGTTGCGCCGAGAAGCTCGTCCGCGTCAACGTATCTGCCCGTGGGAGTGCCGTTTAAGATCTTCGCGCTTCTTGCGGTGGGGGTGCCGTCCTCGTTGAAGAGAAGAGCACGGTTCTGCGCGGAAACGAGGAAGCCGGGAGCGATCGCGTTGCAACGGATTCCGGTGCCAGCAAAGTGGGTAGCGAGCCACTGCGTGAAGTTCGAGATGCCTGCCTTAGCCGCAGAGTATGCGGGGATCTTGGTGAGGGGAGTGTATGCGTTCATCGAGGAGATGTTGAGGATGCATCCGCCCTTCTTTTCAACGAGATCCTTGGCAAATGCCTGAGTGGGGAGGAGAGTGCCCTGGAAGTTGAGCTTGAATACGAAGTCAACGCCCGAGGGATCGAGGTCGAAGAAGGATTTGCCGCCCTCTTTAGCCTCGTGCTGATATTCGTTATCTGTGGTAGCTCTGGGATTGTTTCCGCCCGCGCCGTTTACGAGGATGTCGCACTTGCCGAGGTCGGCGATGACAGCCTTGTGAACCTCTTCGAGCATTTCGGGATCAAGTACGTTTGCTTTGTAGCCCTCGCAGATGAAGCCTTCTGCCTTGAGCTCGTCAGCAAGCTTCTTTACAGCCTCTTCGTTGAGGTCAAGAGCCGCAACCTTTGCGCCAGACTGAGCGAAAGCGCGTGCCATAGCACCGCAGATGAGTCCGCCCGCGCCGGTAACGACAACTACCTTGCCGCTGTAATCAATGTTAAGGGGAAGATTGATCATTTTATTTTACCTCTTTATTATTTATCATATTTTTCAAGCGAATCCCATACGCCGAGCATATACATAATGCCGAGCGCGCGGTCGTAAAGACCGTAGCCGGGACGGACTGTGCCGGGACCCTCGCCCCAGAGATGACGACCGTGGTCGGGACGGATGTACCCCTCGAAGCCACAATCGTGGTAAGCCTTGAGGATCTCAAGGATGCCCGTGTCGCCGTCGCAGTCGCGGTGGCTTGCCTCGGAGAAGTCGCCGTTTTCAAAATGCTTTACGTTACGGATGTGAGCGAAAGCGATACGGTCGCAATGCTTGCGAACGATATCGGCTACGTTGTTCGAGAGATCTGCGCCAAGGCTGCCCGAGCAGAGAGTCAGACAGTTGTACTCGTCGTCGACCATACGGAGGAAGCGGTCGATGTTTTCCTCGTTGATGAGAAGACGGGGCAGACCGAAGATATCCCAGGGCGGATCGTCCATATGGATAGCCATCTTGATGTCGCACTCGCGGCAGGTGGGCATGATCGCCTCGAGGAAGTACTTGAGGTTTGCCCAGAGCTTTTCGTGGTCAACGTCCGCGTAAGCTTTGAAGAGCTCGTCGAGCTTTGCCATTCTCTCGGGCTCCCAGCCGGGGAAGGACATATTGTATTTTTCGGTGAAATCAAGGATGTACTTCGCCATAGCGTTGTAGTCGTCCTGGATCATATTCTTTTCGTAGAAGAGAGCGGTCGAGCCGTCGCCGACGGGATGGAAGAGATTCGATCTTGTCCAGTCGAAGATGGGCATGAAGTTGTAGCAGATGACCTTGACTCCGAATTGCGAAAGATTGCGGATCGTCTGCTTGTAGTTTTCGATGTAGCCGTCACGGGTGGGAAGTCCGATCTTGATGTCGTCGTGGACGTTGACAGACTCAACGACGTCCATATTGAAGCCGTATTCGTCGAGCTGACGCTTGACCTCGGCAATCTCATGGGTCTCCCAGATCTCTCCCGGCATCTTGTGATGCAGAGCCCAGACGATGCCTGTAACACCGGGGATCTGCTTGATATCCGAGAGTTTGATACGGTCGTTACCCTCGCCGTACCAGCGGAATGTCATTTGCATTGGCATTTTTTACCTCCGATTTATTGAAAATCTTATTATAATTCAAAATATCTTTTTGCGTTTTCATAGCAGATACCGCGGACGATCTCGCCGAGAGCCTTCTCATCGTTAGGGTATTCGCCATTCTCGACCCACTCGCCGATGAGGCAGCAGAGGATGCGGCGGAAATATTCGTGGCGTGTGTAGGAGAGGAAGGAGCGCGAGTCGGTCAGCATACCGACGAAGTTGCCGAGGATCGAGAGATTTGCGAGGCTGATAAGCTGTTCGCGCATACCCGTCTTGTTGTCATTGAACCACCAAGCGCTTCCGTGCTGGATCTTGCCCGCAACCTCGGTGCCCTGGAATGCGCCGATGATGGTGTCGATAAAGGCATTGTCGGATGCGTCAAGGCTGTAGATGACGGTTCTCGGCAGGCTGTTTTCCCTATATAGACGGTCGAGAAGCGAGGCAAGCTTGCGACAACCGTCGTTCGGACCGATGCAGTCAAATCCCGTGTCGGGACCGATCTTTGCGAACATCGCCGAGTTCGGGTTGCGCAGGCAGTTGTAGTGAAGCTGCATTGCAAAGCCGACGCGTACGTATTCCTTTGCGCAATGAATGAGAAGAGAAGTCTTGAAGGCTTCTGCCTCCGCGGAGGGTACGGTCTCACCCGCGAGTCCTCTTGCGAGAACGGCTTCAAGCTCCTCGTCGGGAGCTTCGGCGTAGACCATAAAATCGAGTCCGTGGTCGCTTGCCTTACATCCGCAGGATGCGAAATAGTCAATTCTGTCCGAAAGAGCCTTTTTGAGCGAAGGCATCGAGTTGATCTTGTAACCGCATACATCGGAGAGCTTGCCGATATATTCGAGCCAGCCCGCCTTGTCGATATTGAGTGCCTTATCGGGGCGGAAGGAGGGCGCGACAACGGTATCGAAGGACTCGTCTGCCGCGATCAGCTTGTGGTATTCAAGGCTGTCGATCGGATCGTCGGTCGTGCCGATGAAGGAAACTCCGCTCTGCTTGATGATTCCGCGCGCGCTCATCGAGGGCTCGGCGAGCTTCTTGTTGCAGAGCTCCCAGACTGCGGGGGCGGTCTCGGCGTTGAGTATTCCGTCGTAGCCGAAGTAACGCTTCAGCTCGAGATGGCACCAATGGTACATAGGGTTGCCGATAGCCTTCGGAAGTGCCTCGGCGAATTTGAGGAATTTTTCGTAAGCGGGTGCGCCGCCGGTGATGTAGTATTCATCGACACCGTTCGAGCGCATCAGACGCCACTTATAGTGGTCGCCGCCGAGCCAGATCTCGGTCATATCCGAGAAACGCTTGTCCTCGTAGATCTCCTTCGGGGAAACGTGGCAATGATAGTCGATGATCGGCTGATCCTCGGCGAACTTATGATAAAGCTGCTTCGCCGAATCGGTTGAGAGAAGAAAATCCTCGGTTAAAAAAGCCTGCATCGTGGTTCTCCTTAAATATTCTGAGTTTGATTTATATACTCGCGGTATTCCTTGGGCGTTTTTCCCGTCTCTTTTTTGAAGATCTTGGTGAAGTACTGAACGTCCATAATGCCGCAGTGAAGTGCTATGGTCTGGACCTGAAGATGGGTCGTTGCGAGCAGATGCTTTGCCTGCTTGACTCGCTTTTCTCTGATATATTCCGAGACCGTCTTTTCGGTCTCCTTCTTGAAGATAGTGGCAAGATATCCCGAGCTCACGTTTTGCGCCTCGGCGAGAGTTGCAAGCGTGAGATTGGCGGAAAGATCGGATTCGATCATCAGTACCGTCTTGCGCACGATCGGCGAAAGCCCCTGCATCGTATGCTTGCGGACGAGACGGCAATAAGCGCGGAACATCTCGAGCATAAAATCGAGGTGATCTGTATGCGAGGTGAGTGCCTCGATCCTTGCCGCAAAGGAGGATGAGAGGCTGTCGAGATGGATCGGATGCACGCCGCCCTTTTCTGCTGCCTTGCGCAGAAGGGTGTTCATAATGATCGAGTAATTCTTCGCGTTGCGCAGAGGGTCGGCAACGCGCTTTTCGAAATGCTGCTCCGAGAAGACAGAGAAGAGTTGAGCCTCCTTGTGGATCTGTCCCTGCGCCACCGCATCCATTATCTCGTTTTCAAAGCGGTATCGCTTCTCCATCAGCTTCATATTCATAAGCACCGAGTCGAAGTCGTCGCGTTTCTCGCCGTCGGCGGTATCGGGAATGAGCGCGGAATCCTGCGTTTCGGTCAGATCGATGACGGAGAAATTCTTCGTATCCCAAAGATGCTCGCAGAAGGTACTGAGAAAAACAAAGATATGATCGTCGGGAGGGATCACTTGTATCCCCGCGTAAAATTCGTTGACGAATCTGATCGAGCCGACGGGTGCGCCGTTCCTTTCCGCGATCTCGAGTATGTCAGAAGTGGTGAGCGGAGAGGAGAGGTAGGGACCTATGATGAGTATCATCGGCTCGCCTTCGACCTTGAACGTGAGATAATTATAGCTGAGCGCAAAGCGGTTTGTCGTTTTATATAGCGTCTGCGGCTGCATTTCTCCGATAAATTCGCCGAGAGTGACCGCACTTGTCTGCGGAATCGTGACGATCGAGCGGAATTGCTCGTTTGCTACGACCGAGACAGGCTCATCGGGACTATGGAGAGAAATCTGCACTCTGCATTTTTCAAACGCCTCGCAGAGAAAGCGTAATTCGTTTGAGTCGAACATCGTGTACGCCTCTTTCCTTTGTGATCGGGGTGCGCGAATGAACAAATCATCTAAATATCCATCATTATTATAACATATGTTTTGAGCAATTACAACATAAAAAACGCTAAATTATTAAAAAAGTACAAAAACAGGTGAAAAAAATACTCCCGATGTTTCCGGAAATCCTATATACTTAATGTAACGGTATTTTGCCGCGTTTTTTCGCGCAATTTTGCGAAAAGCCGACAATTTGCCTCAGAAAAAACTCAGAAAGAGGATTTTTAAAATGAAAAAGCAAAAAACGCCGCAGCTCGACGCTAACGGCTATCGCAAGTTCGGTATACGCGATAAGCTTGCGTATGCGGCAGGTGATTTCGGCTGTAACATGAGCTTCTCGCTCAAGGGTACTGTCCAGACCTTCTGGCTTGTTTTCATGATGATGGAAACAGGTCTCTTCTCGCTCCTGCTCCTGCTCGTTCAGGCTTGGGACGCGATCAACGACCCGCTTATCGGATCTCTTATCGACAGCGACAAGAAAAAGTACAAGCTCGGTAAGTATAAGACCTACATCCTTATCGGCGCACTCGGCCTTCTCGTAGGCGGCGCGGCAGTATTCCTTCCTTTCCCGAATGCGGGTACCGTCCTCAAGGCAGTGCTTTTCATTCTCGGTTACGTTATCTGGGATGCTGCATACACTATGGCTAACGTTCCTTACGGCACGATGCTCAACATCGTTACCGAGGATGCGGGCGAGAGAGCACAGCTTTCCGTTTTCAGATCCATCGGCGGTGCAGTCGGCGGAATGATCCCCGGTATCATCCTTCCTATGCTTATCTGGCAGAAGGTTACTTATGACGGAACCACCGACTTCCTCAGCAAGATCGAGATCCCCGAGGGCGCAGAAAGTGCTTTTGCTCCCGAAAACTTCCACTCCAATCCTTTGACCGGAGAGGCTTACGAGATCGGCGATAAGGTTCTCAGCCCTCTGACAGGCAGCCAGCTCGAGGTCCTTCTCGGTGAGAAGGTATTCTTTGCGGCTCTTATTATGGGCGTTCTCGGCTTCATCGCATTTATGTTTATGATCAAGACCATTACCGTTCGCGGCAATGAGTACGCTATGCTCAACCAGGAAGGCGGCGAAAAGGTCAACCTTTTCAAGTCCATCGGCGCGTTTATGAAGAACCGTCCCGCAGTCGGATGCACCATCGCGGCTATGGGTATGTTCCTCGGTATGCAGTCCGCATCCACCGCTAATACTATCATGTTCGCTACTCACTTCGGACAGGCATCCCTTTCGGGTCTTGTACAGATGGTAGGATTCCTTCCCATGTTCCTCTTTATGCCTCTTGCAACCAAGCTTGTTAAGAAGTTTGGTAAGAAGGAGGTTGCAAGCATCGGATCTATCGCAGGTCTTATCGGCGGCGCGATCCTTTGCATTTTCCCGCTCTGCCCCAAGAATATCCAGCTTATCGTTTATATGATCGGTCTCGTATTCTTCGGACTCGGTATGGGCTTCTACAACTGCGTATCCTGGGCTATGATGGGTGACGCTATCGACTATTCCGAGTGGAAGACCGGCAAGAGAGAGGAAAGCGTTGTTTACGCTATCCATTCCTTCTTCAGAAAGCTCGCTCAGGGTATCGGTCCCGCAGCCGTTATCGCTATTATGGGCACCTCCCTTATCGGTTACGAGTCCGCGCTCGGCACCATCGGTCAGTCCGTTGAGACCGCAGGCAGACTTTGCTGGCTCGTTGGCGGACTTTATATGTTCAGCGCAGTTTGCCAGTTCGTAGGCGTTGCTCTTATTTACAACGTAGATAAGAAGACCCTTGCAACTATGACAGAGGAGCTCTCTGCAAGACACAATGCAGAATAATTCCCGATGATTCCACGGTGTCCGATCATTCGGTCGGACACCGAAATTATCTTTGAGTTTATACTCAATTCACATTTGTTTTGTATAATCATTTCGTATTTATAAATCAGGAGAAAAACCGTGAGAAACATCATTAATCTTAATTCGGATTGGCTTTTCGTCAAGAACACGACCGATATCACCCTCAGCGAGGGCGAGAAGGTAAGCCTTCCCCACACCTGGAACGCCGAAGACGGCTTTGACGGCGGTAACGATTACTTCAGAGGCTCCTGCCTCTACAAAAAGACTCTCGAGAAGTCCTCGCTTCCCGAGGCTGACCTTTATTATCTCGAATTCCGCGGCGCGAATTCCTCGGCTGACGTTTACGTAGGCGGCAAGAAGCTTGCGCATCACGACGGCGGTTATTCGACCTGGAGAGTGAACGTCACCGAGGAGATCGCGGATTCGACCGAGATCGCCGTTATCGTTGACAATGCTCCCAACGAGACCGTTTATCCCCAGATGGCTGACTTCACCTTCTACGGTGGTCTTTACCGTAACGTAAACCTCCTTTGTGTAAATAAGGCTGACTTCGACCTTGATTACTACGGCGCACCCGGCATCAAGATCACTCCCGCAATCGAGGGCAAGGACGCTAAGGTTGAGGTTGAGGTATACGTAAAGGGTCTCGCAGAGGGTCAGAAGATCGTTTACACCATCTATGACAAGGAAGAGAACGAGATCGCAAAGACCGAGGCCACCGAGACCAAGGTAAGCCTCGAGATCAAGGACGTTCATCTCTGGAACGGACGCAAGGATCCCTACCTCTACTGCTGTGAGGCTGAGATCGTCGAGGGAAATACCGTTATTGATAACGTATGCAACCGCTTCGGATGCCGTACCTTCAGGATCGATCCCGAGAACGGCTTTATCCTTAACGGCGAGGAGTATCCTCTCCGCGGCGTATCCCGTCATCAGGACAGATGGGGAGTAGGTAACGCACTTCTTCCCGAGCATCACGAGGAGGATATCGACCTCATTTGCGAGGTTGGCGCAACCACCATCCGTCTTGCTCACTATCAGCACGACCAGTATTTCTACGATCTCTGCGACGAGCTCGGTCTCATTATCTGGGCGGAGATCCCCTATATCTCGAAGCATATGCCCGGCGGACGCGAGAACACGATCTCGCAGATGAAGGAGCTCGTTTCGCAGAACTATAACCATCCCTCGATCGTTGTCTGGGGTCTCTCCAACGAGATCGGTATCGGCGGCGCGGACGAGGATCTCCTCGAGAACCACCGCATCCTCAACGATCTCTGCCACGAGATGGACAAGACCCGTCTGACCACTATCGCGGCTGTTTCGATGTGCAAGATGGACGATCCCTATCTCCAGATCCCCGACGTTGTTTCCTACAACCACTATTTCGGTTGGTACGGCGGCGATACCACTATGAACGGCCCCTGGTTCGATAAATTCCACGCAATGCATCCCAACATCCCGATCGGATGCTCCGAGTACGGATGCGAGGCTCTGAACTGGCATACCTCCGAGCCCAAGCAGGGTGACTACACCGAGGAATATCAGTCCTACTACCACGAGGAGCTCATCAAGCAGCTCTTTACCCGTAAGTTTATGTGGGCTACCCACGTATGGAATATGTTCGACTTTGGCGCAGATGCAAGAGCTGAGGGCGGCGAGAACGGACAGAACCATAAGGGTCTCGTCACTATGGACCGTAAGTACAAGAAGGACTCCTTCTATGCTTACAAGGCTTGGCTTACGTCTCCCGAGGTCGATCCCTTTGTGCACCTCTGCTCGAAGAGATACGTCGACCGCGTTGAAGACGTTACCAAGGTCACCGTTTACTCGAACCTTCCCGAGGTCGAGCTCTTCGTTAACGGTGTAAGCATCGGCAAGAAGACCGCTCCCGATCATTTCTTCTACTTCGACGTCAAGAACGAGGGTGAGACCACCATCGTTGCAAAGGCGGGCGAGCTTACCGACGAGGGCAAGATCCGCAAGGTCGCAGAGAGAAATATGGACTACGTTCTTAAGGAAGTAGGCGCGGTCCTCAACTGGTTTGACGTTGTTGAGAAGGAAGGCAGATTCTCTATCAATGACAAGATCTCCGACATTATGCAGTCGAAGCGCGGCAAGATGTGGTTCATGGGCGTTGGTCTGAAGATCAAGAAGAAGATGGACGCCAAGAAGAAGCAGGAAAAGGGCGGCAAGAAGTCGGGCGGCTTTGACGTCGACCTCAAGGGCGGCAATATGGGCGGCATGATGGAAATGCTCGGCGGCTTCAGCGTGCTCCGTCTCTCCTCTATGATGGGTATGATGGGAGTTACCTTCACCAAGGAAGAGCTCCTTAAGATGCATAAGCAGCTTACAAAGATCAAGAAGCCGAAGAATAAGTGATCAGTGATATAAAAAAGGTGATGAGTCATTAATTGTGACTCATCACCTTTTGTCATTTTCATATTGACAAGCATATCTATGTGTGATATAATAGATTTAACACAATTCTTTTCGGAGGTGCGATATGAAGTACAAGAAGTGGTGGATGCCGGCGGCATTTACCGTGATCTCGGCGATATTCATTGTGATCGGTATTTGTCTCAACGCGATTATCACAGAGGACAACTCGATGACGAATCATATCTATACTATGATAAGTATGGGTATCTGGTTCTTCATTGCTCTGCCTGCGCTCTCGATGATCTATTCGAGAAAGGTTCTTGCGGGCGAGAGGGAGAGGATCCTTCTGACCTTTTACAATTCCGCGATGATCGTTTTGCCCATGGCATTCTGGCTTTTTATCAATATCGAAGCCTGGATGACCCTCCTTCTGCTCTACGTATGGGCGGAGATGTGGGCGTTTCTCGGGCTTGCCGGAAAGGGAGATAAGAAGGCTGACGTATGGTACGTCCCCTTCTTCCTCGGACTTGCGGCTATAATCACCGAAGCCTATTTCGGAGTTTTCATTTCGGGACATCTGCATACCGCGGTGATTTCCTGTGTGATCTGCCCGATCGCGATCGCGATCTATGCGCGTGTTTGCGTGCGCGACCGTTCGGGTAAGGTATTTTACACCGTTTACGTTTCGCTTGCAATGCTCGTTTCGATCTTCGGAAACATAGTCTGGCCCATTATCGAAGGCAAGACTCTGCTCGAGGATCCGGTAATGGACATCGTCAAGCTCGTTCTCTCCGTGATCGGTACCTTCATTCTTTATGAGCTCGCCGCACTTATCGGCGCGGGAGTGAAGCTCAGACGTCCGAAGAAGGAGAAGCAGGTGATGAAGGAAGAGAAGACGGAGGAGAGCGAGGAAGAATAAAGCGGGCGAAGGACAGACATTCGTTTGAGTGCAGAGCACAAAAGAGTGCAGAATGCAGAGTGCAGAGTGCAGAGTTAAGGAAAATTTCCGAGCGAGCTCGGAAATCAGAAGTTAAATAATTATGTTTTGCTTTGACAAACTATTGTTTTGCGATAAACAATAGTTTGGTAAATAAAAAAATACTCGGAAATCTTTGAAGTTATCTTCATTGATTTCCGAGTTTTTTTGTTTTGTTGTTATAGGTTATAGCTTGCCGAAGTTTTATCAAAGCCATATAAAATTATCGCACAGATGTTTTTCGAGCAACGCGAGAAAAACTACATTAACTCTGCACTCTGCATTCTGCACTCTGCACTTTTTATGCTCTGCACTCTGCATTCTGCACTCTGCACTTCCTCCGCGTCTTTCTGTCCTCTGTCCACTAATCACTGACCACTATCCTTCTTCTCCTTCTTCTTCGCCTTGACCGACTTTTTCTTGAGGCGTTTCTTGAAGGGCTTGGAGATCCATACGCCTGCGGCGTCGACACTCTTTGTGATCGCCTCGCTGATAAGGTCGTTCTCCTCGGGCTCGGGCTCGACGTTCTTATAGATCTTGACAACTCCCGCGCTGTTAAGGCTCTGACAAAGCGCGAGGGTTATGGGCAGAAGAAGAATTCCGATGCCGCCGTAGATAAAGTTGCCCGCGAGCATTGCGAAAAGGGTCAGGAAGGGATGCATTCCGACGCTGTTGCCCACGATCTTCGGCTCGATGATCTGTCTGACGACGCAAAGCACCGCCCAAAGAATAAAGAGTCCGATGGCTCTGCCGATATCGCCGAGAATAATGCAAGTGATCGCCCAGGGCGCGAGGATCAGACCCGATCCGACAACGGGAAGGATATCGAATATCGCGATCAGAGCCGCAATCAGCGCGCTGTATTTCACGCCGATGATCGAAAGTCCCGCCCAGATCTCGCCGAATGTGATCAGCATAATGAGCGAATAGGAAAGGATATACTTTTTCAGGACCTTTCCGAGGTGGGTTCCGATATTATGTATCAGCTCGTTCGTGCGCTCGGGGAGCTGCTTCTTGATAAACGCCTGTATCGACTCGAAATCAACAAGCAGGAAGATCGTGGCAACGACCATTATTACGATATTGAGTAAGAAGGTCGGCACCGAAACCGCGATATCTGTAAGATTTCCGACAAGCTTTCCCGAAAAGCTCATAACCGTGCTTCCGATCGAGGAAAGGAGCGAATTTGCCGTGGCATCGAAATCGATAGCCATCTCGGGGTCGAAATTATGGAGCATTTCCTGGATCTCGTCAAAGAGCAAGACGAGGAAGGGCTGGATCTGATTCTGGAAGAAGCTCGGCAGATCCTTGACCTTGTCCGCCGCAAACGAGACTATCTCAATGATCATCCAGATGATGATCACGCCTATCGTACCGTAAAACAAAATTACGAGCACGACCGATGCGATCCTCGTGTTGATCCTCAGCTTATTATGCATAAAGCGCACGATCGGGCGCAGAAGCATAGTCACAATGAATGCCACGAAGAAGGGGAAAAGCTCGGGCAGCGCAAATCTGATCAGAAAGATCGAAAGCGCGAAGATCAGAGCGAAAAACGCAAAATTTATGAGGAATCTCTTGCGCTTAACGGTTGGGGTGTGTTCAAAATTCTGCATTTTTTACTCCTTAAAATAATTGTTACTTAGTTTGTGACTCCGCCGATGCGCTCGCGGGTCTCGGCATATCTTGCGTAGCGAACGACCGAATTATAGACGTCGAGTGCGGCGGCGGGGGTCGAGAGATCGCGGCTCCTTCCGACGCATTTGCCGTTTTTGGCATAGAGGGAGACCGTATAAACTCCTCGTCCGCGGCGTTCCGCCTTGAATTTCGGGTAACCGAGGATCTCGGTCGGCTCGCCGAGACAGCCCGTTGTGTCCTCGAGAGGCGCATCGCATATGATCCTCAGCGACGCTATCGAGGCGCGGCAGAGTGCCACGGTCGAGCGTTCGCCGCCTCGAAGCAGCATCCGCGTCTCGGTCGAGTGGAATTCATAGTAAAAGCGTCCCTCAAAGGTTCTGTATATCTGATAAAACGCGCTCATATCTCGGTCTCGGAGAAGGTCATAAAGTCCACGGGCTCGTCTTCCTCCGCGGGAAGCTCCTCGAGGACCTCCCCGATCCACTTGTCGATGATGGCGAAGGTCTCCTCGCGGTCGGTCTCGTTGAGCACCTCGTGGCGTGCGCCGGGGATCAGAACAGTCGTCAGTCTCCGCGCGCCCGCGTGTGTCAGCGCACCCGCGACCTTGCAGACGCCCTTGCCATAGCCGCCGACAGGATCGTCCTCGCCGCTGATAAGCAGGATCGGCAGGTCGGTCGGCACGTTCGGTGCCCATTCCTCGGTGCTGACCTCGGCAAGCATCGAGAAGAGATCGCGGTAGCCCGAAACCGTGAATATGTAATTGCAATATTTGTCGTTGTTATATTTTTCTACAACAGCGCGGTCACGGGTCAGCCAATCGCATCGATCTGCGCCCTTTCCGCATTTTTTAAGATAACCCGACTGCTGTATCCCGCGCAAAAGCTTGCTGCGGTGACGGTCGCCCCTGAACAGCGCGATAATATTCGCAAGCGCGATTCCCGCGCCCGTCGGTGCATCGGGTCCGCCCGTGCCCATAATTATCGCACCCGCGAGGTTTTCCGAATATTTCGTCACGTAAATTCTCGCAAGGAAGGATCCCATCGAGTGACCGAGAAGGATCAAGGGCTTGCCCTCATACCTCTCGAGCAGAAGCTCGGACATTCCTTTGAGCCCTTCCACGGCAAGCTCAACGCCGCCATCTTTGGCAAAATAACCGAGATCGTCCGCGCTCGCGGCACTTTCACCGTGACCCGGGTGGTCGTTGCCCGCAAGGACGATGCCTAGCGCACAAAGATGCTCGGCGTAGCCCTCGTAGCGTCCGATATACTCGCACATTCCGTGCGATACCTGAACGACCGCGCGTATTTCGTCAATACCGCCCTCGGGCTCGTAAATCGTATAGGCAAGGCTTCCCCCGCCGAAATCAAATCTATCCTGTATCTTTTTCATTTTCACACCATATCGTCAACCAGCGAGAGCAGATTCTCCCGCGTATTGAATTCGGGATTTGCAAGCACGGCGGCAAGCAGCTCGTTCAGAACCTCTCCGACCCTTGCACCCGCGGGAACGCCCCTGTCCATCAGATCGCGCCCCGTTACGGCAAGCTCCGCGACGCTCATAGGCTCTCCGCGTTCTGCCGATCCGTAAAGATTTATTGCCGCGTCCCGAGCCTTGTCGCCCGAGGAAAGCCTCTCGCCCCTCGCACCCGCCGAAAGCAGGGTGAAATACGCGAGCTTTGGCGCAGTCTTGCCCGTGATTCCCGATGCGTAGGTACGCACGGTCGCGGGGTCGCTCCTTTTCGGAAGCACACCGCAGGCGGCAGCTCCGACGATCGCCGTGAGCTCCGAGCTCATCTTAAGCCTCTTCGGCACGGAGAGCGCGGCATCCCTTTCGCTGTCGCGGAGGAGCATTCCGAGCCTCAGCGCCGCAAGATGCGCACGCGCCGAGATAAATCCGAGAGCGGCTTCCTTTTCTCTTTCCTTTTTCAGATAAAGTCCGCCGGGGTAGTCCTCGGGGATGAAGTCGATCGAGGAAAATCCCTTCCCCGCAAGCGACTCGAAATAAGTGCCCGGCATTATCTCGCCGAGGATATGAGCCGCGTGCATCATCGCAAGCGAGCGCGAAGGCTTTTCCGCAGAAAGCAGACCGAGCACCTCGCTTCCTATCCTCTCCGCGCTGACGGCGGGGAGCCTCTTTCGCTCGCTTTTAGCCGCCGCGAGAGTTTTTTCTTCAATTTCAAATCCGAGCCGCGCCGCAAAGCGGAAAGCACGCAAAATGCGAAGCGAATCCTCGGTAAAACGCCGTATGGGGTCTCCGACGGCGCGGATCACGCCGATCTTAAGGTCATCGGCACCTCGGAAGGGATCGCAGAGTCCGCACGAGGGCGAGAACGCCATCGCGTTAACGGTAAAATCACGCCTTGCGAGATCTTCGCGGATATTTTTCGTAAATTCGACCGAATCGGGACGCCGCCCGTCGGTATAGTCGCCGTCGATGCGGTAGGTCGTGATCTCAAGCGGCATCGAGTCGATCACCACGGTCACGGTGCCGTGCTTCTCGCCCGTCAGTATCGTGTGGAAATCCGAGAAGACCGACTTTATCTCGTCGGGCGACGCCGAGGTCGTGATATCGTAGTCGTGCAGAGCCCGTCCGAGCATCGCGTCCCGCACAGCCCCTCCGACAACGTAAGCCTCGTGACCGAAAGACTCGAGCTTCGACAAAGCAAAGCTGACCGCATTCGGCAATATCATATTAAATTGGTTCATACGGTCACCGCCTTTCGGAGTGCAGAGTTAAGAGTGCAGAATGCAGAGTTATGGTAGCTTTTCGCAGAGCAAAAAGCAATTTGATTGAATGGTTTTGGCTATAAATAAATCGCTACAATAACCATAGTTCAATGCGGATTAAGCATTCTTTTCTGTTTCTAAAATAGAATTAAAAATTTTTGATACTGTTGCATATCCAACGATAGAACTTCCCTCTTGAATACATATTCTTTTTCCAATCCATAAACAATGTGGGTAAGCTTCCGGAGTAATAAATGTTATTGTACCTTTAGCGGATCCATTCGGAGCAACAGAATCAACTTCATAATACTTGTGTATTCCTGTAGTTAAATAATCATCCTTTATCAAGTGACTCGGTCTATATCCGTTTGTTACAGATCGTGTTTTAGTACCGATAAATTCGAAAATCACTTCAATATCAGGTGTATGATTCATATCAATACCTCGCATAAGACTTTGCTTTATCAAATTATACATCTCAATAATAGTGATTTGTACAAATATAAATAATATCAGTAGGGACCGACGTCCTCGGCGGTCCGTGGGCATAAAATTATAAATTTATCTAAATTCAGTAACTATAATGATATTTTCTTGACTCAATGCGCAGCAAAAATTATATTGGGCTCGGACCGCCGGGGACGTCGGTCCCTACAGGTATAAGTTTGTTTGTACATAGTGATTATGTTCGGCGATTGAATACCATTTTCAGGTATTGCGCCTCTTGCGGACGGCGCGCGATATATCCTTCGGATACGATATATGAATACGATATGTTCGCCGTGGGCGAACGTTTTTGGTTACTCCACAACCTCAAACATCTCGTTTCCTTCGCCCGAAAATTTGCAAAGCTTAATTACCGACGAATGATATCTGACGTCGTCGCGTTTTTCTTTTTTATCGAATGAGAAATAATAATATCCGTTACCGAGAGCGATAATACCCGTTGATCCGCGGGGGAAGTCGCAGCCGTAAACGCCGGTGGCTGGGTCTTCGATTCCAATGGGCGCACCGGTCAGAAGGAGACCCTCGCGTCCGCAAAGACCCTTGAGCTCACCCATTTCGGGCGCGATCTTGCGGTCGATGAAGAACATCGGCGGATTGCGGAATTTTTCCTTATTGCCCTTGTAGACCGCAACGAGCCAGGCGTCAAGATAAGTATCGTATTCAAGATTCTGAACGCCCCAGTTGGTGTTGCCCGTGTAGAAGAAGAGCTTATTTTCGCACCTTGCGCCGCTGTGGTGGGGCTCACCCTGCGTAAGCGGCTTCGCGAAGGGCTTGATCTTGCGCCAATCGTACTCGAGAATTACCTGATGGTCGTTGTCATCGCGGTTTACGTCGTTGTAGATTCCGTAAGCGACGTAGAGCATATAGGGCGATACCTGACGCTCACCGGGACGGGGCGAGAAGGTCACGCCGTCAATACCCGAGCAGGCATAGCGGTGGGGAGCCCCCTGCTCACCCTCCGAGTCAAAGTCCTCGCAAACGTCGGGAAGGTAAACGGCGGTCATAATGCCGTCCTTCTCGGCATCCATACCGACGCGGTCGATCTTGTCAACGTCGAAAATCGCAATATAAAACGCATCCTCATCCGCGATCTTGACGCCCGTGCGCGACATAATTCCCTTGCCGATCGAATCGTGCTTATACTCGATCGAGCCCCATACGCAACGGTCGCCGCCGTTGAAGGCGAGACATCCGAGATGGCCCGTCAGACCGCCTACGGTGCCGATTACGTTGCCGTCAAGGTCAGCCTTGATAAGGTCGGTGGTAAACGAATAATATATGTACTTGCGCTCGGTGTCGATCGCAATACCCTGAATATGACCGCCGGTCCACTCGCCGGTGGTAATCGAACGGGGGAGCGCGGGAGCGGGATACTTTTTGAGCAGTTCAAAGCGGTTGTTTTCCATTTTTTTATTCCTTTCAATATGAGTATAATTTCTCAAAATAATTATATCACATATATCTCCCAAAGTCAAACAAAAAACGAAAAAATACTCTCCGCTCCATCATTTTCCACAGCCTCTTTTGTGCACTTTGTATATCCGACAAAATTCGCCCGGCTTTTTTCTCATTTTCCCCATAGGTTGTGGAAAACCTTGTGGTAACTGTGTAAAAGTATCGTTTTTCAAGGAAAATCAAGGCTTTTCGGTGTGGGAAAAGAAAATTTTGCCTGTGGAAAACTTCCTGTCAAGAGGATTTTTGAAAAATTTTCTTTCTTTGAAAGATTCTCACTTTTGCACAAACTTGTGAAATTTGTATATTTTTTTCGAAAAAGACTTGACAAATGAAAAAGCCGATTTTTATTCCTTTTTGACGAAAAATTATGCAAAAAAACGAAAAAAGAAATAATACTTTTTTCGCCTGAAAGCTCGGACTCCGAGCGTGATCCCGCATCGGTCGGCGGCATTTTCGCCACATATTCCCACTTTTTGTTTATATCATACCTATAATCGCAGATATAGCAATATTTGTCT
This sequence comes from Eubacteriales bacterium, assembly GCA_045531455.1. Lineage (GTDB taxonomy): Bacteria > Bacillota > Clostridia > Oscillospirales > CAG-272 > CAG-390. Next base: position 16,957 of record JAZSEA010000111.1, read on the forward strand.
TGCGTATAGCATCTTTTGACTTGTTTTTTTGCACATTTTGTCTTATACTTATTTTGTATTATTATATATTAATATAAAATATAATTTTTCTTAAAAAGGAGAATACAAAAATGAGTCTTCCCGTTGCTATTCAGGTTTATTCCGTAAGAGAGAATGCTGCTGCTGATCTTCGCGGCACTCTCGAAAAGATCAAGGAGATGGGCTACGACGGCGTTGAGTTCGCAGGTCTTTACGGCAACTCCCCCGAGGACGTCCGCGCTATGTGCGAGGAGATCGGTCTCGTTCCGATCTCGGCTCACGTTCCCTTCGTTGATATGCTTAAGAACCCCTACGGTCTTCTTGCAGACTATGCAAAGATCGGCTGCAAGTACGTTGCAGTTCCCTACCTCAACCCCGAGCACAGACCCGACAACGCAAACTTTGACTACGTTGTTGACTTCATCGAGGTTCTCGGCAAGGCTGCAAAGGCTCTCGGCATCCAGCTTCTTTACCACAACCACGACTTCGAATTCATGACCATCGACGGCAAGTACGCCCTCGATATCCTCTACGAGAGAGTTCCCGCAGAGCTCCTTAAGACCGAGCTTGACGTTTGCTGGGTCAACGTCGGCGGCGAGAATCCCTCCGAGTACATCAAGAAGTACGCAGGCAGATGCCCCGTAGTTCACCTCAAGGACTTCTGGGGCGAGAAGAGCGACGATATGTACGAGCTCATCGGCATCGACAAGAAGGCTCCCGCGCGTCCCTCGGGCTTCGAGTTCAGACCCGTCGGAAGCGGTATGCAGGACTTCCCCTCGATCGTCAAGTCCGCAATCGAATCCGGCGCGGAATGGTTCGTCGTTGAGCAGGATAAGCCCTCGATGGGTCTGACTCCCCTCGAGTGCGCTAAGAAGAGCATCGACTACGTAAGATCGATCCTCTGATGAAAAAGCTTTATCTTATTTTAAGTATATTCCTCGCGCTCGCGCTTCTCTCCTCCTGCGGCGGAAACCCCGAGGAAACGACCGCGCCCGAGTCAAGTGAAGCCGAACCCGAGGCTGTGTTCTACAACATCGTGCTTGACGGTGCCTGCGACTACACGATCATCCGCCCCGACGTTCTCGACTCGGAACCTCTTAAAGCGACGATCGCTCTGCGCAAGGAGATCGCAAACAAATACGGCGTTTCCCTCGAGCTCGACAGCGACTGGTCGAAGGATAACAAGGAAAACAACACCGTCACCTCGGGTCCCGAGGTCCACGAGATCCTCATCGGCAACACAAACCGCGCCGAATCCCGCGCCATCGCCGAGGAATATCCCTCGCTCAGCTGCGGATACGTCATAAGGGCGGTCAACGGCAAGGTCGTTATCTGGGGCTCGGACGCCAAGAACCTCACAAACGCTATCGACTTTTTTATGAGTAATTTTCTCGCCGACACCTCTGTCAGGATCGAGGAAGGATATCTCCGCCTCTGGGATCTCAACGGCGAGGGTATGCCCCTTGACCTGATCTCGAAGGAATACTCCCTCATCTACGCAAACTCCGATCCCGACAGAGTCTGGAATGCCTCGAATCTTCTCTCGAAGAATCTCGGCACGCTGACCGGTGCGGAATTCACTCCCGCATTGGACAAAAAGACTGCCGCGAGCTCGGGCAAGGAGATCCTTGTCGGAAACACCGACCGCCCCGAATCGGCGCAAGCCGCTGAAGGACTCGGATACATGGACTACACGATCCGCACACATAAGGACAAGATCGCCGTAGTCGGCGGCAGCCCTCTCGCAACCGAGCAGGCGACAAGAACCTTCGTCACTCTTCTCTCGGAGGGCAAGATCACCTCTCTCGAGGAGGGATTTGTCTACGATTTCAGCATCAGCCATCTGATCGCGGATTCTATTGCCTTCAAGCCCGAGAGCTTCACTCCCTCCTGGGCAAAGGATTTCACTCCCGCCGCCTGGATGCTCGATCCCGAGGAAAAGCTCTACGCTCTGACCTGTCCCACGGGCAGAATGACTGCTGATGCGCATCGCGGCGACGTTCAGAACTACCCCGAAAACTCGCTCGAGGGAATCCTCAGCGCGATCAAAATGGGCTGTGACGTCATCGAGCTCGACATCAGACTCACCAAGGACAATATTATGGTCCTTATGCACGACGCATCCCTCAAGCGCACGACCGACTGGAACTCGAAGAAGGGTATGAACGGTCTTCCCTCCTCGGATCAGGTCTCGGATTGGACCTTCGAGGAACTCAGCCAACTCCGCCTGCTCTATAATGGCAAGGCGACCGAGTACAGGATCCCCACGATGTACGAGGCGGCTCTTCTCTTCGCGGGCACGGGCTCGCAGATCCATTTCGACTGCAAGGTCTCGGACAACATCAATAAGAATTCCGACGTTTATCTCCTTGCCGAGGCAACGGGCTCAAAGCAGGCGTTCCTCTATTATTACGGCATCGACACGATAGCGACCTGGCTCTCCTACAACAAGGACGACACCGAGTTCAAGGAATTTGTCAATAAGGCAAGAAGCTACCTCAAAAAGAGCGGGCACGCACTCCGCAAGCGAAACTTTGACATGATCGCCAAGCACGGAGACCACGCCGAGGGTTGGCAAAAGGCTTGGGATGAAGGCTACAAGATGACCTTCACCAACAAGATCTACGATTTCTGCCGATTCGTATCGGCTAATCAAGAGCCCATTCCGCTTCCATGAGAAAGCGCGGTAAATATTCCGTAGGCAGGATCATCCTGCCCACGGCATTGATCCTCATCCTCGCCTGCGCGGTCTCCTGCACGCGGGAGCCGACCGAAGACTCTCCGCCGATCACGGAGATCTCCTCGCAGGAGGTGACCGGCCCCCCCGCGATCACCGAGGAGGATCTGAGCGGCTACGCTCCCCTCTCGCTCATATCAAGCAGATACACCGTGATCTGCGGCAAAAAAGCACCCGATAAAGTGCGCCTCGCCGCAGAAGAGCTTGCGGGCAAGATATCCGATTTCCTCTCCGTCTCCACCGACGCCGAAACAGAGCCCTCGCGGCTTGAATTGCTGATCGGCGAGACCGACCGCGACGAATCGATCGAAGCGGCTGAGTCGCTCGGCTGTATGGATTACACGGTCCGTATCAAAAACGGCAAGATCGCGGTCCTCGGCGGAAGTCCGCTTGCGACCGTACAGGCTGTCCGTGTCTTCACGGAAATGCTCTTCGACGGCAGGATCGAGAACCTCGGCTCGGATCTCACGTACGATTACGATTACGACAGATTTTTCACTGATTCGCTCGCTTTTCACACCGAAACCTTCGTTCCCGTGTGGGCAAACAGCTTTACGCCTCCCGCCTGGATGCTCGACTACGACGAAAAGATCCACGCTCTGACCTATCCGAGCGGCAGGATTTGCTCGTCCTCGCATCGCGGTGACGTCGAGAATTACCCCGAAAATTCGCTCGAGGCGATTCTGAGCGCGATAATGCTCGGAGCGGACGCGGTTGAGATCGACATCAGGCTCACAAAGGACAACGTAATGGTCCTGATGCACGACGAAACTCTGATTCGCACCACCGACTGGAGGCAGAAGTGCGGTAAGAATGGTCTTCCGATCTCGCCGATGATCGAGGATTGGACCTACGAGCAGCTTCGCGAGCTCCGTCTTCTCTATGCGGGCAAGCCTTCGGAGTCAAGGATCCCGACGCTTTACGAAGCGGCGATTCTCTTTCGCAACCGCGCGCAGATCCATTTCGATTGCAAGGTATCGGATAAGATCGACCGCGACACCGATATCTATCCGCTTGCCGAGGAAACGGGTTCAAAATCCAGCTTTTTCTACAGCTTCGGTTACAATACGATGCGCAAATGGCAGAGCTATGACAGCTCCGACACCGAATTCAGAGCCTTTATCAAAAAGATAACCATCTGCCTCGCGGTGAACGGTCATTCGCTCCGCAAGTCAAAATTTGCCCTGCTTGTAGAATACGGAGACCATCCGAACGGCTGGAAGGCCGCCGCGAACGACGGTTATATGACCGTCTATACCGATAAGATCGAGCTGTTTTGCCGCTTCTCCGCCGCAAAACAGAAACCGATACCTCTTCCATGATATACAACTATAACAAAAAACTGGTCGGTACGGCACAGGCACTCAGAAATAGAATGACTCCCGAGGAAAAACATCTTTGGTACGATTTTCTCAAAAGGCTGCCCGTGACCGTCAACAGACAAAAGAATATCGGTGATTTCATCGTTGACTTCTATATCGCAAGTGCGCGGATTGTTATCGAGCTCGACGGAAGCTTTCATAATCTTCCTTATCAAAAAGCCGACGACGCAAAAAGAGACGAAGAGCTTGCACAACTGCATATTACCGTATTGAGATATACGAATATTGCAATCAATAAGAATTTCAACGGTGTATGCAATGATATTCTCAAGCATCTCGGGCTGACATTTGATGATTTGAAACCGAGAAAATAGCTTTTGTACGCTTATATATTATGCAGTACAAACGGCGATCTCCTCATCCACCGTCGTCAAGCGACGGTCCCCCTTCCCCGCTGGGGAAGGCTGATTGAACAACTGCGAACATTTGCTATAGCAATATAGTTACGCTAAGAATTCATTGCGCTTATCGTATATGTAGTACAGACTTCGCTCTCCTTATCCACCGTCGTCAAGCGGCGGTCCCCCATTTGCTTGCAAATAGCTCCGCATGGGGAAGGCAAAATGAATTGCACGCCTTTCTTTGGCTATTCAGCGAATTCCGCTTCAGCTTAACCTACTCAAGGCAGATCGGAATATTTTCATTAGAATAATTACTCATTCTCGGTATAATTGGCACAGATCGTTTTGAAAAAACATTCCTGCTTACCAAAGCAAAATTTGACATTTGAGCAATATTCGCTGTACAAATTTAATCGAAGCACAAACCCTTTTGCCTTCCCCAGCGGGGAAGGGGGACCACACGTACGTGTGGTGGATGAGGAGGACATTATATCACCCAATAAACAGCAGAAAACCAAATTAAATCACACTTTTAAAAACCAAATACATATTTTTTGGAGGAAAAAACAATGGCAGACAAATCTATGGCAGGACTTAACACCTTTGAAGCTCAGGTTGAGACCAAGGTCGACACATCGAAGAAGCATCGCATCGGTATCATCGGATGCGGCTGGATCGCAGACTCTCACATGAAGGCTTACCTCAATCAGCCCGACGTTGAGATCGTTGCAGGCGCAGACCTCGTTCCCGGCAAGGCTGCAAAGTTCTTCGAAAAGCACGGCGTTGAAGGCGTTAAGACCGAATACGCTTCCCACAAGGAAATGCTCGACGACGAGTCCCTCGCTCTCGACGCAGTTTCGATCTGCACCTACAACCGTCAGCACGCAGAGCCCGCAATTTACGCACTCAAGAAGGGCGTAAACGTGCTCCTCGAGAAGCCCTTCACCGTAACCCTCGACGAGGCAGTTGAGGTTATGAAGGCAGAGAAGGAGAGCGGCAAGGTTCTTTCCATCGGCTTCCAGCCCAGACTCGACGCAAATATGCAGATGATCAAGAAGATCTGCCAGTCGGGTGAGCTCGGCGAGATCTACTACATCCAGACAGGTGGCGGACGCCGCCGCGGTATCCCGACCCCCTTCGGAACCACCTTCATTGAGGACAAGACCGCAGGTCTCGGCGCTCTCGGCGATATCGGCTGCTACTCCCTCGATATGGTTCTCAACGCTATCGGCTATCCCAAGCCCCTCACCGTTTCGGGCTACAAGTCCAATTTCTTCGGCACCTGCCCCACTTACTCCGGCTACCGTGCTGACAAGCGCGAGGAGTACGCAAAGCTCTTCGGCGTTGACGATTTCGCAGCTGCATTCGTACGTCTCGAGGGCGGTATCGTTCTCGACTTCCGTATCGCGTGGGCTATGAACATGGACACCCCCGGTGACACCATCATCCTCGGCACCAAGGGCGGTCTCCGCATCCCCTCCACCGAGTGCTGGAACGGCTCGGTCGGCGGACCTATGAAGATCTACCACGAGGTCTGCGGTCAGCAGGTTGAGACCGAGATCCCGATCATCAAGATGAAGGAAGGCCTCTTCGATCTCAAGATCCGTACCTTCCTTGACGCTGTTAAGAACGGCACTCCCGCTCCCGTTCCCTCCTCTCAGATCCTCTACAACCAGGCAATCATCGACGGTATCGCTAAGTCCGCTGAATGCGGCCGCGAGGTCGAGATCGTCATTCCCGAGATCTGATGCCGAATCTGACACTCAATTTCCGCCCCGAATCTCTCGGGGCGGGAACTCCCGTTAATATCTATCTTCCCGACGTGATCGCGGAGGATATGCCCGTGCTCTACCTGCTTCACGGTATGCACGGCGACCACAATTCCTGGATAAACGGCTCATCCATCGGAAGATATGCGCGCGCTCGCGGACTCGCGGTCATTATGCCCTCGGTCGGCAACAGCTTTTACGCAAATCAGAAGCACGGATGCCGCTATTTTGACTACGTGGCTCACGAGCTCCCCGAATATATCGGCAAGCTCCTCCCCTTCATCACCAAGAAGCGCGAAAAGACCTTCGTTGCGGGCCTCTCGATGGGCGGCTACGGCGCGATCAAGGTCGCTCTGCGCAATCCCGATCGCTTCTCCGCGGCTGCGGGACTTTCGGGCTGTCTCGATATGAACGTGGACGTCAAGGCGACCGATGAAGGCTGGGACAACATCTGCGTCTGCAACTGGGGCGAGGATTATATGACCTCTCTTCCCGGCTCGGACGAGGATCTTCTCCACCTTGTCGACAGCTTCCCCGCAGACAAGGAAAAGCCGCGGCTCTATATCGCCTGCGGAACCGAGGATTTCCTCTACAGCCAGAATATCACCTTCAAGGATCACCTTGTCGGCAAGGGCTTTGACTACCTCTATGAGGAAGGTCCCGGAGCACATACCTGGGATTTTTGGGACAAGTGGATAGTGCCGGCGCTGGAATTTTTCTTTGGGGAAAATAACAAATAAAGCAAGTCGCGCTTAGCGCGAATGATGATCCGCTTTGCGAAATGATGATCGGCTTCGCCGAATTAATGTTCGCCTGCGGCGAAGTTTATGGTGAACGGCTCTGGCGGTTTTCCGTAGGAAAATGGAGGCGTAAGCCGACAAGACAGAGTCGAAATTTGCCGAAGGCAAATACTTCCGCCGTGCGGAAATTTTCCATAACTCTGCACTCTGCATTCTGCATTCTGCACTCCACCGCCGCAGGCACCTATAACGATATTCAGAAAGCTAAGCAATAAAGCTCGCACTCTTTGACTTCCCCCGCCCCGTTCAGGGGAGGGGGAGCGAGGGGGTGGGTCCCTATTTGCAGATACAAAACTATTAGGATATCGACAAAATCTCTATATGGGCGTGCAATTACCTGTATATGCCCGCAGAAAGCACGAACACTCTGTTGCCCAAAGGGTGACAGAGCCAACACTTCCCTACATTCGGGAAGTATTGACTCCGTCCAAAATTCAGAAGCAAAGCTTCAGAATTTTGAAGCAGTCAGCGAAAGCTGAAGCTTTCGCATCAGTACGAGGCTCTGCCTCGTGCTCCGCAAGAAAAACTTTTCGAGAAAAGTTTTTCTTGACTTTTCAAAAGCTTTCGGGCTTTTGAAAAAATAAAATTAAAGTGAGAAACATTATGGCAGACAAGTCTATGGAAGGTCTCAACTCCTTTACCGCGCGCGAGGAAAAGGTAGTTGACGCCTCGAAAAAGGTCCGCATCGGATTTATCGGCACGGGCGGAATTGCAAATTCTCATATGAAAGCATACCTCGGTCGCCCCGACGTTGAGATCGTTGCGGGCTGCGACATCGTCCCCGGCAAGGCAGCGAAGTTCTTCGCTTCCTACGAGCTCGAGGGTGTCAAGACCGATTACCGTGACCACGAGGAGATGCTCGCGGACAAGAGCCTGAATCTTGACGCCGTCTCGATCTGCACCTACAACCGTCAGCACGCAAACTGCGCTATCGCCGCAATGCGAGCGGGACTTCACGTCCTCCTTGAAAAGCCCTTCACCGTCACACTCGACGAGGCTATCGAGGTTATGAAGGTCGAAAAAGAGACGGGACGCATCCTCTCGATCGGCTTCCAGCCGAGATTTGACCCCAATATGCAGATGATCAAGAAGATCTGCGAGTCGGGCGAGCTCGGCCGTATCTATTACATCCAGACGGGCGGCGGACGCCGCCGCGGCATCCCCGCAAAGAGCCACAAGGACACCTTTATCCGCGACGACACAGCGGGAATCGGTGCTCTCGGCGACATCGGATGCTACTCGATCGATATGATCATGAACGCGATCGGACACCCGAAGCCTCTGACGGCAACGGGTATGATCTCCGACCGCTTCGGCAAGGACCCGAACTACAGCGGCTACAACCCTGCGTATGCCGAGGAATTTGCCGAGAAATTCGGTGTTGACGACTTCGCGGGCGGATTTATCCGTCTCGAGGGCGACATCATTCTCGATTTCAGAATTTCCTGGGCTATGAATATGGACTCGCCCGGCGACACCATCATCCTCGGCACCGAGGGCGGACTCCGCATCCCCGCAACCGAGTGCTGGAACGGCACCGTCGGCGGCGAGATGACGATCTACAAGGAACTTGAAGGCGTACCTACCGAGCTGAAAGTTCCGATCATCGGCGGCAAATGCGACCGAGTCGGACTCAAGGTCGGCTCCTTCGTTGAGGCAGTCAAGAACGGCGGCACAGCCCCCGTTCCGACCTCGCAGATCATCTACAACCAGGCGATCATCGACGGACTCGCACGCTCCGCGGCTATCGGACGGGGGGTGGAGATCGAGATACCGGAGATTTAAGTTGCTAGATGCTAGCTACTAGTTGCTGGTTGAAGGTCAATTTCCGAGCCGAAAGGCTCGGAAATTTTCATTTTTTAAAAAACAGCGTAAAAGTTTTGGTCAAACTTTTTCAAAAGTTTGTGGGTCAAAGGCAAAGCCCTTACCGACCTCCGCAGAGGTCGGAATTCTCCTATGCGCTTCGAACCGACTGCGCCCCCGCAGGCGGTTCGGAAGGAGTAAAATCTCCCCTTTGCGGGAGATTTTTGCTCATTCATCCATAAAGCACGAGGAAATTTCGACTAATTCAAAGAAATTCCCGAAAAAGGCTTGACATTTGTCCCAACATATGATATAATATTTCGGTACGTAGGGGTGTAGCTCAGTTGGTAGAGTACTGGTCTCCAAAACCATGGGTCGTGGGTTCGAGTCCTTCCGCCCCTGCCAAAAATAACCGATAGCCTTCAGGCTATCGGTTATTTTTTGTAGTGACTGTATTGACGATGAACCCCGCGAATTGCCGCAAAGCGGCAATTTCGCTATAGTGTGCGCCACACTAACTATATTTTCCCACAAATTTCACGCGCACACAGGGGTTCAGAGTCCTTCCGCTTTTTAATTCAAAGTGATTCTTCCGGACACAATGGACTCCCGTCCAATACGTGCTAATAAATCCGTCTGTTACAGCATCAAAAAAGCATCAACCATCTCAATTAAGCATCAGAATGCGCTCGGTTCCCCGAGCGCTTTCTTTGTTTATGCATATCAAATTTTGACTCTTAAAACATGGTCATTTCAAAGTCATCAGTTTGATCAAGGTTGATTTCATCAAGCAATATATTCGATACCGAACCGATTACCTCATCCCATGCAAGATCCCCGACATACTTATTCGTCCTTTGGTAATTATCCCATTGATATTTCATAGCCGGGCTCATCGCTATCTCTTCAAGTATCATCTCGCCGTCTTCGATAATATAATCCGTTCCTCGTTTGGAAGCGGTAGCTCTTATGGCGTCTCGAAGCGTTTCAATATCAACTTCATTACTTGCATCATTCCATAGAATATGTATATCGTAAAAATCCCTCATTCGGGTATTGGCTGTTGATCTTGATAATATCGTTTCAATCTTCTCAGCAAGCAGAGTTTCGATATTATACGAGCGCAGTTCAATACTGCCTTGATCAAACATCATCGGGTACGAAAGACATACGGCTTCCGGCGTTATTGCATCACCTGCAGACAGATCGATTCTAATCGTCTCACGAAGCTTCTCAAGATAAACTTTTAGAGTAATCCTGATTCCTGTATAATCATGCTCCTCCATTATTTCTTCAATTGACGAGAATTCAAACTGTAATCTATCCTCCAAGTCAATTTCCATAATCTCTTTTACAGTAGCTTCAATTGTCGATTTGTTCAATGACAGCGATCTGACGGTAGTATCAATATCCATAGTGCTCCTTGCATCCTCTCCGACGATTGCGGATACAAGCATTCCACCCTTTAATATAAAGTGATTTTTGTATTTTGACAACGCTAATCGCGCAAGAAATCGCTCCATCACATATTTGCGAAGGAGTATTTGTGCATTTTTTGAATCGCCGCCCGAAATATTTGCTATTTTATCTTTCAGCTGCTTTGACGTTGTGATCACAGCAAAACCTCCATATACATTCTGACTTCATTTTCCACACCCATGCGTTGGGCGTATTTCATCAGATTAACAATGTTTTTGTTTTTCAGCTTTGAATATTCCTTGATCGCATACAGAAACATCTGCGGATCTTTTTTATCGCGGGTCTTTACCATATCGCATACCGTTCGCTCAAGATCATAAACCGCAACTCTGTTTCCGCAGTTGGTCTCCGCTTTTGTCAAGCCCATCTCATACAGATCATCCTTTACCTGATGCACACAAATTTGTTTGTCGCGCAAATGCTTCGCATTGTACGCATATGGCACCGATACATGTGTTTCAAACGGTTCTCTCTCGGTCAATCTGTGAATATATAGAGCTGTTTCGTGAGAAAATACGGCTTTGGAGTTTCTCAAACTAAGAATATACAGTTCATCGTACCAAGTGTCTGCATCAATATAAACACCATGAGCAACGCGTTCGAGCCCTCGCTTTTTAACAAATTCCGAAAGGTAGGACTTCGAAATACCATATTCGGAAATGTCTTTAGTAAACAAGTATCCATTATTATTTTCAATCATTTTTTCAATATATTCGGTCTTTGTCAAAACGCCTACCTCACTTTCTCGCTTATTATTATACCACATATAAGCGAGAAAGTAAAGTGTTTTTTCAGATTTTTTACAAATCCATCCCATCGGTAACTCCGCCGAGGCGGGTTGTGTCTCTTTTTACATAATACATCTCTGTCACCTGCGTGGTTGAATGTCCGAGCAGGTCTGCGACTTGCTTTACAGTCAGCGCCTTGACTGTGCCGTCCGCCTGCTTAACTCCGTTCACAAGATTCGTCGCAAAGGTATGACGCAGACTGTGCAAGCCTTTGCTTTCAATCCCCGCACCCTCGAGCAAGCGGTGGTATCTTCTGCGGAAGACGTCGGGCTTTGTGTAGTCACCGTTTTCATCGCAGATCAGCGGGCTTGCTTCACCGAAGTAATATTCCTCTCTTAGCTCCTTGATTGCCTCGATCGCGGTATCGTTGAGCGGTACGTCTCGCTTGCTCGTTGCACTCTTGAGCTTACCGATCTTAACCTCCGTACCGCCCTCGACGATCTCGACACCATCGCGTTTATTTACGACCTTCACTCCTCTGCGGATGTGCATCACTCGCTTCTCAAGGTCGATGTCGCCGTTCAGAACCCCGAGCATTTCTCCCGCGCGCAGTCCGGTATTGAGCATGAGAATATACGCCGATGCCTGGCGGTAAAGTCTCTTCCCTGTTTTATAAGTTTTTGACGCTTCCGCCTTGAGCTTTTCGATCTCTTCCCCTGTGAAGACGGTTACCGTTTCGCTCGTCGGGAGAATCTCTTTGTCCTGCATAGCGAAGTAGTTGCTTTTCTTTATCATCGGAGCGCCCGACATCGGATTCTTCGAGATAAGCTCCTGCACTTCAAGATGCTTGAAGTAATCCCCGAGGATCGAATGCACCTTCTTCACCGTTGTATATGCGTAGCCTTCATTCATCCAATGGTTGAGCAACTTTTTTATATCCGCCGACGTGATATTTCCTACCGCCTTATCCCCGATTATCGGGAAGACCTGATTTTGAACCGTGTGCTCGTATCTGTCGTATGTTGTTCTCTCTACCGATGGGAACTTGAAGACCCGCAGCCAGTTCTGCATGCTTTCGCGCAGAGTTATATTTGCCTCGATCGACTCTTCATTCTCACGATTGAAGCTTTCTATATACGCTGTCATCTTTTTGTTGACCTCTTGCTTGGTCGTTCCGGAGAAACATTTTCTTCTTCTCTCTCCGAGCTCGTCGCGGTACCATACCGTTCCGCCCCATCTTGCGTCCGTTCTCTTGAAGGCATTTCCGTTTGTTAACAGCTTTCTTGTTGACATCAATTAACTCCTCTCTTTTTTACCTTCATCATATCACAACAAACTTCAAAAGTCCAGCGAGAATACGCAGAAAGATCAGAATTATCATTTCAGACACATGTCCCGCGCAAACCGCCCGCGAGACACGTAAATCTCCCTACCGTACCCCTCAAAACGCGCTTTTGAGACCCGATTACCACCACTCCGGTCCAATTCGAGACACATCCGGCGCCAAACCGCCATCTTCCGAAAATCTTTGAAAACCTCGCAAAATCTTCGAATTTTCTCCTATGCACGGCGTTGCCGGGCAATGTAAAAAGCCGTGTTGAGACACGGCTTTATCCTGCTATAAAATAATCCGACAAGTTTTCGCCTCTTTCTTTGCCTTACGCGGGGCAGTTTTGGACATAAAAGATTACGAGCTCCCACTAAAAACAGGGAGCTCGATTTTGAATTTCATTTCCGCTTAGTGGTAATATGCATAAATCTTAATCAAGATTTGATCGAAATTTTGTCTTCAAAATTCGATAACTTTTCAAATATAATTGAAAACACTTATAACGACGATTCCAATAAACATGATATGTTGCATGCATCCCATAGTTTACATCCTAAAGAACATTCCATATTTTCTTAATTTATCAAATACCGTTTGCCATTCAGATTCATATTCTTCTAATTCTTTAGTAGCCTCATCCATATAACACATATAAAATGGAATTTTCTCTTGAAACTCTGGCTTAGCGTTAGAAACTATAAACATACTATCACGAATCTTATCAATAGTACATCTTTCGTCGGAATTCCAACACGCTCGGAAAGCATACTCAAATGAAAAGATCATGTCACATGCATTTTTCCATACTTCATCATAAACAGATTTATCGATTGAGCATTTATCGGCTGTATATAAATGGTGTGCCTCTTTTTCGCTTGCACGCCCCATATGATCTAAATGATCTTTTACCTTGTTGAGCATACAGAAAAGCCTAAACTGATAAATCGGATGATTTGCTGTATCTTTATTTACAAATTCCTTGATTGTTTCACGAGACAAGATTCGAGCATCGTTTCGCGAGAACCAGCTTAGGCTAAGATATGCTGCAAAAATCCTAACCGACCACAAATGAATCAAGGTCTTTTTGTCATAGCAAATAACTGGCGTATAAGGGTTTCCATCAACTGTATCATATAACAACTCATTGATTAACCAAATCGCAGCTGTCCAATCTGCATTTATTTCGCAGTTCATCATTACATTTCGAGTCATAGAATATTCCGGTTCATTTACCCTAAGTAACCAATGTCCTCGCGCTACATGTGCTGTTTCATGCGCTAGCATCATTTTAAGGGAGTTAATGAATAGCTCTGATACCAAATGATTACGCTCATGAAACAGACCCGCAAATCCCGAAGTATTATATATTGTTTTCTTCATCGGTATCCTAAAAGATGTACCATCCTCATCAACATAACTCCACACACATGTTTTTTCCACATTGGTTTCAATAATCGTTAGTATTGGACACGGAATTAGTCTGTCTTCAGTAAAACTGTTCACATATAGTTTTAAGCTATTCGCTTGCTTCTTTAGTCCGCAACGTGTTAGATCAGTAACAATTTGCAGCATTTCGCTATGCGTTTTTTGTTCTACCGTTTGCTTGGGAATATCTTTTAAAGTAATAACTTCCTCTTCATTATCATCAAATATTGTCTGTAAAAAGGATATATATCTTTTTAACCAATAATAATTAAAAGACAGCTTATGCGTGCCATTTAACAAGGAGGGAGGCTTTACGCTCATATTTAATTTTGCATCATCTGGAATTACATATCCTGATTCATCTATGCTAAAAGCGGGCTTCTCCTCAAAATCCAAATGAATATATGGGATCTCCGCATTTCCTCGAATCCAATTATCATTATATGGATTATAGTAAATATACTTATGTAACTCCCTAATATCTTGCAACATATCAGCTACAAATAAATAGTCATCATTATCGTAAGAATTAACCCGTAAAGACGTATCCGGACTATGTCCATATCTCTGATCAAGTTCTTTTAGTCGATTAGCAGCTTTCTTTCGATCTTCTTCCGAAAGTACTACGAGTGTATCAAAGTCATCAGCGAAGTTAGGATTTCTAATCGTTACATTATCAAGCATAATTTTCTCCTATTTTGCAAACATCTATGTTACGCTATCTTTACATTCAAAAAATAAAACCGTCTGGAAGTCCTTTCGATCAGCGGCTTCTGTTGGACCTATGCCCACCATAAAATAATTATAACAAAAAAATCGTAATTTTTCAATGTGTTGGGCATTATTTTCTAATAATATACCAAGTTTATATCGACTTTTCTTTGATCTGACAAAAACATATATAATTCGCAAACGGGAATATGCATCATTTTCATTTAGTTGCAATGATTCCAGACTCCTCTTTGTCTACAGCGTATCAATTCTTGACAGCATCAAAAGTACATCGTTACATATAAGGTGCGGATGTTTTACGAAAGCATCAATAAAGCATCAAATTTATTCAGACACAACTTCGACATATGGTTTTGCGAGAAAAAGCGGTTGAAACGTGCGAAAAAGCGAGGTTTTATAACAGTTTTCAAAACTTTAGACCCACTCCAAAACCATGGGTCGTGGGTTCGAGTCCTTCCGCCCCTGCCAAAAATCGACAGGTTTCGACCTGTCGATTTTTTATCCATTGCGAAAGCAATGGTATATCATCACGCGCAAGCGTGCATTTCATCACCGAAGGTGTATATCATCAGCCGCAGGCTGCATTTCT
>JAZSEA010000029.1:0-8586 GCA_045531455.1 Eubacteriales bacterium
TGTATTTAATCAAAAGGTTTTAATTGTAGCTTCTGAATTTAGTTAACTCTATAATGTTGTGCTGCTCGGACCGCCGAGGTCGTCGGTCCCTACGGACTCGTTATATGATTCTTCCGAAGAACTTGACTACATTATCGTACTTTAATACTAATTGAGGCTGTCTCACATTTTTAGTGAGCCAGCCTCTTATTTATTTTACGATTTTACCAATCGATAGGATCTATCTTGAGGACAGCCTTCTTGTAAGCCTCGATCTCGGTATTATTGAGCTTTCCGTCGCCGTCGACGTCAGCGGAGAATATCTCGGATGCAGTCATAGCCCTCTTTTCGAGTCCGAAGGCGTTGACGCGGGCAATATCAGCCGCGGTCACTCTGCCGTCCTGGTTTGCGTCACCCTTAACGGTAAGGAGCGCCTCGCCGACCGTAAGCGGAACCGTGAAGCTGTAGCTTCCGTCGATATTATTCTTCGCCTTGATCTCAACGTATACGCCGCCGCTCAGATAACCGACCTTGCAAGCATCCTTCTGCCTTACGGTGATCACTCTGCCGTCTACGGTGTAGTTGATTGCACCCACAGCCTTGACGGAAACCGCCTTGATTCCGCAAGCGCACTGGCCGTCGACGAACTCGTGCTTCGCCGTGCCCGTATGGGACGGATCAATCGAGCAGACCTTGTTATGGACCGATTCGTTCACGGGAGTTGTGACTCTCCAATCGTGACCCGCGCGGATGGTGAGTCTTGCGACGTTGAAGAGCTCACTCTCGCCGTCAAGCGATACGGCGTCGCACATCGAGCATTTGTAGTGATCAAGACAGCCCCTCTCGGTACAGGTTGCGTCATAGCCCTCGACAGCGACCCAATCGTGAGGTATCTTAGCTATCTTGGTCTTCCTCAGAAGGACCTTCGCGCACTTTCCGCAGGAGAATTCTATAGTCCATCCGACCGAGGTACAGGTGGGAGCGACCGCTTTTGCGCTCTCAACGCGTGCGTGCTCGTAATCGGTATATTTGCCCTTTTCGACGATCTCTCCGCAGGCATCGCAGACCGTGTCGCCGCTGTAGCCCCTCTCGGTGCAGGTTCCGGCTTTCTTTCCTACGTTCAAATTCAGTTTCCACGCGGGGTGATCGAGCTGAGGAGTTACCTCGCCGTATTCCTTGACGTAATTACAGCAGGTATATACCCAGTCGCCCGTGTATCCGGGATGACCGCAGGTCGCCTCGACCACGCCGACGAGCTTGAGGTACTTCTCATCAAAATACTCGGGATCGTTCACGTGATCCTCTTCGGCGCACTTAATCACGTCGCCCTCAACCTCGACCCAGAAATCCCAATCCTTGTACTCTCTGAGCTCATCTTTCGCGGGCTTAGGCATTCTGAAATACCAGTATTCGCGGTCGTCATCGGCATCGGGAGCGTGATAGGACATAGGAAGCAGAGTCCAGGTCTTGCCCTGATCGAAGGTGGCGTACGCACTGAAGGCGGTAGTAGGATCGTCCTGAACGTTCAGGTAGGTTCCGGGTTCATACTCGCCAAGACGGTAGATCTTGATAAGCTGATTGGGTCTTCCCATGGGGGAACTCACGGTACCGCCCTTGATATGGATAGCATAAACGCCTGCTTTAAAGGTCCTGTCCTTGGAATATCCGCAAACGCCGCATTCCATATGCCAGACTCCGTCGGTATAGGCAGTGGGGGATACCACCCAATGGCCGTTATAAGAATGCGAATAGGACTTCGTAGCCTCGCATCCGGGGAAGAGGCAGTATGCATAGTGATACTTGCTGTCTGCCTTTCCGTACTCGCCGTAATAGGGAACGTTGGTGGAATCGCCGTCAATATAGCCGTTTTCATTGATGTAATCCCAATCGTAGAAGACGTGGGTATGGACCTGACGGGGGATGGGACGGGTCTGATAGTAGCCGCATCCCTCAAGGCAGGGTCTGCGTTCAAGACCTACTTCGGATGAGGTAGCGGGTTTGACGGTCTCCCATTCGTCCCCGAAGGTATGAAGAACAGCCTGATCTATGGAGCCGTATCCGCAATAGCAGACGCCCCAATGCTTGTATTCGTTATATCCGACCTCTTCCCAGGTATGAACGTGGGGATCGGTCTCCTTATCGAGCCTCATATAGTAAACGAAGCCGCAGTCAAGGCAGGTACGTGTCTTGTAGCCGTAATAATCCTTTGTCGGTATAGCGCCGGGCTCCCAGCCGCCGTAATTATGCTTTATTTCTTCGGAAAGCTCGCTGCAGCCCTCGCCGATACAATAGCTCTGATGGTAGTTGGAATACCAGCCTTCGATGGTCTGCACTTCGCCGTCGATAAGACATCTGAACGCGAAGGAGAGCTTATCAATAGCAGAGAGCCTATCGGAGAAGCAATGCTCGGTCGTGAGCGTTGCCGTTTTGCTGTTCATTCTGCCATTTGTATTCGCAACTAAGCAGAAGAAGGTAAGCTCTACGTCACATTCGGTGGGGATCCAGACGGTAAGATAGGGAGTGTTATAGCCGCTGTATTCCACGATATCATCATAGAACAAGTGAGTATCCGCCGTGATGGTTATCGCCGTCGATGAATCTCCGTAGCGAACGTACCACTGATAGGTCAGACCCTCACCAACCGCCTTGACGCTGAATCTCACGGTGCGGTAAGCCATATCATCCGCGGAGGCGTCGTTGACCGGGACGCTGATATCCACAGGATTTCTGACGATGTTCGGTCTGCCGTTGCTACTGGCACCGCAGATCGTACATATATTGCTTACGTATTTATGGGTATGCTCGGTTCCGATATGTCCGCAGTCCTCAAAGCAGGTGCCGCATACGGTGCAGTAATGCTCGGGCCATTCCCAGTTATTCATACAGATGCCGTGGTCACAGCCGTAATCCTCGCTGCGTGCGATGCAGCACTCGAGACAGAGAAGATCGCCCGCATCGACGCAATCCTCGCAAGCCACGCTGTCGTGGAAGCAGACGCCGCAATCCTCGCAGAAGTGGTTGTCGTAATCGGGATCCTCAACGCAGAGTCCCTCCGAGCATTCGGAATAGCTCTCACAGCAGTCGATACAGATACCGCAGAGCTCGCACATATCCACCTCGTCATAGCAGGTGCCGCAATCGTAGCAGAAATGCTCCTCCCAATCGGAAGAATATACGCAGTATTCGCCGCAGGTACAGCCCTCGCTCTCGGCGTAGTAGATGCAGCATTCGGTGCAAAGTCCGCAATCGGGGCAGAATTCAAGATCGGTGCATCTGGAGCATCTTTCACAATCCTCGCAGAGGAATTCCTCTGCGCAATCGGCGCAATGCGTTCCGTCTCCGCCGTCGGCGCACCAATCATCGGTATGCTCGCCGCAGGTATCGCAATGATATCCCGCCTCTATCGCACATTCGGGGCAGAAGTAGCAATCCCCGCAGACCTCGCCGATACGACATTCAATGCAGCTTGAGCAATGATAATCGTTGATAATGCAGCAGACAAGGCACTGATGGCACTCATCACAGAACTGTTCGGGTTGGTCGTAGAAGCATTCGCCGCAGTCGTTGCAGATCAGAGCGCAGTCATAGCAGTGGTTATCCTGACCGCCCTCGTAAGGATGGCTGGGACATTCTTCAATTACTTCCATACAGAGTGTGCATCCCTCACAGTGAATACCGTAATCCTGTGCGCATTGCTCGCAAAACGTACACTCGTAGCACATTTCGTCGGGGTGCTTAAAACAGTTGGAGCAATGCTCGTCCGAGGTTTCCCAGCAGTCCTCGCAGAGGTGGCATTTGCTGCAGAACTCTTTATCCTCACCGTAAAAACACGTATCGCAGTTTTTGCAGGTACGTTCCTCCGCACAGCCTGAGCAGTGGTTATTGTCGTTTCAGAAATCTACATCGTGTGACTCGCATGGAGTTGACTCAACAAGGCACTCGCCGCAGGCACAATGCAGGTTAAGACCTTCAACGCATTCGTCACAGATGTTGCACAATGTACATTCATCGTCATCGTGTTGTCTGCATATAGCACAGTGATTCTCCGAATCTTCCTTACAGTTATCGCAGAGGCGACAGACGTCACAAATCACATCCTCGGGGAATGCTTGGCCGCATTCCGGGCAATGGTGCTGTTCGTAGCAATCGCTCGCCTCCGAGTTATCGGAGCAGTGGGGTCCGCAGTCGCAGAGCCAGTCATCATAGCGGTAGCTACCGCAATACTGACATTCGGTGCCGTCCTCCCAGCCCGCAAAGGTGGGCAGGATCGAGGTCGGGATCATACCGATCATCATGACCAGTACCATCACGAAGCTCAGGATTCTTTTCAGTCTTCTTTCGATCATTTTCATTTTTCTCCTTTTGGTAGATTTCGCTTTTTCTCTGCAATATTGCAGAGGAGAAAATAATGCCTTGACTTGAGAGATAGTTTATGATATAATATATTTCGGGGGTGCTCTACGCAATCGTTGCCGCGCCGCGGAGAGGTCTGTACAGGAGTACAAATAGGGTACCCCAAAAGCACTTACGACAAGCACTATACCCTTCTTATATTACTTATAACTATATTATATAGTTTTTTCATTAATTTGTCACCACACGAACGCCCGAAAAAGTGTGGGATTTGCGTTTTTTCCTTCATTTGGTGTGGGAAAAAGTGTGGGAAGGCTTTGGGGGAGGAGCTAGCAATGAAAAAAATTGATATTATTAATGACGCCTCTGCCGCTCTTGCTCGCCCTATCGGGATGTGCGGCTGACGGAGGCAAAAATGCGAGCATTTCCGTGCTCTACCTTATCACCGCGGTCGCGTCCCTGATCGCGCTTTTATGCTACTGTCTGCTGACAAAAAAGAAGGACCGCTGGTTCGTCCTTCTCTTCTCGTCCGTCCTGCTTGTAAACACGAGCTACTTTCTGCTCTCGATATCGGGGTCGCTCAAGGCAGCACTCAACGCCAACCGCGCCGCGTATCTCGGATCGGTCTTTCTCCCGTTTTCGATGATGATGATCATCCTGCGGGTCTGCAATCTGAAATATAAAAAATGGCTCCCGATCGCGCTTTGCTCCCTTGCCGCGATAGTCTTCCTGATCGCCGCTTCGCCCGGCATACTCACCATCTATTATAAGGAAGTCTTCCTTGATACCTCGGAGGGCTATTCGATCCTCCGCAAGGTCTACGGCGAATTGCATTGCGTATATATGATCTACCTTTTCGGTTATTTTGCCGCTATGATCGCCGCCATCGTCCACGCATTTATCAAAAAGCGCATTGAGAACCTTCTGCACTCGGTGCTCGTCGCCACGGCGGTCTTCGTCAACATAGTCGTCTGGCTTGCCGAGCAGTTTATCGACACGCATTTCGAGATCCTCTCGGTCTCCTACATAATAAGTGAGCTCTTCCTCCTCGGACTTCATATGCTAATGAACGAAAACGACCGCCTGCGCGAGCTGACCGATCAGCTTCAAAGAGAAGCCGACGAGCGTTCCAAAGCCGAGGACAGCTCGAAGCCCGAGCCCTCCTCCGAGCAGGCTGAGACTTTCATCGCGGGTGTTGGAGCTCTGACTCCGACCGAGCGGCTGATATTTGATCTCTACGTCGAGCAGAAAACGACGAAGGATATACTCGAAGAACTTAATATTAAAGAAAATACATTAAAATTCCACAACAAAAACATTTACGGAAAGCTCGGCGTTTCCTCCCGAAAACAGCTCCTTGCAATCTATAAAGATCTCAACCGTGAATAAGAAAATGAGGTACACCATGACACACATCAGAAAAAAGCTTATCTCGATCACCGCGCTCATTCTCGTACTCATCACTCTGACCTCCTGCGGAGGCGGAGGACTGGTCATTCCCGGTCTTTCGACCGATGACTCGCTTTCCGTTGTCGGAACCGAGGGCGTTCCCGGCTCGGATGCGCCTCAGACACAGCCGCCATCCTCGATAATCCCCGAAGGACTCCTCGTTGCAGGCCCCGATATCACGTCGACCTGCGCCGTTGTCTACCCCTCGGGCGCGACAACGCTTAAGTCCGCCGCAGAGGAATTCGCGGCTTATTTCACCGAATTTGTCGCAACCAACACCTTTACCGCCCGCGCCAATACCGAGGACGCGATCGAGGAATACAAGATCGTCATCGCGATCGACGGCTCGGTCTCGGGCTACTCGGTAAAGCTCGATGGCAAGACGATCAACGTCAAGGGTAAGAACACCGCAAACACCCTCGAGGGTCTCTCCTACCTCAAGCTGACCGCCCTTCAGGGCAGATATTTCGCCATCCCCGAGGATCTTGATTTCTCATCGGGTGACGGACCCGTTGTCCTCACGCAGTATCCCGAAAAGTACTACTACTACGAGGATATCTACACCCCGAATCTTGAATATTCCTTCGATGCCGCAAAGGTCGATATTGCATCCTCCCGCCTCGTTGTTGCGGGTGTTGACGTCACCAAAAAGGCAAAGTGGGACGGCGGAAAGGTCACTCTGAATGACGTTACCGTAAACGCGGGCGACCACACCGTTCTCCTCGCTCTCGCGGGCAAAGACGGAAGCGTTGAGGTCCTCGAGACCTCCTTCTCCTGCGGCGACGCATCCGAGATGAAACTCTACGCGGGCGAGCTTCACGGTCACACCCTCGACTCCGACGGTCAGGGTACGATCACCGAGGCTTACACCTACGCACGCGACGTTGCGGGTCTCGATTTCTTCTCGATCACCGACCACTCGAACTACTTCAAGGGCGACACCTATCAGGTCGGTCACGTCAACAATGCCGAAAGCTTCAACGAGCCCGGCAAGTTCGTCGCTCTCTTCGGATTTGAGCAGACCTACTCCGCCGCGACCTACTACGGCCACCTCAACACCATCAACTACAGCAGCTTCACAACAAGATCCGTCCTTCTTGAAAAGTATTACTCCTCTATGGCAGAGGGCGAGAGCGCGATCGTAATGTTCAACCACCCCGGATACAAGTGGGGTAACTTCTGCGAATACGAATTCTGGTCCGAGGAGTTTGACCGAGTCGTTAACCTCTCCGAGATCAAGGGCAGATCCTACGACATCGAATACGCCCTCTCGCTGACAAAGGGCTGGCATCTTTCCCCCCTCTACAACGAGGACAACCACAAGAAGAGCTGGGGTAACGTAAGCGAATACTGCGGCTACGCCCTTGCTCCCTCGCTCACAAGAGAAAATATCGTCGAGGCGTTCCAGAAGAACCGTACTTATACCACGACCGACAAGTCCCTCAAGGTCTACTACAAGATCAACGACGAGTGGATGGGCGCGCGCCTCAACAATCCCGACAAGCTCAAGGTCAGCATCAACCTCTCCACCGATAAGGCGATCGGTCTCGGAAACGTCTACCTCATCGGCGAGGACAATATCATCGTCGCAAAGCAGAATCTCGGAAAGACAAAGAAATATACCTGGGAATTCGAGATCGATCCCAAGTACGATTACTACTACGTCAAGGTCGACAACGACACCACCTGGTGCGTAACCGCTCCCATCTGGATCGAGAACCGCGACGAGCTTTCGGTCACCTCGATCGAGCAGGAGCTCGTTACCAACGCGGTAAACGCAAGTGAGCAGAGGATCCTTGTTACCGTCAAGAACTCGGCTTCCACCGACATGACCAACGCGAAAGTCGAGTACTTCGTTTGCCCCACCTCGGGATTTGACTCCACCGCAAAGACTCCCACAGCCACCGTTGAGATCGGCACGATCCGCGCGGGCGAAAGCAAGACGGTCTATGCCGACGTTCATTACGATATGAACAACAATCGTATCTACGCCATCGCTTCCGCTGAAACAAACGGCAAGAAATACGGCGCGGTAAGATACTGCGAGATCTCGAATCTCTATTTCACCGAGGTCCTTCCCCTCTGTAATAAGGGCGGAGATACCGCATATGAATTCATCGAGATCTACAATAACAGCACCCGCACGGTAAACCTCTTCAATTACACCATACGTTACTACGCAAAGCCCGGAGCCAATGCAGATTCGCTCAAGGAAAACACCTGGAAGCTGACGGGCACCATCGCCCCCAATTCCACGCTTGTTCTCTGGTTCGTTTCCGCGGATAACAAGCTCAGCATCGCTGACTTCAACAGACGCTTCGGCACCTCTCTCGTCGGCGGCAAGGACATCATCATGATCGTCGGCAACCCCGTTCCGCACAACAATCCCGTACAGCTCGAGATCCTGAACGGAACAAAGGTCATTGCGCGCTGCTGGTATAACTGGGAGGGCGCAAAGGATGCCTTCCCCGATAAGAGCATCAATTTCAGCTACCCCACCAACTACACCTGCACGCAGGTCGTCAAGAAGGCACGTACCACTCCCACCCCCGGAGCTCTCACAGAGGGTCAGATGCCGGAAACGGTGACTAAGTAAGTGCAAAGTGCAGAGTGCAGAATGCAGAGTGCAGAGTTAAGGAAAATTTCCGAGCGAGCTCGGAAATCAGAAGTTAAATAATTATGTTTTGCTTTGACAAACTATTGTTTTGCGATAAACAATAATTTGGTAAATAAAAAGATACTCGGAAATCTTTGAAGTTATCTTCATTGATTTCCGAGTATTTTTGTTTTGTTGTTATAGGTTAT
>JAZSEA010000093.1:0-16627 GCA_045531455.1 Eubacteriales bacterium
TACTGATTTCTCTTTGATTTCTGAAGAGGAGCTTCTTCGTGTTGTTCATCTTATTAACTCTCGTCCTCGTAAATGTCTTGATTTCCTTTCTCCTTTGGACTTTATTTCTAAAAAATGTTGCACTTGACTTGACAATCCGCCCTCGCCTTCTTTTCGATGATCGGCATCACCTCGGGCGGAATTCTGAATATGATCCTCGATCCGATCCTCATCAACGGCTGCAATATGGGCACGGGAGGTGCCGCGATCGCAACGATGATAAGCCAGGTCGTCAGCTTCTCGATCCTCTTCTGCTTCTTCCTTTTCGGAAAGTCGATCGTAAAGATCAACGTAAAGAGCGTCAGCCGACGCTTTGCCGATTACGCCGCTATCGTGACCACAGGTATCCCCACGATCTTCCGCCAGGGACTCGCAAGCATCGCATCCGCCGCGCTCAATATACAGGCTATCGACTACGGTGCGGAAGCAACGGGTGCCGCTATCACGATCGCAAATAAGGTATATATGCTCGTCCGCAACATCATCGTCGGTCTCGGTCAGGGCTTCCAGCCTGCCGCGGGCTACAATTTCGGCGCGGGCAACAAAAAGCGCACCTGGGAATGCTTCACCTTCTCGGTCAAGGTCGGCACGGGTATCTGCCTCTTCTTCGCTCTCTTCTCCGCTATCTTCGCCGAGCAGATAATGTGGTTCTTCTGCGATGACGCGGAGGTTGCCGCCATCGGTGCCGAAACTCTCTGTTTCCTCTCGGTCTGCATCCCCTTTATGGCGTTCAGCACCTTCGTCAATCAGCTCTATCAGGGACTCGGCTTCAAGGCTGTCGCAACGCTTCTTGCAAGCTGCCGTCAGGGAATCTTCTTCCTTCCCGTGGTATTCCTTCTCCCTCTTGCCATCGGACGGATCGGCGTTCAGGCAGCACAGCCGATCGCGGATATGTGCACCTTCTTGATCTCGATCCCCTTCATCATAATCTTTTATAGAAAATATATCATCGGAAAGGACAGCGCGCAATGAAAATCACCGTGATCAACGGCAGTCCCAAGGGTCAGTACAGCATAACTCTGCAGACTGTTCATTATCTTGAAAGAAAATATCCCGAGCACGAATTCCGAGTCCTCAACGCGGGACAGAAGATCAAGGCTCTCGAAAAGAATTTCGACGAAGCCGAGGACCTGCTCACCTCGTCCGACGCGGTGATATTCTCCTATCCCGTATATACATTCCTTGCGCCCTCTCAGCTGCACAGATTCATCGAGCTTGTAAAGCAGAGCGGTGTTGATCTTTCGGGCATCTACGCCACGCAGATATCGACCTCGAAGCATTTCTACGACGTAACGGCACACAAATATATCGAGGAAAACGCGCTTGATATGGGAATGCGTTATATCCGCGGTCTTTCCGCCGATATGGAGGATCTTCTCACCGAAAAAGGTCAGAAGGACGCAGAAAAGTT
Source organism: Eubacteriales bacterium (assembly GCA_045531455.1). GTDB lineage: Bacteria > Bacillota > Clostridia > Oscillospirales > CAG-272 > CAG-390. The sequence goes on from JAZSEA010000093.1 coordinate 1,451, forward strand.
CTTTGACCGCTTCCTCTGGTCGGTAAGCGAAGGCATTTATGAGACAAAAGCTCCGTCCTCGTCAAGCTATTCCCGCGTACCTGCAACAAGCGCGGATGTGACCGAGAAAAAATCGGGCAAGGATATCGTCATCATCACAGATAACACCGATCCTGAGTCGAATCTCGCGGCGATGATCGAACGCTTCCGCGCGGTATTCGGATATGAAACAAGGATCGTAAATATCTCGGAATATCCTCTTGCGGGCGGTTGCCTCGGTTGCTTCCGTTGCGCTGTTTCCGAAAAATGCGTCTACAAGGACGGATTTGACTCCTTCCTGCGCGAGAAGATCCAAACCGCGGATGCGATCGTTTATGCCTTTACCGTATCAGATCACTCTATGGGCGCGCGATTCAAGATGTACGACGACCGCAATTTCTGCAACGGACACAGAACCGTGACCGTAGGAATGCCAGTCGGATACCTTGTTTCGGGCAACTACTCGGCTGAAAACAATCTCCGAACCGTGATCGAGGCGCGTGCTGAAACGGGCGGTAATTTCCTTACGGGCGTAGCGACCGATGAACGCGGCACCGACGCGCAGATCGACGCGCTCGCCAAATCCCTCTCTTTTGCGCTCGAAACGGGCCATACCGCCCCGCAGAATTTCTGGGGAGTCGGCGGAATGAAGATCTTCCGCGACCTCATATACCAGATGAGAGGTATGATGCGCGCAGACCATAAATTCTACAAAAAGCAAGGCATCTATGATTTTCCGCAGAAAAAGCGTCTGACTTCAATGAAAATGTACCTCGTCGGAATGCTCCTATCGAACGAAAAAGTGCTCTCGAAGATGGGCAACGCCATGAACGAGGGTATGATCGCACCATATAAGAAAATGTTTGAAAAAATGGACAAGGAGAAAAAACAATGACAAAGTGGCTGATAATTCTCGTTTCCCTCATCGGAGGACTTTACGGTATCATCCTCAATATCGTTCAGCATCGCTCGGCAAGCAATCCCACTCCCGATAATCTCGCGGACGTTTATGACGCCGAGACCTATATCAAATGGAAAAAGTACAGCGCGGAGCACAGCCGTCTGAGCATCGTCTCCTCGATCATCACGGGTATCATTATGCTCACGCTTTTGATCACGGATGCCTACGCCGCATTCGCCTCCCTCTTCCCGAGTGACGAGGTCGTGCAGATCCTCGCAGTCCTCCTTCTCGAGATCGCGATCAGCACAGTCGTCGGCACGGTCGAAAGCTACATATCGAATATGGTCATCGAGCAGAAATACGGCTTCAACAAAACGACGATGAAGACTTTTGTTGCCGACCGCATCCGTTCACTCATACTCAATCTCGTTCTCTCGATCGCACTTGCATATGCGGTTTACGGCTTCTATTCCCTCGCGGGAGTCTGGATGATCCCTATCTTTGCGGGGGCGGTATTCCTCTTCTCGCTTCTGATCTCCTTCCTTTACCCCATCTTCAGCCGAATCGGCAACAAGTTCGTTCCGCTTGAAGAGGGCGAGCTCCGCGAAAGCCTTATGTCGCTTCTGACCAAGCATGGCTATCAGGTCAAGGCGATCGAGGTCATGGACGCCTCCCGCCGCACCACCAAGCTCAACGCTTATTTCACGGGCTTCGGCAAAATGAAGACCATCGTTCTCTACGACAACCTCGTGAACGCAATGAGTGCCGACGAGATCTGCGCGGTTTTCGCTCACGAGCTCGGTCACGGACTCAACAAGGACGTTCCGAAGGGTCAAGTGCTCAACATCGGCAATATGCTTCTTATGGGCGCGGTCGCATACCTTGCTGTCAGCGCACCCGAAATGCACACCGCATTCGGCTTTGAGACGATCAATTACGGCTTTGCATATCTCCTTATGGGCATCGGTCTCGGAATCGTTCAGCCCTTTATGGGAATCATTATGAACGCCAGAAGCCGCGCCGCAGAGTACCGTGCTGACCGTCAGGCGGTTGCCGAGGGCTACGGTCCCGCTATGATCACCGCGCTCAAGAAGCTGGCGCGAGAGAATTTCGCCCATCTTGCTCCCTCGAAGATCAACGTAGTTCTCGAGTACAGCCATCCGCCCCTTGCAGACAGAATCGCGTCTGTTGAAAAAGAAATTAAAAAGCTGAAATAAGTGACTCGGTCACAGAAATCGCATTTGAAATATGATATAATAATGCCAATAAAAGATAACACGGAGGACAAACCAATGACAAACGAAAAGAAGACCTGCGACCTCAAGCCCGTTGATACAAGATCCGCAACAGATTTCAAGATCTGCAACTGCAAGAACGTAACCTACTTCAACATCCTCGATGCGCTCGACAAGCACACAAAGGTTGAAAATCTCCTTGACGTCTTCGAAGACGTAAAGAAGACCACGCATTGCTCCACCGGCTGCGGCGGCTGCTACGACAGAGTGCTGAAGGTCATCTCCGACACTATGATGAGCAGATAAATTCTATTATTAAAAAGACCGATTTACGAATCGGTCTTTTTTTGATCCATTTTTTCGATCTCTATTGAAAAATCTGCGTTTTTTTGGTATAATGAGAGCAATAAAACAAAGGAACGGCAATTCATATGAAATACGATTTTGAATCTATAATGGACAGGCGCGGGAAAGATGCTCTCGCGGTCGACAATCTCGGAAAGTCTTGGACTCCCGGACTTCCGAAGGAAGGCTTCGACGTTATTCCGATGTGGGTCGCGGATATGAATTTCCCGACTCTTCCGACGATCTGCGACTCTATGCGCGAGAGGATCGATCACCCCGCCTTCGGCTATTTTGAGCCGAGAGCGGAATATTTCGACTCGATCATCAAGTGGCAGAATATCCGCAACGGCGTCGAGGGACTCAAGCCCGAGCATATCGGCTACGAAAACGGCGTACTCGGCGGAATGATCTCCGCAATGAATACCTTCTGCTCACGCGGCGACAGCATTCTCGTCCACGGACCGATCTATATGGGCTTTTCGGGCTCGCTCAAGAGCAACGGCTACAATATCGTCCTCTCTCCTCTCTACCGCGACGAGGACGGCATATGGCGTATGGATTTTGTGGATATGGAGCGCAAGATCGTCGAGAATAACATCCACGCCGCGCTCTTCTGCTCTCCGCACAACCCGACGGGCCGCGTTTGGGAGAGATGGGAGATCGAAAAGGCTATGGAGATCTACAAGAAGCACGACGTTTACGTCGTCTCGGACGAGATCTGGTCGGATATCATCCTCGGCGGACACAAGCACATCCCTACGCAGTCGATAAGCGAGGACGCGAGAAACAGGACTGTCGCGCTCTATGCGCCCTCCAAGACCTTCAACCTCGCGGGACTTATCGGCTCCTATCACATCATATACAACAAGCGTCTGCGCGACCGCGTCCTAAAGGAATCCTCACTCTCGCATTACAATTCGATGAACGTCCTCTCGATGCACGCTCTCATCGGCGCATACAAGCCCGAGGGATACGAATGGGTCGACGAGCTTCGCGAGACTCTTTCGGGCAACGCAGATTATGCTTATGACTACATAAATGATCACTTCAAGGGCATCGGCGTCGCAAAGCCCCAGGGAACATATATGATGTTCCTTGACTGCTCCGAATGGCTTCGTGAGCACGGAAAGACGCTCGATGAGCTTCTCTCGATGGGTTGGGACGTCGGCGTTGCCTGGCAGGACGGCAGACAGCACGGAGGCACCGAGCATATCCGCCTCAACCTTGCGCTTCCCCTCTCGAGGGTCAAGGAAGCCTTCGACCGCCTCGATAAGTACGTTTTTTCGGCAAAATGACCGAGATATTATGATAACAAGGAGAATAATTATGCGTAAAAATTTCGGTGCCAAAACCTGGCTCTATCCAATGCCCGTGCTGATAATCGGCACTTATGACGAAAGCGGCGCGCCCAACGCGATGAACGCGGCTTGGGGCGGCGTATACGACACCAATCAGGTCATGATCTGCCTTTCGCACGATCACAAAACCACGGAAAATATCAAGAAAACGGGCGCGTTTACCGTCAGCTTTGCAACCGCAAAGACCGCCGTTCCCTGCGACTACGTCGGAATCGTTTCTGCAAACGATGTCCCCGACAAGTTTGCCCGTGCGGGATTCCACGCGACAAAGAGCGAGTACGTCAACGCTCCCATTATCGACGAGCTGCCGATGACGGTAGAATGCAAGCTCGTAAAATTCAACGAGGACGGAATCTGCATCGGCGATATCGTCAACGTCTCCGCCGACGATAGCATCCTCGACGAAAAGGGCAAAATCGACGCGAAGAAGCTCGATCCCATCATCTATGACAGCGTATCGCACGCATATTGGACTTTCGGCGAGAAGGTCGGTCAGGCTTTCTCGGACGGTTTGAAGATAAAATGAAATCCATACTAATAACCGGCGCGTACGGCGGGATGGGTCGCGCAACCGCAGAGCTTCTCTGCGAGCGCGGATTCCGTGTTTTCGCGCTTGACAAAAGGGTTGGCGATGCGCGGGAAAATATCATCCCGATCGAAGCCGATATCACCTCGGAGGAGAGCGTAAAAGCCGCCCTTGAGGCTGTTAAAATCCACACCGACAGCCTTTATGCCGTAATTCATTTTGCGGGAATATATATGCTCGATTCGCTCGTTGAGATGACCGACGAGAGCTTTTGCCGCATTTTTGACGTCAATATGCACGGTGCCTTCCTCGTCAACAAGACCTTTCTGCCCCTTCTCGGAAACGGAAGCCGCATAATCATCACGACAAGCGAGCTCGCGCCCCTCGATCCACTCCCCTTCACGGGCATTTACGCCGTGACGAAAGCCGCGCTCGACAAATATGCCTATTCGCTGAGGATGGAGCTTCAATTACTCGGAATCAAGGTCTCGGTGCTCCGCGCGGGTGCTGTTGAAACAGGTATGCTCGGAGTCTCTACCAATGCGCTCGACCGCTTCTGCGAGAAGACCGAGCTTTACACCTGCAACGCCGACCGCTTCAAGAAGATCGTGAACCGCGTTGAGGCGAGATGCGTTCCCCCTCGTAAAATTGCAGAAAAAGCGGCAAGAATACTCGGCAAGCGCAATCCCGCATTCGCCTACAGCATCAACCGCAATCCCCTCCTTTTGATGCTCAATATTCTGCCAAAGCGGCTTCAGCTTTGGGCAATAAAGATGGTTCTCAAATGAAATACATTGATCTGCATACACATTCCAACTTCTCTGACGGCAAGGTGACGCTCGAGCATTCTCTCGCCGCCGCAGAGGAGCACGGTCTTGCTCTCTTTTCAGTGACCGACCACAACACGGTTGCCGCATATTCACATATGAACGAATGCCGTAACCTTTTCAGCGGCAAGATACTCCCCGGAGTCGAGCTCAACACGACCTTCCGCGGTGACGTCGTCGAGATCCTCGGCTACGGCATAGACACCGAGAAAATGGCTTCTCTTATCTCGGAGAATTATCCGAGTGCTTACGAAAAGCAGATTTTGGAATCCCGCCTTAACGCCGAAGCGATGGTTGCGGCGGGTGTCACTCTCGACCCCGAATTTGTCCGCGCCATGACGCTCGAGCCTTGGACTCTCTTTAACGTTTCGCGCGAATCGAACCGTGTCTATCTTCTTGCCGAGATAAAGCGGCACCCCGAAAACGCACGCTTTTTTGAAAGCGAAGAGGAATTTCTGACACTCGACCGCCACAGATTTATGCGAAAATATCTCTTCAACGCCAAAAGTCCGCTCTACAGCGATCAGTCTCCGCTCTGCGCTGATCTCCCGACAGTTCTCGATATGATCAAAGCCTGCGGAGGACTTAGCTTCCTCGCGCATCCCTTTTGCTATTCCGAAAACGTCCTTTCGGGTCTTGACGAGATCGCCGATTACGGTCTTGACGGAATGGAATGCTTTTACGGAACTTTTACGCCCGAGCAAAAGGAGTTTATGTCAGATTTCTGCGACCGCCGCGGACTTTTCAAGAGCGGTGGCAGCGATTATCACGGACTCACAATGCGCCCCGCCAATCTCTTCGCTCTATCCGCAGGAGAACAGATACCCTTCTCGCTGATCGAGCCGTGGTTTGATAAAATTGAAAAGAGTCTGATATAAAACAACCACCCCGAAATCTTTCGATTTCGGGGCGGCGTTTTGTTATCTTACGACCGAAGAATGGCTATAGATATAGAATTCCTCCTGGCTTGGCATCCATTTCTTTTCCTTTGGCGGAAAAGTTGCGTCGAATGCCTCGACTGCGGCGGTGTCCTCACAGCAATCGGCGGCGGTTGATGGAACGTACATCCACCTTTTGCCGTCAAGCGCACCCGGCACAAGCTCGCAAACGAGAAGCGCGGTCGGATAATTTCCGTCAACCACGAAGCTTACGTTCTTCTTCTTGCAGCTTACAAATCCGCGGCTGACGTAGTTGCCCGGGTTGCCGAAGTTGATGTTCACATCGTATCCCATCTTTCGTGCCGCCTCAAATGAATGCTCGATCAGTATCTTGCCGAGCCTCTGCCTTTGATACTCGGGAGCAACACAAAGCGGTCCGAAGGAGAGTATCTCCTTGCGCCCGCCCTTATCATCCTCGAGCCACGCCTTGGTGTACATTATATTTCCGATGATCTTGCCGTCAAGCTCAAGCACAAATGCAAGCTCCGGGATAAAATCGGGATGGTTGCGCATCGTGTGGACAAAGTAATGCTCATCCGCACCCGGCTTATAGACGTTCCAGAACGCCTCGCGGGTGAGTTCTTCTACTGCTCTGTAATCCTTTTCGGTTTCGGTTCGTATCGTCAAATTTTTCATTTTTTGATCCTTTCATAATCGTTGACGATCGGTCACGAGAGGAATGCCGAGAATGTATTTGCAAACCTCTCGTTTACAGTACACTCTCCATTGTGTAAGTGTTTTTCAAACAGCACACTCCATAAAAATATTCAAGCCGAGGCTTGTAAGTAAATTATATCACAAAAAAACAGATTGCGCAAGTACTTTTCTATATTCCGTAAGTCCCCGTCAGCGGATCTCTGAAAATACCGATCTCGGGCGTCACAAACGTAAATATACCGAATAGAATCGCGATCAGACAAAGCAATCCGACGGCTAACTTCGGGAACGGGCATTTTGTCGTTCCCTTTTTGAAAAGACGCGACTCGCAGATATACACGATCGCCGCGGTTATGAAGAAGATCGCAATGTTTACGTAGTCGGGCGACTCGCCAATCGCGCCGTTGTAGGTGTAGAAAAGCACGGGGATCAGCGCAAGACCGAGCAGTATCCCCTTCAGCTTCACGCACCAAAAATCCTCGCGCTCGCGGAAGAAAAAGCTTTCAATAATTGCGAAAGCGAACATAGGGAAGAACAAGAGCTTCATATGCTCCCAGGTCGATTCGTTCACGCCCGATATGACCGCCGCCCACGTCGCGCCTCCCGTAAGATCGAATAAAAAATGCAAAAAGGTTCCTAAAGCCGACGTCACTCCAAAGCCGATCCATTGCCATATTCCGATTGATAGTTTCATATTGCCTCCAAGAAAAGATATACTTCATCCTATTCCCCGCCCCGCAATTCTATTCCGATTGCGCCGTGTTGAAATCCTCGGCAGAAAACTGATATCTATCAGCGAAAGCTTCAAAAAATGGGCACCGCAAGGGATTTCGAATTGATACTGCTAAATGGAAAGCTGATGCCCGAAAGCTGAGTGTATCAAACGCCACTGTCATCAAAGGTAAGAAGACACTGATGATTCACTGCGAGGCAAATCCAGATACCAAGCATTGGGATGAGCTGATCCTTCTGAGCATCTCTGTACCCGTAACCGATCAAACGACCGACGTTGAGACAATCGAGCAAACGTCTCCCACTACATCCGACAAGCAACTCCCAAACCCATGCCGAAGGAATAACAGAGGTGATGCCCGTGGCAGTTTTTGGGGTTTCATCACAATAGCTGCGCGATCATCGGTAGCAAAATGAGCAGTAAAGCGAGAAAAAAGTGAGCAAAATCAAGCAAAATGCCAAAAATACGCAAAATCGTCGAAAAAGATGAAAAAAATCAAAAATACTATTGACAATCGAGAATTAATGTGATATAATATTTAAGTCGCAAGGCGCGAAGCCGTGGGCAATAGTCTGCGGGATAAACGCCGAGCGCAAGATCTGGGTGTGGCGCAGCTGGTAGCGCGCTACCTTGGGGTGGTAGAGGCCGCAAGTTCAAGTCTTGTCACTCAGACCAAAACGAGGGTTCATAACGAACCCTCGTTTTTCTTTTATTTTCTCGCTAAATCTCTTGAAATCTCGTGTTTTCGTGATGATGATTACAGGCACATTCTTCACTTTCTATCGGGTAGAATGTGCCTGTTTTTTAGCAACGACGACATGTTAGACCATAGATGTTGATTTTAGGGCAAATTCGGGGATTTTTCGATATGTTTGAGGCGGTAACCGCAAGCTGCGATTACCGCCTTTTCTTTGTTTACTGCGAAGCAATATTTGCATCCTTGTTTTCGCAATAAGGTGACTAAGTTATTTCAAATCCACTGCAACAGAAACATCGCTGGCAATCTTTATATTGCTGTGCCAGAAGTTATAGGCATCCAATGTTTGCGTTACTTCGTCATATACATTGGCACGTTTCTCCGGATCACGTATTGTTATTATCAAACAAAATTCTTGACTTGGCACGAAGCGCTCCAAAATTGCTCGCTGCTCAATATGATCACGATATAAACCTTGCAAATACAAATACCAGAGTTTCTCAGGTGTAGCATAATGTTGTTTGTTTGCTTCGGACAATTCGGATAAGTCAACTGCATATTTTTTGACAGGATAATACTTGTCGCCATATTGTATTAAAAGTCTTTCCCTCAAAGCGAAATCGCCGCTACTCTCTTTCATCAATCGTTTACTATACAGAGATTCAACAAATACATTTTTAGCTCCATCACGACCAACCGGATTTAATATATGCCTTTTACTTACATCGCGCTCTGTCTTTGTATCGTAAGATCCAAATTTTATATCAATATTCGACTGACAGTATTCCACACCTTGTGAAGGATCTAATATTGGATCATATACCAAAGTTGCAATAATCTGTCCTGTATAATATCCATTCTTGATAAGCGATTTGGGCATAGGAAAATCCATAATATCTATTTTTTCACCTTTGGAAAGCGTATCCCTTAAAATAAGCGTAGCTTCATATGGTGAATTGTAAAGTATATCCGTCACTTTCTTAGGAACTCCAAACCCTATTTGTTTAGCTCTCTCCTTTTCAGGGATAGTTAAATTCTCTGAATACGAAGCCGAATGAACTATTAATGCTTTCAAAAGCAAAGGATCAAAGCCTTCATCTAACTCCTGATACAATCCCGTAGCAAGAGATGCAATCCTCGGAGTAGAGAAGCTGGTACCAGCATCGGTTGATAAATGACCATTCATGTCAAAAGATTTTACACCCGTAACTGTTAAATTTCCATCACTATCCACACCAGCATTTCCACCATAATGCGATACTTCCGGCTTAATAATATATTCTGGACCAGGGCCTATTCTTGAAAACGGCGACGGGTTATCAATATCGGAATAGTCATTGTGGGACTTTTTATGTGCTATCGATCCAACAACCAATGAACGAACAGAATCAGCGCCCTCATGAATTCTACCTTTAGGTCTTCCACTCTTAAAATTCTTGCAATTACCAGCGGATTTGCAAATTAAGACATTAAATTTATCTTGCAAATCGTCTAAGGCGATTGCCAAATCCGAGAATTTAGAATCCACAACCGGACGCTTAATACTAATGGATAAATTCCATATTTTTACGTGTTCATGATTATTCTTGATTGCCTCTCTTATATTTGCAATCAACTCATCCTCTTCCAATGATTCTTTTTCAGTATCAGGGAATACCGTAGCATCAAAAAGCTTGATGCCCTTATGTCCTACCCACGTCTTATTTTCACAGGCATCTCCGTATAGTGCAACTCCGGCAACAAACGTACCATGTGTCGGTGTTATAACTGATTCCGGATATGTGCTCCAACGCTTTCCATCCATCCACGGTAATAGATGTGGTATTGGGGCTATTCCATTATCAAGTATTCCTAAAGTTTCATAACGCTCACCTTCGACAGGCTTTTGAATATCAATTACTCCATCGTCAGAAACGGAATCGAAAGAAATAGTATATTTAGGCATCGGCTCGATCGACAACAACATTTCATACACATCCTCGTTTTGAAGACCATCCAATATAGTTGCAGATGAGTAACTAATTTTATATATCGGCAGTTGCCCTGCATAATATGTCTTTTTATATTCTATCCCTTTAGCTGACAATGTCCGTTCAAAAAGCCTTTGTAAAGCAACATTTGTTTCATAGTCTTGAAAATCAATCAGCTTCACTTTATAAGAAGAATCATTGTCATCCAACTCAATATTAGGTTGAAAAGACATAAATGTTTCCAAACATGATATGGCACGGCTGTTTTGTTGGTAATTACTCAATTTACCCTTTATCTCATACATTTGAGCAACAGAATCCAACCTTACAATTAATTCATCAGTATCCGCTAAACCTATGACATTGCTTTTTGTACTCGTTTGAAACAAAGCGCTAATATCTTTTCTTCTGGATTTAGCAGTAGATTCTTCACCTAACTTTGCAACAAACACAAAAGGAACCGCAGAATTACGTTTTTCCTTACTTGAAACAAACTCTGAAAATTGTGAAAATGAAGATAATAGATGAGACGATCGTTCAGCCAGAGCTTCTCCAGTAAGAACCCATTTAGGTTCTTCCGAAGGGCCCATCCCTTCCACTTTCAATTCATCAACTTCACGAGGTGCAAAAAACTTTATAGGCAACTTTTCCTTTTCCATTTACATTAATTCTCCTTTCTTTCAATTTTCTTCGATACACTTTGTATCTTTCGAAGCGGAATTTCTAATCCTTCGTTTAATTCCTTATGGGTAACGCCATGCGAAAGTAAATACATTATGAACTCATCTTCGTTATCAATGCTATGTTTTTGATAAAAATAAACTTCTTTCAAAATGTCATAATTAGTAATAGTATCTCTACCTGATAAGATTACGTTTCTTAATGCAATAAAAACAATAGTCTTTATATCCGAATGGCTTAATCCACTAAAAGCATCAATAATGGGATCAATTTTTTTTGTATTATCAAAAAAATTGTTTTTCTTATCCTTGAGTAATGATTTTAACAGATATTCAATTTCATTCCTTTCGGGTTTATCCAATGTAACAATAGTTGAAAAACGTCTCCATATAGCCGGATCTAATAATTCATGATGATTAGTTGCTGCAATAAGAATGCTATCAGAACTAAAAGAATCTATATTTTGAATAAGGCTGTTAACTACTCGTTTAAGTTCTCCCAATTCATTTTTGTCATCTCTTAGTTTTGCAATTACATCAAACTCATCTAAAAACAAGATGCATTCTCTCTTTGATGTAAAATCAAAAATCTTTCTGATATTTTTTGCTGTACTGCCAAGCAAAGAAGAAACTAATCCGTCGAGTCTTGCAGTAACAAGTGGAAGCCCAGTCATGCTTGATATAAGCTGTGCAACTGTAGTTTTTCCGCATCCAGGAGGGCCATAAAGCAATAGAGTGTTAGTGGTCTCAACACCTGATTTTATTAGCAGTTCCCTTCGCTTATATGATTCAACAAAACCGTTGATAGCTTCTCGAACATATTTATCTAAAACAACTTGAGAATCATCAATATCCGGCATGGAAATTTCAACTATTTCCATTCTGCTCTCCGAATCAACAGGCCGAGAAGACAAACTATCTAAAGCAGTGAAAGAAGCATTCTTTTTACTTAATGTATTACGTATCCTTTTGGCCAAAGAGATTTCTCCTTGTTGTTCGAGATTATCAGCTAAAACCTTGGCATAATTAAAAACCTTTTCTTTATCGTTAACCAAGCCACCCTCGATTATTTTAATTAATTCTGTATACATAGTGCAATCACCTCGCTTGTTATTATTATACATCATTTTTTCCGTTTTGTCAATAGCTTTGTTATCACTTTGCACATTTTTGTTATCGAAGGCGCATTTTGCGTTATTGCATCCGTTGTTTTTGTTGTTAACCGAGGAATATTTATAACCAATGCAAAAAACGGCACAAATAAAATCTTCCGTTTTCTTGTGAACGAGTATTTCCTTTTATATACCTACATAAATTTATCACAAATAAAATATGGAACAACCAAGTAAGTTGCTCCATATTTTATTTGCTTGAGGAACGACGTTTTTCCTTTACCTAATTCCAAACTCCGCTTTCATTTCCTTGATCAGCGCTTCAAGCTTTACCTCGCACTCTTTCTCGCTATCGGCGTAGATATTCCGTGCGATGCGCTTACCGTTGACGGTAGGCGTATATCTCCCTTCCCACACGTTTTTGCTGACCTGGTGGACAGAGCCCGTTCCGCGCTTGCGATACTTGGGCTGGTAGGGCTTAAATTCCACCGTTTTAGGCTTGGCCGCATCGTTCGTGAGTTCTTGTGCCTCACCATTTTCATCGCCACAGGAGGCGTTAGAATCGCTCACATCTGCGCCGAGGACTGTGCCGATAGCTTCATCGATCTTCTTGGCTGCTTCGCGTTTCATCTGCTCGGAGCTGTGGGCATATACGTTCAAAGTGGTCTCCACACTTTCATGACCGATGGTGCTTGCCAAGGTCTTGACGTCCATGCCATAGTGGAAGGCATTGGATGCGAAGGTGTGGCGCATGGCGTGGAACGGTACGTGCTCGCACTCGGCTCGTTTGAGAATTCTGGCAAGAGCTTTTCTGCATGCGGCCGGATCCCTCGGCACGTCCTCTTTTTTCACGGGCGATGGGAACAGCCATATCGAGTCCACCGTTTTTCGATACTCTGTGAGCATTTCGAGAACTGGCGGAGAGAGGATAATGCTTCGCTCCGATGCCTTGGTCTTGGGTGGTTCGATTTTTAATTCGCCCTTCACATATCGTATCTGCCTTGTGACCGAAAGTGTGCCGTTCTCGAAATCGATATCCTTCCATTGCAGACCAACCACTTCGCCACGGCGCAGACCTGTGGCAAGGTCGAGCATAAACATCTCGTAGAATCCTTCAAGCTGTGCTTGGTACAGGAGCTTTTGCATGGCTTCGGGCGTAAGGATTTTGACCTCGGGTGTTTTCTTTGGTGGCAACTTACATCCGATGGCAGGGTTCTGACGAATGAGCTTTTCCGTCACCGCCTTTTCAAGAGCGGCTCTGCAGTGCGCGTGGATGCTTCTGATAACCGAGTTGGCAAGTCCGGGGCCGTAGATATCTCGCCTTACAAGTCTGCCGTTTGACTTGAGTTGGGCATAGAACTTTTCAAGCGTACCTGCATTGAGTTGGTTCAGCGGGATATGTCCGAGCTTGGGAATGATCTGCTTGTAGATGCGTTGCTCGTAGGTGGCTTGCGTGGATTCCTTCAACGTGTTCTTGCAGTAGGTCTGATACCAGAAGTCCATCCATTCTCCAAACGGCATGGTCGGAGAGTATTTTCTGGTCACCGCACCGAGCTCGGCTTTGAGTTTTTCGTGCTTTTCAAGGCATTTTGCCTTCGATACGGCGGTCACGTTTTTAGTCTTCGGCATACCTTTTTCATCGTAGCTGACTACGACGCGGGCCTCCCAGCGACCATCCTTACGCTTGGTTAATGTTCCTTCGCCTGCTTTTCTGCGTTTTGCCATGGCTTCAACTCCCTTCCGAGGATGTCTGTAATATAATTCGTGACGATATTCGCCGCACTCTTTTGCATATCGCTCGTCACGTGCGCGTAGTGGTCCAGCGTGAAGCTCGCCTTACTGTGTCCAACGATTTCGGACAAGGTCTTGGGAGCAATACCCGAATTTGCGGCGTGTGACGTGAATGTATGGCGCAGGTCGTGCAAGCGAATGTCGGGAAGGTCACCCTTTTTAAGGATCGCTTTGAGCTGGCGGTAGGCTTTGCTCGGATTGAGCGGTATCTCTGGTTTGAGGAGATTCGGGAAGATCCATTCGCTGAAAGATTGCTTTTTTCGTTCAGCAAGGAGCCGCCACAAACTATCGGGCAAGTAAATAGTTCGTTTGCCATCCTCTGTTTTAGTCTCACCGATGACGAGTTCCTTGTGTACGAAATCCACCGAGCGAACTACACGAAGTGTTCGGTCACCTTCATCGAAGTCCTCCCATCGCACGCCACAAATCTCACCTGCACGCATACCCGTGAGGATCTCCGTGTAGAAGAAATCGTACCATGCCTCGTCATTTTCAATCAGCTTCATGAAGGTTTCGAGTTGTTCCTTTGTCAGCACCTGCTTCTCCTTGTGATGGATCTTCGGGGGTGACGTACCCTCGGCAGGATTTTTCGGGATGAGTCCTTCGCGTACCGCGCTGTCAAGAGATTCACGCAATATCACGTGGATGCCTCGTACCGTGGCAGGAGCAAGTCCTTTTCCCTTGCCAATATCCTTCATTCGCCCCGATTCCAACAGCCGATTGTAGAGCTTTTGCAGGTCTGACGTCTTCAGCTGCGTGAGCTTTTTTGCGCCGAGATGCGGCAGGATATGATTGCGGATATCGGTGCTATATCCCGTGTACGTGCTTGGACGCAGAAGTGGTTTCTTGTACTCTTCCATCCACCGCTCGAGCCATTCTCCGAGGGTGATGGAGCTGTCTTCGGTCAGTTCCACCCCTGCGTACTGCTCTTTCAGCTGATTAAGCTTGGGTATGAGCTCGCTCTGCTTCTCGGCAAACACCGCGCGATATATCGGACTGCCGTCTTTTTTATGACCTGCCACGATACGCCCTTCCCATCTACCGTCTTCTCTTTTTCGGACAAGGCCGTCACCATTGGGACGTCTTTTTGCCATATAGCACTCTCCTTTCTCTGTTTTTTCAACACAAACAATACCACAAAGACTTGAACTTATCCAGACCAAAGCAGAAGATTTATCAATTTGTTATCAATTACATACCGCTCATCGTGATGCCCATACGCTTTGCCCTGTCTTCCTTCTTTGCCCGAATATCCATGTCAGCGAAGGCAGGATGCGGATACATATCTTCAGAATCTTCGTCAATAATTCGGCCAGCGTAATAGAAAAGATTGAATACACCTGTTACGATCTTTGCGTTATAGCCATTGTTAATATTCCTGATAGCAGA
>JAZSEA010000060.1:0-136329 GCA_045531455.1 Eubacteriales bacterium
TGGACACAATTTGTGCAAGGTGCACAAATTCGGGCATGAAATTTTGGGTAATAAAGATCTTCCATTTTTCGCGGAAATTTGGTACAATATATAAAGAAAAAATTAGATAAAACCGTGTGCTCGGTTTGCTCGTTAATTCAAGGAGGAATTTAATAAATGGCAAGTGTATCACTTAAGCACATCTATAAGAAGTATCCCGGCGGCGTTACCGCTGTATCCGACTTCAATCTTGAGATCAAGGACAAGGAGTTTCTCGTACTCGTAGGTCCTTCCGGTTGCGGTAAGACCACAACTCTTCGTATGGTAGCAGGACTTGAGGAGATCACCGAGGGTGAGCTTTTCATCGGAGACCGCCTCGTAAATGATATAGCACCTAAGGATAGAGATATCGCGATGGTTTTCCAGAACTACGCTCTGTATCCTCATATGACAGTATTTGAGAACATGGCATTCGGCCTTAAGCTCAACAAGACCCCCAAGGAAGAGATCAAGCGCCGCGTAGAAGAGGCTGCTCGTATCCTCGACATCACCCACCTTCTCGACAGAAAGCCCAAGGCTCTTTCCGGTGGTCAGAAGCAGCGTGTTGCGCTCGGTCGTGCAATCGTTCGTAACCCCAAGGTATTCCTTCTTGACGAGCCTCTCTCCAACCTCGACGCTAAGCTCCGTGCATCGATGAGAACCGAGCTTACCAAGCTTCACCAGAGCGTCGGAACCACCTTCATCTACGTTACCCACGACCAGGTCGAGGCTATGACCATGGCTACCCGTATCGTTGTTATGAAGGACGGTCTCATCCAGCAGGTTGACACTCCTCAGAACCTTTACGACTATCCCGTAAATATCTTCGTTGCAGGCTTTATCGGCACACCTCAGATGAACTTCATCAACGGTAAGCTCGAGAAGAAGGGTGAGGACGTATACTTCAACTTCGAGAACCTCTCCATCAAGCTTCCCGCAGAGAAGGCAAACAACCCCGACCTCAAGGATTACATCGGTCAGGAAGTTGTTGCAGGTCTCCGTCCCGAGGCTATTCATGACGAGCCCATCCAGCTCGCACAGCATCCCGACAGCCAGCTCGACGCTTACGTTGACGTAACCGAGCTTATGGGTGCTGAGATCTACCTCTACCTCAACGTTGGTGAGGAGACCAGACTCATCGCACGTGTATCCTCCAGATCGACCTCTCGCGCAGGCGATACCATCAAGGTTGCCTTCGATATGAGCCGTCTCCATATCTTCGATAAGGATACCGAGCGTTGCATCGTTCACTAATTCATTAATACATAAAATAAAGAGCCGTTTGCGGCTCTTTATTTTTATCTTGACGACTTGACAAAAAAGAGTTTTTGTTGTATAATCATCAGTAAATGATAGAGAAGGGAGAAAAGAGTATGCCATCAGAACAATACAGACGCACGTGTACGCGAATCGGTATCGTCTTGCTTGTGAATACCCTGCTTTTGCAGGTCCTCTCGACGGTCGCAATGCTTGTCAATATGGCAAAGGAACCCGAGATCCGCGCATTGGCGGAGACGTACAATATCAACCCCGACGAGTTTTATTATGCATTCGACGAGGTGATGCAGCTGCTTGTCTACCTGATATCTTTTTTGATCCCTGCGTTCCTCTTTAAGATCCTTTCGCGAAAGAACGGATGTGAACCGATGCGCCTCGGCGTCAGACTCGAACCGAACGCCCCCCTCGTCATCATCGGCGCGATCGGAGTGATCCTCACCGCGGCGTACCTCAATTCGCTGATGGTCAGCTTCATCGATTTTTCATCGATATTCGCAATGGATCCTCTCGATTCACCAGTGAAGATCCTGCTTGCCTTCATCTCGATCGCTATAGTCCCCGCGGTAGCGGAGGAATTCCTCTTCCGCGGATGCGTGCTTTCGAATCTTTTGCCGTACGGTAAAACTACCGCGATCGTGATCTCCGCGCTTCTGTTTTCGCTGATGCACGGCAATTTCGCGCAGTTCTTCTATACCTTTGTCGCGGGACTCGTCCTCGGCGCGGTATACGTTGAAACGGGCTCGATCTGGACCTCGACCTTCATCCACCTATTCAATAATTTCTACGGCGTGATCCAGCAGGTCATATATGACCGCAATCCCGACGAACACACGGATTTTCTGCTTTTCGTCGGTGACGCAATGCTTCCGCTTGCGGGACTTGCCGTCTGCGGTTGGCTGCTTTACAGCCGTATTAAGAATGGAGCACCCGAGGACGCCGCAAAGCCCACAAAGAAGCTCGTCCTTGAAAAGGGTGAAGCCGCAAAGGGATTTTTCAGACCCGTGATGATCGCGCATATCGCGGTTTCGCTTTTGCTTGCGATCACGATCGTGCTGACCGTTCTTTTAAACTCCTATCTTACGTAAAATGACCGAAAAAGATATTCTGTTTATGAAGGAAGCACTCCGGCTTGCCGAGGCGGCGGGAGACGCGGGAGAAATCCCCGTGGGAGCCGTTGTGGTCAAAAACGGAGAGATTATAGGCAGAGGCCAAAACCGCCGTGAGAGCGGAGGAGGAGCCTCTGCGCACGCCGAAATACTTGCCATAAACGAGGCTTGCGCGGCTCTCGGAGGCTGGCGTCTTACGGGATGCGAGCTTTACGTGACCCTCGAGCCATGTCCGATGTGCGCGGGCGCTATAGTCAACGCAAGACTCGACCGAGTCGTTTTCGGCGCATCCGACACTAAAATGGGCGCACTCGGAGGACTTTTCTCACTCCTCGATTATCCCCTCGGATGCAAAACCGCCGTTGAAAGCGGTGTTCTTGAGGATGAATGTAAATTACTCCTCGATTCCTTCTTTACCGCACGCCGCGAGGCAAATCAAGCGGAGAGGAATAAGTATAAAAGACTCGGCAGAGATTTTTATACTGCCGACGTCCTTGACGTAGCCCCCGCCTTGCTCGGTAAATTACTTTGCAGACGACTTGAGAGCGGAGAAGTTGTGAAATATAGGATAACCGAGACCGAAGCCTACCGCGGCGAGGAGGACACCGCCTGCCACGCCTCAAAGGGCAAAACTCCGCGCACGTCTGTTATGTGGGATAAGGGCGGCACCGTCTACGTCTATCTCTGCTACGGTATGCACAATATGCTTAATATAGTCACGGGCGCAAAGGGCGACCCGCAGGCGGTCCTTATCAGAGGCATCGAATCCGCAAACGGCCCCGGCAAGCTGACGAAAAAGCTTGCGATCGAACGCCGCCATAACGGCTCGGACGTCGTCTTTTCGGACGAGATCTGGATCGAATCCGACGGTTACACCCCCAACGAGATCAATACCTCTCCCCGCATCGGCATCGATTATGCCGAGGAAAAAGATCGCATAAAGCCTTGGCGATTTATCTATGAGGAATGTTCATGAACAAAAGTACAAAAATACTTGCATTGGCTTTTGCAATCCTTATTATGATATCATTGATATCTTGCAAGGAATCACAGCAGACCTCGGACATCTCCTCGGATACCGAGACGCGGATGACAACTCTTGAAGAGACAACCGCAGCAGAAATCAAAGAACCTATCACCGAGCCTGTTTTTTCCAAACCTGAAACTGTAAGAGTAAAAGGGAAAAGCGGAGCCGGCGAGGAGCTATATTCGAATGCCACGGGAATACACGGCGGTCACGAATCCCGTATAGTCCGTACCGAAAACGGTACCTTCGCCGTCTATATAACAAATGAATACCCCGATACCGAATATGATTTTTCTTGGGATGAATTTACGGTGGTCAAGCTCCGGAACGGCATTGATAAGGAAATATTCCGAGGCAGATATCCTCACGCCCTGGGCAGCTGTGCTCCAAATATTCTCTGCGGTGAAGACGGCAAGCTCTACGTTACGGTGATTGCCGATGATAAACCGAAGTACTATTCTGCAAATTATACCCGCGAGGGTGCGTGGCTCAGGATATACGTGATCGACCCCATTACTTATGAGGTCCGGGAGTATTCTCATAATCCTGATTTTGACGTTATCTGGGTGCATGGCTACGGTTATTCACAGCCGATCCTTGATGAAAAGGCCGGAAAACTTTATGCTCTGTTTGCCGGTGGTGATATTCCCGGATATCTTGCGTGGTTTATCTTTGATCTGAAAACAATGACTTGGGAATCGGGATGCTATACTGCTCAGATCCATTCGAGAGTTGCTTACTTCAATGCTTACCCGGATGGCAAGGGAGGATTTTATTTTATAGCGGAACGTGCGGTACTCGCATCTGAACTCGGAAAGTATCTCGGCGTAACGTTTGAGCCGTCTGCCGGTTATATATGGGATGCACTTTATCTCGGCGTTGTTAAGGATGCAAACAAGGCGGAAGTCGAGCTGACTACAATATACGAATATCCCTATGTTCCCGGCACTACTATGTCGCATCCTGCTGCCGTTCATTACGGAAGGGGATGCTCCTATCTTGATAAAAACGGAATATTGCATTTGATCTATTCTTGTTACTACGAAGATCAGCATAGCGTTTTTTATGTCAGATATGACAGCGACCTTATCTTAATAGAAGAACGCCCGCTTGAAATTGAAAATACAGAGTACACCTTTGCTATGGCTGAGGGGATTGGCGGCGATCTTTATATCATCGGCGCAAATAACAAAGAGGGAAACAAAATTGCCGAGTTCGATATCTGGCGTTCTGCGGACGGAGGAGCAAGCTACGAGCATTTTTATCATCTTGATAAGCTCAAGGCAGCTTCGGGAAAAACCGTAAACTGGTTTTACAAGCTTAATTTTTCCTCACCGAGAAACGGATCACTCATAGATGGTACAGTCGATCTGTTGTTTTTCGATAAGAATAATTTGTATTATCATTTCATGGTTACTTTGCCTTGATAACAATAAAACCCGTAGGTTGTCAGACCTATCCGCGCATAGGCATCGAATAAGCCGGCTAAAAGGATTGAATATGAAAACAGCACCGGATTTCGGTGCTGTTTTTCAACTATGGGTTGTTTTTTATCGGATAATTCGTTGTTTGACATTAGATTACTATTGTGGTATAATGTAATCACAGCGTTGGATTATATTTTGGAGGTAGCGATATGACATTTGCACATTCATTCAAAAAATACAGAAAAAGTATGGGGTACACGCAAGAAGAGATTGCGGATAAATTACATGTGACCCCACAAGCTGTAAGCAAATGGGAAACGGGCGCAGGGAATCCCGATATATCATTGCTTGTTCCGATAGCCGAACTTTTCGGTATCACGACCGATGTACTTCTCGGTAATGCGAAGAAAACGAAAGAGGAATTATCGGAGGAGATAAAAAGTATCAACTCTGCATGGAGCGGTAATGAAGGAGATAATAAAAATTATGGCGAAAGATACGCAAAATTATATTGTTTGCTCAAATCGAATCCGGATTCGTTAGAGCTTTTGCGTTCGATTATTAATCTATCGATCAAATGGCTTTTGGAGTGCTCGGAAGAATTAAGCGATGCTAAAAAGAATGAGATTGTATGTAATGCAGAAAAAATTGCAGAAAAGCTCCGTAATAACCCGGAGGATATCTATTCATCGCATTGTTCGATGTATGAAGTGTATTTTCGTGCGGGAAATAAAGAAAAGGCGGAAGAGGAATTAATGTATTTTTCTGCTAGCGGACAATACACCCGTGACCGTGCAAGATATATGCATTTACTGATGGATGATAAATACGAGGATGCTTTGCCATATATCGAAAGCTCATTGCGATATACGTTGCATTGGTTGTGTTGGGATATTGGTCGCTTAAAAAGTGTAGGGAAAAAACTAAATAATCCGGAAGCTGAAATGCGGATTTCTGCAATTAAGGAAGCATTATTATCAGAAATATAACAATACATAATCAAGGGAGCCGAAATTCGACTCCCTGTAATTTTGCATTTTGCATTCTGCATTCTGCATTTTGTATTATCCGTTATATCCCGCCTCAAATGCCTTGAGATTCATCTCAACGAACTTCGGCGCGACGCTTGTCTTGATCGCGTCAAGCCAAAGTGCATCGTCGATTCCGAGGTGCCGCGCGAGTCTGCCCATCAGAACGATGTTGACCGCCTTCTGCGATCCCGCCTCAAGCGCGGGCGTGAGCGCGTCGAATGCGTCGATATCAACTCCGCGAGCCGCGAGAGTGTCGAGGATGTCGGTGGGATATTCTACCGCGCCCGAGGTTACGGGCATCGGCGAGATCTCCTGCGTGTTTGTGATAAGCTTGCCGCCGCTCTTGAGACAATGCGCCCAACGAGCCGCTTCGAGCTTTTCAAAGGAAACGATGTAATCAGCCTCGCCGCTTTCAATTACGGGAGAATAGACCTTTTCTCCGTACTTTACGTAGGTCGTAACGCTACCGCCGCGCTGACTCATTCCGTGAAGCTCGGAAACCTTGACGTCATATCCGAGACCGATAAGTATCTTTCCGAGGAGCTTGCTGGCAAGGAGCGTACCCTGACCGCCGACTCCGACTATCATAATATTCGTGCTCTTCATATCAGTTACCCTCCTTTATAGCGTCAAATGCGCAAAGCTGTGCGCAAACGCCGCATCCGGTGCAAAGTGTTGCGTCGATGGTAGCCTTTCCGTCCTTGAAGGAGAGAGAAGGACATCCGAGACCCATACAGCGGCGGCAGGAACGGCATTTGTTGCTCTCAACGTGCATGGGAGGAGGTGTCTTGACCGACTTGAGAAGCACGCAGGGGCGGCGCGAGATAATTACCGAAGGCTCGTCCGCCGCAAGCTCCTCCGTGAGAGCTACCTTGCACTCATTAAGATTATAAGGATCAACAACGCGGACACGATTGATTCCGAGCGCGTGGCAAAGTGCCTCAAGATTGATCTTAGCCGCAGGCTCACCGCGGAGATTGAATCCCGTCGTGGGATTCTGCTGATGACCCGTCATACCCGTGATCGAGTTGTCGAGGATCAGAACGGTGGAATTCGTTCCGTTGTAAGCAATGTTGCAAAGTCCCGTCATACCCGAATGCATAAAGGTAGAATCACCGATAACGGCAACCGTCTTTTTTTCCGCACCCGGAGTGGACTTGACAAAGCCGTGAAGTCCCGAAACAGACGCGCCCATACAGAGAACCGAATCAAGCGCGTCGAGAGGCTTCTGCGCGCCGAGAGTGTAGCATCCGATGTCGCCGAGAACGTTCAGCTTCATCTTTGAGATAACGTAGAAGAGACCTCTGTGCGGACATCCGGAGCACATAACGGGAGGACGCGCGGGCAGAGCCTCGGGGGCGTGAGCCTCGGGCAGAGCCTTGCCGAAAGCCTTCGCAACCGTCTGCTGTGAATATTCGCCGATGGGAGAGAAGAGATTGCGTCCCTCGACTGCGATGCCGAGCGACTTACAATGCTTCTCGATGATCGCGTCAAGCTCCTCAACAACAACGACTCTCTTGACCGAAGCCGCGAAATTCTTCAGAAGCTTGTCGGGAAGAGGATTGTGCATTCCGATCTTGAGAACCTTCGCCTCGTTATCGCCGAAGGTCTCCTTGACGTACTGATAACAGATGCCTGAGGTGATGATACCGAGCTCGGAAGAATTTCCGCTTATCTCGTTGATCCCCGAATTGTCTGCGTAATCGGTCAGCTTCAGCGTTCTTTCTTCAACGACGGGATGCTTCAGCTTGGCGTAACCGGGCATCATAACGTACTTAGCGGGCTTCTTTTCATAAGGAACGACCTTGACCTCGCGGCAGTCCTCCTCTGTGACAAGGCTCTGCGAGTGTGCCGCTCTCGTGCAGATGCGGAAGAGAACGGGAGTGTCGTACTTTTCGGAAACCTCAAAGGCGGTATGTACCATTCTGCGAGCCTCGTCGGAATCAGAGGGCTCAAACATCGGTATCTTCGATGCGATCGCGTAGTTGCGCGAATCCTGCTCGTTCTGCGAGGAATGCATAGCGGGGTCGTCTGCAACGAAGATGATGAGTCCGCCGTTTACGCCCGTGTAGGAGAGCGTGAAGAGCGGATCTGCGGCTACGTTGAGACCGACGTGCTTCATGGCGCAAGCGGCTCTGTGACCAGCAAGAGACGCGCCGAATGCGGTCTCAAGGGCAACTTTTTCGTTGGGTGCCCATTCGCAATCTATTTCCGCATATTTTGCGGCAAATTCGGTGATTTCTGTTGAAGGTGTTCCGGGATAGGAGGAAACAAGCTCGCAACCCGCCTCGTAAAGACCGCGGGCGATCGCCTCGTTTCCGAGCATTAATCTTTTCATAAATCTGCCTTTCCGCGCCCCTTTTGCGGGCGCATAGTTCGTATGAAATATATTATACCATATATTATGGTTGATTGCAATTGATTTCGACAAAATTTGTGAAGAAAAATTATTCATTAACTAACAAATTAGTTTCAAATTTATCATAAATTTTCCTTCCCGATTTGATATAATATAACATGGTGGAAAATGATACTTTATCGTTGTTTTACCTGCATTTTCTGACATTTACATCTCACCCTGAAAGGACACGAAATGTTAAAGGAATTTCTTGAGGGCGGAGGCCTTTTCGGTGTTATCTGCGAGTCGCTTTCGCTGACCGCGGAGAATATCGGATATTGGCTTTTTATGCTGCTCTCCGTTATACTTTGTGTGGCTGCCGGATATCTTTTGGGCAGCGTAAATGCCGCAATTATCATTTCAACAAAAAAATACAAGAGCGACATCCGAACCCACGGAAGCGGAAACGCGGGAATGACGAATATGTTCCGTACCTTCGGAAAGACGGGCGGACTACTCACTCTCTTCGGGGATCTTGGAAAGACCCTTCTGCCCATCCTCCTCGGATATCTCTTCTTCAGCTATCCGGGTTCGTATATTGCGGGACTCTTTGTGGTCCTCGGTCATTGCTTCCCGATCTATTATAAGTTCAAGGGCGGCAAGGGCGTGCTCGCAATGTTTGTAATGATGCTCGCCTGCGATCCACCCGTATTCCTTATGATGATCCTCGTCTTTGCCATCGTAGTTATCGGAACGAGATTCGTTTCCATGTCGTCGGTAATGGCGGCGTTCTTTATGCCTATCTTTATCAATTCCTGGTATGCGATAATGTACGGTGACGGAGCCGTTTCGGGAATCAGAATGCCCATCGCGTTTCTGATCACGCTGACCGTAGTTGTGATGCACATCCCGAACCTCAAGCGCATCCTGAACAGAGAAGAGCCCAAGATCAAAATGCCCTGGGAGAAGAAAAAGAAGCAATGACGGAAATCAGAAGATCAACGCTTAAGCTCATAGCTGAGGCATTTGAAGCGGGAGTGCTTAAAAAGACTGTCTTCTCTAAGCCCGCGTCCTCGGAAGAGCTGAAGACCGAGCTTACCCCTATGCTCCTCGGCAAGGAAAAGGTCCTCCGCCGCATCTCGTATATGCGTGACGGCAAGGCGATCCAAAAGAATATCACCGTAGCTGACGAAGCACTCGCAGAGCTCGTTTTGTCGCACGGACAGATCAATATTCTGACCACACTCGGAGATGCCGAGCTCAGAAGCTCGAAGTCGGGCAAGGAAAATCTTTCGGGTGACCGCAAGATTAGAAATGCCCTCAAAGCAGGCATCTCCGATGATAAAAAGGCGGACGTTCAGTCGAACGACCGAAAGAAGAATCATATCCTTTCGGGCAATGAAAAATTCCTCACCGAGCTCGGAATTTCCGACCGTTCGGGAAGAATTCACGACAAAATGCAGCATAAATACCGCCAGATCTGCCGCTTCCTCGAGTACGTCGAGGATATATATCAGAATCTTCCCCGCGATGGTAAGCTTCTGATATACGATCTCTGCTGCGGTAAAAGCTATCTCTCCTTTGCGATCTATCATTATTTTACCGTGATCAAGCAGAGAGAGGTTGAGATGACGGGCGTCGATCTCAAGCGCGACGTAATCGAGTATTGCTCGGGCGTTGCCGAAAGACTCGGATACAGCTCGCTTTCCTTCGTCTGCGGAGACATCAATGAATTCGCACCGAATACAGAGCCGCATCTTGTCGTATCGCTCCACGCCTGCGATATCGCAACGGATATCGTTCTCCGCTATGCGGCATCACACCGCGCGGGAGTCATCCTTTCGACCCCCTGCTGTCAGCGCGAGCTTTCGGCAAAGATCGATTGCGATTCGCTCGGATTCGTGTCGAAATATCCCATCCTGCGCCGCAAGATGTGCGATGCGCTTACAGACTCGCTTCGTCTGTCCTACCTTGCAAGCCGCGGCTATAACGTCGAGGCGTGCGAGCTCGTCGATCCCGACGATACACCGAAAAACATCCTGCTTCGCGCCGTCAGAAGGAAGAATTTCGATCCCGAATCTGCGGCGGCGAAGAAACTCGATGAAGAATTCAAAGCAACTGCGGCGTTTCTGCTCGGAAACAGCGGAAACTCGCTCGAGCTTTTAAAATAATCTAAGCAAACCATACCGATCAATCGGGAACCCACTATCCGCAAAAGGCGGACCACGCAACTACCTCGGAGGAACCATGAAGATCCATACCGTCAGAAAGTATCTGACACAGCTTCCCAAAGAACCCGTAAAAAACCTTTCAGCACATTATAAAACTCTCAGCGACGCCGTCTGCAAGAACCTCGGTGTAAGACCGATCAACGGTATCACACTTGCCATTGTCGGACAGGATGCAGAATATACCGCATCAGTTGTCAGCGCGGCGATGAAGCATGCGTCGATCAGCAGTGCAACCGTCAATTTTGACGTAAACTGCTCGCCCGAGACTGCTGTTACCATCAACGGCGATCAGCTCCCCGCTGAAGTTATTTCCAGAATCATCACCGTCATTCGTACAGTCGAGAGATCGCTTGCAACAAAGCTCGGTGACGAATTCCCTCACCCCTCGATTTATGAGGTCTTCCTCCTCGGAGCGCTTTGCGCCTGCTCGGAGATGGGTGTCTCGCATATCATTATGCAGCTGAATATGACGTCTCTGCCCACATCCGTAGCTTCAATTATTCCTCAGCCCAAAATGATAAACTGTAACGAGATCTTCCCGAACGAGGCGGATTTCGTCAAACTGATCGCACGCAAGAGCGTTGATGAGATCATCAGCGCGCCTCAGCAGAAGGATAGCCGCCGCGCCCTCTATAATCTCTGCAACGAGCTCAACTGCAACCACGCAGTAGTCGCTCGCGGTGAGATCGAGGTCGGAACTCCCACCTTCAGAGGCATTCCCTTTACCTACCGCGGCTTCAATGCCGTAGCGGGAACACAGCTTCAGTCACTTGTCTCGCTTTCAGCAACCGCACTCCTCGTCATCCGCGAGCTTGTCAAGCTCAGGATCAAGCTTACCGATGAGGACGCATACGCCGCTATCAATTACCGCAAGCTTCCCGGCAGAGGAGAGATCATCTCCGTCCGCCCCTATACCCTTTGCTGTGCCTTTGAGCACGCGGATATTCAGTCGCTCGAGCTCGTTTTGGCGGATATGAAGACATTGGTCTCCGAGCGCGGAAGAAAGATCAACTGCATTTTCGAGGGCTCAAGCAGCGAGTCCTGCAATATCGCGGAGCATATGCTCTCCGATCCCGAGATTTCCGAAAAGACGGACAAGATCGTTACCGTCGGAGCGACCGAGACCGAAAACGAGAGGATCGAAAACGTCGCAAGCTTCTCGGCTGCACTCGGTAAATTCCCCTATCTCAAGGACGTAAAGCATCCCGAGGATGCGGTCCTTATAGTATGCGGATCCCGCGCATTCCTTAAAAAGAATCAGGAAGAGCTCGAGGACGCTGTCAGAGACGATTTTACATACTGATAAAAAATCACCGATCCAATACGGATCGGTGATTCTTTATGTTAATGATTAGTTTTCGCGCTTCTTGGAGATAACAGCGGTGCCTGCGATAGCAACAACTGCGAGAGCAGCAGCTGCGAAGAATACGCCGTTGTCACCGGTGTCGGAAGAAGACTCGGGAGCAGTAGTATCAACGGGAGCTGCGGTGGTCTCGGGAGCAGCCTCGGGAGCGGTCCAGCAGAGGTTCCAGATGCCAAGGCGGTCCTTGTTCTTGTCGGTACCTGCAGCGGTGTTGGTAAGGCCGTTGTTAACGATCTCAAGAATAACGTCCTCGTTGGCGTTGATGTCAAGAACTACGTCGTAAACGGTTTCCTTGGTAAGACCGGTCTTCTCAAGCTTCTCGGACTTGATAACGGTGCCGTCAGCCTTCTTAACGGTGATGGTAAGGGAGAACTGATCGTCGCCGAATGCGAAGCCGTAGTTGAATGCGAGCTGGCCGATACCGCCCTTGATAACGGAGGAGGTAAGAGTGCCGGGAACGGAGGTCTTGCCGTTGAGGGTGATCATGGGAGCATTGCCGGTGTAAGCGGCAGCGTCGGAACGAGCGCCGGTAACCTTCCAACCGTCAGCGTTGGTACGGGAGATGTAAGAGGTATCCTTGCCGCCCTCTTCGTCAGCTACGAAGGAGGAGAGGTCAGCGAGGGTTGCGTTCTCAAGGAGAGGAGCAGCGGGAACTACGGGAGCTTCGGTGGTCTCGGGAGCAGCAGTAGTCTCGGGAGCAGCGGTAGTGTCGGGAACTACGGGAGTAGAACCAACCTCGGTGAATACTGCGGGGAACTGGGAGATCCATACGTTAGCAGCATTGTCGCCTGTGATGTACTTGATATCCGAGCAGGAGAAGGTTGTAAAGGTGTTGTAGGTGCCGAGATAACGGTCAGCGCCTGCGCAGTTTACAACGTAGGTGGTAGCGTCAGCGTTGTAGGTGAAAACGCCTGCGGGAGCATCGGTGATGCGAACGCCTGCCTTGCCTGCGGTGTACTCGTGAATGTCGATGTAGAGCTTAGCGCCGTCCTTCTCGAAGAAGAAGCGGATGCCGCCGTCAACTGCCTCTACGGTAAGAGCGACTGCCTTGGAAGCGTCGGTGTTGCCGTTGAAGAAATTGCCGTTCATGGTGCCGTCAAAGTAGAGAACTGCGTTGTCTGCCTTTGCCTGAGTAAGGGACATGGTGTAGCTCTTGCCTGCCTCAAGCTGACCGTTGATAGCGGGGGAGGGAGAAGCAGCGCTTACGGAGATGGTTCCGATCGCCATGGTGAAGATCATGATCATAGCGATAAGAAGGGATGCGAACTTTTTCATTTTGAAGTCCTTTCTTTTGTGAGTTTTTGTTTGGGATGATATATTTGAATCATCCAAATCATATACATTATATCACTTTTTCGACACTATTGTCAATATATTTCTCAATATTTCTTAATAATAATAGGTAAAAACTTGACGGAGACAGCACATTTGTGCTATAATAATTGAAAAATAAACTGCAAGGCGGTGCTATTATGTTTATAAGAAAAGCCGAAATCGGAGACAGCGCAAGGATCGGAGAACTGCTCGGGCAGGTTCTCGACGTGCACCATAGGGCACGACCCGATCTTTTCCGCGGCGGCGTAAAGAAATATACCGATGATGAGCTTGCGGCGATCCTATGCGACGAAAACCGTCCGATCTTCGTTGCAGAGGATGCGGACGGTTTAGTCGTGGGATATGCATTTTGTATCTTCGTTTGTCACATAAATGATAACATTCTGACGGATATCAAAACTCTTTATATCGACGACCTTTGCGTTGACGAAAACTTCCGTGGCAAGGGGATCGGTAAGTCGCTTTATAATTACGTTGTTGATTATGCAAGAAGAGAGAATTGCTACAACGTGACCCTGAACGTCTGGGCGGACAACACCTCCGCTCTCGGATTCTATGAATCGATCGGACTGCATAAGCAGAAGATCGGAATGGAGCTGATCCTCTGATATCAGAAGCGTCCGGGCACCTCGATCTCGCTGAGATCAAGCCTTTCGCGCAGGGTCTTCTTCCATTCGGTTGCGCGAAGAACACCGCTCGGGTCCTCTGATTGTGCACTGATGACGACGGTCAGACGCGATATCTTGTCGCCGTCATCCTCGGACTCGGGAATAAGCTTCGAGTACGCCGTGATGCCGTCAAGCTCAAGCAAAGCCGAGTATTCGGGGATGTCGCTTGCCGACGTAACGTCATCCGAGAGTATTCTCGCGGAAAAAGCAAGGCAGGGAAGCCCCTCGGGGAAGATCAGCTTGAAATTGAATCCTCGGAGAGCGGAAAGCCGTCTGAATAAAAGACATACGGTCGGAAGTGCGGCGGCAAGATACGGCGAGCTCTTCGAGTATCTGCTTCTCGGGAAAAAGCGAGTTTCATCGGGAGCATTTACGTCGGTCAGACAACCGCAGTAATCCGCGATCCCGCGTATCAGGCTGTCGACCGATGAAGCATCCTCCGATCTGAGTCCGCCCGAAAGATCGAGCGAGGCAATCGAAGAAAAGTATGATCTTGCCGAAGCCTCTGCATCGTTTCCGGTGTTTCCCTCGTGAAGCGAAATCACCGCGTAAGGCGCATCTGGAGCGTTTACCGAGCAGTATAAGTGAGTGTCTGCCTTAGAAATGCTGAAAAGATCACTTTCGTAAATGATCTCTCCGTCGCCCCTCTTTGCGGGCAGAGATGCGTCAAGCGGAGCTCTCGAAGCAAACGGCAAGTCGCCGTCCGCGCGGAAGAGAAAAAGATCGTCCTTGAATTGTCTTGCCGAAACGTCAACTTTTTCGGCTCTTCTGATCAGTAAATTGTTCATATCTTAATTCCTTAAGTTTGCTGACTAATATTGTATCACAAATGATCTGGCCGGTCAAGTTTTTCCCGAAAAAACTTGACTTTTTGCTTTTTTGGAGATATAATTATCTCAATAAATCATCGGAGGTATTAATCATGATCAAACCCGAAAGACTCAGAGACGGCGACACCATAGGCTTTATCGCGCCCTCATACAGAGCAAAGCGCGACCCCATCGAGCGTGCCGCGGAGAATCTTCGCAATCTCGGATATAAGGTTAAATTCTCAAAGAATCTCTTTTCAACGACCAACGTATACGCGGGAAGCATAGAGGAACGCGCCGAGGACTTCAACGCAATGATCGCCGATCCCGAGGTCAAAATGGTCTTTTTCACGGGCGGTGAGGTCGGAAACGAGATCCTGCCCTTTATCGACTATGAAAATATCAAGAAGAATCCCAAGATCCTTTGCAGCTACAGCGACAGCACGACCGTGCTCAACGCCGTAAACCATATGACGGGACTCGTCACCTTCTACGGCTCGTCCCCTCGATTCTTTGAATCTCCTCCAATAGATTACACTCTCTTGAACTTTGAAAAGCGTCTCCGCTCGAACGATCTCGACTATGTCAAGAACAGCGAATGGCGCGTCATCACTCCGGGTAAAGCCGAGGGCATTCTCGTCGGAGGTTATCTGATGAATTTCGCCGCCCTTCTCGGGCTCGAATGGTACCGCGAGCTTCCCGACGAGGATATCATCCTCTTTATCGAGGATCACGAGAAATTCTCGAACGCATCGGTCGTATCAAAATGGTTCACCACCCTCGAGCATCACGGCGTTTTTAAGAAAGCCAAGGCTCTGATCTTCGGTCATTACTCGCTCGAGCCCTCGCCCGTGATCGACGATATCCTTGCCCGCATCGGAAACCGTTATAATATCCCCGTCATCCGCAACGAGGATTTCGGCCACGGCGCAAACGGCGCGATATTCCCGATCTCTACCCGCGCAAAGCTCGACACCGATACTCTCAGCTTCGAGTTCCTCGAGAGCGGAGTGAAATAAAATGCTAAATGCAAAATGCAGAATGCATACATATAGCAACTAAATAAAAAATCGAGATGTAATGAAGCAAAAACTTCAAAACATCTCGATTATGTTATAGGTTAATCGTTTGTTTTGCAAAACTACAGGTTAGAACACAACAAAGGAATATTAGGTGTAAACACAAGAATTAATCATAATATTTTCCGAGCAAAGCGAGGAAATTTTCCTCAATTTTGCATTCTGCATTCTGCATTTTGCCCTTACTCCGTCCTAAGCGCCGCAACGGGATCCTTCTTCGCCGCACTTCTGGAGGGAATGAGACCCGAAACGAGAGTCAGCGCCATACTGATAACGACAAGGATCGCCGCAACGTATACGGGAAGCTGAGCCGTAAGATTCGGGATACCCGTCAGGTAGACGAGGATCGCGTTGAGCGGGATGCAGAGCAGGTAGGTCGTAAGAACGCCCACGATACCCGAAGCAAAGCCGATGATAACAGTCTCGGCGTTGAACATACTTGATACGTTCTTCTTTGATGCGCCGATCGCGCGGAGGATACCGATCTCCTTTGTTCTTTCCTGCACCGAGATGAGAGTGATAACACCGATCATGATCGAGGAAACGATAAGGGAAACCGAAACGAATCCGATAAGAACGTAGGTGATAGCGTCGATGATGGTCGCGATAGAGGACATCATAATGCCGAGGTAGTCGGTGTAGCCGATCTTTTCGATCTCGTCAACGCCTTCGTTGTACTTTGCGATAGCCTCCTCGATGATATCCTTATCCGAGAAGGTCGAAGCGTAAAGGCTGATAGTCGCGGGATCGTCGAGCTCGACGTATCCGAGAGTCATAAGATTGAACTCATAGGAAGTGGATGCAAATGTGATAGCCTCGTCGTAATAGATTGCGGCAAGCTCGTCGGTGTAGGAGGGAATAGCGGCATCAAGCGCACCCGCAAGCTGCTCGTCTGTCATAGCCGCGAGCTGAGCCTCAACGCCCTTGCGGTACTGCTCCTTGACCATCTCGCCGATACCTTCACCGAGAAGACCGTCGAGATCCTCGAGAGTCATAGCGTTGACGTATTCTGCTACGGTCTCGGCATCCATACCCATCTGTTCGGTAAGAGTGGTGATGAGAGAATTCCTCTTGACCTCCTCGGTCATAGTACCGAGATAAACGTCAACCTGACCGTCGAGCCAAGCCTTGTCGGGAATACCCATAACCTTGACGTAGGTGTCAGCCTTCTTTGCGGTGTCGAGACCCGATACGTAATCGCGGAAGATCTCTGCCTTTTCGGCATCGCTGAGGTTGCCCTCGCTGAGATCAAAGGGAAGACCCGAGAAAATGTCGTTCGAGGGATCGGCAAGCTGTGCCTTGATAGCGGCGGATGCCTTCGACTGCTCAACAACGTGCTCGGTGAGCTCGCTTGTGTAAGCAATAGAACCCGTCAGCATCCCCGAAACGGCATCCTCGTTCGGTCGGATGATTCCGACGACCTTGATGGGCGTACCGTTGTCGTAGAGATACTTGAGGCCCGCGTTCGTTTCTCTCATATCGGTGTAGAGACCCGTGCGCTCGTCGAGAGTGTAGCAATCGGCGGGGAATATGGTGCGGAATTCCATATCAAGGATCTCCTGATAGGTCCAGCGGTTGGTGTTTACGGTAAGTGGAGTTTTGTTTATGGCGGCATCAACGATAATGTCGATCTCCTCCTCGGAGATAAGACCGAGCGCGTAGAGAGCCATATCCGAGATCTCGTTGTTCGAGTCGAGAACGAGAACGACCTCGTTATACGCCTCGGGCCATTTACCTTCAACGATATCATACTGCTTTTGGACGATCGGGTTGATCATCTCGACGTCGCCGGGGAGCATCTCCTGCCAGAGACCGCCATATCCCATCGAGCCTGACATCATCGAAGCCATAGGATTGCCCGAAGACGAAGATGAATCCATCTGGTCGCGGTTCGAGAGCATCTTGCCGATGAATTTCGTCATGATCTCGCCGAGCTGTGCCTGAGTATCAGAATGGATGATAGTGCCGTCGACGTTCTTTGTATAGAGAAGAAGGTTTATGTTGTAGCCGTAATGGATTCCGCTCAGAGCGTCGTTCAGCCCGAGCTCGGATTCAGTATCCGCGTATTCGCGCTCAATGAATTCCTTGAAAGCCTTGAGATCGTTTTCCTGCGACTCGATGCTGTTGATGACGTTGACAAAATCGTACATCACCGTCTTGCTGTAGACCGCGTCAAGCTCGTGATCCTCCTTCGCTTCAGCCATATCCATCATAGTGATCATAAGGCTGCCAAGGTCGATGTGAGTCGATTCAAGCAGGATCGGGGATGAGGAGAGGGTGTCCTCCTGGACCGTGTTGATGTAAGTCGTCAGACCGTTCGAGACCGCGTAGATCAGCGCGATACCGATGATACCGATGCTTCCCGCAAAGGAGGTCAGCAGAGTTCTGCCCTTCTTGGTGAAGAGATTGCGCAGAGAAAGTCCGAAGGATGTAAAGAGCGACATCGAGGATTTGCCCATATTCTTGTGCTTGGGAGCCTCAAGAACGCTCTCGTCGATCTCGTAGGGATTCGTGTCGCCGATGATCTTACCGTCGCGGAGCTTGACGATTCTGTTCGCGTACTCCTCTGCAAGCTCGGGGTTGTGGGTTACCATAACGACGAGACGGTCCTTTGCGACCTCCTTGAGGAGTTCCATAACCTGAACGCTCGTCTCGCTGTCAAGCGCACCCGTCGGTTCGTCCGCAAGGAGAATATCGGGGTCGTTGATCAGAGCACGCGCAATAGCAACTCTCTGCATCTGACCGCCCGACATCTGGTTCGGCTTCTTGTGAAGCTGATCTCCGAGTCCGACTTCAGCCAGAGCCTTCTTTGCGCGTTCGCGTCTTTCCTTGCGACCGACTCCCGAGATTGTCAGCGCAAGCTCAACGTTTGCGAGAATCGACTGATGGGGAATGAGGTTGTAGCTCTGGAAAACAAAGCCGATAGTGTGGTTGCGATAGGAATCCCAATCGCGGTCCTTATATTTTTTTGTCGAAATTCCGTTGATGATAAGATCTCCGCTGTCGTAGCGGTCAAGACCGCCGATCATATTGAGCAGAGTGGTTTTACCCGATCCCGAGGGGCCGAGTATTGCAACAAATTCGTTGTCGCGAAGGTTGAGGGAAACACCGTCAAGTGCGACCTGAGTAAGCTCTCCCGTTCTGAAAGTTTTCTTCAAACCCTTAAGCTGAAGCATCGTTGCCTCCGATAGTAAATAATATGTTAGTTTAAATTATATACCTAAAAGATAAACTGAATATCAACAAGTAAAATAAATAATTGAACTTAATGTATTTTTTTTATTAATGTTCTTAAAATCGTCACTTTTGTGTTGTATAATAAAGAAAAAGAGACAGTCGGAGAAGACTAATGGACAGATATAAAGGCAAAAAAGTATCGATCCTCGGTGATAGTATATCGACCTATGCGGGCTTCATTCCCGAGACTCACCGCCCCCGATATCCGCAGGATAATCTTGTAACGGACGTAAATAATACTTGGTGGATGAAGGTTTTGAATACGCTTGAAGCCACCCTCGGTGTCAATGACAGCTGGGCGGGCTCAACTGTGTCGAATCATCGGGATTTCAATGAGAAGGACTTCGGACCCGATGCCGCAATGGCTTCATATACACGCATCCGCAATCTCGGATCGAATGGCATCCCCGATCTGATCTTCTTCTTCGGAGGAACGAACGATGCTGGCAAAATGGTCGAAAAGGGAAGTATCGACAATGCTTTCTCGCCCGATCCCCAAGCTTATAAATGGAATTGCTTCGCAGATGCCTACAGAGAAGCACTCGCGAGACTCCGCGAGCTCTATCCGAATGCCGAGATAATAGCTATGACTCCCTCCTTCAGCAACGGATATTACGATAACGAAAGGCTTTCGGAATTCGCCGATCTGATAATTGAGATCTGCCGCCGCGAGAATATCAAGTGCGTTGATCTTCGAAAATCCGGCATAACCTTTGATATGCTCCCGGACGGTCTTCATCCGAATGCGGACGGAATGGATCGCATCTACCGAGAGGTAATAAATATTTTGGAGAAATAATATGAAACTGATCATCACAGACATTAAGGACTTCAAGCTCCCCGTTGATGGTGAGCATAAAATAATCAAGCCCGACGCTATGATCAAGCATTGCATAGGCTGCTTCGGATGTTGGATTAAGACCCCCGGCGAATGTGTCATAAAGGACGGATTTCAGTGCACGGGATGGGATATGGGCAGATGCGAGGAGCTGATCATGATCAGCGAATGCCTATATGGCGGCTTCAGCAGTTTTGTCAAGAAGGTTCAGGACAGATGTATATCCTACGTCCGTCCCGATTTTGCCATCGTCAACGATGAAATGCGCCACAGACAGAGATATTTCAATAAGATCAGGCTCTCCGCGTACTTCTACGGCGAGGACGTCACCGAGGAAGAGAAGCAGACCGCCGAGAGTATAGTAAGAGCAAATGCAAAGAATTTCTATGCAGTCGTCGATAAGATCCTTTTTTTCAAGAACGCCGCAGAGCTCGGGGAGGTAACGCTGTGAGAATAGCACTTATCAATGCAAGCCCAAAATGCAAGGAGAGCGCAAGCGGTGCTCTGATCGCCGATTTCCTTGCCTGCGCCTATGAAAAATGCGACTGCACCGAGATCAGGATGAACCGCTCGAAGATCGAGAAAGAGGTTATCGATTCCCTTAAGGAATGTGAAGCGTGGGTCTTCTTCTATCCGCTCTACGTTGACGGAGTTCCCGGCCACATCCTCTCCTGTCTCAAGATCCTCGAAAGTCTGAAGAACGAGATCGGTGAGAAATATATCTACGCGGTATCAAACTGCGGCTTTTACGACGGTCGTCAGTGCGAATTTTCGCTTGATATCATAAAGCATTGGTCTCGCCGTGCGGGACACGTGTGGGGCGGCGGTATCGGCATCGGAGGCGGAGGCGCACTTACGGCACTTCTTCATCTCAAGCCGGGCGCAAAACCCAAGTCGAAAATTGATAAAAGTCTCAATTTCTTGCTCGAAAAGATCCTCGAGGAAAATTCTTTTGAGAAAATTTATGCAAACGTCAGCCTTCCTAGAGCAATTTATAAGATGGCTGCCGAGCACGGATGGGGCAGATCGCTCGTGAAAAACGGGAAAAAGAAGAGTGATATCAGCGCAACACCCGAAAAATAAAAAATGCTTTCGAAAAAAACTCAAAAAACTTGCATTTTTTCAAAAAAAATTGAAAAAAGGTATTGACAAATAAGTTTGAAAGTGGTATAATATTACCGTTGTCGAAAGCAACCCGCGAGAGTGGCGGAACTGGCAGACGCGCACGTTTGAGGGGCGTGTGGATAACACCGTACGGGTTCAAGTCCCGTTTCTCGCACCAAGCAAAGCAGCCGTATGGCTGCTTTGCTTATATAATAAGAAAATATGCGGATGTGTGCGGAACCAATTCCGCCGCATTAAGCAAACAAAACTTAATATGCGGATGTGTGCGGAACCAATTCCGCCGCATTAAGCATACAAAACTTAATATGCGGATGTGGCGGAATTGGCAGACGCGCTAGATTCAGGTTCTAGTGGGGGCAGCTCCATATGGGTTCAAGTCCCTTCATCCGCACCAACACAAAACGGGATGACCTTTGGTCATCCCGTTTTGTGTTGGTATGAATTATATGGACGCCGAACCCCTTGATGTCGCTAGCGACATCAAAAATTTGCGCGCTATTGCAGCATAAAAGTATAATACCCAATAATGCGCGCAAATAGGGGTTCGTAAGTCCCTTCATCGCGGTGGATTCTGACTGTCGCTAGCGGCATCAAAAATTTGCGCGCGATCGCAGCATAAAACTATAATGCCCAATAATGCGCGCAAATAGGGGTTCGTAAGTCCCTTCATCGCGGTGGATTCTAACTGTCGCTAGCGACATCAAAAATTTGCGCGCTATTGCAGCATAAAAGTATAATGCCCAATAATACGCGCAAATAGGGGTTCGTAGGTCCTTTCATCGCGGTGGATTCTAACTGTCGCTAGCGACATCAAAAATTTGCGCGCGATCGCAGCATAAAACTATAATACCCAATAATGCGCGCAAATAGGGGTTCGTAAGTCCCTTCATCGCGGTGGATTCTGACTGTCGCTAGCGACATCAAAAATTTGCGCGCTATTGCAGCATAAAAGTATAATGCCCGATAATGCGCGCAAATAGGGGTTCGTAAGTCCCTTTATCCAAACTATTATCCGAATACCTCGATAAGCGCATTCAGAGCGTCCTCAATGACGGGAAGCTCGGGATGCCATTTCTTTTCCCACTCGAGCGAGAAATATCCGTCGTAACCTTGCTCTTCAAGATACTCCGCCATAGCGCGCAAGGGAAGATCACCCTCGCCGGGAAGAACAAGCTTGTTGTCGGAAACGTCCTTGAGGTGTACGTGGCGTATCAGTGAAGAGAAATGATCGCAGAAATCACGCCAATTATCTGCATAAGTCTGCCTCGTGTGGCAAATGTCCCAAATGAATCCGAAGTTGGGGTACTTACGGCATATCTCCGCAACCGCGCCGAGCCTTTCAGCATTGTTGATATCTCCGTGCGTTTCAAGCAGAACGTCTACGTTTTTGTCAGACGCATATTGGCAAAGCTTCGAGATCCCACCTGCGATGCGAAGGAGACATTCGCCCTCATCTCCCTTGATATTGTTTCCGAAAACACGAATGGCACGGAATCCTATCTCTTGCGCAACGTCAATCGCGTAAAAACCTTCTTCAAGGAAATTATCAAGCTTTGACTCATCGTGAAACTTGCACGAAGTTCCGAGAACGAGCGGTGTTACGCCGCATTTTGCAAAAGTCGCCTTGGTCGCTTGACGGTTTTCGGGTAGAAGCTCCGCCATCTTGCGGATATCTACCTCGCCGCAAAGTCCGCGAAGCTCGAGAGCATCGACCGAAAAGCTCTGCGCAAGCGTAAGTACCTCGTCGAGGCTCCTTTCGGTGCATCCGAGCGTTGAAAAGCATAATTTCATTTTGACCATTCCTTCCTCTGATTCACTGTATTTATTATTATACCATGTTTTTCCGATTTTGCAATAGTAAATTGAAAAACAAGTCGTCCCTTTTATGATCTCTGCCTTTTCTCCATCCGTCTCCAGCTGATGAAGCCGTAAAGATCGTTTATAAGGAATGTGACGAAGCAAACCACGACGGAGACGTACGAGGGATCGTGAAACGACGCTATGACCCAAAGAATTATCAGTACGACGTCGTTTGCAGCGTATGCAAGCGCAAAATAAGGACTCCTGCGGAAGGAAAGATAAACGGCGATAAAGCTCGTTGTGACGGAAAGCGTGCTTGGCAAGAGATTCGCGGTGTTGAAGAATTTCAGAATAAAATAGAAAATAAGCGTCACGGCCGCACTCAGTATCAGCATAAAAATCACTTCCTTGCGCCCGATCCTGTTAACCCTGACCTCGGATTTATTGCCGTTGTAGGGATTTTTAAGCCACGATATCAATGCAAATACCGCCATCGGGCAGGTCATACCGAGATAGGTAAGCATCTCGCCGTAATAAGCAAAGGAAAGCGATATAATGGCGTAGATTACGCTGAAAATGACCATAAGCAGCTGACCGAAGGGATTGCCCTTGGCGCAGAAGATAAGCGATGTCGCGCCTATCAGCGAGGCTATCAGCGTCAGCTCTCCCGAACGGTCAAATATCAAGTAAAAGAGCGTGATAAGTAAGAGGGAAGACCCCCATAAAGCAAGCTCAAATCTGCTGAAATATTTCGTAAGCTTCATAATTCCTCCAAAAAATAAGCATCCGAGACGCATCTTCAAAGACCTAACGATGCGCTCGAATGCTACTACCCGGTGGCAGTTATTGATTTTTCTTAATTATATCATAATTTATTGCAATTGTCAATCCTTCGGAAGGATCTCGATCTCTAATTCAATCTCGCTTTCAGATTCCGCGAAGAAGATCTTGTAATATCCGCTTCTGTTCTTTGCAACGATATTAGTTTTGCGAATCATTCCGCTTGTTTTGTATCTGCAGACCCAACCGAGATAGGAAACCTCAATAATTCCGTTGCTGACAGTTATCTCGGTCTCGCGTTCTCCGTCAAAGGCGAAGATCGGTAGCATATGGATAACGGTACCCTCGCCCGTGATCTTTATTGCAACGCCGTCCGAAGAAAGGCGGTATTCACCCGTGAGACCTTCCGCATATCCGAGAATAGCGAAAGCATCGCCGTCCCCGTGACCGTGCGAGATTATCTTTATCGGCTCGTCGGAATCGCAGGCAAAGAAGACCTCGCCGTCGGATATTTTACCGGGACAAAGCGAGGCACGGTACTTTTCATCCGAATCGACTCTGTAATTCGGCTCGTCGGCGCAGGGAAGAGTCATACAGATCGCAGATGGCGCGCCATAACGGTGAACTCTGCCGAGACCCGATGAGTCGTAATGCGGGTCACCGTTTGTATCAAACTCAAGGGAGTAACCACCCGCGCGGAGGAATAGCTTGTGGAAATGCTCCGAGGTCTCAAGATCGGCGGGAGAATCGTCGAATTCCGTAGACTCGATCGAATCGTCGCATAGCATGAAAGCAGAGAAAATATGCGACGCCGTTGTGATCATATACTTGTCGAAATAAGCATATTTTTCGCATCCGTATTTAGTTTCGGTCGGGAAACGGTTCTTGACGTGTCGGATCGGCTCTTTTGAGAGCCAGTATTCGGTCATTTCCATAGCGCGAGCGATCGCCGCCTTGAATTTTCCGGCAAGTATAAAATCACCCTCGCGCGCGTATCTGTTTGCCTCGTATTCAAATATCGTGGCAAGCAGACCCTCGTTGTGGACGAACTGATTGCTCCTTCCGCCAAAGGCGACCTCACCCGTGACCGACTGCATCTCGAGCGTCATAAGCGCGGTCTCCTTGAGAACCTTGTTGATCCGTTCACGGTAAGGTCCGTTATATCCGAAATGCATAAGAAGACATAAGAGATAACGCGGAACAAGATCATAGATGATCGGCTGATGCGCGTAATGCTTGGTATTGTCACGGTACATTCCGTTCGAGTCGAGTCTGCCAAGCTGATTTTCTATCTGAATCTCGATGAATTTATCCGAATCGCACCCGATAAGCTTTTTCCGTGCAAATTCACTCAAAGCAGAGAAGAGAGCCCAGTTTCCTATCACTTGATCTGCCTTCACTGCAAATTTGTCGTAGCATTTATGCGGCTCGATCAAAGCAAGATCGCGCTTCCAGCCTTCGATATTCGACGCGAATTTGCCGAGCCGTTCAAGCTCCATAATGCAGAAAACGATCTCGCGCACGGAAAAATCGTTAGCCGCCTTAACACGGGGTATCTCGCGGCAGCAGAGATCCATCATCTCAATGAAGAGCGGCTCAAGCTCCGTACGGTATCCGTGAGAGATGAGCACGCCGAGATTGACCGTCAGACGCGGAAAGCCGTGCTCTGTCAAGCCCTCGGTCTTAACGCGCTCAAAATATTCGCTTATGTGCCCGTCGGTGTATGCGCCGAGGGCTTTTGACATCAATTCAAGATATTTCTTTTTCATCACGCCATCGTTTCGAGCATCTTTTCGCTGACCTCATAAAGACAAGGCTCACCCGAAATGAATCGCTCGTACTCCTCGATGATATATTCAGCCATACGGTGCGTCTCGCTCTCAAGACTTCCCGCAATATGCGGAGTCAGGAAACAGTTGGGGAGCGAATAGAATGCGTGACCCTCTGCGGGCGGCTCGGGGTAGGTGACGTCAAGGATCGCCGTGACGTCGGGACGCTCCTCAAGCAGCTTTACAAGATCGGGCTCGACAACCTGCGCGCCCCTGCCCGTGTTGATAAATGTAGAGTAGGGAAGCATCCTCGAGAAGCAGGAATAATCAAGCATCCCCTTCGTCTGCGCGTTGTTTGCCATATGATTGGTCACAACACGGCAACGTTCGAAAAGCTCGTGGAGCGAGCATTTCTCGATGCCGAGAGCCGCGGCTCTTTCGTCCGAAAGGAAGGGATCGAACGCAAGAACGCCGAGCTTGTAATCCTTAAGTCTCTCGGCAACCTGTGAGCCTATCATACCAACGCCGATGATTCCGACGTACTCGCCGTAATTGCCGGGATAAGAAGCCTTCATAACCTTGCCCGCCTCGCGGTTGCCCTTCTTCATCTCGCGTGAATGAGCGAAAAATCCCTTGTTCGCAAGAATGATCTGCGCGAGAGTATATTCAACTACGGGAACCGCATTTGCCGCCCACGCGCTGAAAACCTTGACTCCGCAATGAAGGAAGGGGCGCGCAAACGCCTGAACGCTTCCCGCGGCATAGAAAACGCATTTGAGATTCGGGAAGCAGACCTTGATCTCCTCCTCGCTCATCGCGGGCATTCCCCAGGTCGAAAAAATATATTCAACTTCGGCAAATGCATCGGGATCGGCAATAACGTCGGCGTAGGTATAAACTTTTTTGACAATATTGAGCTTATCAAAGCTGTCGGCGTAGACCTTTTCTACGCTGCCTTTTTTATTACATAAGAAAATAGATTTCATCATAAAACCTCTCAAATGAATGGTCTGCGGTCAAGTGTGGTTTTGAGTGCATTCTCTGTATTCGCGCCAGACGGTCTCAAAGCTCTCGTCCTCGGGAGGCATCTTTCTGACGATCCTGCGTGCGCAGATCAGATCGCCTCCGCAGAGCCTGACAGAGCGGATGATCTTTTTGTGTGCCTCACTCTCGGGCAGAGTGAATGCGAAAATATCTTCAAGCCCGTCGGGAGCTTCGCCATTTTCATCGGTATAAAGCGCAGAACCGCGCGAGATCTTCTGATTCTTTGCAAAATCAAGCATCGAAGTCAGCACCGCGAACTGAACTGTCAGCGTGTCGATAAGAAGATAAAGCGAACGCATCTCCTCGACCGACGGAAGGGTATAGATCCTTTGAATAAGCGGGAGCACGCTCTTGATCTCGTTGAGATATCTCTCCATCTCTGCGGGATTTCTTATCGCCGCCGCGGATGCGCTCATCGACTTCCTCGCCGTCCCGAGCCTTGCATCAACGTCAATTATCGAAGGAGCGGAAGGATCGAGGATGATCAGATCGCTGTAATCGAGATTATCGATGACCACTTGGCTAGTACGTGAACTTACGGATATCGCCTCAGCCGCACGAAGCGCGCCAACCTGTCCCGCATTGAGCGCGCTACCGCCCGGACGCGTGATACCGTGGGTTCCCGCAGCCTCACCGACTGCGTAAAGTCCGCGCACGTTGCTTTCCCAGTTATCGTTTACAGCAACTCCGCCGTTGCAATGCTGTGCGCAGAGCGCGATCTCGAGGCGTTCGCATTCAAGATCAACTCCCTTCGAGCGGTAAAGCTCGTATGCGGGCTCGTTCATCTTTCGCAGACGCTCTATCGGACTGCCGAAGCAAGCATCCGCTTTTTTGAGATAAGCGCAAGCCTCATCGGAAAGCTTCTCGAATTCAATTGTTTCAAGCCCGAAAGGATTCTTTGTGTAATCAAGATATATTTTGCGCCCGCGCATTATGCTTTCGCGGTACACGAGCAGGTCGATCAATGAAGAACCCTCGCGTGCCTTGTTTACGTCAAAGGGCCATTGATAACCCTTCATAAAGAGCGCGGACATAGCCTCGTAAGCGTCAAAGAAGTATTCCCAAAGGAACTCGCGCTCTTTTCCGTTTTCATCGACAGAAACAAGCCTCGGGAGCACCTGCATATACGTACCCGAAACGTTCCATCTCGGTGAGACGGAAGCAAGGCCGTATTGCCATTCTGTGAGATTCTGCAGAGCCGCACCCGCGTTCAGCGCAAGCGAGGTCATACCGTGATGACACTCGGGATAAACGCTGTCCGAGTAAATCCCCGCGGGACCGCCCGTGGCAATAACGACGTTCGGCGCGGAAAAGCTGACATAATCGCCCGATCCGAGATCAAGGCAGATAAGCCCGCGAACGCCCTCGTCATCCCTGAGTATCTTTATAGCAAGCATACGGTCAAAGATCGGGATACCGAGTGCTTGAGCCTTCTTCTCGAGAGCCTCGGTCATATATTTGGATGTCAGAGGCCCCGCACTCGTCGCACGAGCCATCGGATCGTGATCGGTCTTATAGCCAACGAATTCGCCGTAACGGTTTGAGGGGAAAGGCACACCTGCCTCGCAGAGATTCAGAAAGCATCTTGCCGAAAGCGAAGCCTCGCAAAGCGCGATGTCGCCGTCAACGCAACCCCCGCTGTACAGCGTCTCTGCCATATTCCGAACGCTGTCGGGAGTACTGCCCGAAAGTGAGAGCTTGTAATATGTCTGCTTGTCGCTTCCCGTGTTTCTTGAGGTGCCGCAATTAATTCCCTCGGTCACGATACAAACGATCTTTCTGCCGATCTCCGCGATCCTGCAAGCCGTTCCGAATCCCGCGGCACCGCTGCCGATGACCACGGAATCAAATGAATAATTCTTCATTTAGAGTCTCCTTAAATGGAATCCGCCGTCAACGTCGATTGACTGCCCCG
Source organism: Eubacteriales bacterium (assembly GCA_045531455.1). Lineage (GTDB taxonomy): Bacteria > Bacillota > Clostridia > Oscillospirales > CAG-272 > CAG-390. The sequence goes on from JAZSEA010000060.1 coordinate 28,219, forward strand.
TGACGTAGGGAAGAGCACCCGATACGAGTGCGTAGACCGCGTCCGCAATATCCTCGGGCTCACCCCAACGTGCGATCGGAAGTAGACCGCCGCCGATCAGACCATCATATTTCTCCTTGACCTTTGCGGTCATATCCGTGGCAATAATACCGGGACGGACCTCGTTTACGGGAATTCCGTATTCGGCAAGCCTGTCGGCAAAGAGCTTCGTGATCATCGAAACTCCGGCCTTGGAAATGCAGTATTCTCCGCGGCTCGTAGAGCTTGTATATGCGGAAAGGGAAGATATATTGCAAATACTACCGCGCATACCGCCGACAGCCTCGTTTTTTATCATCTCTTTGGCAACCGCCTGAGTCAGAAAGAGAGTTCCCTTCGTGTTGATATCCATAACACGGTCATAGCTCTCCTCGGTCATTTCAAGCAGATCGCGTCGCTCAAGCGGAGCAACCCCCGCAACGTTTACAAGCGCATCAATCTTGCCGAACTGTTCTATCGCAGTTGCAACGAGCCTCTGTCTGTCCTCTGAAGATGAGAGATCACCCGATACGTAGTTGAAATCTTCCGATGAGAAATCAGATTTCTCAGCTCTTCCCATACCGGTTACAAGGTATCCCGCATCAAGAAATTTTCTGACGCAAGCCGCACCGATACCACGAGTACAGCCGCTGATAATTACGTGCTTCATTTGTGATTCTCCTTGAATTCGCGGTAGATATCTGTGTAAAGCTTATCGCGTACGACACAACCGGGAGTGCCTCCCGCACGCATCATCTCCGAGCATTTCGAGCAGCAGATGCATATTTTTTCCTTCTTGAATCCGCCCGAGAGAATATCCTTCGCAAAATCAGGATACGCAAGAATAGTTCTTCCGAATCCGCAGAAATCAAATCCGCCGTCGCGCACAAATCCCGCGCAAACCTCGGGTGCCGTAACGCCGAGATATGAGAGAGCTGAGGAAATGATCTTGATCTCGGGAACCTCGCGCTTGAGATCCGCAATACCGTGAAGCATACGTGCAACGCCCTCAAGCGGATGCTCCTCGGGCTCGTAACCGCCGAGAGCAAAGGGACGGTTTACGTGCGGATTGAAGTAGGGATTTCCCATCGTAATATTCAGAAGCTCAACGCCGAGATCGCGGAGCTCTTTGAGCAGCCAAACGGGCTCTTCCTTGTCAAATTCGATCCCACCGTTCTTCGATACACCGAATCCGTAAGGATAGGGGAAGCCGTCGTATACGTTGAGACGGGATGAAACAATGAAATCCTTACCCGTAGATTTCATAGCACCTTCGATGCATTCGCGCAGAAGTCTCGTTCTGTTTTCGAGAGAGCCGCCGTACTTACCCTCGCGCTCATAAGCCGAAAGAAGCTCGGAGTTGATATACCTGTGACAGCATTTGATATCAACGCCGTCAAAGCCCGCCTCTTCTGCCAGCCTTGACGATTCGATCAAAGCCGCGCCGATGCGGTCAAGCTCGTCATCGGAAAGAATACGGCTCTTGTCGATCGGCTTGTCACCCTCAAATATCGGATTGTTGTAAGCAATAAGAGGCTCGGGTACGCCGTGCGGCTTGCTGTATCTGCCCGAATGAGTCGCCTGCATAATGACAAGGGGCTCGAATCCGTTTGCCTTAATTGCGTTTTCCTTGATCTCATTTACGATCTTTTTGAAGCTGTCGAGATTGTCCTTTTTTATCCAAAGCTGACGCGGATTCGCGCGTCCGTCCTCGTGGCAAGCGGTAGCCTCGAACCAGATAATACCCGCGCCGCCCTCGGCAAGTCTCTTGTATCTTCGGATGGTGAGCTCTGCGGGAGTACCGTCTGCGTTACCGTCGCATCCCTCCATAGCCTGGCAGGCAAGCCTGTTATATACCGTCTTGTTACCGACGGTAATCTGCTCTCCGAGCACAGAGAGATCTTCGGAAAATGGCAGATTTGTCTTAAGTTCAATATTCTGTGCCGAGAATTCCTCGGCGGAAGTATATACACGTCTGTTCATTGTATTTCCTTTTGATCTGTGATCGTTATGATGTCGTTATTGCAGGTTTTCGTATGTAAGAAGGAAATCGTCTACCGATTTAAGGAATACTCGCTTGGATGTATTGAGATAGGAAGCAAGATCCGCCTTCGGAGTAGTGTTGAAGCGGAAGAGCGTTCTCGGAGCATCCTCAAGGCAGGAATAATATACGAACATAAAACTGATAGTCGCGTTTTCGCGGATGATATCAAGCATCTGGCTCATATTAGGATCCGAAGCATACTTGCTCTTCAAGGTTGATTCATAGTAAACGGGAGAAACCTCGGTATATCCGAAGTAAGCCTCGCACTCGATGAATTTTGATACAAGATCAAGATCGGTTTGAGTCTGCGGGATGAAGAATGTCGATGTGGAGGTTCCGATCTGGGTGAGATACTTCTCCTGATCCTTGTCATACTTGGGAATAGGGATGATACCGTAATCGTTATCCATATCGCGGATATACTCCGTAGCGTAGATATAGTTGGTCATCATAGCAACTCTGCCCTCTGCAAAGGATTCGCGGGGAGGGTACTTACCGTTGCCCTTGCTTGCTGAGTCGAGAGCTTTTACTCCGGGAACCGTGGTGTAGTAGGTTCTCAGCTTGCTGTATGCGCTGTCAAGCCGATCGGTAAGACCGTAATAGGTATATGTTCCGTCTTTGCTCATATCGATTACCTGAATATCCAAAGCAGTCATCCAGGTGCCGTTCGGAACCGATTCGCCGAAATACGCAAAGCGGTCATTGTCGATATCATACTGACCGTCGCCGTTGATGTCACTTGACATATCAGCAGTCAGCTCGAGGAATTTATCAAGAGTCCAGTCGTCACTGCGGACAAGATCATATAGGTTTACGTCGGATTTCAGATCGCGCCAAAGGTCTACGTTGAAGTATACGACGGAGAGGTCCTTGTAGAGAGAAAGCGAGTGGTCGCTGAGAATTCCGTAAAGCTTGCCCTTTATACCGAATTGTTCCGTCATTTCGGCTACGTACCAAGCCTGATCGAGATTATTGTACTGCAGATCGTGAACGTTGACGAACACGCTCTGCTGAGAAAGCGGAAGAGTGACGGTAAGCCAGTTGTTGACAAGATCGAATGAGTCGTCGCCCGATGCCCAGGCGTTGGTGATCTTTGCATTGAAGGTCTTGCGCGAAGCATAAATGCCCGATTCATAGATCAGATCGATCTCAATTCCGAGGTAATCCTCAACCATACCGTCTTTTTTAAAGATCGAATCGTTGACGATATCGCCATTTTCGGAGTCGATGTTGAATTCGTAAGATGTAGCGGTGTTTGTGAGGATAGTGAAGGCTTCTTTACCGTTGTCCTCTTTTGCGAATCCGAGAGTATCCTCCAATGTAGGCTCGTCGGTTTCTTCGGGGTTATTCGGAGCTTCGGTCCTTTGTACGGGAGCTGCCGTGGTATCGTTAGCGGGCTCTGCCGTATCGGTACAGCCTGCAAGAATAGCGGGGAGCAATAGCGCGATTAGTAATAATACTGAAATGCGTTTCATGGTAATGCTTTCCTTTCTATTATATGTTAATATAATTATAACTTAAACGCATGTTTTTTGTTATGAATATTTTGCTGATTGATGTGTAAATATTGCAATTTGCCGTAAAATATGCTATAATTGTTATGTAAATCACGCAAGGAGAAGCAAGATGAAGGTTTTAAGCGCAAATTATTCGGAAGAGACAAAGGGATACATCAGCCATTACCACGATGCCCACGAATTGATTTATATTATCTCGGGAAGGATCTCCGTCAATATCGGCGGAGAAGAGCGCGAAGCAGGCGCGGGCTCGTTGCTCGTTTTGAGCCGTCTTGAAGAGCATTCAGTACACGTGCTGACTCCCGAATACCGACGTTATACGCTTCTGATCTCGCCCGAATTATCGGGAGGAGACGATTATCTTCTGGCTTCTGTTCTGATCAACCGAAGCGGTGGATTTGATCATATCATCGATCTGAGACATCAGACAAGCGAAATAGAAGGAATATTCAGCGAAATGGCAAGTGAATTTTCACTCCGCGCGCCTATGTATGAAAAAATGCTTGATTCGATGCTGACTCGTCTTCTCGTCGGTCTTTACAGACTTTGTCCCGAGCTGTATCTTGCGGATGAAAATACCAATACCGAGATCGTTCGCCAACTGCAGCTCAGATTTGAGCAGAGTTATGCGGAACGTTTTTCTCTTTCCGAGCTTGCGGGCGAGTATCACGTCAGCCCCTCGCATCTCTCGCATATTTTCAAGCGAATAACCGGTTATTCGCCTATAGATTATCTGATAAGCTGTCGACTTTCGGCGGCAAAGACTCTGCTTGCAAAGAGCAATAAGAGCATCAAGGAGATAATCGACCTATGCGGCTTTTCGGATGAAAGTAATTTCAGCCGAATGTTCCGTTCGAGAGTTGGAAGCACCCCGAGCGAATTTCGAAGGCAAAATTACTCCAAATCGCTTGACAAATGAGAAAAATAGTGATATCATTTTCCTGACCCCTAAAAGGAGGATAAATTATGGCAAAGCTTATTCAGTACAGAACAAACGCCTCTCTCTATGACGGCTCATTTGATAGCCAAGTTGGCTGGGCAGCCGCGGGAATGGGAGACGTCATAGTAACCGAAAACAAAAAGCTCATCGTTATCGACGGCGGTTTTGGCGACGATGCCGAAGGTATTCTCTCGTTATTGAGATCAAATACCGATTCTGAGATCCCACACGTTGACCTTTGGATAATCACCCATCCGCATCACGACCATTGCGGCGCAATAAGAGAGCTTGCACGCAATGAATCGTTCCGTTCAAAGCTGACCGTCGGCAAGATCGTATATTGGTTCCCTGAAGATTTTTGCGGCAAGGACGGCAAAGCAGGCGCGCTTTTGGGTGCAAACGAGCGTATGGAACAGGTCTGCAAAGCCTTCGGTGCAGAATATCACCGCCCCTCGCTTGACGAAAAAATGACTGTCGACGGCATTGAGATTCATTTCCTTTACGTGCCCGACGATTGCAGTATCCTCAATACTGGAGGCGGAAACTCAAACCTCTGCTCGCTGATCTTTACCGTTGAGAGCGCAAATAAAAAAGCTATGATCACGGGTGACGCATATCACAGAAGTATGCAGATGACCGTCTGGCGCTACCATAAGATGCTGAAATGCGACATTCTGCAGATGCCCCACCACGGACTCTGCGATTCGCATAATATTGAATTCTACCGCGAGGTAAACGCCGAGACCGTGCTGATACCGATCTCCGCAGCGGGATATCGAACGATGCATTCGGATATGTACGCCGACCGAGAGGGAAGAAATAATAATCTTTGGGCAGAAGACAATGCCGAGCGGGTCTTCAAGGCATTTGAAGGCACCGCAGAGATCGAACTGTAAAGGAGAAGAAAAATGAATAAGATCAGACTCGGGGTCTTCGGTCTCGGACGCGGTCGCTCGCTCTTTTCAAGTATGCTTGCCGCGGGCGCGGAAATCGTAGCCGTTTGCGAAAAGGATGAACGACGGATCGAGGAAGCGCGAAAGATCGCGCCCGATATCGCCGTTTACCGCAATTTTGATGAATTCATCGAGCATCCTATGGATGCCGTTATGCTCTGTAATTATTTCAACGAGCACGCCGAATACGCCGTCAGATGTCTCGAGAAGAATCTCCACGTTCTCAGCGAGACGACGAGCAATACCACCATGGCTGACGGAGTCAATCTCGTCCGCGCGGCGGAGAAGAGCAAGGCTTTCTATATGATAGCTGAAAATTATCCCTTTATGGTATTCAATCAGGAAATGCGCCGCGTTTACCGAGAGGGAACACTCGGCCACGTCCTCTTCGCCGAGGGCGAGTATAACCATCCCCTCAACCCGAATAATATGAAGGAGGTCGTCCATCTCCGCCCCACTCCCGATCATTGGCGCAATAATATCCCGAGAAGCTATTATATTACACATTCTCTCGCACCGCTGATGTATATCACAGGTCAGCGACCCGTCCGCGTATCTGCAATGCCCGTCTATGGCTACGAGGAGGACGTAACGAATCCTCTGAATACCCACGACCGCGCCGCTATCATCACGACAGTCAACAACGATAGATCTGTCTTCCGCATAACGGGATGTGCCGCATTCGGCGCGCACGAAAATTCATACCGTATCTGCGGAGAGCTCGGTCAGATCGAGAACGTACGCGGCAGCGGAAATATGGTAATGCTGAACTATAATAAATGGAATATCCCCGAGGGCCTCGAGGAGCATAACTATTATAAGCCAGAGTTTCCCGAGGAGGATAAGCCTCTGCTTGAAAAGGCAGGCCACGGCGGAAGTGATTTCTATGTATTCCGCGAGTTTATCTCTTGTATCAGGGAGAATCGCCGTCCCGAATTTGACGAGTATTTCGCGACAACGATGGCTTCCGTCGCTATCCTCGCGCACAGAAGCATCCTTGACGGCAACCGCGCATTTGACGTCCCCGATTTCCGCAAGGAAGAGGATCGCATCAAATATGAAAACGATACGCTGACCCCCTTCCATGGCAAAAACGGCGAGGAGCCGACTCTCCCCGTTTGCTCTGATCCCGGATATACGCCGTCCGCAAAGAAGCTTGAAGCTTACGAAAACGCTCTCAATTCATAAATATCGAGGTAGAAAAATGAAAAAACACGCACTTCCAATTTCAGCAACCTTCCCGCCCGCGGGAAAGATGACCCCACCGGAGGGTGTCAGATTTCTTCACGAGCACGGATTTGATTCAATGGACTTTAATTTCGTCGCGGCACTCGATGATTACGGCGACGATTGGCAGGATATGATCGCCGAGGTTAAAAAGGCGGCAGAAGAAACGGGAATACTTATCGTTTCGGGACACCTTCCTTTCAGAGGAAAAACGCCTGAAGAGCTCGAAAGCAAAGTCTCGCGTTCTCTTGAAATGGCGGGCGCACTCGGAGTAAAGCGTGCGGTCCTTCATCCTATCGGAGACGGCAAGGCTCCCGCGAGCGAGGAAAACAATAAGTATTGGTATGAGAAAAATATCGAGTTCTACAGCAAATTCCTTCCGAGAGCAAATGAGCTCGGTATCGCGCTTGTGACAGAGAATATGCGTGACGCCCATCAGGCGGAGGGCTGCCACCGTTACGGATCGACCGCAGACGAGCTTATCGAGATGGCTGATGCCCTCGGACTCGAGATCTGCTGGGATTTCGGCCACGCACACGAGGCAAAGCTCAATCACTACTCGGAGCTTCTGAAGATCGGTAAGCGTCTTTCGATGACTCACGTTAACGATAACTGGCAGGGTCCCTTCGACGAGCATCTACCGCCCTTCTACGGAACGGGCGACTGGGACGCCGCCTGCCGCGGTCTTAGCGAGATCGGCTACTCGAATCCGCTTAATTTCGAGCTGAAGTTCAAGCAGCTTCCCGATCCGATCCTTCCTTACGCCGCCGATCTTACAAGAGCTATCGGCGAGCACTTGCTCGATAAGATCTTCAATTAACAAAGAAAACCGCTCCCGAAAGAATCGGGAGCGGTTATTTTAGTTTGGATCATTCAACGATTTTTAAGAAGGAGTCTGTGATTACCTTGAACTGCTTGTCAAGAGTTCTCTTCATAGCCTTGCTTACGGTTGCCCAGCTGTTGCCTGCAACTGCACAGTTATCCCACTGGTCGCTCATTGCGCCGAGGCTGGAGTTGAAGAGACGGCCAAAGTCGAATACGATACCTGCACGGATGATGTCGTACATCTCGGACTCAACGGAGGTCTCGGAGTATCTCAGCTTCATAGTGGACTCGAAGAGAGCGGGAGTTGTGAGACGGTAAGCCTCGGAAGCCCAGCACTCAAGAACTGCAGCGGCGCGGTTAGTGTCCTTGGAAAGCTTGTAGATGGAGTAGAAGGAAACGGGGTTACCAACACAGGTGATGTGGTTCTTCTGCTCAGCATCGTACTTCGGAATGGGAGCGATACCGTAGGAGAAGCCTGCGTCTGCAACTCTTTCAGCTACGTCCTTGTGACGGCACATAACCATAAGAGCGTTGCCGTATACGAAGGAGTTGGTGTAGTTGCTGGAGTTTACGTAAACGTCGCCGGACTTGATCCAAGCACCGGTAATGTCGCAAAGGTTGATTGCCTTTTCGGAATAGTAGTCATCCGAGATCTTGAGAAGGGTGTCCTCGTTCTTCTCAGCCTGTCTGAGACCTGCGCCGTAGTAGATAGCGTCGAAGTGCCAAGAGAGAGTTACGAAGCCGTAGAAGTCATTCTCGTTTGCGGAGTTGCTTCCGTCAAGGTCCTGGTAAACGTCCTTGGTCATAAGATGCATGGTTTCCATAGTCCAGTTGTTGTTCTGAACCTGAACTGCGGGCTCTACAAGTTCGGGGAATCTTTCGAGATTGTCCTTGTTGTAGAAGATTACGTACATCTGATGGATAGAGTTGACCGAAACGTCACCGGTTACGAAGAACATGGAGTCGCCAACGGTTGCGGTATCAAGCATAACGGTAGGCCACCAGGGCATATCGAAATCAAGATAATCGAGCTCCATAAGGTCCTCGCAGTAGCCGTTCATAGCGGTAAGCGCGATGGTACGGGAGTGAGCGGACATAAGGTCGTATGTATCGTCGCCGGAGCTGTACATATTACCAACGTGATCGGAGTATGCTTTTCCCTTGCCGTCGTTGTACTGACCCTTCATGTCGACCCAGTCAAGGGTAACACCCATCTTGTCTTCAACGTTGATGTTACGCTGATAGATAGCGTCGTTGATAAGCTCGCCGTTTGCGTCTTCTACGTAGAACTCGGGTCTTTCAACGTCGTTCCACCAAAGAACGGTAACGGTCTCGCCGCCGAAGTCAAGCTCATCGGGAAGAGAGCTCTTGAGGTAACCCTGATCGTCGTAGGGACTTTCGGTGGTAACCTCATCGACGCTTCCTGCGGGAGCCTCGGTCTTTGCTGCTTCTGTTGTTACGGGATCCTCGCCGCCTGTTTCTGCGCAGGCAACAAAGGAAGCACTAAGCATCAGAATCGCGAGTAAGAAACTAATAAGCTTAGTTGATAATTTCATAATTATCCTCCTTGAAAATACTCATACGAGTGTTATGGTATAATATTATCATAAAATTTGGATTTTGTCAAGAGTTATTTGTGCAACCTTGCCCAAATTATCAAAAATTCTCCATATACTTAAGACTCTCCCGACCGAAAAAAACGGTCGGGAGAGAAGAATATTTGTGTTATTTTAGCAAATACCCTGCCAGAGCATAGCGTTAGCAACCTTTGTAAAGCCTGCGATATTCGCGCCGAGAACAAGGTCTCCGGGCTTGCCGTACTGTTCAGCAGTCTCGGAAGCCGCTTTGTAGATATTGACCATAATGCCGTGGAGCTTCTCGTCAACCTCGTCGAAGGACCAGGAGAGGCGGAGCGAGTTCTGGGACATCTCAAGTCCGCTCGTAGCTACGCCGCCCGCGTTGGATGCCTTGCCGGGAGCATAGAGGAGACCCGCCGCCTTGATAGCCTCGATAGCATCGGGCGTTGTGGGCATATTTGCACCTTCTGCGATGAGCATACATCCGTTCTTGATGAGTTCCTTTGCATCCTCGAGGTTGAGCTCATTTTCAGTAGCGCAGGGAAGAGCGATGTCGCACTTGACGGTCCAGATACCGTGAGGTCCGTCTGTGTATTTAGCGTCCTTGTGTACGTCAACGTACTCGGAAATATTGCCGCGCTTCTTGAGCTTGATCTCCTTAACAAGGTCGAGGTCGATGCCGTTAGCATCATAAATAAAGCCCTTGCGGTCACACATCGCAACGACCTTTGCGCCGAGAGCGGTTGCTTTTTCGTTTGCGAAGATAGCAACGTTACCGGATCCGGAAATTACGACAGTTTTGCCCTCGAAGGAAGTACCCTTGGATGCAAGCATTTCGTTTACGAAATAGCAAAGGCCGTAGCCGGTGGCTTCAGTTCTTGCAAGAGATCCGCCGGAATATACTGCCTTGCCGGTGAGAACGCCGGTCCATTCGTTGGTCAGCTTCTTGTACTGACCGAACATATAACCGATCTCGCGCGATCCGGTACCCTTGTCACCTGCGGGAACGTCGGTATCGGGACCGATGTGGCGGAAGAGCTCGTTCATAAAGGACTGGCAGAAGCGCATGACCTCAGCGTCGGATTTGCCCTTGGGGTTGAAGTCGGAGCCGCCCTTGCCGCCGCCCATGGGGAGGGAGGTCAGAGCGTTCTTGAAGATCTGCTCAAAGCCGAGGAACTTGATGACAGAAGCGTTGACGCTCGGGTCAAGTCTGATACCGTCCTTGTAGGGACCGATAGCGGAGTTGTACTGGCAGCGGAAGCCGCGGTTTACCTGGACCTTGCCGTTGTCATCGACCCACGGAACGCGGAACATAACCATTCTTTCGGGCTCAACGATGCGGCGGACGATCTCGGCGTCAATATATTCGGGATGAGCGTCGAGTGCGGGAGCGAGGGTGGAAAGAACCTCGCTGACAGCCTGATGGAAAACGGCTTCGCCGGGATTCCTCTGCTCGACCTCAGCCATTACACTTGCAAGATATTCGTTTGTCTGTTTCATAACTATCTCCTTTTCGTGAGGAATTTTTGAATTAATATAAAAATTATAGCACGAAGGAGAAAGTTTGTCAACAGAAAATTGCAAAAAATATGCTCTGCGGAAGATATTTTTTATATTGAAATATCTAGGAGAATCGACTCTCCCTCCGCATCTGCGGAAAGAGCAACCCTTGAGCCTTTTTTTACCTCGCCCGAAAGTATCTTTTCGGAAAGCGGACGCTCGCAAAGCCGCGCGATCCTGCGCCGCAGGTGCCGCGCTCCTCCCGCATCCTTGTCTGACTTGCATATCAGATCGACCGCGCTGTTGTCATAGCTCAATACAATACCGTTTTCGGATGCGCGATCTGCAAGTTCATCGAGCTGTCTCTTGCAAATCAGACGAACACTTTCTGCGGAAAGCGGAGGAAAGAAAACGCATTCGTCGACACGATCGAGAAACTCGGGCTTGAATGCCTCGCGGAGCGCGCGCATGATCCGATCCTCGGACGACTTGCCTTCGCTTTTCGGGTCGGCGGAAAAACCGAGAGAAGAAGTTTTCCTGTATTGCGCGCCGATGTTTGACGTCATTATGATGACGGTATTCTTGAAATCCACCCGCCGACCTTGCGAATCTGTCAGAACTCCATCCTCGAGGATCTGCAGAAGAATATTGAAGATATCGGGATGCGCCTTTTCGATCTCGTCGAAAAGAATGAGCGAGTATGGACGCCGCCGCACCTGCTCGGTCAGCTGACCGCCCTCGCCGTATCCGACGTAACCGGGAGGCGACCCGATAAGCCGCGAAACGCTGTGCTTTTCCATATATTCGGACATATCAAATCGCACGAGGAATTTTTGCGAACCAAAAAGAAGCTCGCAAAGCACGCGGCAAAGCTCGGTCTTTCCGACACCGCTTTGACCGAGAAAGATGAATGACCCGATCGGACCGCTACGCCGCTCAAGCCCCGTACGCCCTCGGATTATCGCCGAGCTCACCGCATCGCAAGCCTTTTCCTGACCGACCACACGCTCGCAAAGCTTTGGGTAAAGTCCCGCAAGTTTTTCGCTTTCATCGGCGGTGAGATCGGATATCGGGATACCCGTCCATTTTGTCAGAGTCCGCGCGATATCCTCCGCGTCGAGCTCACCGTCATCGTGCCCGAGCGCACGCTCTTCAATACTTTTCTGAAGCTCACAGTATTCCGCACGCAGACGCTGTTCATCGTCGCGCAGAGAAGCCGCACGCTCGAATTGCTGATTGCCGATAGCCTCTTCCTTGTCGTGGACTACGGCTTTCAGCTTCGATTCAAGCTCGCGCAGCTCGCTCGGAGCAATATGAGCCGCGATCCGCTTGCCGCTTGCCGCCTCATCGATGAGATCAAGTGCCTTGTCGGGGAGATAACGGTCGTTCATATACCTCGCAGAAAGACGAACAGCGGCATCTATCGCGGAATCGGTGATCCGTATTCCGTGATGTGCCTCGTATTTGTCTCGCAGACCGCGCAGGATCGTCACGGCATCATCCTCGCTCGGCTCACCTACGTTTATAGGCTGAAATCTGCGTTCGAGAGCCGCATCCTTTTCGATATTCTTGCGGTACTCGGATAGAGTCGTCGCGCCTATGACCTGAAGCTCACCCCTCGCAAGCGCGGGTTTTAAGATGTTCGCCGCATCCACCGCGCCTTCAGCCGCGCCCGCACCCACGATCGTGTGAATCTCGTCGATGAAGAGTATGATCTCGCGGTTCTTGCGGGCCTCCTCCATGACTGCCTTCATACGCTCCTCAAATTCGCCTCGGTATTTCGCACCCGCGATCATTGCGGGAATGTCGAGCGTGATGATCCGCTTGTCGGCAAGAAGATCGGGGATGTTTCCGTCCGCGATCCTCTGCGCCAGTCCTTCAACCACAGCGGTCTTTCCGACACCCGGCTCACCGATAAGGCAGGGATTGTTCTTTCCTCGCCTGCAGAGGGTCTGGATCACGCGCTCGCTCTCGCCGTCCCTGCCAATGATGGGATCTATCTTTCCCGCCTCAGCCGCCGCAGTCAGATCGCGTCCGTATTTTGCAAGTGTTGGAGCATTTTTAAGGATCCCTTTTGCCTCGCCGTCATCCTCCTCGCGAGCAGTCGGAGATATTTCCGAAAGGCTCTCGAGAAAATCAACTATCTCCTGTTTGATATCCGAGGTCCTGATCCCGAGCGACTCAAGCATCTTGACGGCAACGCAATCGCGCTCGTCGAGTATTGCAAGAAGCATATGCTCGGTGCCGATATAGCTCTGCCCGTATTTCTGCGAGATCACAGCCGAATTTTCAAGTATCTTCTTCGTCTTCGGCGTCATATCCGAGGGCAGGAGCGACACGGGAGGCGAGGTCCCCGCAATGCGGCAGATGACCTCGCGCAATCTGTCGGTGTTGACTCCCTGAGACCCGAGAAACCTCGCCGCAGAGGAATCACCGACCGAGAGAAGACCGAGAAGCAGATGCTCCGAGCCGATATATGTGTGTCCGAAATCGCGCGCAAAGCCAAGGGCATTTCCGAGCGTGCTTTGCGCCATCTGAGTGAATTTGCTTTTCATCTCTTTACCGTCCGTTTTCGTTTTACTTTATTTTATAACCAAAGCCGCCGCCTTTATGCGTTATTGATAAAGATGAGCCGAATCGTACAGGCGAACGAGCGCGTTCCAGGTCAGCTTGTCGACCTCGCCCGTGACGGGAAGAAGATACCTTGCCTGAAGCTCGCTTACCGCATCACTCGTGATATCGTCGAATTTTCCGCTGACCGCGATCTCACCGATCGGGAAAAATACCGAGATCTCTCCGAGCATATACTGAACTGCCGATACGGGAAATCCCTCGTCACCGACCCGCAACGCATAATCACGCGGCTCAGCGGGAAAGGGCGAAAATCCCGAAGGCGGCGCTTCTTTTTCAAGAGACGTCAGATACTCCTCATAGATCGCCTCCCAGGTCTCCTGATCGGCAACGCCGGTCGCGGGTAATCCTCGGCTCGACTGAAACGCCCGAATCGCTTCGGTCGTATTGCTTCCTTTGTTACCGTCGATAGGAACAAAAGGAATGTTTTCATCAAAATACGCAAGCTGACGCAGATACCGCTGAAGGTTCATCCGCGCATCAGCTTCTGTTCTCGGATTAACTGCCATAATTTCACCTCACTCGATCGGAAAACCCGGATATTGCCCGCCGCGCACACTGTCAGCACCCGTAACGTCGTCGAAAATATCAACTATCGCGTCCCATGTCACGGCATCGACGGTTCCGCTCTGCGCGCTCGTACCGAAGAATTGCTGAAAAGCAAGAACGGCGGCTTCGGTCTGGTTCCCGAAATAACCCGTAACGCTGACCGAAGGTATCTCGGTGTAATCCTCCGCGATTCGATTCAGATATCTCTGAAGCAGAACAACGTCCTCGCCCTCGCTGCCGACACGCAGAACGACACCGGGAAAGGGCACGCCCGAAGCCTCGGTATACTCGAGTGGGATCGTCGAAACTATGCCGAGATAAGCGTTGTAGAGCGCGTTCCAGGTCCTCTCGCCCACAACTCCGTCGGGAGTAAGGCCGAAGGTCGCCTGAACCTGCCGTACCGCATCCGCAGTCGAAGGACCGAATATTCCGTCCCGCTCAACTCTCGGTATCGAGGGATAAAAATTCGACACGTAATTAATATAAAACTGAAGATTTTCAACCGCATTGCCGCTCGATCCCTCGCGCAGAACACCCGGATACTGTTGCGTGACCTCGGATAGAGCGATCCCCTCCGAATCAAGCTCATTGAGCCTCTTGACGGCGTTGTAGAAAAACTGTATCGCATACCACGTCGCCTTGCCCACAACACCGTCAACCGCGATCCCGACCGTCTGCTGAAAAGCTCGCACAGCCGCCTCGGTATCGTCACCGAAAACTCCGTCGGTGCGGATGATCTTCGGTATCGCGGGGTAGTTGTTCGAAATACGGTTAAGCCTTATCTGAACCGTTCTGACGTCGTTGTTGACCGCCCCTTGGCGCAGAGGTATCTCGGGTGCGGAGGGTGAAAGATTCTCGATCGGTACGTTCGTTCGGATGCCGATATCGTCTCCGTAGAAGTACTGCAGTATCTCAAAGGGAGTCAAGCCCTGCTCAGCAAGCGGAACCGTCCCCCATTGCGAAAGCCCCTCGCATTGAACTCGGTCTCCGTCGCAGTATTGCGTGAAATAAGGCTCGATACTGCCTCCGCGCGTCACGTAGCTGTCAAAGAGCTCGCTTGCAAGCTCACGGATGTTCTGGAAGACCTCGCGCCCCTCAACGAAGGACTGATCGATCGAGGTGGAATTGGTAATGTCGAAATCGTATCCTCGTGAGCGGTAAAATTCGGTGTAGATTCGGTTGAGCGCAAAGGTCACCTGCGCGTAGATATTTGCCCGAAGCGCATTCTCGGGCCAGGTCGGATAGATCTCGCTTGACGCCACGTTCGCAACGTAGTCGAGGAATGGAACAGTCACGTTCCTCGCGTACTCGGTAGGCCTTCCGAGATGGACCGTGATGTATTCGGGAATGACGGGTAAAGCCGCGGGATTATTCATTCGCCCTCACCGCGAAGCCTCTCTCCCGTACGGGCGTCAAAAATGAATTCCTCATCGGTATTGCCGCTTCCGTCCTCGGGCAGAGGAATGAGGTACGCGGTCTGAACCGAGGTGATCGTGTCGAAGATCGGTATGTTCGTGTAGAGATTGCTGTAGTAGCCGTCAAGCGAGACGTCCGCGCTGTAGCTTGCGTAGGGCTTGCCGCCGTTCGGCGACTCGGAATTGATGCGAGGCGGCGCGGGGAGAGTGATCCTGGGCGTGTTGCCGCTCTGATCGGTGATGAAGGACGCGATCGCATCGCCCTCGATAGCCTCGTCACCGCGAAGCGTCACAAGCGCACCCTCAAGCGGTATCGCACCCGCCCCCGTGCGCACAGAAACGATAAGAAAACCGCGCCCGGGCATCGCCTCGCGCGCCTGATTATTTCTTTCCATAAAAAAGACCTCCGTGATATGATGTCAATTTTATCATATGCGGAATAAAGAAAAATGCCATATGGAATGAGTGCAGAGTGCAGAATGCAGAATGCAGAGTTAATGAAAATTTCCTCGCAATGCTCGGAAATAATTTTATAAAATGCTTTTCGGCTCGCCGAAAAGCTACCTTAACTCTGCACTCTGCACTCTGAACTCTGCACTCAAATAATTCCCCGAGCATCGCTTGACACTCGGGGAAAATATTTATTCTGTTAAATGTTCATCATCACTCGGGAGCAAAGCCGTCACACGATCCACCTGATCCTCGGGGAGCGAAGCAATAAACTCTTCACGCTCCTCGACCGAAAGAGATGCAAGATATGCCTCAAGCTCGGGATCGGGCAGGCTCATAATGATGGGAGGAGAGTCCGAAAGCATCTTGCAAACGCTGCATCGGTATCCCGTACCGTAAGATACCCACGTATGCGATTCGGTCGAATCATAATCACAAACTGTACACTCAACGATGTGGGTATACAAGTCGCCGGACATTACGCGGCGCAGGGTGTGCGATTCAAGGAAGGAGTAACAACCGTCGGGACAACTCACCCAATGTCCCGTACCATCGGTGCCGTAATACTCGGGACACTGCGTACATCTGACAGAGTGATCACAGTCACGGCATTTTACCATGTAATCTTCCGTCTCGGCGGAGTACATATAGAGATCATGTTCTTCATAGTAATAAAGTACACAATCATGACAATATAAGTTGTGTTGTTTTGCAGGATTATTATTGATAAAGTAATTATATTCATAGTTATGACCTGAGTGATTTGTCAATTTATCAAGTGCTTTAAATGCATTTAAAACAATCACGAAAGACATTAAACAGACAACAAATTTTTATAAATTACGAAACTTCATATTATTAATTTTCCTTTCTTTTTTATTTATTTTAGTTCCTTCGGAGAAAAACTTTTAAGATCGGTAAAAACATCCAAATAAAATGGGTGATATGCGGTATGATACTTTTTAATCATCGACACATCAGAATCTGTCAGCAAGGATTTTTCATAGGCCTCCGAAAGAGTATATATTGAATTATCGTAATATACATACAGTCTGAAATTGTCGCTTTTACCGCTTGGAGAAAATTGGTCACCGTAATAAACAAATTTCTCGTTTCCGATATTTTCATAGTAAATCGAATGCCCGGAGTAATTAATCAAAGATGTTCTGTAGTTGAATACATAAGCACCGTTATAATCTCCGTAATACTCGGTGATATATACATCGTCCGTGCTTGCAGTTACATTGTTTATTTCCGGAATATATCTTATCAGGGTCTTTTTGATTATTTGGTTCTTTTCTTCATCAAGCTGAACATCCGGAATCTGAGGAACAGAAACATGAATTGTCTCACCGAAGTGCTGAAGCGCAATTACATAAAGGGATAGTTCATAAAATCTATCGTTTATAACAGCAATATCCGTATATGACAGCTCACCGGACTCATACAGATCACTAAGACAAGTAAAATTCCCGTCTTTGTATCCGACAATCTCGAAATTTGATGCTCCTGTAGAAAAAACATGATTGGCTATATGATAAGTTTGACCGGTTGAGATTACACCATAACCCGACTCAAAAATGTAGTATCCGTTATAGTATCCGAGATATAGCTCTCCGCTTTGAGTATCATACTTCAGAGCATCAATCGACTCAATCAATAATTGTTCACTACCGTTCCTTTCTATCCAAGCTGTATTTATTTCTTTTATTAGAGCAGGTGTCAAAAGATCGTAATCTACATACGCTTGACACATATCAATCTCAATCTCATTGATATCATCCAACACCTGCGTTGTAATATTTGTCGTCCCGCTTCCCGCGCCGGCTGTGAAATTGCTTACAACGTATGTGAAGAAGCTGACAAGCGGGGAAGCCATAGCCAGCAAGAGCAGGCTCGCCACCAGAGCAATATATATTTTACTGTGCTTGAGCGGCGTCCTCCATGATCTCACGGGCACGGGTGTGTCCGCTTCGGGCTCTTTGATGATGCTGAAAACGTCATCAATATACTTCTGATCGATATAGTCGAGTGCCGCAAGCAGGCGGCGGTCTGTGATTGTCGTTGTGTTACTCATACCGTGATACCCTCCTTTTTGAGTAGCTCCGCAAGTGCCTTGCGGGTCCTGTGGACCGAGACCTTGATCTTGCTCTCCGAAAAGCCCGTATGCCTCGAAATATCCGAGTATTCGAGCCCGAGCCAGAATCGCATGATAAATATCCTGCGGTCATCCGTCCTCGCTGTTTCAAGAAATTTGTTGATGATCTCGCCCGCGCGCTTTGCCTCAAAGGCGTCGGCAAGATCGTGTCCGTCCTCGACTCCCGCGAGGAATTCGTCGCCGACGATCTGAATATTTCCGCCCCGCTTCCAGGCGTTCATCTCCTTTGAACGGTTGAGCGCGTGGTTGCGCATCGCCGTTCCTATGTAGGAGCGCAGATTCTTCGGCTTCTCGGGCGGGATCGAGTTCCAAAGCGCGAGCAGAACGTCATTCAGACATTCCTCTCGGTCCTCCTTGAGTGCCAAAATGTTTGATGCGACGTAAAGGCAGAGATCGCGGTATTTCTTCTCGGTCTCGTGAATCGCGCTCTCGTCGCGGCTCCAGAATAATTCTATAAGCTTTTCATCAGTCATCTTTCTTCCTCCTTTCCGAAATGTCCCTTCACTTACATAGACAACTTCCGCAGGAAAAGGTTACAAGTTTTTTTAATAAAATAGCGAAAAAAATTGCTTAAGCAAATTTTTACCTTAACATTCCGCCAAAGGCGGAATATTTCACTCGCGCAGCGGCACCAAATAAGGCACCCAACCGCTAGGCGGTACATAGGGCGGGACTTACGAACCCATATTTGCGCGTGATGTGCTGAAATAAACTTATAAGGATCAGCGCAAATTTTTCGTGTTGCTTTGCAACACGAAGTGGGTTCGAGTATGCGATCTGTACGAAATAAGGCACCCAACCGCTAGGCGGTTGGGTGCCTTATTTGGTGCCGGTGGCGGGACTTGAACCCGCACGATATTGCTACCAACGGATTTTGAGTCCGTCGCGTCTGCCGATTCCGCCACACCGGCGTTCTTGCATATTATATCACAAATCACCGAGAAAATCAATACTTATTATTGAATTGATTTGAAAAATGTGTTATAATGGTATCAGTCGGTGAATTTTCAACAATTCTTGATTTATAATTGAAGAACAATTTAGTTTTGTATAGTATAATGTATCAGTAAAAATATACCTTGGAGGCAAATAAATGTTCCGAATCCTCATAGCAGAAGACGACCGCGAGCTTCGCCAGCTTTTTTCACACGTTTTAGCCAAGAACGGCTACAGCGTCGTTGGAGTATCAAACGGCAGGGAAGCGCTCACCGAGATCGAGGCAGGCTATTTTGATCTTATAATTTCCGATATAATGATGCCCGTGATGGACGGCTACGAGCTCGTCCGCTCACTCCGCGAGGCTGAAAACCATACCCCTGTCTTGATGATAACCGCAAAGGACGCTTTCGACGCGATGCAGCTCGGATTTATGTCGGGCACCGATGACTATATGGTCAAGCCCATAAACGTAAACGAAATGATCCTCCGCGTCGGTGCGCTCCTCCGTCGCGCACAGCTTATCAGCGAGAGAAGACTCACAATCGGCGAGACGACAATGGAATGTGATTCTCTGACGGTAACTACCTCGGGCGAGAGAATGATCCTTCCGCAGAAGGAATTTATGCTCTTATTCAAGATGGCGTCCTTCCCGGGCAAGATCTTCACCCGCCAGCAGCTTATGGACGATATCTGGGGCTACGATTCCGGCACCGATACCCATACCGTCGACGTACATATCGGACGCTTGCGCGACCGCTTCCGTGATTGCGAGGATTTCAAGATCGTAACTATGCGCGGAGTCGGATATAAGGTGGTGAAGGCGTGAAATTCCTCAAAAAGCTCAAGGAATTCTTCCGCAATTTTCTGAGCCTTAATTTCTATTTCACGATCTTTACGGTCGGCGAGATCGTCATTGCTCTTGCGCTTGCCAGACTTATTGCGGGTCTTGTCGGAATCGATCTCAACGATTCACCCTTCGCGTATTTCGCACTTTGCTCTGTATGTATTGCGGGCGGACTTGCGATATTGATCAACTCCTTTTTCCTTAAGCCGATCTCGATGCTTTCGGAATCGATGAAGAAGGTCTCGGGCGGTGATTTTTCGATCAGACTAAAGGAAAATAGCAAGATCAAGGAGATCGGCGAGCTCAACCATAGCTTTAACGCTATGACGGACGAGCTCGGCGCAACCGAGGTGCTTCAATCCGACTTCGTCTCGAACGTCTCGCACGAGATCAAAACGCCCCTCAACGCCATCGAGGGCTACGCCACTCTCCTCCAGGACAGCGATTGCACCGACGAGGAGCGGAGAAGATACACGGAAAAAATACTTTTCAATACGAAAAGACTCTCCGAGCTCGTCGGAAACGTCCTCATCATCTCAAAGATCGAGAGCGGAACCGTCGACAGAAGCGAGGAAACCTTCCGCCTTGATGAGCAGATCAGACAGTCGATCATGCTCCTTGAGTCGAAGTGGACGGAGAAGGATATCGAATTCGATATCGAGCTCGACGAGATCACTTTTACGGGCGACCGCGGTCTTCTGCTCCACGTCTGGAACAATATAATCGGCAATGCGATCAAGTTCAGCCCCGTTGGCGGACTTGTAACGATCAGGCTTGACAAGAAAGAGGGATTTGTCAGATTCCTCGTCGACGATTGCGGACCCGGCATCAGCGATACCGCGAAAAAGCATATCTTCGATAAGTTCTATCAGGAGGACAGCTCGCATAAGCAGGAGGGCAACGGACTCGGACTTGCCCTTGTCAAGCGCATAGTTGATATGTCGGAGGGCATAATCGAGGTCGAAAACCTCCCCGAATCGGGTTGCAGGTTCACGGTTGAACTGAAAAATCAATAAAAATATCGAAAAACACAAAAAATATTTGAAAAAGGTATTGCATTTTTCTTCAACTTATGGTATAATATTCGAGTGTGTGACAAGCACACGGGGAGCGGTCCTCTGCATGCTCGGTATGAACGCTCTTACATCACTTCTATAAAGGAGGAATAGGTAATGGATTACATTGCAGCTATTACCAAGGAGCATCTTAAGTCTGAACTTCCCGTAGTTAATGTCGGTGATACCGTTCGTATTCACAACCGCATTAAAGAGGGAGCACGTGAGAGAATCCAGCTTTTCGAGGGCGTTGTCATCGCAAAGCACGGCGGCGGAATCTCCGAGACCTTCACTGTAAGACGCGTTTCTTACTCTGTTGGTGTTGAGAAGACCTTCCCCATCCATTCTCCCAACGTCGTTAAGGTCGACATCGTTCGTTCCGGTGTGGTCAGACGTGCAAAGCTCTACTATCTGCGTGACAGAGTGGGCAAGGCTTCCAAGGTTAAAGAGAAGATCTAAGCTTACTTGGCATCAATAAAAGACACCTCGTTTCGGGGTGTCTTTTATTGTTTTTTGCTTGATTTGCGCGCGGATTTGTGATATAATGATCATACCAACTTAAAGGAGAATCGCTATGGCTCTTAAAAATAAATATGATATAATCGTCGTCGGCGGAGGCTTTGCGGGCGCATCTGCGGCAATATCCGCGGGCAGACTCGGAAAAAGCGTACTGCTTATCGAAAAATATAACTGTATGGGCGGTGCGGCTTGCTATGACCTCGTCAACCCATTTATGCCCTATGCAACGACAGATCCCGAAAGCGGCGAGAGGATCGACCTCAGCTGCGGACTCTTTACCGAGATCGTCGAACGACTCCGCGCCCTCGTCGGAGCAAACCAATCAAAGAGAAGCCTTCCTTTCAATGAGGAGGTGCTGAAATATCTTCTGAATACGATGGCTCTCGAGAGCGGCGTAGACCTTTTGTACCAGACCTACGTTACCGGTGTCCGCAAGGAAGAAGGCAGAATAAAAGCCGTTAAGATATCAAATGTCTCGGGCAACTCCGAGATCGAAGGAGATTGCTTCATCGATGCCACGGGAGACGCCAATCTCGCTGTGATGGCAGACTGCCCCTTCAGACTCGGCAGAGAATCGGATAACCTCTGTCAGCCGATGACGCTTTGCTTCCGCCTGGCGGGAGTCAAATCCTTCGATGCCGACTTGAAGGCGAAGATCAACTCGCTTTACGTCGAGCATCAAGCTGCCGGTAAGATAAAGAATCCGCGCGAAAACGTGCTGATCTTCAGAACTCTCGTCGATGATATACTTCATTTCAACACCACACGCGTCGTCAAGCTCGATCCGACGAACGCAGAGGACGTCACCCGCGCCGAGATAATCGCACGTGAGCAGGTCTTCGAAATGTATGATTTCCTCCGCACGAATTTCGAGGAATTCAAAGAATCAACTCTTATCTCCACGGGCATTCAGATCGGTGTGCGCGAGAGCCGTATGATCGACGGAGAATACACGCTGACAAAGGATGATCTCCTTTCCTGCAAGATCTTTGAGGACACTATCGCAGTATGCAACTACGATATCGATATCCACAGCCCCGATGGAAGCGGAACGAGCCATTATTATTTCCCGAGCGGAAAATATTATGGAATTCCGTACCGTTGCCTCATCCCGAAAAATGCGGAAAATCTGCTTGTCGCGGGCAGATGTGTTTCTGCCGATCACGATGCGCAAGCGTCCCTCCGAATTATGCCGACCTGCTCGAATCTCGGAGAAGCCGCGGGCATCGCCGCCGTTCTTTCAATCGAGGATAACGGAAAGGTCAGATCGGTAAGTGCGGAAGCTCTACGTGCACTTCTCAAGGAAAAGAGAGCAAAAGTGGATTAAGTGGCAAAATCTGCTGACGGAGAAAATTGAATAACAGCCTCCGCGCTCTGCCGATACTATTTTCAGCAAGAACACGGAGGCTCTTATGTATTGCGGAAAAGTAGAAATTAGCGGTATAGATACCTCAAAGCTGAAGGTGCTTACCGATGAGGAAAAGGAAGAGCTTTTGAGAAGGACAAAGACGGGCGATATGGCAGCCCGAGAGGAGCTGATCTGCGGAAATCTGCGGCTCGTCCTCAGCATAATTCAACGCTTCGGCGGAAGAAAGGAATCGCCCGACGACCTTTTTCAGGTCGGTTGCATCGGGCTTATCAAGGCGGTAGATAACTTCAATATCGACCTCAACGTAAAATTTTCGACCTACGCCGTTCCGATGATAATAGGTGAGATCAGAAGGTATCTGCGCGACAATAACGCCATCAGAATAAGCAGATCGATGCGCGATCTTGCCTACAGATCGCTGTCGGTGCGCGAGGAAATTTCAAGGGAAAAGCAGACCGATCCGACGCCCGACGAGATCGCCGAAAAGCTCGGCGAGAGCAGGGAAGCCGTCGTCAGGGCAATGGAGGCAATAATCGAACCGATATCGCTCTATGAGCCCGTTTTCACCGAAAACGGTGACTCACTCTACGTCATCGATCAGCTTGCCGATATCGGCGCAAGCGACGAGGCTTGGCTTGAAAAAATAGCACTCGCCGAGGCACTTGAATCACTCGGCGAGCGCGAAAGAAGAATAATCGATATGAGATTTTACAAAAACAAGACGCAGATGGAGATCGCGGAGGAGATAGGAATATCGCAGGCGCAGGTCTCGCGTCTTGAGAAAGGCGCGCTTGAAAGAATGCGCAAGCAGATCAGATAGAGATCTCGCCCGAGATCGGCGAATCTTTGAAGCGGATGACTCGGTCGGCGATCCTTTCGGCAAACTCTATGTCGTGGATCACGGCAATAACGAGCGCGGATTTCGTATGACGCTTGATGACCTCCGCGGTCATCTCGGCAGTCTCCCTGTCGAGATTTGCATAGGGCTCGTCGAAGAGGTAGATATCCGATCTCCTTGCAAGCGCACGCGCGATCGAAACACGCGCCTTCATTCCTCCCGAAAGCTCGTCGGGATAAAGACTCGTGTCGCTGATTCCGAGCTCATAAAGCAACTCTTGGGATTTTCCGAGGGTTGCTTTTTTGTCGCCGAGGATAAAATTCACGTTCTGCAAGGCAGTTCTGTCGGGCAGAAGTCTGGGCTCCTGAAATGACATCGAAATAGAATGATTGCAAATGATTTCGCCGCAGTTTACCTTTTCGATCCCCGCAATAATGCGCAACAAAGTGCTTTTTCCGCATCCTGAAGGTCCGCAGATGGCAATAAAACCGCTTTCGGGGAAGGTTACGGATAGGTTTTTAATTGCTTCCTTGCTGTCAAAGCTCTTTGAAATATCATTTATCCGAAGCATTCTTGAGCCTCCTTCCCGCAACCTTCGTCAAGATACGAACGGCTTTTTCAATTAGAAGACTGATGATGATTATCACTACAGTCCAGGCAAGCAGATCAGCGGGCTCCATATAGCTTTTGGCGTCCGAGAGCTTCTTGCCGATCGAATCGGGGATGTAAGCCACGACCTCAGCCGCGATCCCTGCTTTTACCGCAAGCCCTACGGAAGTTGTCAAAGCCGAAAGAAAGAAAGGCTTTACCGCCGGTACGTAGATCCTTGCGATCGTCAAAAACCACGGCACACCAAACACGCCGGCCATTTCAAGAAGCTCACTTGAGGTTTGGGAAATGCCCGCGCGGATATTTTCAAAAAGGACGGGAAAGACCATCATAAACGTGATCGCGGACGGTATGATGTGACGGTCCACAAGGAAGATCGCAATCAGGATGAATGATACCACGGGTGTTGATTTCATCAGAGTAACCGCAGGCGAAAAGAGCGCATTTACTGTCTTTGATCCCGCGCAAATTGCCGCCGTAAGCCACGCTGCGGGTATTGCGATCACGATTCCTATAAGGACTCTGAGCATCGAAAGCCCTGTGAATTTCCAAAATTCAATCTCGCCCGAAAGCGAAATAAGCCTCAAAAGCGTTTCGATCGGTGTCGGCAAAATCAGCGGATTGTTTACTATCGTTGCCGCGCTCTGCCATAGAACAAGCCAGAAAAGCGCGACTGCCGCCGATAAAGTAATTTTTTTGAACGCCTTCATTTATCCGAAGATATTTTCATCGGGGATCGCACCGCCGATCGACGTGGGAACCTGTGAGAAGAGCGCGCCCCAGAATTCGTTCAGCGCATTTTTCATATCATCGCCGACGAGGTAGGTGATATTGCATCTCCCAAGCGCGTTTTTGACAAGATTCTCATTAGCCGCAATTCCTGCCGCAACGACAGCCTTAGCCGCAGCCTCCGCATCGGCGTTGAGAGTATTTACCGATTCCTCATAAGCTTTGAGGAAATTGTCAACCGCAACGGGATGCGCATCAATGAATTTCTTTCTACCGATGATACAACCCTGAACGAGCTCGGTTCCCGTCAGAGTCTTCCATTCCTTCGAGAAATCAAGCGCAACACGGAGCGCGGAATTCTTAGTCATTGCCGCGGTGACCTTGGGCTCGGGAATGACACCGATGCCCGCCTTACCCGATGCAAGTGCCGCCGTCAGCTCGTCGGGAGTTGCATAGGTATAATCAAGCGTAACCTTGTCCGAAATCCCCGCAAGCTCAAGCAGAGTCTTGAGAACGTATTCGGGATTCGATCCGCTTCCGGGGAGATGTACGGTCTTGCCCTCAAGATCGGCGAGAGAATTGACCGTCTCACCGTTTTCGATCAGATAGAGAACGCCGAGAGTGTTGACGGCAAGGACCTCGACTGCGCCCTTTGTCTTGTTGTAAAGAGTTGCGGCAAGATTCGTCGGTACTGCGGCAATATCGACGCTTCCGCCGATAACGAGGGGAGCAACGAGCGTCGCGTCTGCGTAAAAATCGATCTTCGCTGTGAAGTTAAGCTCTTTACCGTTTTGGATGTCGCTGTAAAGAGGAGCAATTCCAAAACCGGTGGTACCGTTCAGCACGGCAACTCGGATCTCGGTATAATCGGCGGGAGTTGTGTCCTCGTGAGGTATCGTTTCCTCTGATTCGCCGCCGTTTTGGCAAGCGCAGAGCGAGAAGAGAAGAATGAGTACCAGCATAAATGAGATTGTTTTTTTCATGGTAAATACCTTTCTTTAATTGAATTTATAAAAATGCTTCAGCATATTTCGTCAAGCTTTTCTTGTGAGAGAAGGGTGATGATGTTGCCGTTTCTCACGATTATCTCGGCTTTTTCGAGCGAATCAAATGCTCGGTAGAGCGAGGCTCTTCCAATGTCAAGCGCGTGCGCAAGTGCTGTCATCGACATACCGAGCCCGATCTCACCGTCACTGCTTATCGGAGAGTTTTTTATGAACAAAGCGAGCTTTCTTTCGGCACTTCCCGCGGTCACGGTATCGATCCTCGAATTGAGGAAGGAGACTCTGTCGGCAAGAAAACAAATCAGATTAGTTCTGAATTTGCCGTCGATTTCTGCCGAAAGAAGATCTTCAAAGGCTTCACGCCCGATGAAGAACATCTCGCTTTTTCCGTCTCCGCAGGCAAATATCCTCGTTGCGGGCGGCTCTGCGGCAAACAGACTTGCAACGCCGACTGCATTTCCGGGAGAGATAAAACGGAGAATGGTCTGGCGCTCTTTGTCAGCCGAATAAATGACTCCGCGCCCCGAAAGCAATACTCCGACAGCGGGAGAATGCTCGGAAACCATCTCCTCACCCGATCTGAATGAGCGGAGCACGCCTCGGGATATTACGGTCCGCTCGATCAGTTCTCGGTCGCAACCCGAAAATAAATTTTGCGAAAGTATCGTGTTTTTGTAATCAGTTTTCATATAATCACCCAAAAATGTCTCAAATGAAACACTATTTGCTATATTATATCATATCCGAGTAATAATTGCAATATCAAATTCAACGAAAAAAGAAAAGTTAAGTCTATATTTTTCTCCGTTTGTATTGACATATTTCCTATTTTGTTATATAATATAATGGTAATATAATGCGAAAGTGTGGGTAAATCTATGACACTCGTTATTTTAGCCGCAGGTATGGGCTCTCGCTTCGGAGGAATGAAGCAGATAACACCCGTAGGACCATCGGGCGAATTCATTATTGACTATTCCTGCTACGATGCCATCAAGGCAGGCTTCGATAAGATCGTTTTTGTAATTAAGAAAGAAAATCTCGAGATCTTCCGTGAGACAGTCGGAAGCCGCGTCGAGAAGCACGTGAAGGTCGAGTACGCCTTCCAGGAGATGACCGATATTCCCGCGCCTTTCTCGGTTCCCGATGGAAGAGTAAAGCCTTGGGGTACTGGTCACGCTATGCTTGCCGCAAGGCATTGCGTGAGCGACCCCTTTGCAACCATCAACGCCGATGATTTTTACGGCGCGGAATCCTACCGCATAATGGCGGAATTCCTCAAGAATACAAAGCCTATGCAGTTCGCTATGGCGGGCTACAAGCTTTCAAATACGCTTACCGAAAACGGCACTGTTTCAAGAGGCATCTGTAACGCGGACGAAAACGGTATGCTGATCGATATCACCGAGCGAACTGCCATCCGTCCCGCGGGAGATGATGCGGAATTCGAGGAGGACGGTGTCTGGACTCCCGTAGCGGGTGACAGTATCTCATCTATGAACTTTTTCGGCTTCACCCCCGAGGTCTTCGATTTCGCTGAAAAGGAATTCAAAAACTTCCTCGGCAACCTCAAGGATCCGATGAAGAGCGAGTTTTATCTTCCCTCGGTCGCTTCGCTCGCAATGCAGGCAGGCGTCGCAACCGTCAAAGTATGCCCCACTCCCTCGCGCTGGTACGGCGTAACCTATGCCGCCGACAGAGCGGGACTCGAGGGCAAGATCCGCGAGATGATCGATAGCGGCTTATATTCAGCAGATTTATGGAGGTCTATTTAATATATCATGAGAGAAATACTCGAATTAGCAAAGAAATTCAATATCCCGTCCGAGCCCGTTGATCTCTGCGAGTGCAAGGTCGGACATATCAATTCAACTTACTTTATCTATTGCTCGGACGGAGAAAAATACGTTCTCCAGAACATCAATACAAGCATCTTCAAGGACACCGATATCCTTATGAACAATATCGTTGGCGTAACCTCTCACATTCGTAAGAAGCTCGAGGCGGAGGGCAAGGATCCTATGCGCGGAACTCTGAATTTTTACTGTGCGGAAACGGGACTCTATTATTATAAGGATGAAGAGGGCAGATGCTGGCGCCTTTATAAGTATGTAGACCGAGTCGATTGCTTCCAGAGTGCAGAATCAACCGAGCTTCTTGAGCGCGTAGGCAGAGCTTTCGGACACTTCCAGATGCAGCTTGCCGATTACGATGCAGGCGCACTCAAGGAGACCATTCCTAATTTCCATAATACTACCTCTAGACTAAACGATTTCAAGATCGCGCTCGAGAAGAACGCTGCGGGAAGAGCCGCTTCGATCCCCGAGGATATCGCTTTCGTTCTCGATCATAGCGAGGTCTGCTCCTATATTATGGATAAGATCGCCGACGGAACCATTCCGCTCCGCGTTACACATAACGATACAAAGCTTAACAACATCCTTATGGATTCGAAGACAGGCGAGCCTGTATGTGTTATTGACCTTGATACCATTATGCCCGGCTCTGTGCTCTTCGATTTCGGAGACGCGATCCGCTTCGGTGCATCGAGTGCAGCGGAGGACGAGACCGATCTCTCCAAGGTCTATATGAGAGAGGATGCCTTTGATGCATTTGCAAAGGGCTTTGTCGGCGGACTTGAGGGCTCGCTCTCCGAGGAAGAAATCATAGAGCTTCCTATGGGCGCGCTCATTATCACGCTTGAAACGGGTATCCGCTTCCTTACCGACTATCTGAACGGCGATACTTATTTCAGGATCCACTATCCTCAGCACAATCTCGACCGCGCACGCAATCAGTTTGCTCTCGTCCGCGATATGGAAAAGAAGATGCCCCGTATGCGCGAGATCGTAAAGAAATATATTTAATCAAAATACAGAGGTAAAAGAAAATGGCTGTTCTTGTCACAGGCGGAGCCGGCTACATCGGCTCACACACAGTGGTCGAGCTTATCGAGGCAGGCCGCGAGGTTATCATCATCGACAATTTTTCAAACAGCAAGCCCGAGGTTATCGATCGAATCGAAAAGATCGCGGGCAAGAGACCGAAGCTCTATGCTTGCGACCTTCTTGACCTTGAAGCAACACGCAAGGTGTTTGCTGAAAACGAGATCGACTCGGTCATCCATTTTGCGGGACTCAAGGCTGTAGGCGAATCCTGCGCACAGCCCCTCCGCTACTATAGCCACAATTTTGACGCAACATTCAATCTCATTCGCGCAATGGCTGAGAACGGCGTCGGAACAATAGTATTCTCATCCTCCGCCACCGTTTACGGCTCACCTGAGACGGTTCCGATCCGCGAGGATTTCCCGCTCTCGACGACCAATCCCTACGGCGAGACCAAGCTCGTTATCGAAAGAATGCTTAAGGATATCTGCGATGCGGGCGAGCTGAGTAGCGTTTCCATCCTTCGTTATTTCAATCCCATCGGCGCACACGAATCGGGACTTATCGGTGAGGACCCCAAGGGCATCCCGAACAATCTCCTTCCTTATATCAGTCAGACAGCTATCGGCAAGCGCGATAAGCTCCACGTTTTCGGAGACGATTATCCCACCCATGACGGTACGGGCGTCCGCGACTATATCCACGTAGTAGACCTCGCGCAGGCGCATCTTGCGGCTCTCAACAGAGCAACCGCCGTTACGGGCACCGAGTATTACAATATCGGTACCGGCGTCGGATATTCGGTTCTCGATATCGTTAAGGCATTCGAGAAGGCAAGCGGAAAGAAGGTACCCTACGTTATCGATCCCCGCCGTCCCGGCGATATCGCAGAGTGCTATGCTGATCCTACCCGCGCCAAGGAGATCCTCGGCTGGCAGGCAAAGTACGGTATCGAGCGTATGTGCAAGGATGTAGACCGCTGGCAGACTATGAACCCCAACGGCTACTCAGATTAAGGTGACGGATATGATCGAAAAGAAGCGTTTCGGTGAAATCGAAGGCAGAGAGGTATCTCTCTACATACTGAAGAACGATAATCTCGAGGTCACACTTTCGGATTACGGCGCAACCATCATCCGAATCCGTCTGACTCTGAAAAACGGCGAGGTCCGCGATCTTGTCCGCGGATACGATACCCTCGAATCCTATATGAACGCCGACGGCTATCTCGGCGCGGTCGTAGGACGTGTCGGAAACCGTATCTGCAGGGGCAAATTCACTCTTGACGGTAAGGATTACGAGCTTTACTGCAACAACGGCGTAAATCACCTCCACGGCGGTAAGATCGGCTTTGACAAGAAGATTTATGATACCGTCCTCGGAGATGACTGCATTACTTTCTCTGCGGTATCTCCCGACGGTGAAGAGGGCTACCCGGGCAAGCTTGAGTATTCTGTTAAGTATACTCTGACCGAATCCAAGCTTTCCCTCACTTACTACGCTGTAACCGATAAGGCAACTCCCGTCAACCTCACCAATCACGTCTACTTTAATCTTATGGGCTCGGGCACTGTCTACACCCACCGCATAAAGCTTGACGCGGACAGATACATCCCCACCGATGATACCCTCATCCCCACGGGCGAGATCGCATCCGTCGACGGCACTCCTTTTGATTTCAGAGAGGAAAAGTATCTGAGCGCGGGAATCCTCGGCACTCATAAGGATATCACACTCGGCGGCGGACTCGACCATTGCGTCGTATTTACCGACCGCGGAGAGGGAATGCACGAAAGAGTTTGCGTTAAGTCCCCCGACGGTCTCGTAACTCTTAAGACCTATACCGATATGCCCGCCGTACAGCTCTACAGCGGCAATTTCCTCGGAAACAAGGAATTCCCCTTCAGAGGCGGCGAGCGGCAGATCAAGCGCGCGGCATTCTGCCTTGAGACCGAGGCAATGCCCGACTCTGTAAATCACGAAAACTTCACCAATACCGTCCTCCGTCCCGGAGAAGAGTACAAGACCGAGACGGTATATAAGTTCATTGCAAACTAAATGAAAAAGACCATTACTTCAAAAGCTACGGGAAAACTTCCCGTAGCTTTGCCATATATGATAGCTCTTGCGGCGTGTTGCATTGCAATGTCCGCGATCGAGCTGATTTTTACTCCAACATATTTCGTCAAAGCCGCAATAAAGCTGGCACTTTTTGTGATAATTCCGATCTCGCTTATTCTTGTCCGCAAAGAAACGTCCATCCTTCGCTTCTTCAAGCCGAACAGAAAGACCCTGCTCCCGATGCTCCTTTTCGGCGTCATTATGTATGCTTTCATCATCGGCGCGTATTTTCTTCTCGGCAAATACTTTGATCTTTCGAATATCACATCCTCTCTTGACGAGATAGGTGTTACGAAGCAGAATTTTATTTTTGTCGCTCTCTATATCGCCGTCTGCAATTCCTTCCTCGAGGAATTCATCTTCCGCGGCTTCGGATTTATCGGACTGTCTGAAAAGATCGGCGAGAAAGCGGCGTGCATATTCAGCGCGATATGTTTTGCACTCTATCACGTCACAATGATGATCGGCTGGTATTCCTTCGGACTTACTGCGCTTATCATTTTCGCTCTCTTCGTCGGCGGCGTGATACTCAATCTGCTTGATATCAAGTGCAAGACCGTCTACCCCGCCTGGATCGTTCATATCTTTGCAAACCTTGCGATCAATACGATCGGAATGATACTTTTCGGTATTTTTTAATATTTATGAAGCTTGTTTTACGCAAGCTTCATATTTTTTCACATCCGAGCATATAATCAAATGCAAAGGAAGGTGAATAATAATGAAAGTACTTGATCTCTTATCGCGTTTTTATAATAACCTTGACCGCAGAAGGCTCTGGATACTCTGGATAGCGAATATGCTCTGGATCATTATGCTTTTCTCATATATCTGCTGCCTTAATTCATACGCCGCACCGTGGGAGGAGAATATCCCCGAATTAGCCCCACTCGATTGCAAAAGCGCATTGCTTATGGAGGCGGAAACGGGAAGAGTCCTGTATGAGCAGAACGCAGACGAATCACTCCCGCCCGC
Source organism: Eubacteriales bacterium (assembly GCA_045531455.1). Classification (GTDB taxonomy): domain Bacteria; phylum Bacillota; class Clostridia; order Oscillospirales; family CAG-272; genus CAG-390. Next base: position 59,913 of record JAZSEA010000060.1, read on the forward strand.
ATCGGTCACAAAAGTGATGACACTCTTGCTTACAATGGAAGCGATCGAGAGGGGGACGATCACCCTCGACCAAATGCTCACGGCATCCGATCACGCTGCTTCAATGGGCGGAACACAGGTCTTTCTCGAGGTCGGCGAGCAGATGAGCACCGAGGATCTTCTTAAATCGGTTATAATCGCATCAGCGAACGATGCTGCCGTGGTCCTCGCCGAGGCGATAGCCGGAAGCGAGGAATCCTTCGTTTCAATGATGAACTCACGCGCCGCAGAACTCGGTATGAATAATACGCATTTCGAGAACACCAACGGTCTCGACGATACCGTAACGAATCACGTCACCTCTGCGCGCGATATTGCCATAATGTCCCGCGAACTTATCCGCCACGAAAAGATCCTTGAATACAGCTCAATCTGGATGGATACCGTTCGCAACGGCGAATTCGGACTTACCAACACAAACCGTCTCGTCCGCTTTTATAAGGGTGCAACAGGACTTAAAACGGGTTCTACCTCAAAGGCGAAATTCTGTATCAGCGCAACCGCAAAGCGCGACGGAATGCACCTGATCGCGGTCATTATGGGATCTCCTACCCGCGATGTCAGAAATGCCGAAGCCAAAAAGCTCCTCGATTGGGGATTTGCAAATTATTCGCTTTATACCTATGAGCCTCAAGCGCTCGGCGAGATAAAGCTCCTCGGCGGAAACCGCGAAAGTATAGGTTGCGAAACACAGGGTATCTCTATACTTGTTCCCAAAGGATCGGCTTCGAAGGTCACGGCAGAGGTCGTTATTCCCGAAGAAGTGAACGCGCCGGTTGCAAAAGGAGACAGAATCGGAAGTGTTCGGTTAACGCTTGATTCCGAACCTATCGGTGAGGCGGAAATAGTGATTTCCGAGTCTGCGGAACGCATATCCTTTCTCGAATTGTTGCTTTTTATGCTTAAAAAATTTGTTTTATGCTGATTTCTTGACGAATAACGAAAAATAGTGTTGAAATTTGCGGAATTTTGTGATACAATATATAAGTAAAAATATATTCCAAGGATGGACATTTACATGGCACTGAAACTTGATGATAAGTTTATCAAACCCTTTATCACAGAAGAAGAAATAGCTGCGATCGCCCCCGAGGTAGACGCGGCTGCAGCTTCCCTCAGAGCGGGAACGGGCAAGGGCTCCGAAATGCTCGGCTGGCTCACTCTTCCCGAAAACTACGACAAAGAAGAATTCGCAAGAATCAAGACCGCAGCAGAGAAGATCAAGAAGTCCTGCGACGTCTTTATCGTTATCGGCATCGGCGGATCATATCTTGGCTCCCGCGCAGTCGTTGAATTCCTGCGTTCCCCCAGATACAACCTTCTCAAGAAGGATACTCCCGATATCTACTTCTCGGGATGCAATATCAGCGGCAGCGACCTTGATGAGCTTCTTGCCATCTGTGAGGGACGCGACGTTTGCATCAACGTAATTTCCAAGTCGGGCACGACAACAGAGCCCGCGGTTGCCTTCAGATACTTCCGCGCTTGGCTTGAAAACAAGTACGGCAAGGAAGGCGCAAAGGAGCGTATCTTTGTTACCACCGATAAGGCACGCGGAACTCTGAAATCCTTCTCGACCGATGCGGGCTACGAGACCTTCGTGGTCCCGGATGACGTCGGCGGACGCTTCTCGGTCCTCTCCGCAGTCGGACTTCTTCCCATTGCAGTATCGGGCATCGATATCGACGAGCTTATGAGCGGCGCTGCTGACGCTATGACCGCGCTTTCCTCGGGCGACGTTTATACCAACGATGCTTACAGATATGCCGCTCTCCGCAATATCCTCTACCGCAAGGGTAAGGTCACCGAGATCCTCGTAGGCTACGAGCCCTATGAGCAGATGTTCTGCGAGTGGTGGAAGCAGCTCTACGGCGAAAGCGAAGGTAAGGACGGCAAGGGACTTTATCCTTCTTCTGTAATCTTCTCGACCGATCTCCACTCCCTCGGTCAGTACGTTCAGTCGGGTCTGCGCACCATCTTCGAGACCGTTCTTTCTGTAGAAACTCCCGATAGTGAGGCAAAGGTGCCGAACGATCCCGCAAATATCGACGGGCTCAATTTCCTCTCGGGTATGCCTATGGCAGAGGTAAACCGCACCGCTATGAACGGCACTCTTCTTGCTCACGTTGACGGCGGAGTACCCAATATCGTTCTCAGACTCGCTGACAGAAGCCCCCGTTCTCTCGGCTATATGATCTATTTCTTCGAGCTCGCGTGTGCTGTTTCGGGCTACGTTCTTGACGTCAACCCCTTCGATCAGCCCGGCGTTGAGGCATATAAAAAAAATATGTTCGCTCTTCTTGGTAAGCCCGGCTACGAGGAAATGACCGCAGAACTCCGTGCAAGACTCTAAAAAATTAAAATTTGTGCGGTTTTCGTCAAAAATAGTCTTGATTTTATCGGAAAACTATTGTATAATATTATAAAGATTTATAATCACCCAACTTCCAGGAGGTTAAAATGCTCAAATTAATTGTCGGAAAAAAAGGTTCCGGAAAGACCAAAGCTCTCATCAATATGATCAATGAGACCCTTGAAACATCCAACGGCTGCGTTGTATGCCTTGAGAAGGGTATCAAGCTTCGCTATGACGTAAATTATCGCTGCAGACTTATCAACGTAGACGAGTACTATCTCTACGGCGCATCTCAGCTTTACGGCTTTGTTGCAGGCGTTCTTGCAGGCAACCATGACGTTACCGATCTTTACATCGACGGAACTCTCCGTATCTGCAACGGCGATGTTGAATCCTTCGAGAAGTGCGCTCATCACCTCGACGAGCTCGCTGACCGCTATAAGATGAACATCGTTGCTACCGTTTCTCTGGCAGAGGACGAGATTCCCGAAGCTCTTAAAAAGTATATCTGAGTCATCGGATAGTATAGGTATAGCCGGGTCTTGTTGAGGTCCGGCTATTGAAAAATTTTGATTAATTTAAAGGAAGTGAAATAATGGCATATTATTACAAGGAACCCTCGCGTACATTCAGCGAGTATCTTCTTATTCCCGGATACACGTCACCCGATTGCATCCCTGCTAACGTATCGCTCAAGACCCCTCTTGTTAAGTTCCGAAAAGGCGAGGAGCCTGCGATCTCTCTCAATATTCCTATGGTATCTGCAATTATGCAGTCGGTATCCGACGATAGGATGGCTATCGCTCTCGCAAGAGAGGGCGGAATGTCCTTTATCTACGGCGCACAGACCATCGAGAAGGAAGCCGCAATGGTTGCAAGAGTCAAGAACTATAAGGCAGGATTCGTTGTAAGCGATTCCAATCTTACTCCGGATAATACTCTTGCGGACGTTCTCGAGCTCGTCCGCCGTAACGGTCATAATACCATCGCTATTACCGCTGACGGAACAGGCAGCGGCAAACTTGTTGGTATTGTTACAAGCCGTGACTACCGCGTATCCCGTATGTCGACCGATGTTAAGGTCTCCGAGTTTATGACTCCCCTTGAGAAGCTTATCACAGCTCCTGCAGAGACCACTCTTAAGGAAGCAAACGATATCATCTGGGACCATAAGCTCAATTCGCTTCCTATCGTTGATGCAAATGGTAACCTTATGTACTTCGTATTCCGCAAGGACTATTCCGAGCATAAGGACAATCCCCTCGAAATGCTCGATAGCCAGAAGAGATTTATGGTCGGCGCAGGTATCAATACCCGTGACTATAAGGAAAGAGTTCCCGCACTTGTTGAGGCGGGTGCAGACGTACTCTGCATCGACGCCTCCGAGGGCTTTACCTGCTGGCAGAAGATGACCCTCGATTTCATTCGCGAGAAGTACGGCGACACCGTTAAGGTTGGCGCGGGTAACGTAGTTGACCGCGAAGGTTTCCGCTTCCTCGCAGAGGCAGGCGCAGATTTCGTCAAGGTCGGTATCGGCGGCGGATCCATCTGCATCACCCGTGAGCAGAAGGGTATCGGACGCGGACAGGCTACCGCCCTTATCGAGGTAGCAGCCGCACGTGACGAGTATTTCGAGGAGACTGGTATCTACGTTCCGATCTGCTCGGACGGCGGTATCGTTCACGACTATCATATGACTCTCGCACTCGCAATGGGTGCAGACTTTATGATGCTCGGCAGATATTTTGCAAGATTCGACGAAAGCCCCACAAACAAGCTCTTCGTCAACGGTCAGTACGTTAAGGAATACTGGGGCGAGGGCTCAAACCGCGCGCGTAACTGGCAGAGATACGACCTCGGCGGCGCGTCCGGTCTCGGATTTGAGGAGGGCGTCGACTCCTACGTCGTTTACGCGGGCTCGCTCCGCGACAACGTCGCAAAGAGCCTTTATAAGGTTAAATCCACTATGTGCAACTGCGGTGTGATCACCATACCCGACCTTCAGAAGAACGCGAGAATCACGCTCGTTTCCTCTACAAGTATCGTCGAGGGTGGATCTCACGACGTTATCCTGAAGACCGCAAACGCTAAATTATGAGTACCGGTAGCGTAATTCACGCGGGTCACCGCCAGAGGATGAAAGAGAGATTCCTCGCAAGCGGACTCGATGGATTCAGCGATCACGAGGTGCTCGAGCTCGCTCTGTTTTATGCAATTCCGAGAAGAGACGTCAACGAGCTTTCTCATAGACTGATTGAAAGATTCGGTTCGTATCATGGCGTATTTGATGCGGATTTTGAAGAGATATGCGGTGTCGAGGGTATCGGAGAGAATGCGGCAACGCTGATAAAGCTTATGGCTGCTGCGTGGCAAAGATACGCTCTGGGCAACCGTGATCAACCGTTTATTTACGATACCTTGAAAAAGGTCGGAACTTACGCGGTAAAGCTCTATATCGGTGTTTCTGTCGAAAAGCTCTACGCTATGCTTTTTGACAACAAAATGATGCTTCTTGATACTGTCATGCTTGCCGAAGGCGCGGTCAATTCTGTCCGCGTCTCGGCGAGGACCATTATCGAAAAGGCGATCAAAAAGAACGCATCATCGATAATACTGATACACAATCATCCGAACGGCGTTCCATATCCCTCGGATGAAGATCATAATTTCTCCGTGCACTTGAAGAGTATTCTCTCAACTCTTGATATCACCCTGATCGATCATATTATCGTAAGCGGACGCTTTTTCCGTCCGGTGTTCGAGGGTGATACGAGCGAAAATGCGTTTGCAGCACCGATAAAGTTTTCTTACGGAGAGCGTCCGCACGCGGACGGAGTAAGGGAAGCCGAGCCAATGGCTGCGTCGGGTATTCCTTATTACGGAAACGTCGAACAATGATATTATTCTATTGCTACGACGTTGGAGAGAGACAAACGGTACATAATTACTTCCGCGACCGCGGATTAACGCTTGAAGCCGTCCCGCCCGCAGAGGTCGGGATAAGAAGCTATGCGGCGGATGCCGAGGCGATCTTGATCGTTGGGAATACACCGCCGGGATTGATCCTTTCGCTGAATCCGGAGCTACCGATCTTTACGGTCGGACGCTATCAGCTCGGGAATTCATTCCATTTCCGCGATTACGAAGATCCGAAGCTTCTTGAGATGCTTTCGGCATATTCATCCGACGAAGCCTTCTTTTCCTATAACGACGTTCTCTTCGGAAAGCTCGGCAAGGTCCTTCTTCTCGGATACGATCTTTCTCTGACACCCACGGAAAGATCGATCCTCTCGCTTCTTGTCGCTGAAGCTGAAAGATCGGTACCCGCAGAGGAGATAATCGAAAAGTGTATTGGCGACGTCCACGGAAAGAAGAGCGCAGTCTCCGCCCATATATCACATATCAATAAGAAAGCGATGAATATCGGAGGCAGACGGCTCATTTCCTCACCGTTATCGGGATATTATAAGATCAAAAAGTATATATAAAAAGCTATCCTTTTCGGATAGCTTTTTGTTATTGAATATCTGTAACCGTTATAGATCCGTCGGTAGCCTTGAATGATACCTCAAATTGGTCGAATTTGAAGGTGTACACCCGATCGGGATCGTCCTGATATCCGGGACGGGGATCCTCGGCAAGTATCTCGGTGATCGCTGTTTTCAGCTCGTCCGATAGCTTATCGGTGACCGAATCAGCAAAACTGACCCCAACCTTCGGCGCGTCCGAAGTCAGCGCAAACCCGCTCAAAGCCTCGGGATGCGAGTCTGTGTAGGCAAGATATGGTTTTATATCATAGATCGGTGTGCCGTCGAGGAGATCAGCGCCCGAAACCGTGATAACGGGACCTTTCGGGGTATCAAGCTCAACTGAAACGATCTTTACCGACGAAAGACCGATCGGATTCGGTCTGAATGGCGATCTTGTCGCGAAAACGCCCATTCTTGTGTTTCCGCCAAGCCTCGGAGGACGTACGGTCGGCGACCAGGAATCACGGACAGCCTTTGAAAACTGCCAAAGAAGCCAGAGATGCGAATAACCTTCAAGCCCTCTGAATGCGTCGGGATTCCTGTATTCGGGGAGAAAAATGATCTGTGACTCGACAGCCTCGACAAGCCCACTCTGCCTCGGGATACCGAATTTTTCCTTATATCCGCAATGAATATGGGCTATCGGCTTTATAAGCATATCCTCGGAGTTCATTCTGCCGTCTCCTTTTTACCGCCCGCAAGGAAGGAAAGCATCTCGTAAACGCTCTTGATCGGTATGAGGCTCACAGAAGTGTCTATCGGACGCTTTTCAATATTTCGGTAGGGAATTATGATGCGCTTGAATCCGAGCCTCTCAGCCTCTTTTACGCGGCTCTCAAGGTTTGATACCGCTCGGCATTCGCCCGCAAGACCGATCTCACCTATCGCAAGCAGATCGTCGGGAACGATCTTGTCGGTGATCGATGATATGAGCGAGAGAGCCGCCGCCGCATCGGACGCGGGCTCGTCAAGCCGCATACCACCAATAACGTTGATATAAACGTCGTTCGCGGAGAATTTAAGACCAAGCCTTTTCTCGAGAACCGCGAGGATGAGGTAGATCCTGCTGTAATCCATACCGTTGACGGTTCTTCTCGGTGAGGGGAAAGAGGTTGCCGTAACAAGTGCCTGAACCTCAGCAATCAGAGGGCGAGTGCCCTCGATGGTGCAAAGTGCGCAGTTGCCCGAGACCTTCTTCGGTCTGCCTGCAAGCAGGACCTCGGATGGATTCGGAACCTCGCAAAGACCCTTGTCCGTCATCTCGAATACGCCGATCTCGTTCGTCGAGCCAAAACGGTTCTTGACCGAGCGGATGATCCTGTAAGCCTGCTGATGCTCACCCTCGAAGCAGAGAACGGCATCGACCATATGCTCGAGTATCTTCGGACCCGCAATCGAGCCCTCCTTGTTGACGTGACCGACAAGAATTACCGAAATACCGTCGTTTTTTGCCTTGGAGATGAAGGAAAGAGCACTCTCGCGCACCTGCGAAACGCTTCCGGGAGAGGAAGCCGAGAGCGGAGAGAACATGGTCTGTATCGAGTCAACTATCAGAACGTCGGGCTTGACGTGATCACATTCCTTGAGGATCTTGTCAATGTTGGTCTCGGTCAGAACCAGGAGATCCTTGCCCTTAACACCGAGACGAGCCGCGCGAAGCTTGAGCTGACCGCTAGATTCCTCTCCCGAGATATAAAGAACTCTGCGCGTACCGCCGAGAATGCCGCTGATCTGGAGCAGAAGAGTGGATTTACCGATTCCGGGCTCACCGGTCAGCAGAACAACAGAACCCTTGACAAGTCCGCCGCCGAGAACGCGGTCAAGCTCGCCGAGACCCGTCAGCGATCGGATGCAGGTGTCCGCCTCAAGCTGATCGATCGGCGTTGCGTGCGTGTCGCCGCCAACGCTGTAGCTGTGCTTCGACTCCGGCTGCTTTGACTGAGGAGAGGTGTCCATAACGTCCTCAACAAAAGAATTCCAAGCACCGCATTTAGGGCATTTCCCCATCCATTTAGGGCTTTCATACTCGCAGGTGGAGCATATATAAACTGTTTTCAAGCCTTTCATTTTGTCAATCCTCTATATTGTGTATGGATAAAACGTCGCCGTCAAGAGTTTTTCTCTCGAAGCTTCCGCTATCAAATATCATATATGAATGTTCGCTGTCCGCCTTGGGTATCGAAACCGAGCCGGGATTGACGATCCTGATTCCGTTTACTTCCTCAAAGCAGGGAATATGCGTGTGCCCGTGCAGGAGAATATCTCCCGATTTAAGTTTAGGAAGCTTTTCCGCATTGAAATGATGACCGTGCGTTGCAAAAATGACGTTACCTCCGAGCGATTCGTCGGAAATGATCGCGTATTCGGCAAGAACGGGGAAGTCGAGAACCATATCGTCAACCTCTCCGTCGCAGTTTCCTCTGACGCAAATAATCTCTGACGCAAGCGGATTGAGCATCGAGATCACTTCTTTGGGTGCATATTCAAGCGGCAGATCGTTTCTCGGACCGTGATAGAGAATGTCGCCGAGAAGGATCATCCTGTCCGCATTCTCGCGCGCGTATGCGTCAATAAGCTTTTTTGTATAATAAGCGGATCCGTGGATATCGGACGCAATAAACCATTTCATCGTGTTTTACCTTTCGCATTCTTTCTTATTATACATTATACAATATTTTTTCACCTTTTTCAAGGTCATTCTTCAAGAAAAGCGGAAAGAGAGGAGAATATTACAAATGAAAGCCGCTGTCGGTATTCCGCATCCGAAAGCATATTGCATTCCGCACTGTTGGACAGAAAACCGCATTCGATAAGTATCGCGGGATATTCGATACGGTTGAGGATATAAATATTGCTCCCCGCCGCCTTTAGCTCTCTCTTGTTGTCAGGCTGAAGACAGCGTATAACGTCACTGCGCAAAGCCTCTGCGGCATCAAGACTCTGCGGCTTGTTCGGCGAATAGTAAACGGTAAGCCCCGAGTATTTTTCCTGCGGAAAAGAATTCATATGTATTCCGACGAAAAGATCCGGCATCGTGCTGTTGGCGATCTCAAGTCGCGCCGCAAGATCGAGGATCTTTTTCTTACCCTTGTAATCTGCGTTGCGATCGTAAAGCATAACGTCCTCGTCCCTCGTAGCTCTGACGTCGTACCCCGAAAAGCGGAAAAGATCGTAAAGCGTCGTTGATATCATCAGATTCAGATCTTTTTCAAGGACTCCACTGACCCCGACTGCACCCCCGTCTTCGCCGCCGTGCCCCGGATCAAGCAGTATGACTTTCCTTCTTTCCGCATCGACAGATGCACTTTGCGCCTCATCCGTGTCCGACAGCAGAGAAGAAGTAACGGCACAGTAAACGATGAAAAGCGCAGAAAAGACTGCAATAAATAATGAATTTGCAAGAACTTGATTCTTTAGGGAATAATTCATAACAATCACCTCCCTAAAGAATATTTCCGGTGCAGTTTTATTATGACAAGAAAAAAGCATCAAGGTGTCTCCTTGATGCTTTTTCAAAACAAAGATGATTATTTTTCAAGAGTATTGAGATACTCAACGACGTCGCCAACGGTTACGAACTTGTGCATCTCGTCTTCCTGGATCTCAATTCCGAAGGTCTCCTCGCAGCGAAGGATGAGCTCAGCGAGTTCGATGGAATTGATAGCAAGATCGCCCGAAAGTTCAGCGTCGAGAGTGATCTTATCCTCTTCAACCTGAAATTCTTCGATAAGCAGCTCTTTGAATTGTTCAAACATAATAAATTTGCCTCCAAATAAGTAAGTGGATAATAAGCGGACATACTTGTCACGCATATTATACTATATTTGGCGCGATTTGTCAATACAGAATTTGTAAATAATACTCGAATGAGGTGATTTACAACAAAAGTTGAACTAATTACCGACGTTTATAACGCTTGTTTGAAGCAGTTCCGCGTATGACTGCCTTGATTATGATATAAAGAAGAGTGAATACTATAGCAAATGCAACCGAAGCGATAAAAACGCGGCTTTGTGAGATCTCCTTGATCCTTGTCAGGGCGTACAGGACCTCGCTCTGCGCAACCGACGTTTTGGTAACGAGCTCGACTGTTGCGATCTCCTTGCCGTCGCTGTAGGCTGTGATGAGACCGACGTGCGCCCCCTCGGCAACGGGAGCCTGAAGTTTTTCCGAATTCAGCGTATGGCTGTAGGTGATATCTGTACCGAGTACCGTCGATTTCGGAAGGTAAACGCTGACGCTCCTGCTCGGAATAACAAGCACGTTGTCGATATCCATCGACATGGTGACGGGCATCTCGCAAACGGTAGTACCCGCCGAAATGACCTCGATGTATCCCCAAGCGTCGTACGCCCACTTGACAAGATCGTTTACGAGGGAATAGGAATAGATTGTTCCATCCTCGTCGGTCTTCGCTCCCATAACGATACAAACGTATGAAAGCTCACCGTCGTCAGCGATAGTTGCGGCACAGTAGCCGCTTTCAATAGTGCTTCCAGCGGCAAGACCGTGGCAAAGAGAGTTGAAATATCTCGGAGTATATCCCGTTCCGACAAGGTAGTTGCGGTTTTCAAAGGTAAAATTCTTCTCGCCGAGCTTTTCGGTAGTGTATTCGCTCGCGGTCGTGATCTGCATAAGGAGCGCATTGTCTGCGGCGGCAAGACAAAGCTTTGCAATGTCTTGAACTGTCGTATACATCGAATCGCTGTGCATACCCGTCGCGTTGGCATAAAAGGTCTCGGTCATCCCGAGCTCTTTTGCGCGCGTGTTCATAAGGGTAATGAAATTCGGAAGATTGCCCGAAATGACGTACGCCAGAATATTGATCGACCTGTGGCATCCGCCGCAAAAGGCAAGATACAGCAGATCGCGCATCGAAAGATTGTGACCGGGATTGATATTATAATGCTGTCCTGTAACGCCCTCGATCATTGCCGCTGTGACAACCACAACGTCGTCAAGCCTCTCGGAGAGCATTTCGGTGGCAATAAGCCCCGCCATAATCTTCACAGTCGATACGGGTTGGATCCTCTTATCGATATTCTGACTGACGAGAACCCGGTCGTTTTCGATATTATATAAATATACCGCCTCGGCGTTCTCTATCGGGATCTCCTCGAATGACTTTGCCGAAGTAGGAATTATTAATAAAAATAATGAAATTAATAAAGCCGCGGAGAGTAGCAAAGCCGCCCCGCGGCGGATAGAAGAGAACAGTTTCATATTTTCTCACAGAAAATTATTTGTATGATTTGAAATAAGCACGTGCATTGTCCGCATCGCGTGTGATCTGGGCTTTGAGAGCATCAATACCGTCGAAGACCATCTCGCCCCGCGTGTGCTCAATGAATTCCACGCGGATAGTCTTAGGAGTCTCCTCAAGCACAGTGTCAAGCAGATGGGTCTCGATACGGATCCGTCCGCTCGAGTCGAGCGTGGGAGCCAGTCCGATGTCCGAGACCGACGGGAAAACACGTCCGTCGTCAAGGGTCGTTTTTGTGATATAGACACCGAACGCGGGGATCGCGCGCAGGCTGTCCGGAAATTGATTGAGAGTCGGGAAGCCAAGCTTCCGTCCGTCGTGACGTCCCTCGGAAACGGCACATTCGATTGCGTAATTTCTGCCGAGCATCGTTCTTGCAAGATGCATGTCCCCGTCTTTGACAGCGGTACGGATCCTGCTTGAGCTTACGGGCTGATCGCCGCAAAATATCGGGTCGAGCGTGATCACGCGATCCTTGAAATAATCGCGTAGAAGCAGAGGAGTGCCCGCGCGGTTCTTTCCGAACGCAAAATTGAAACCGCAGACAACGCCTACCGCACCGCATTCCTTCATAAGGATCTCGGTGATGAAATCGCGTGCGTCAAGACCGCGGAGCTCGGAAAATCCAGCAACAAAGAGAGAAGAAATCCCCCTTGCGGCAAAGAGAGCCTTGCGCTCCTCGGGATCGCCGAGAACCTTGACGTCGCTTCCGGGAGCAAAGCAAGCGGGCGGAATGTCAAAGCAGAAGACGGCGGGCTCCGCACCTATCTCATCAGCAAGCGCAACCGCCGCATCAATGACCGCGCGGTGCCCGAGATGAAATCCGTCAAAGCTTCCGAGAGCGAGAACCCTTCCGTACTTGCCACGGGAAGTCTTGTCCTTAAGTAGAGTGTAATGGGTCATAAAGTCTTACTTCTTGATTATGTCTGAAAAATAGAATTTTGCGAGCGCATCAAGAAGCTCGTCGCGGTCAAGCTTGGAAATGAGTCCGCGCGCGTTTCGATGGCTTGTGATGTAGGTAGGATCCTCGGAGAGAATATAACCGACTATCTGACTTATTGGATTGTATCCCTTTTCCTCAAGAGCCTCGTAAACAGCGAAGAGGATCTCGCGGATGGTCGCGTCCCTGTCGGACATCGAAGGGAATTTTCGTGTATTATAATTTGTATCGTGATTGGCGTTTTTGCCCAGCATATCGGTTACCTCCTTGTAGGTAGGGTGACAAGAATAATCCGAACTAGTTTTTTGGCGACAAATATTCGCCATCAGTTCGTTAAACGCCTTGATAGTATTAATATACAATCATCGGCGTTTGCCTGCTGCTGACAAATATTTGTCAGCCAAAAAATCTCCGACCCGAGAGCCTAAATTTTTAGGTGATTTTTGGTGCGGAGGACGACGCAAGGTATTAACCTTGCTAGGACGACAATCCGAAAAGCGCCAAAAATTAAGGCTCCCGGGCTAGTTCGCATTATTCTTGTCACCCTACAAATATTCACTTATATTATACCCCAAAAATTTCCGAATTTCAATACCTTTTTTCAATGAAAATGAAATTTAATCGGTTTTTTATTTAATTATAATAAATATAGCGAACAAAGTTCGTTTTAAATGAAGAAAAATAATTTAAAATATATTGACAGAGTCAAAAAAATAAGTTATAATGATATGATACCTGATCGGAAGGGAGGAAGGAATATGGCAGACAAGAGCAAACGCGACGCAATGGACGATTTCTGGAACATCGATTCGCTCGTCCCGAAGAAGCGTCCGGCAGCAGTATTTGACGATAAGCAGACCGAAGCCGCCGAGATCGAGATACCCGTACCCGATGGAGCAGAATCGTCATCCGCAAGAAGCGAGAAGATCCCCGAGGGAAGCATTATTAAAAGATATATCCATCCCCATACCGCCGAAAGCGAAAAGAAAAAAGCACCGGACGAGGAGTATTCGCCCGCAAACTCGCTTATCCATACGGTCAGACTCTACTCTTGGAGCAGCGCGTATCCATATTACGAGCAATTCCGCAAAGCGGCTGTGTACTACTACAATAAGACATCCCCGAAGGTCAACGCCGAGCCCTATTTCTCCTATATGCCGCAGTATTCACAGCTCAACGACCGTCAGCTTGCGTACTATCTCTGGTTCAGAAGCGAGATCAGAGCGGGCAGATATCCGTCGGTCGAATACAGCTATATCCTCCTTCTCATCTATGAGACGATAAACCTTTCGGATAAATTACCGCGTGAGAGATCGATCGATCTTCTTGCCGCGCTGTGGCTCAATTACAGAGGTGAATACCCACGCCTTGACGTTCAACTCTCGGAGTGGATATTCGATATGTGTCTGTTAGCCAAAACTTATCCACCCCGAGACATCCTCGGCGAGGTCGGAAGCTCCTTGCCGTCAACTGCTGGACTCCGCGAGTTTTATGCAGATGCTGTGGGAGATTCCGAGGCATTTGCAACACTCCTTATCCGCCATTGCTCGAACTACAACTACAAAAAAAGCAAATTTGCCGCGGGTGAGAATCAAGCACTATATAAAAAGCATATGCACGGCATACTTGCTTATATAATTTCAAGATGCAACGACCCCGCTCATCCCTTTGAATTTGCGGGTCTGAAGCTTCAGGACAGCCGCACACAGCGTGATTCATATACCGGCGCACTCTGCAGTCCGAGAGTCAAAAAGCGCATAGAGATCGAATTCTGCTCATTCTCGCATTCGCACGAATTGAGATTCATAGTCACGGATATCCTTAAATACGCCGAAAATCGGATCCGTGCGCATATCGGCGTAAAATCTCGCTTGTCGGTAAATCCGCTTCCCGCGGAGATCAAAACGCTCGCCGACGAGTATTTGAATCGAGAATTGCCGATCAGAACGCTCCATCCGAGCATAGAAAACGAGATTCCCGAGTATGAAAAGCTCTATGAACCTACCTCGCGCGGACTCTCGTTTGAGTCAGCCGCAAGGATCGAGGAGCTTTCCTGGGAAACAACGGGCAGACTCGTCGATGCTTTTGATGATGACGAAGAATCCGTCGAGTTCGAGGAACCGATCCCCGAACCCGTACAAGAAGAACCAGAATCTCTCTTCGACAGCCTCAGCGCGGAAGAGAAGAACTTCATAATCGCCGCGCTTGACGGAGATATCTCCGCACAAGCCGCCATAGCCGCAAAATCGGGATCACTGCCCGATATAATCGCAGACCGCATAAATACCCTCGCCGCCGACCTTATGGGCGATATACTGCTCGATGACGTCGGAGGCGGATATGCCGTAATCGAGGATTACGAGGAAGAAACGAGAGGAGCACTGAATCATGACGGATAACAAAAATCAGAAGATACCGAAGAGAATACTCGCCTCGCTGATCGCATCTGTTTCCGCGGGCGTAGTACCGCGCTCGGGTGCGCCCTATATCGCAATAGGCAGACACGATGAGATCGAAGCCCTCCTTTCCGACCTCGAGCTGATGAACGAGGGCGGCGGAAGTATGCGTTTCCTCGTCGGACGCTACGGAAGCGGTAAGAGCTTCTTGATGCAGCTTATCAGAGGCTATGCGCTTGAACGCGATTTTCTGACGGCTGATTGCGACCTTTCTCCCGAACGCAGACTTTACGGAAGCGGCGGCGCAGGTGTTGCAACCTACCGTGAGCTTATGAAAAATCTTGCCTCGAAGGCGGCTCCCGACGGAGGCGCAATGCCGAAGATCATTGCAAAATGGGTCTTCTCACTGCAGGGAGAGCTTATCTCGGATGGCATAACTCCCGATTCTCCCGCGTTTTCCGCAAAGCTTGACGCTAAGCTTTTCGAGAGCCTTAGAGAGATCGAGTTCCTCGTCGGAGGATTTGATTTTTCGCGCGTCATCGGAGAATATTACAGAGCAACACAGCGCGGTGACGATATCCGTGCCGCCGCGTGTCTGCGCTGGCTGCGAGGTGAATTTTCAACCAAGACCGAAGCGCGCCGCGAGCTCGGTTTTGACGTCTCCGCAATCATCGGAGATAACAACTGGTATGATTTCCTCAAGCTCTGGGCGGCACTTTCGCGTTCAATGGGCTATCGCGGATTGCTTGTTTTCATCGACGAATGTGTGAATCTTTATAAGATCCCTCACCGCGTTTCGAGAGAAAATAACTACGAAAAGATCCTTTCGATGTTCAATGACACCCTGCAGGGAAGAGCGCCTTATCTCGGTCTCGTCCTCGGAGGCACACCGCAATTCCTCGAGGATTCACGCCGAGGACTCTTCAGCTACGAGGCACTCCGCAGCCGTCTCTGCGACAGCCGTTTTGCATCGGAACAGCATAAAAACTTCGTCGGTCCCGTCATCAGACTGACAAGACTTTCGGATGACGAGCTTTTGGCACTCGTAGTTCGTATGACCTTGCTCCACGGACAGAATTTTTCATGGGAGCCCCGAATTACACGCGAGGAGCAGGTTAAATTCGTACAGATCTGCCTCGATCGCGCAGGTGCAAATATGATGATCACACCCCGCGAAATGCTACGCGACTATATGACCCTGCTCAATATCCTTATGCAGAACCCGAACGTCGATTTCAATGCCGTCGTCGGCTCTGCAGTTACGCTTAAAACCGACGCCGACGAAGCTCCCGAACCCAAGGCAACTGAACCGCCTCGATCCAAATTCGATCCCGCGGATATTGATTTTTAAGGGGGCACTATGGACAGAAACGACAGCGTTTTTGAACGCTTTCCCGATTATATCCGCGAGTATATATATCAGCATTCCTGGGATTCTCTCCGCGAGATCCAGCTCCTTGCCGCGGAATCTCTTGTCTACACGCAGAATAATCTGCTTCTGACTTCGTCCACGGCATCGGGAAAGACTGAAGCCGCTTTCTTCCCGATTCTGACGATGCTTGAGGGCAACCTACCCGAAAGCGTAGCCGTGCTCTATATTGCACCGCTTAAAAGCCTTATAAACGATCAGTTTGGACGTATCGAGGAACTGCTCGATATCTCGGGAATTCCCGTGACCCATTGGCACGGAGACGTCGCGCAATCGCATAAGAAGAAGCTTCTCGAAAAGCCTCGCGGGATCCTGCAGATCACGCCCGAGTCGCTCGAGTCTATGCTGATGAACCGCTCGAATGACCTCATCCGCCTTTTTTCGGGACTCGAATTCGTAATAATCGACGAGATCCACACCCTCACGGGCTCGGACAGAGGTAATCAGATCATCTGTCAGCTCTCTCGGCTCGGCAGACTCATCGGACATCATCCGCGAAGAGTCGGACTTTCCGCAACAGTCGGAGATACCGCGCTTGCCGCCGCTTGGCTCGGTGCGGGAAGCGGCAGAGATACCGACGTACCCGAGCCCACGCCCGAAAAGCTGCGTTGGCGCATCGGAATGGAGCACTTTTATATCCAGAACGACGACCATCTTCAGTCAGACAGCGCAAAGAAGGACAGGGAAGAGCCCGGAGCACCCAAACGTGCGCAGATAGACGCGGGCTACGAATATATCTACGATTGCGTCCGCGATAAGAAATCCCTTGTTTTCTCAAATTCTCGTGAGGAGACCGAATACGTAACGGCAACCCTCCGTCAGATCGCAAAGAACCGCGGTGATAAGGATATCTTTCTTATCCACCACGGAAATCTTTCGGCATCGATCCGAGAGGAAGCCGAGCAGAAGATGAAGGACGAGGATATCCACGCAGTCACCTGCGCAACGGTTACGATGGAGCTCGGGATCGATATCGGCAGACTCGAAAGGGTCGTTCAAAATTCATCACCAAACTCTGTCTCAAGCCTTCTGCAAAGACTCGGACGTTCGGGCAGACGCGGACAGCCTCCCGAGATTATGCTTGTCTTCCGCGAGGAAAATCCGCTCCCGAATACGCCTCTGCCTCAGCTTTTCCCTTGGGAATTGCTCCGCGCTATCGCAATTATTCAGCTTTATATCGAGGAACGCTTTATCGAGCCTCCGAGAATCAAGAATCTCCCCTTCAGCCTAGCGTTCCATCAGACTCTCAGCGTCCTTGCATCAAGCGGCGAGCTGACACCGAGAGCACTTGCCGAGCGCATACTGTCTCTGCCTCCGCTTTCGGGGATCTCGAAGGAGGATTACAAGACTCTTATGATCTCAATGATCGAAAACGATTATATCGAGATGACGGAGGAAAAGGGGCTGATCGTCGGACTTGCGGGCGAGAGACTTATCTCAAGCTTCAAATTCTATGCCGTCTTCAAGGACAGCGAGGATTATACCGTCCGCCACGAATCCGAGGAGATCGGTACGATAACAACACCTCCTCCCGTTGGTGACCGCTTTGCACTCGCGGGCAGAGTGTGGGAGGTCGAAGAGCTCGACGTTGCGCGCAAACTGATCTACGTCAAGCCCGTCGAGGGCAAGATGGAGGTTTCCTGGCCGGGTGACTACGGCGAGATACACACAAAGATACTGCAGAGAATGCGCCGCGTGCTCGAGGAGGATACGGTCTATCCGTATCTCAAGCCCAACGCCGCACATCGCCTTGAGGTAGCACGCCACCTCGCAAGAAATACAGGTATGCTCGAGCATTCTATCGTCCATCTCGGCGGTTATTCGTGGTGCATCTTCCCGTGGCTCGGTACGCGCTCGTTCAGAACCTTCCGCAAATTCCTCGCCGCACACGCACTCGAGTACCGTATCAGCGGAATCGAGCACGAGGCGGGCGCATATATCACCTTCAAAATGGAGCAGGGAAATGATTACGCTCTTGCGCGCGGACTGGCATCAGAGGTAGCAAAGAATGGAATCGATCCGATGTCGCTTATCAAGCCGAGCGAAAATCCCGTCTTCGATAAATATGACGAATATATTCCGAATTCGCTTCTCCTTAAAGCATACGCGGCAGATAAGCTCGCCCCCGCCGAAGCGGCTGAGAGAATAATCGAGATCTTTAACGAATACTCCGAATAAAAAATAGCAGCCTCAACCGAGGCTGCTATTTTTTATTTCTTTTTCAACGAGATCAAGAAGCAGCATACCGACCCAGAAAATTATAAAGGTCGTAAGTATGTAATCAAGCATCGGCGCGTAATAAAGCTCAACTCCAACGCCGCCCGCTCTGACGTCCTTATAGCAAAGGAACAATACTCCCGTCAGCGCGGATATTACGATCGAACACCCCGCCTTGAAAAAAACCATAGGTATCCTTCCGATCTCGGATACAGCCTTTAAAAATCTTTTCATATATCTCCTGTAATGAATATTTTACGAATATACATTTTGATTTCCGATAAATCACCGTTTATTACATTATACCATAAGAAAAGGCGGTATTCAAGCGGAATATATTGGCATCGGATATTCACACGAAAAACATTTATCATCAAATTCCAACATTTTCTTGTGTATCTGCTATTTCGGAGAGTTATTTTACAATCAATTTGTCACCAAAATGTCATACCAAATGTCGCTCAGAGGCTTATAATCACGTTGATTAACCAATCTTTTTGTTGCTATTGCATAATTTTTCGATATATTTCCGTCAATAGCTCCAATTTATCTTTTGTGGTATAATTGTTATAAAACACACCGCAAGGAGGTCAACTATGAAGCATCTGATAATGGGATCGGCTGAAAGAGGGATAATGATCAGGGAGGACACGGTGAATATCTCGGGTGCAAGACTGATATATCGCCTCTTTCACATCCGAAGCAAGGAAGAACGCGTATACAAGATCAGTATTTCAGGAATGGGCGAGAGCAGTACCTGCCGCTTTGGCTCGGACAGGCGCAGGGCTTATGGGGCATACGGAAAAATCGTCAGAGGTGCTGTAACGCCTTGCACACTGATGGATATTGCCGCTGATTTTGCCGCGGAGAACAGATAAGACATCGAATAAAGTGGGGAAAATTGCCGATAACCCTTTACAAATTGCAAAAAATATGGTATCATATATACTGTAGAAATATTGCATATCTTTGAAAGGATAGGTGATTGAATATGAAATGTCCGCATTGCGGTTGCCTTGAAAGCAAGGTAATCGATTCCCGACAGAATATTGAAAGCAACAATATCCGCCGCCGCCGCGAATGTATGGCGTGCCAGAAGAGATTCACGACCTTCGAGGTCGTCGAATCGGTTCAGACTATAGTAATAAAGAAAAACGGCTCGAAGCAGCTCTTCGACCGTCAGAAACTACTCACAGGTCTTATGAAGGCTTGCGAAAAACGCCCCGTAAACGCGGAAACGATCGCGTCCGAGATCGAGGCGGAGCTCCATAATTCGCTTCGTCAGGAGGTGACCTCGGGCGACCTCGGCGAGATGGTAATGCGTAAGCTCAAGGAAGTTGACGACGTTGCATACGTCCGCTTTGCGAGCGTTTACAGAGAGTTCAAGGATATTGAGACCTTCATCAAGGAGCTCAATGAGATCAAGAAGACGAACATGGACTAAGGCGGTGAAAATATGAGAAAAACAAAAATTGTTTGTTCCATCGGTCCCGCAAGCGAGAGCGAGGAGGTCCTTCGCGGCCTTTGCCTCGCGGGTATGAACGTAGCAAGACTCAATTTCTCGCACGGTACTTATGAGGAGCACACGAGAAGGATCAATGCTATCAAGAAGGTCCGCGCCGAGCTCAATCTCCCGATAGCAATAATGCTCGATACCAAGGGGCCCGAATTCCGCATCAAGACCTTTGAAAACGGAAAGATCTATCTGAATGACGGTGATAAATTCACCTTCACGACGGATGACGTGATCGGAGATCAGAGAAGAGTAGCTGTGACCTACCCCGGACTTCCCGAGGAGCTTGACGCGGGTGACAGGATCCTGCTCAATAACGGTCTGCTTATTTTTGAAATAGACAGCATCATCGGTAACGATATCAACTGCACAGTAATCTGCGGCGGCGAACTTTCCGACAGAAAGAGTATGAGCTTCCCCGGAAAGCACCTCAAGCAGGAATACCTCTCCGAACAGGACAAGGCGGACTTGCTCTTCGGCGTACAGCACGGCGTCGACTACGTTGCCTGCTCCTTCGTATCCTGCAAGCAGGATATGATCGATATCAGAAGCTATCTCGAGGATATTGGCGGAGGATATCTCGACCTTATCGCAAAGATCGAGAATCAGTCGGGCTACGATAATATCGAGGAGATCTGTGAGCATTGCGACGGTATAATGGTAGCGCGCGGAGATATGGGAGTCGAGGTGGCATTCGAGAAGCTCCCCGCCATTCAGAAGCATCTGATAACCAAGTGCAGACTCCTCGGTAAGCGCGTTATTACCGCAACCGAGATGCTCGAGTCGATGATACACAATCCCCGTCCCACAAGAGCCGAGATCTCCGACGTCGCAAACGCCGTATATGACGGCACAAGCGCGATAATGCTCTCGGGCGAGACTGCAGTAGGCGCATATCCCGTGCTTACCGTTCAGACTATGGCGAAGATCGCCGAGACCGCCGAAAGCGACATCGACTACGCCTCCAAATTCTATACCTCCGAGTTCAAGATCAAAAACTCGGTCGACGCGATCTCGCACGCAACCTGCGCAATGGCGATCGATATCGATGCCAAGGCGATCGTTGCCTGCTCGCTTTCGGGTATGACAGCAAGACTCGTCTCGAGATTCCGCGCACCCGTACCGATAATCGGTCTCACTACCAATGATATCACTTGGCGCAAGCTCGCACTTTCCTGGGGCGTAACACCCGTTATCTGCGATAAGTATTCGTCGATCGACGTTCTGTTCTATATTGCAAAGAATACCGCCGCAGAGGTCTTCTCGCTCGTGAAAGGCGATAAGATCGTCGTCACGGGCGGTGATATAACCGGTAAATCCGGAAATACAAATCTTATAAAGGTTGAAGAAATAACCAAATAAAAATAATCCCGACCAAATCGGTCGGGATTATTTTTGTGCAAATGATCAAGCGTTAAGTCTTGCTTCGAGAGCAGCAAGCTCTTCGTACATCTCTGCGGGAACGCGGTCGCCGACGAGAGCGTAGAATTCCTTGATGTTCTGAACATCCTCGAGCCAGGATGCCTTATCAACGGTGAGAAGCTCCTTGATGGTATCAAGAGTGATATCCTCAAGACCCTCGATGTTGATGTCCTCAGCCTTCGGAACGTAACCGATAGCGGTCTCAACAGCGTCAACCTTATCTTCGCAACGAGCGAGGATCCAGTCAAGAACGCGGAGGTTGTCGCCGAATCCGGGCCAAATGAAGTGACCTTCGTCATCGGTACGGAACCAGTTAACGTGGAAGATCTTGGGAGCGTTGGGAATAACCTTGCCCATCTCAACCCAGTGCTTCCAGTAGTCGCCCATGTTGTAACCAACGAAGGGACGCATAGCCATCGGGTCGCGGCGAACTACCCCGACTGCACCTGCAGCTGCTGCAGTGGTCTCGGAAGCCATGATGGAACCAACGAAGGAACCGTGCTTCCAGTCGAAGGACTGGTAAACCAGGGGAGCGGTCTTTGCGCGGCGTCCGCCGAATACGATAGCGGATACGGGAACACCCTTGAGGGAGTTGAACTCGGAAGAAATGCAGGGGCAGTTCTTTGCGAGAGCGGTGAAACGGCTGTTGGGATGAGCACCGCAGGTGGACTTATCCTTCTTATCGAACTTGGTGCAGTCCCAAGGTCTGCCCTGCCAGTCGATAGCGTTGCCGGGTGTGGGAGGATTGTTATCGAGACCTTCCCACCAAACGGTGTTGTTCTCGGTGTTGTGAACAACGTTGGTGAAGATGGTGTCACGCATACAGGTGTGAAGAGCGTTGGGGTTGGACTTCTCGTTGGTACCGGGAGCAACGCCGAAGAAGCCGTTCTCGGGGTTAACAGCATAAAGCTTGCCATCTTCCTTGTTAACGCGGAGCCAAGCGATATCGTCGCCTACGCACCAAACCTTGTAGCCCTTCTCGCGGTAGATCGCGGGAGGAATGAGCATTGCGAGGTTGGTCTTACCGCAAGCAGAGGGGAATGCAGCGGTGATGTACTTGATGTCGCCGTTAGGATACTCAACGCCGAGGATGAGCATATGCTCAGCCATCCAGCCTTCCTTGCGACCGAGGTAGGAAGCAATACGGAGAGCGAAGCACTTCTTACCGAGAAGTACGTTTCCGCCGTAACCGGAGTTAACGGACATGATCTCGTTGGTCTCGGGGAAGTGAGTGATGTAACGGTTCTCTTCGTCGATATCAGCGCGAGCGTGGAGACCCTTGATGTAGTCGGGGCTGTCGCCGAGAGCCTCAAGGACGTTAGTGCCTACGCGGGTCATGATGAGCATATTGAGAACGACGTAGATAGAGTCGGTGAGCTCGATGCCGTACTTAGCAAAGTCGGAGCCTACAACGCCCATGGAGTAGGGAATAACGTACATGGTACGTCCCTTCATGGAGCCGCGGTAGAGCTTGAAGAGCTTTTCCTTCATCTCTGCGGGAGCCATCCAGTTGTTGATGTTACCTGCATCCTCTTTCTTCTCGGTGCAGATATAGGTTCTGCCCTCTACACGTGCAACGTCGTTTACAGCGGTGCGGTGCAGGTAGCAGTTGGGGAGGAGCTCCTGATTCAGCTTGATCATCTCGCCGGTGGAGCAAGCCTCTGCTCTGAGAGCCTCAGCCTGTTCCTCGGTGCCGTCGATCCATACGATCTTGTCGGGCTTGGTCATGGCTGCCATCTCGTCGATCCAGTTAAGGACATACTTGTTGTTGGTCATTCTTTTTTATTCTCCTTGAATAAGATTTACAAATTTAATGGATAATATCATACCCACTCAATATTTTACAATATTACAAGTCAAAATGCAATAGACAGTTTCAAAAGTTACATTTTTTTAACATGTTGCCCAAACTGTGAACGAAAATTTTATACACTTTGTACAGCAAAAAATGCGAACAAATGTTTGCAATTTGTGTAAAAATTTGATATAATATAATCAAGGTAAAATATCATCACGATAAAAACCAAAAAATGGAATCTGATATACGGAGAAAAACAAAGATGAAAGAGCTAACACCAAGAGAACGCTCGGTATATGAGTATATTAAAAACTCGCTGGGCGAGCGCGGATTTGCTCCGAGCGTCCGCGATATCCGCGATGCACTCGGCTTCAAGAGCACGTCCACGGTACATATGTATCTGACCCGACTGTCGGATATGGGACTCATCAATCGCGAGGGCGGAAAGAGCCGCGCGATCCATATGGACGGAGTTGCGGCATCAAATCAAGTGCCCCTCGTCGGACGGGTTACCGCAGGCAAGCCCATTCTCGCAGAGGAGGATTTCGAGGGCTACATCAACTTCTGCGCATCATCGGTCGGATGCAGACCCGAAAACCTTTTTGCCCTCAACGTAAAGGGCGAGAGTATGATCGAGGCGGGCATACTCGACGGCGACGTCGTGATCGTTGATAAACGCACTTATGCTGAAAACGGCGAGATCGTTGTCGCACTCATCGGCGACGAAGCGACCGTCAAAACCTTTTATAAAGAGGACGGACATTACCGTCTCCAACCCGAAAACAAGACTATGGAGCCTATCATCGCAGAGAGAGTAGACATTCTCGGTAAGGTCGTTGCCTCGCTGAGATTATACTGATCAAGGAGGCTTTAATGGCACACAGAAAAGACAAATACGTCGACCACGTGCTAGTCAGATATACGCCGCGCCAAGCGATAAAGGATGCGGTGGGTTTTGTCGTGCGTTTTTTCTCTCCCGCCAATCTTAAGCACGGACTCAGAAGCGTAACCGGAGGCTTCCGCGAATTTGCCGTATTCTTCTTTGCTATGCTGCTAGTTCAGCTTATGTTTTGGTTCCCGATGCTTGCAATGGAGGCAAGGGTCGCAACCGTCAAGAAAGAAGCATATGCCGCCGCTGATTATCATCTTAAGATCGACGGAATGTCGACCGACGACTGGTCTGCTTACTACAACAGTACCTTTATGATAACCGATACCTTTGAGGTTGAGGACAGGCTTTATGAATCTTATGAGTATTCAAAATACGTAAACGGAAGCGGCAGAACCTGCTACGAGCTAAAGATCCTTATGAATTCGGACGAGGAATCGCAATCAAGACTCTTCCTGATAATGTATCCGACAGTCGGTGAGAACACCAAGGTTGAGTACAGCCCGAGAGTGACGTATCTCGCCGAATGCTCGAGAATACGTGCCCTATTCATACCGATAATAATTGTTCTCGGACTCCTCTCGTCGGTGATTTTGCTGATACTCTATAATATCCGTATCAACCACTACAAATTCCGTTACGGAGTATATATGTCCTTTGGCGCGGATTTTGAAAAGCTTTTCCATACAGCCGCCTGGGAGCTTTTCTCCATTGCACTCCTTACCTTCATTCCCGCGCTTGCAATAGCATTGATAGCGAGGATCGCAATGTCGCTCGCTGTCGGCGGTGCGATCGGATTCGGCATATCTTCGGTGATCATTGCGCTTGTATGGCTCTTCCTCGTCATCCTGCTTGCGGTTTTCCCGTCGGTAAAATTCCTTGCAACAAGAACCCCGACCTCGCTCATCGTCGCGGGAGATAACTCAAACTACGTCTCCTCGCCGCGAACTTCATTCAGGATATTCCGCAAGACCTTCCCGATGCACTATGAGCTCTTCGGCTTCTGGAGATTCAGAAGGTATTACGCGACTCTCCTGGCTTCAGCAATAATCTTTTCGTCGATATTCCTCTGCGGTGCATTTATCAACAGTATGGTAACGGCCTCGGAAAACACCGATGCTCCCGAATTCACCTTGAGATCCTATTCCGAGGACGGCGTCGATACGATGCTGATCGAGGAATTCGCCGAGATCGACGGCGTCAGATACGTTTCCTGGGAACGATCACTCGACGCGACCGCGATCAACTCATACGTCCTACTTAACCGACGTCAGCACTCGGGCATTTCCTCGAAGACTGTTAAAACCGACAGCGGCGGATACGCAGACAATAATTTCAAATACAGTCTGATCGATGAAACGCTCTATTCGCAGATAACCCGCGATGGCGGATGGAAGATCGAGGGCGATCTCTCGAGAGTTATGAACGAGGAAAACTGCATAGCCGTTTCCGAGTATATCAATAACTCGGAGGCGTTGAATTTCAAGGTGGGAGACAAGGTCTCCGTCGGAATCTTCCTCGGTGCAGAAAGCCCTATCAATTATGATGTTCCCGATAATAAATACATACTAAATCAGCTTATCAATAACGGCAAATACGATCAAGTCGAGCTTGAGATCGCCGCAATAGTCGACTCGGGCGATACCGACGACAGATATATGATCGGAATGTCGGAGAGTCTTTTCGCAAGAATTGTCGGCAAGACCGTCAACGCCGGCAAAGCCGATATTTACCTTGAAAATGGTTTGAGCTACGAAGAGGTAGATTCCGTATTCGAGCAGATCCGCTCGGGCTTGTCGACCTTCGACGGTGTTTCGATCATCAACAACCGCAGTGCTCTGCATACCAATTCGGCAGGAAAGAGCACTCTGTCTCCCGTCGTGCTTGCTTGCGCATTTATGGTCCTGCTCATAGTTCCGCCCGTCTGGTTCTTCTCGCAATCAATGTTCGGCTCGAAGCGAAAGGTTGAAAACAATATGCTCTCGGCATTCGGTGCGACCGATAAGGAGATCGGTAAGCTATATCTTTTCTCGGGATGTTCGCTTACTGTTCCCGCTGCATTTGCTACAGCATTGCTCGGCTGGGGCATTACCGAGCTGATCTTTACCTTTGTTAACGAATTCCTCACGTCCCTCGGAATGGGCGCGGATTTCAGATACAGCTATGAATTTTCGTTTGTCGGACTACTCGTCTGCATACTGATCTCGGCGGCAAGCGCGATATCGTCAACCTACCTGCCCTTTGCGGAATGGAAGAAGGAACGCGACCGCACGGCAAAACGCCACCTCGGAGAATAACGGAGGATTGAATTATGGAAGATAGAAAAGTAATACTTAAGGCTGAAAACGTAATAAAGCAGTATAAGCAGTACGATACGACTGTAACCGCCGTCAACCGCGCAAACGTCGAGATCTACGACGGCGAAATGGTCGCGATAATCGGCTCATCGGGCTCGGGTAAGAGCACCTTCCTGCATATATGCGCCGGACTCGACAGACCGAATTCGGGAAGAATATTCATCCGAGGAAACGAGATCACGGCAATGTCCTCCGACGAGCTCGGAGTTTTCCGCGGCAACTATATGGGAATGGTTTTTCAGAATCATAATCTCATCCCGCAGTTCACCGCAATGGAAAATATCCTAATCCCGACGCTGATGTGCAATAAGCCCGACCACAGCTACGAGGAGCATTTCAAGAAGCTCGTCGCAACGCTGAATATCCACGACAGACTCCATCATCTGCCGAGCGAGCTTTCGGGCGGTCAGCAGCAGAGAGTCTCGATCGCGCGCGCGCTTATCAACCGTCCGCAGGTCGTCTTCGCAGATGAACCCACGGGTAACCTCGACCGAGCCAATGCCGATGAGGTACTTGAGCTCCTTATCAAAACCAAGGAAGAACTCGGACAAACTCTTCTTATCGTAACCCACGATATGAAGATCGCCGAGCGCGCCGACAGAATACTTGTGATGGATAACGGCGTTCTCTCGCCTTACAGAAAGAAATCCGTATGATCATTCACCAACCCGACCGTCAAGGTCGGGTTGCTTTTTTATTCCTATAGAACTGAAAATCCATTGCCTGAGCTCCTTGTCACAAACACCGAATAGCGTCAAGAGAATGAGGAAAACAGCAATAATGATAAGTCCGTGGATCGTCAGCATAAGCCAATCGATACCGATCTGCGGCAATACCGTAAACAAAGGCTTGCATATCTGCGAAGTAAGGATCAAAAGCAACAGCGGAAGCATAAACCAACGCCATATTTTGAATGAGAATTTGCATCTTCCGATCAGCCTCGCCGCGGAAAACGCAAAGTTTACAAGCTCTGCGATATACAGAACCGCGATGTAGCCCAAGATTCCGAATCTCGGAACGAGCAAACGCACAAGAATGACTGAAACCGCCGCATCGGCAATGTTCACGTTCATCGTGTATACCTGCTCGCCCATTCCCTTGAGAAGTGAATCGGTAACGGTATCAAGGTACATCAATGGCATCAGCGGAGCAAGCATAAGTATATATTTTCCCGCATCGGAATTTGAATATAGAACGTAGCCGAACTCGCGTGAGCAGACCGCAAGAACACCGGCACCGCAAAGCCCGAAAAGAATCGTCAACCGCCATACACGAGAGGCAATGTATTCGATATGCCGCTTTTCACCTGCCGCAATTCCGCCCGAGACCTCGGGAACGAGAAGTCCCGTGAAGGAATGGATCAAAGCATACGGGAATAGAACGACGGGAAGCACCATTCCCGAAAGAACGCCGTAGCTTTCAAGAGCCTCTGCCGCATCAAGCCCCGATTCACGTAGTCCGAGAGGGATCAGAACGTGCTCAACTGTGGTCAATCCCGAACGTATATACGTGCTGAACGCCACGGGAAGCGCGATAGAAAATATCTTTCTGTTCAGCTTACGAGAATCGATTCGGCTGATATCGATTCCTTTGAGTTTTCTCTTTTCCAATGAGTAAAACAAAGCATAAAGAAGAAAGGACAATATCTCCGCGATCGCACCGCCGAGAACGATCGCAATGCAAGCGTATTCGATACCCAATGGCATCAAGGGAGTCAAAAGCACTGCAACGCCGAAGATCTTAATTGCTTGCTCGGTCACCTGAACTGCCGCGCTTTTCCAGACTCGCCGTACGGCGGAAAAGTATCCCGAAAGAGCAGAGGATACCGAGATCACGGGTAATGATACCGACATTATCCGCAAAGGTACGATCGCTCTTGAGTCCGATAGCCACAATGCAGATATCGGTTTTGCGAGCACAAACAGCAAAAACGCCGCCGAAATACCGAAAGAAAGCGAGTAGACTATGCATTTCCGCATAGCCACACGTATTTCCGACTTTTTCTCGCCCGCCTCGGCAACGCATCTTGTAGCGGCAAGGTTGACTCCCGATGTAGCAAGTGTCAATGCGAATCCCCATACGTTAGTAACGAGCGAATAAAGTCCCATAACCTCGGCTCCGACTCGGTTGGAAACGTATACGTTGTAGGCGACACCGACCGCACGCATAAGAACGGCTGACAAAGTAAGCAGCAGAGAATTGTAAATAAAAGTCCTCGCTCGGCTTTGATTATTCTGAATCATCACGGCAAAATCCTCCTGTATGATAAAGAATATTCGCGTAGCGGCTTGTCAATGATAAGAAAATTGTTAAAAAACTCTTTACAAATGCCGAGAAAAATGATATAATAAATACAGAAAGAGTTAAGGGAGGCTGATGATATGGAAGGCACCAAGAAATTTGTAATCACCGTTGCAAGACAATACGGAAGCGGAGGACGTGAGATCGGATTGCGCCTCGGCGAGCTTCTCGGAGTAAAGGCATACGATAAAGAACTCATTACAATGGCGGCACAGAAGTCGGGAATGTCCTCTGACGTGCTCAACCACGTTGATGAAAAGGCAACGAGCAGCCTGCTTTATACCCTTGCTATGGGCTCGTCCTATTTCAACAGCGCGGCTCATAATATGAATATCCCGATAAGCGATAAGCTTTTTATGACTCAGTCCGAGATCATCCGCGAGATCGCAGATGAGGGCTCCTGCGTTATAGTCGGAAGATGCGCCGACCACGTTCTCCGTCAGGAAGAGAACAGGATCAGTATCTTTATCTACGCACCCCGCGATTTCAAGATCGACCGCATCATAGAGCGTCACGAGGGTGTCGATGAAAAGCAGGCAAAGGATCTTTCACAGAAGACCGACAAACGCCGTATTAATTACTATAACTATTACACGGGCAAAAAATGGGGCTCCCCCGAGAACTACCATATAATGATGGATAGCTCCGTCCTCGGAATCGAAGGCACCGCACAAGCCCTCGCCGAAATTATCAGAAAAAAGTACGGGCTTTGATTAATTGAATAAGACTCGAGCGATGTCAATTATGGCATCGCTCAGCTTTTAGAAAAAATATTTCAGAAATTTCAAAAAAGGGGTTGCTTTTTTGATTTGAATGTGATATAATATATCAGTCGCGTGGAGGCATAGCTCAGCTGGTTAGAGTACTTGCTTGACATGCAAGGGGTCACTGGTTCGATTCCAGTTGTCTCCACCATAAAGAAAACGCACCGCTTCGCGGTGCGTTTTCTTTATGCTGTTGCTAAAGAATCTAACCACTTGCTTTTCTTAATTAAATATATTATAATTACATTATGTTAAACATGGAGAATTGATAGAGGATATTGAAAAACGATTGAATTTGTGAAAAAAACCGATAGGTGTTTAGACCTATCGGTTTTTGAATTAAAACTTCCGTAATATTTTATAGTAGATTGTTTATGGCTTATTGACAAATTCTTATTATTATGATATAATGGTTTCGTGCATTAAATAATGACACCAAAACAAGAAAGGAATATTGATATGAAAAAAATCATCGCAACTCTTCTCGTTTTAACAATGATGCTTTCCGTGCTTGTTATCGGAACAAGCGCAGCCGCTTGGGACGGCACTTCCGCTTCTGCGTCGCTTAAGGGCGAGGGAACTGCAGACAATCCCTATCTCGTAGAAACCGCAGAGGACCTCAAGTACATCCAGGTTCAGGTAAATGAGGGCAACAAGTTTGAAGGTAAGTACTTCAAGCAGACCGCAGACATCGACCTTGGCAACAAGGAATGGACTCCCATCGGTGAAAGAACCGCAAAGCCCTTCATCGGTCTTTATGATGGCAACGGCTACAAGATCGTAAACTTCTATCAGACCTTCAGCTACAGATTCGGCGGCCTCTTCGCTTACATGACCACTACGGCTGATTTCACCCCCGGCATCATCAACGTCACCCTCGAGGGTAAGATGGATGGCGGCTCCCGCGTTGGCGATATCTACTCCGGCGCACTCCTCGGCTGGTGCCAGCAGAGCAACAGCAACCCCAACAAGATCGTTCTTGCTAACTGCAAGGTTGACGTTGATATGACCATCGACACAACCGGCAAGGGCATTACCGGCGATATCATTGTCGGTGCCGTACTTGCAAGAACCGGTTACGTTAACGTTATCAACTGTGTAAACTACG
The DNA here is from genome assembly GCA_045531455.1 of Eubacteriales bacterium. Classification (GTDB taxonomy): domain Bacteria; phylum Bacillota; class Clostridia; order Oscillospirales; family CAG-272; genus CAG-390. The sequence goes on from JAZSEA010000060.1 coordinate 90,235, forward strand.
GTGATATTTCCGCAACCGTAGACGGCTCCAAGCTTACTATTTCCGGTGTTACCGCATATGCTCCCGACTGCGACGTAATAAACTGCGTAAACTATGGTAATATCTACGCAAAGAGCACTGCGGCTAAGGACGTTTACTGCGGCGGCGTTGTAGGCGCAACCGCAAGCTCCAAGATCGATCTCAAGATCGAAAACTGCATCAACTACGGTACCGTACTTTCCGACGGTGCACACGCAAACTACACCGGCGGTGTTGTAGGTTGCTCCGCAGCAGCTAACACAACCATCACCAACTGCGCAAACGTAGCAGACGTTACCTCCAAGTCTACCTCCGCTTCCTCGCTTCCTTACGCAGGCGGCGTTCTCGGCTACACCAATAAGGCAGGCGTCGTTGTTGCCAACAGCTATAACAGCGGTAACATCGCTACCTTCAACGAGAACAAGACAGGTCACAATCCCGGCGGTATCGCAGGCGTTATGAACAATGCAGGCGAAGCTACCCATATGAAGGATTGCACCACAACCACCAAGACCTTCAAGGGCTGGATGGCTGCAACCAATCCCGCAACCAACTGTGTTGTTGAAGCCGACGCAGCAGTAGTTGCAACAGCAGTAAAGGCTATTGAGGACACCGTAAACGCGGCAACCACCGCTACCATCAACGGTATCGTGATCACCTTCGTTAACGAGCCCGTAGCTCCTCCCGCACCCGAGACCACCGAGCCTGCTCCCGAAACAACAGAGCCCGCTCCCGAGACTACCGAGCCCGCAGCTTCCGGCGATACCGGTGACTCCTTCGTGATCTTCGCTGCTATTGCGGTTCTCTCCGTTCTCGGAGTTGCGATCGTTGCAAAGAGACGCGAGAACTGATACATAACCGAATAACTAAAGGGGATGGCGTTTGCCATCCCCTGTTTGTATTTACTGATTGTCGATTACTGCCATTCTGGGTGTAACGAGGATACCCTCGGGCTTGAGTCGGTATTCGTAGCACCATCTGTCGCCGTCGGTACGCCATGCGGTGGGACCCGGATAGGAAAGTGTCGGGTCGGAGCAATGGAGATGCGAGAAGGCGTTGGTGCGGTTGATGTAGAGAGTAGCCGAAACGGTATGCTTGCCCGCAGAAAGCTTGTTGCGCTTTACAACGTAGGGAGCAAACGCACCGATAGTGGGCTCGTCGCAGTCAACAGAGACCTCGTAGAGAGCGGCGCGGTATTGATGGATTCTGATCTCGATGCCGTTGCCCTCGACCTCGTTTTCAAAGTCGAATTCATAAGTCAGCTTGCCGCTGTAGAAGGGAAGTCCCTGATCGGTGATCGAGCCGAATCCGAGCGACTCGGGAAGAGCCGTGATCGTCTTCTTCATACCGTCAACACGAACGCCGAATTCGCCGAGGAGATAACACCATTCTGTCGCTGTTCTGTGACCGAAGGGCTGAACGACGATAAGCTCGGAGGTGCCTGCGGGGATCGTGGGCATTGCGACGGTCTTGATAGACTTGTCGACGAAGTATCCGGTTACAACAGAGGGAACCTCTTCGCCGTTGAAGGTGATCTTCGATGCTTCAGCCATTTCGAGTGCGAGAGACGCGCCTTTTACTTCGATCTCACTGTTGATCTTGAAGCGGAGAGTGATGGTATGCTCGGGCGGGATTGCGGGGAGACACCAGGGCTGATTTGCACTGCCGCCCCAAGGCTCCCAGCCAAGCTTTCTTCTGCAAGCGGAGTCGGCACGGAGGATCTCTTCCTCACCGTTGAATTCTTCTCCGTCAAGCGAATATTCAGCCATATCAAGAAGGAGAGCATTAGGCTCGCCGAGCTTGAATCTCGCCTTTGTGATATTCTGTCTCGGCTGCTGGATCATTGTCTGCTTCGGCTTGGATTCAACAGCGGGGGCTTCTGCACTCGCATTGGGATCAAGCTTCAGAAGCAGGCTGTCGTGCGCCCAGAGACCTGTATCGATCACGGTGTTGCCGCCAATATACTTGCAAGCAACGGGAGAAATATTGCCGTTAAGGGTGTTATAAAGAGTGGGAGTCCAGGTACCGCGGACTGTGATCCTGATCGACTGCTTCGAGGAGCAATCGTTGTTGGGAGATTCCTTGCCTTGCGCGATGAAGAGCCACTTAGAGTCGCCGTCCTCGCGGATCTGATGAACGAGATTTTCGGAAAGATAACCGTTAGAATTCTTGATGTCGATGATTCTGTAATTCTCGAGCTCGCGGAGAAGATCTGTGCGGGTGAACTCAATGTGGGTTGCCTTGCCGCAAAGCTCTGCGCCCGCATCGGAGGGAAGCGCGTCAACGTATTTGGGAGCGTTGCCCATAAAGATGAGCTTACCGCCTTCAGCCGCAAATTCGCTGAGAAGCTTGAGCGTAGAGGAACGGATCGTCTCGCAAGCGGGAACGACGATGGCGTCGTACTTCATCTCGCCGACGTTCAGAGGATTCGAGCCCTTCTTGCAAAGCGCGGGGAAGAGCGACTCGCTGATATAGTCGAAGTCGATAGAGCCGAAGAGCAGCCACTTGGTAACGTCATCAAAGCACTTGTCGAGCTTCTGCCTCTCGAGAGCCGTCTGCGAGGAGGGACCCCAATGAAGCCAGAAGGACTCAACCGGATGGATAACGCCAACCTTGATGCCTGATTTTCCGCGTACGAGCGCGGTGTTGACTCTTGCAAAGTGATCTTCGATGTAGGAATATTTATCAAACCAAGGGGACTGATAACTGATGGTTGCGGGATAGTCGCGCTTAGCCTCGCCCTCCATAGAGACCCAGGAAAGGTGAGGAACACGGAGAGTTACGCCGAGAGCCGCCTGCCAGTCGCCCTGAAGCTTATGACCGCGGAAGTCGAAGTCCCAACCCGTAACGCCGTAAAGCTCACTCATAACGCCCTCGCGGCCGTACTGATGAGCAACCGAGGAAGCCTGCTTTGCCGTTGTGTACTCACGTCTGTCGGCAAGCATATCGATACCGGGGATTGCAAATGCACGGAGAGAACGCATAGCCTCGCCAACTGCCATGGTCTGGGATTCAAGGGTCGGTTCCTTCATCATATGACCTGTCAGAGAAATTCCGTTCTCGTCGCACCAATTGCCGATGTTGTCGGCAAAGCTTCTTGCGAATCGCTCGCAAGCGTGGTCGTGATAGAAATATCTGATCTGCGAAACGCCGTCTGCAAGCTCCCAGATAAGCTCGGGAAGATGATCGACGAGCGAAACACCGTAGGCCGCCTTGAAGGTGTCTTCAAGATCGGGAGTCCATGGAAGAGTAACGTCAACCTCGGATTCGGGGAAAGGGAGAGTCTTTTTGTGAGTAAACTGAGGCTCGTCGGTGAAGATCGAGGGAACTGTGTCGCCGAACATCTCGCCTACGCATTCCTTGTATCTCTCGTGAGTTATCTCGATGAATCTGTCGATTGCCGCCTTGTTCATCGTGTCAACGTATGTATATCCGTTGTATCTTGCCGATTCGTGAGGAGATTCGTTGTAAGCGTACCAAACTTTACCCTCAGCCTCGCTCTCGTCATCAAGCTTTTTGTAGGACTCAAGCTTGCCGTCGGAGTTGAGAATGATGTCATACTTACTGATAAGCTTTCCTCTGCCCGAACGGGTAGCTTTTGCCTGCTCGTCACCAACGTGAGTCTTTCCGCCCTCTTCGGCGTAAGAATTGGGTGTGAACAGGAGATAGTTGATACGGTACTGAGGATCCTTGCTTACGAGACCGCCCGCAAAGCCCGAGGGCCATCTGTCCTCGTCGTAAAGATATGCGAGCATTTCCTCTTCCTTTGCCTTATCTGCGCAAGCACGGATAAGGGACATGAACTCATCGGAAAGATATTCGGTAGCCATACCCGAACGAACGTGCATATGGAAACCGCCGAGTCCCATTTTCTTGAACATCTCGATCTGGCGGAGAAGCTCATCGCGGTCGAGCTTGCAGTTCCAAGCCCAGAAGGGAGTTCCGCGGTATTCGGATGTGGGATTAGCGAAGAGTGTGCGGTCGAGCTGTGATTGATCTTTTTTCTTATAAAGCATATCGATACCTCACTTAATTTCTCAGAGAAAGAACGTTTCTTTCGTATTCTTTTACGTTTTCATACCATTCAAGACCTGCAGGCATTCCCGCGCGTTCGCAGAGCTCGTTCCATACGGCACCGAAGGGAGCGGTCTTGATCTCCTCGGATACTACGAGGAGAGAAGTGTAGTCCGCACTGTTCTGATAATCCGCAAGCTTTTTCTCGGGTGTAAGAAGCGCGTTGAGGATCGCCTTTCTTGCCGCTCGGGTACCGCTGACCCAAGCCGCGATACGATTGATGCTTGCGTCGAAATAGTCGAGAGCGAGATATGTTCTGTCGAGACCTCCGCAACGAACGACCTCGCGGATGATCTCGCGGGTCTCGTCGTCATAGCGAACAACGTGGTCGCTGTCCCAACGAACGCATCTTGTAACGTGGAGCGCGATCTTGTCGTTGAAGAGAAGCATAGAGGGGATCTTGTCCGCAACCTGCTCGGTCGGATGATAGTGACCGTTGTCCATAAGCGGAACAAGGCCGCGTGTCGCGGAATATTCAAGGCAGAATTCAGCCGAACCTACCGTGTAGGACTCAAGACCGATTCCGAAGACCTTAGATTCGAGCGAAATGTCAACAAGCTCCTTGTCGTAGCCGGAGGCGAGGATCTTGTCAAGCGAATCCGCCATTCTTGCGCGAGGCGAGAATCTGTCCGCGGGGATCTCCTTGAGACCGTCGGGCATCCAGAAGTTGATAAGACACTTCTTACCCGTTCGCTTTGCGAAATATTCGCCGATACGCAGGCAAGCTATACCGTGACGGATCCAGAACTCGCGTGTCTCGTCATCGGGGCTCGAGAGGGTAAGTCCGTCCTTTACCTTGGGGTGAGCAAAATATGTTGGATTAAAATCAAGTCCGAGACCGTGGCTTACAGCAAAATCGGCCCAAGCTTCAAAATGTTCGGGAAGAAGAGCATCGCGGTCAGCGCGGTTGTTTTCGTTGAAGATGGCGTAACTTGCGTGGAGATTGAGTCTCATCGCGCCGGGCATCAGAGAAAGAGCCTTCTCGAGGTCGGAGATAAGCTCCTCAGGGTTTCTTGCTGCACCGGGATAGTTGCCCGTTGTCTGGATACCTCCATCAAGCGACGTGGCACCTTCAAAGCCCTTGACGTCGTCGCCCTGCCAGCAATGAAGCGAGATGGGAGCGGCGAGAGCTTTTTCTATTGCTGCGTCGGTGTCAATACCGTATGAGCTATAGATCTTTTTCGCGTTTTCGTAGATTGGATTGTTCATAAATAACCTCCGATGATTGTATTTCGGGAGCAAAATATGCTTATGAACATATTTTACTACATTTCTAATCATTTTGCAATAAATAATTATAATTTTTTTAAAAAAACTCTTTTGTATTTATAAAAAGTGTGATATAATAATAAAAAATGCGATTTAAGGAGGCGGTGGCCGTGAAAACAAAATATTATGCCGCCATTCTGGTCGCGGCGATAATGATAAATATGATTCTTCCGTTTGCCTCACTTTTGATCATCGATGCGTCCGCATCCGATTCACTCGGAAGCATAACCGAATGTGTCATTGACCAAACGAGCGAGAAGATAATGATTCGAGGAAGTATCAAACACAGCGTTCTCGTCAATAACAGAGACGGAAAGCTTGCGGTATACAGATTTGATCCTTGGGTGAACGTGGCAAATGCAGTCAGACGCGCCACACCTCTGGCGACGATGGATATGACGATCCGATTTGAATTTTCTCTTCCTTGCAACACGATCGCAAACAGACTCTCTATATATGTTGTTGCCATAATAGATTCGGACGGCACCGTCACGACAATATCCGAGCCTCAATATGCCGATATGAGCACGTCCGACACGTCGGGGGCGGGCTTCAAGGGAGTCGCGACAGGGGACGTTGCCGCGTCCGTCATTGCAAACCCGGGCAGCGCGATAATCGACGTCTACCTCGATAAGCTCGATAAGGGCAACAAGAGCGGATATATCTTCAGCGCGGACGGCGAGCTCTTCTATTTCGACAGAGAAGTGATAAAGGAAATAGATAAAAAAGTGCTTTCCTACACAGCGGCGGGTGCGGACGTGTATTTCAGGTTTTTGATTTCACCTTTTGAGAACAGTCTTCCTTTCTGTACCTCCGGCAATCTCTGGTCAACAAATAAATGTGTTGTTGTAAGCGATCCGCAGGCACTTAACGCTCTCTATGCTTATACATATTTCCTGATGTCTCGTTATGATGGAGGCGATTTCGGCAAGGTTGACGGAATAGTTCTCGGCAGAGGCGCGGATCTTCCCGTGCTCTATAACTATGCCTCGCTTGTATCCGAGGATTACGAGGAGGTATATTCAAGATCGCTTGCTCTTGTCGGTCTTGCGGCGATTGAAGCTGCGGGAGAAGACGATATTTCACTCATCGTTCCGGTAGGAGATCTTCTTTCGGAGAACAATACTCCTCACGCGATTGATTTTCTCAATGAAGTTGCCGCTTATATTTCCGACCGCACAGAGCTCTCATTCACCGTTATGTGCGAAAGCAGACATAATCCATACAAGCTGACCGATTCAATGTTCTCGACCGAGATTATCCCCGATGATACAACCGAAGAAACTTCTTACGATGCCCCCCCTGAGACCGAAATCGTAGAGGAGACTACGTCAACAGAATCGACCGAGGAACCCGAGACCACCGAAATCTCCGAACCCGAAACCGAAGATACAGCGGGCGAAGAAGCAAGCGTTGCTCCCGAGGATACGACCGCTCCCGAGGAAAAGCCTACTCCAAAGCCGAATACCAACGCTGATGGATATTTTTGTACGGATAATATCAATGTATTCCTGAATATGTTCAACCGTTTGAAGAAAACGTATTCATCGGTGAATCCGGGATTTGCCTGGTGCTGGTATCCCGATATAAACACGTCCGAGGGCTCTCTCGGCGCGTGCTATGCTTATAACTATATGAGACTCGCTGTCATAGGTGCGGATTTTTACGCAGTTTGCTTCGAGAATGACGTAGCCGATAAGTTTTCAAGCCTTTCTCATATTTTCAAGTACATTGACACTTCAAAAAATATTAAAGAGACAGCATATGCTTGCTCGCTCTTCGGGTGCAAGGATTGGTCTGATATCATATCAGGCTTCTCCGAAGGTGCGGGAATATTCAGCAACCTTTATGAGGGCGAGCTCGAGCCGAACGTAGCCGATTACACGGGCTCTATTACCTATTTCGATTATTCGGCAGGAAGAGGAAGCGGCGGTTGGTTTGACGGACTCTACTGCAAATCACTCGGCTTGCAGAGCGTCGGCGGAGAAACCTGCCTGCAGGCTGATATGGATCTCGAGGCTTCGGGAGTGAATCATGCTGAGATCGGATATCTGTTCGACGAACCCGAACCCCTTTTGCTTGGCGATGCTTTGACCTTCGACATTAAATGCGGAGAAGAAGACGGTTCTCTTTACGAGGTTGCGGTATATCTGTGCTGCGGTGACGATACGATTGTCTCAAAAACCGTGGTGGCAGGGGGTGTCAGAATCGCACTCTCCCTCAACGTAAGCAAGATCGAAAACACGGTCGGCGTGGAATCAATGAAGATTATGCTCAAACGCGTTACGGGAAGCGGAGGTTGTAAGCTTGATCTCTACCGCGTTGTCGTAAACAGCTCAACTGTATCCGACAACGAGCTAATGAAGGATCTTCAGGAGCTGAGAGACTATCTGCGCCCCGAGCAGGAATCATCCGATTCAGCCGGCACCCGAAGAGTAATATTCGGTATCATAATCCTTACTGCGATCGGCGTTGTCGCGCTGTCCGTTTCATACGGAAATGACAGAAGACGAGGTGCCGAAGACGAGAATCAAGAAATGAAAAAACAGAGGTGACAGAAATGAGAGAAATTGAAAGAAATCTGACAATGCTGTGCGACTTTTATGAGCTGACTATGGCGAACGGCTATCTCAAATGCGGATACGGCGACAAATATACCTATTTTGACGTTTTCTACCGTTCGAATCCCGACGGAGGCGGATACGCTATCGCTGCAGGTCTCGAGCAGATCATCAATTATATCAACGATCTCTCGTTCACCGAGAACGATATAGAATTTCTTCGCACGAAGAATCTTTTTGACGAGGAATTCCTTGATTATCTCCGAAATTTCAAATTCGAGGGCGATATCTGGGCAGTTCCCGAAGGAACCGTTATCTTCCCGAATGAACCGGTCATTACCGTAAGAGCAAAGGCTCCGCAGGCACAGTTCATCGAGACCTTTATCCTTATGCAGTTCAATCATCAGTCCTGCATTGCAACCAAGGCGTCAAGAATGGTACGCGCCGCGGAGGGTAGGGCAATATCTGAGTTCGGTTCGAGAAGAGCACAGGGAGCAGATGCCGCAATGCTTGGTGCAAGAGCAGCATATATCGGCGGTGTAGCGGGAACAGCCTGCACTATCTCGGATGAATACTATCACGTTCCTTCTACGGGCACTATGGCGCACGCCTGGGTTCAGATGTTCCCCGATGAATACACCGCGTTCAAGACTTATTGCGAGATCTATCCCGAGAATGCAACTCTTCTTGTTGATACCTATAACGTCCTTGAATCGGGCATTCCGAACGCCATCAAGGCTTTCCGTGAAGTCCTTGTTCCCAAGGGAATAACAAAATGCGGCATCAGACTTGACTCGGGAGACATAACCTATCTCACGACCCGCGCAAGAAAGATGCTCGATGATGCGGGATTCCCGCAATGTAAGATCGTGGTATCCAACTCGCTTGACGAGCATATCATCAGAGATATCATCCGCCAGGGCGCGTGCGTTGATGCCTTCGGAATAGGCGAAAGACTTATCACGGCAAAGAGCTGTCCCGTATTTGGCGGCGTGTATAAGCTTGTGGCGATCGAGGAGGACGACGGATCGATTACTCCGAAGATCAAGATCAGCGAAAATCCGCAGAAGATCACGACCCCGCATTTCAAGAAGCTCTACCGTCTCTATAACAACGAAAACGGCAAGGCAGAGGCGGACGTTATCTGCGTCCACGACGAGAAGCTCGACGACACCAAGCCCATCGAGATCTTCGATCCGCACTATACCTGGAAGAGAAAGCTCCTTGATAACGTGACCGCAGTTCCGCTTCAGCAGAGGATCTTTGAAAACGGCAGACAGGTATATTCGGTTCCCGATATCGAGGAATCGCGCAGACTCTGCGCCGCACAGCTTGACTCGATGTGGAAGGAGGTTCTCCGCTGGGAGAATCCTCATAACTACTACGTAGACCTCTCTGAAAAGCTCTGGGAGATCAAGGATACGCTTCTCAGAAATCATAGAAGATATTAAAATCAAAAGGCTAAAGCAAATACGCTTTAGCCTTTTAGCTTTTAAAGTAGAATGTCGTAATAATAAGCCGCCATCGCACTCCAACCGTGGCAGAGAGAGCCCGCACCGCCGAAATCCGCGGCACCCTTGAGAGTCTCCCAAAACGTAGTTGCACCTTGAGAGAGCATGTACTCGCCGTCGCGGTCGATCTCGTCAAGAATCGTATCGCCGAATCTTTCCGTATCGGAGCGGAGAAGCGCGTCGTATCTGAAGCAAGCCATGCTGAGCGTTGCGGGGATCACTTCGACCCCTGCGATCGTGCCTTCGTTGTTCGCCACAACCTCAAGCATATTATCTTTCGGCAGAGAATCAGCAGCACCGCAAAGCAGGCACATCGCCTGCGTCAAAACGCTGTGCGGAAGATTCGGACGATCGGTGAAATCGAAAAACAGCTTCGTGTCGGGATTGTAGAAAGTCTTTGTGATCGCGTCTGAAATGTCGTTCGCCTTTTTGGAATAGAATACCGATTCGTCAGCCTTTCCGATAGCGTCGCATATCTTTGCCATCGATCTTGATGCCAACGACAATGCGGCGTTTATGTTTGCCTCTAAGGGCAACTCATCAACCGGTGTTTTCAGGTGTGCTTTATCGCCCGAAAGATAGCGCGACCACTCGTAAAAGTTCCAGTATTTTTCCGAATCGGGGAATCTTGGGATCAGACCGTTGCCTTTCATACGTTTGTAGAAAACGTCGAGCAGAGAAACAAGGATATCGTACTTTTCGACTGCAAGTGAAATATCACCCGTGTTTTCAATATACTCGTCCATCTGCATCAGATAGGCAAGCGTATAAAAAGGAATGGGATAATCAAGACCCGCGGGATAGCAGAGAGCAAGAATACCGTCATCGCGAACACCTCTTGAAATCAGATCAAGATTGGCGCGAACGTAATCCGCATTCTTATCCGAGAATACTCTGTAACCCGCAAGCATCTGATTGCGGGAGTCGAGTGTGTAAAGAGCCTGCTCTCGCCAAGGACAGTCCTCGTAATGCTCGTGCATACAGCATCTGAGGGTATGTATCGCCGTTTCTCGGATCTGTCTTCTCAAATCGGCTTTTTCTCCCGTAAAATCCTTTTCCTTGGCATCCACGGGCATTAAAGTCGGATGAAGAACAAGTGAAATATCGGTTACTTCGGTCGAAGTGAAAAAGATCTGCATATATCGGAGACCGAATCTGCGTAAAACGGGAAAGTAATGATTGCTTCCTTCGTGCGCGTTAATTTCAGTAGTGAAGCGTCTCGAATGAATCGCAGAGCGGCAAAGTCCGTCTATTATATGCTCACCCCAACCGATCAGAACGTCACATTCGTTTTTTGAGGCGAAAGAAATTTCGGGAAAACCGACGCATTCTTTTCCGAGATCAAATATGCAGTATATGCCGTCGCCGTTCTCAACGTCAAGTACGGCTCCGTTCATCACAGCCGCGCTGTCACCCTCGCCGCCAAACTTGAAGTTACCGCATCTTATGATTTTGCCCTCGATCGCATCTCCGAGATACATCGGTTTTATCGGACGTTTTCTCAAAGTTTTAACGGAGATATCTTTTACGACCGAATCGGATAAAGGCATCGCCTCGTGTCTTCCGTCAAGCGCAAAACCTGCGCCCATCTGGCTTGTGATGATCTTGCATTTGTGCGGAACGTATTCGGGCGTCGGACGAACCTTTGTAGCCTCGGATGAAGCGTAAACGATTTCGCCGTCCTCGTAAATACAAAAAGCAACATAAGCATCGGTTGCAACGTGCGTCTGGGAATCAATACCCGAATGCCATGCCGTGATCTTTAACTTACTTCCCACATTTGCTTTCAGTGGAATATCCTCATATACGGGCGAGTCGGGATAATCGGCATACTGACCGAAGGAGACGAGCTCGCCGTCAAGATATATTGCGCGGTCCGTGTCGCAGACAATACGCAAAGTATATTCGCATCCGTCCTTGAACCGAAGTTCGGGATAAAAATCCGCATATTCGTCTTTTTGATCAAGCCCGTTCAGCCATATTGCTTTTGCGGGGATAATATCATTTGGAAATTTCATTTTAAATACTCACTTTCATCATCTGCAAGATTAATGACCGGTATTCCGAGCTTAGCCGCCTGCAAAACGGTGTTGAGACTTCCGCCTCCGCTTGTACCGGATCGGAGATAAGCAATGCAGAGGTCGGCGGAGCGGAGAAGCTCGCGGTTTCTTGCTTGCATACAACCGTTGTAGAACGTCGGAGCCAGAACGCGCACTCGATCGGCTTTTTCTTTTATTTCGTTATAAGCTTCCTTTTGCTGTTGGTTCCAGGACTTTTCCTGACCCGCGCAGGGAAGTATAAGATTCAGCTTGAGGTCGGGATATGAATTACGTATTTCAAGTACAGCAAGTGCTGCAAGAGTATCAAGCCCGATCGCACCGCCCACGTAGCAACCGGTGAGCCCGTGCTTTTCTATCAGCATCGTAAGGATCCGCCGAAGCCTTGAGCTTATCATCCTTTCCTCTGACGGAGATAGATCTCTGTGACCCGTGAAGCAAACTGATTCGATTTTGTCAGGTAAGACCATACGATAAACCTCCTCGAAATTTACTGAACCTATTATATCATATAAAATTCGTTTTGTACATAGCTTTGGCAAAAAATACTCTTGTGAACAAATTGTAAAATCGGCATAATTCCTTTGCTACTTTGAAAAAATCACTTGATTTTTTATGGCGGTTATGATATAATTTACCACTGTAAGGGAGTAGTCAACATTCAGATAAGAATGTGATCAAGTCAACATCCTCGGATATGATCCGTGGCTTGATCGGTAAAGCAACAGCTTTATTGACAAGACTTATCTGCGCGGCAGATGGGTCATTATATTTGCCGCCGGTTTCATAAGCGAAAACGGAGGCTTTTTTTATGCAATTATTAGAGATCTTTCTCCTCTCGGTCGGACTCGCGGCGGACGCTTTTGCCGTTTCCGTGTGTAAGGGGCTGTCTGTAGTTCAGATGAAACCCAAGCACGCGCTCATCTGCGGAGTTTATTTTGGAAGCTTTCAGGCTTTCATGCCGCTGATAGGCTACTGGGCGGGTAAAGCGGCAACCACGCTCGTTTCGGGACGCTTCGATGATTCGATAGTTGAAACGGTTTGTGCAGTTATTGCCTTCGTTCTTCTTGCAATAATCGGAGGAAATATGATCCGCGAATCACTCTCGAAGGATGACGACGACGAATGCTCGGATTGCTTTAAACCGAAGACAATGATCCCTATGGCGATTGCAACGAGTATCGATGCTTTTGCCGTCGGCGTTGCGCTTGCTCTTGATGAAGCGGCAAGCGGCGAAATCAATATTTTCCTCACGGTTTCCGCTATCGGAATTATTACCTGTATCCTTTCCGCCATCGGCGTGAAGATAGGCAACCTTTTCGGCAACAAATTCAAAAAAACCGCTGAGCTTGCAGGCGGCTGTATTCTTATTTTGCTTGCGATCAAATTCCTTCTCGAAGGATTGAAAATTATTTAAAACCACGCGTTTAAGACGCGATATTATAGACGAAAATCTTATTAGAAAAAATACATAAGGAGTTGTATTTGATGAAAGAGTATCTTTCCGAAGTTGGTCAGGTCCTGACCGAACAAAACACACGCCCCGAAGGCTTGAGCTCTGCAGAAGCATCCGAAAGACTGCAGAAGCACGGACTCAATAAGCTCGCAGAGGGCAAAAAAGAATCGATCTTTGTAAAGTTCCTCAAGGAGCTTGCTGACCCTATGATCATCATCCTTCTTGTAGCTGCTGTTATTTCTTCAATAACAGAGTATATCGAAGCTGCTGATCTTGGTCATTCATTCTTCCCGACCGATGCCTGCATCATTCTTGTCGTCGTTCTGATCAATGCGATCCTCGGTGTTTACCAGGAAAGCAAAGCAGAGAAGGCGATCGAAGCCCTGCAGGAGATGGCTGCCGCAACAAGCAAGGTCATCCGTGACGGTCATCAGATCGTTGTAAAGAGCGAAGAGCTCGTTCCCGGCGATATCGTTGTTCTCGAGGCGGGTGACGCTGTTCCCGCTGACTGCCGTATTATCGACTGCTTCTCGATGAAAGCCGAAGAGGCTGCACTTACCGGTGAATCTGTGCCCGTAATCAAGACAAATGAAGCTATCACACTTAAGGGCGATAATAAGGACGTTCCTCTCGGAGACCGTAAGAATATGGTCTATATGGGCTCCACGATCGTTTACGGCCGCGGTACAGTTGTAGTTGTTGCTACGGGTATGGATACCGAGATGGGTAACATCGCGGGTGCTCTTGCCGCAGCAAAAGAAGGCGAAACACCTCTCCAGATCAAGCTCAATCAGCTTTCCAAGGTTCTTACCGTTCTCGTTATCGCGATCAGTGCCGTTATTTTCGGCGTTGGTGTTATCAGAGGTATCGGCGACGGCTTTGCATTCAAGGATGACATTCTTCCTTCCTTTATGACAGCGATCAGCCTTGCGGTTGCAGCTATCCCCGAGGGCCTTGCGGCTGTTGTTACGATCGTTCTTTCTATGGGCGTTACAAAGATGTCCAAGAGAAATGCTGTTATCCGTAAGCTCACCGCAGTTGAGACACTCGGATGCACACAGGTAATCTGCTCGGATAAGACGGGTACACTTACTCAGAATAAGATGACCGTCGTTGAGGATTACGGATCGGATCGCAAAAAGCTCGCGGTTTCATTCTGCCTCTGTACCGATGCCAAGCTCCCCGAGGGCGAGCTTGTATCCATCGGCGACCCCACACAGACTGCAGTAGTTGACTATGCCGCAAAGCTCGGACTTCCCAAGTATGAGCTTGAAGCAAAGGAGCCCCGCGTAGGCGAGATCCCCTTTGACTCCGGCAGAAAGCTTATGACTACCGTTCATCAGTCCGTTGAGGGCGGATTCATTCAGCATACCACTGGTGCACCTGACGTTGTTGTAAGCCGTTGTACCCATATTCTCCGTGACGGTAAGGTCGTTGAGCTTACCGATGCTATTCGCGAGGAGATCGCTGCTGCAAACAAGGGACTTGCCGATAAGGCTCTCCGTGTTCTTGCCGCCGCTTATCGGATGCACGAGACCGCTCCTGCCTCCTATGAGGAGCCCGCAGAGCTCGAAAACGGTCTCATCTTCCTCGGACTTGTCGGTATGATCGACCCCGTACGTCCCGAGGTTACTCTCGCTATCGAGGAATGCCGCCGTGCAGGTATCAGACCCATTATGATCACGGGTGACCACAGAGACACCGCTGCCGCAATCGCACGTCAGCTCGGCATTCTCGGTGAAGGTCAGCTTGCTATCACGGGCGCAATGCTCGATGAGATCAGCGACGAAGACCTCGCTCGCGATATTGAAAAGTATTCAGTATACGCTCGCGTACAGCCCGAGCATAAGACCCGTATCGTAAACGCTTGGCGTGCCCACGGTTGCGTAACCGCTATGACCGGTGACGGCGTTAACGACGCGCCCTCCATCAAGAGCGCGGATATCGGCGTTGGTATGGGTATTACCGGTACCGACGTTACCAAGAACGTAGCCGATATGGTTCTTGCCGACGACAACTTCGCAACGATCGTTGCGGCTGTTGAAGAAGGAAGAAAGATCTACAGCAACATCCGTAAGGCTATTCAGTTCCTCTTGTCCTCCAATATGAGTGAGGTTATCACGATCTTTACCGCTTCAATGATCGGCTTCACTATTCTCGAAGCTCCTCATCTTCTCTGGATCAACCTTATTACAGACTGCTTCCCGGCTCTTGCTCTCGGCGTTGAGCCCGGTGAGAAGGATATTATGACCCAGCCTCCCCGTTCCAGCAAGGAAGGTATCTTCTCTAACGGACTCGGCTTTGATATGGTATATCAGGGACTTATGGTTTCCATCCTCACTCTCGCCGCATACTTCATCGGCGTAAACTTCGAGTTCGGTGCAAACTGGTATCAGGAAGTCGTTGTAAACGGTGTTCATTCCGCACACGGTATGACAATGGCATTCCTTACAATGTCTATGTCCGAGATCTTCCATTCGCTCAATATGCGTTCGCAGAGAGGTTCTATCTTTGCCCTCAAGGCAAAGAATATGCTCCTCTTCGGTGCAATGGCTCTCGCATTCGTGCTTACCACTCTCGTTATCGAGGTTCCTTTCCTCGCTGCTCTCTTCGGATTCAGCACCATTACTCTCAAGGAATACCTTATCGGTATCGGTCTTGCGATCCTCGTGATTCCCGTTGTTGAGATCATCAAGCTCATTCAGCGCGCGATAAAGACAAAGAAGAACTAATTATTTATCCAAATATTCCAGCCTAGACGGTATTTTTCCGTCTAGGCTTTAAGAGCTTAACGGAAAGGGGATGATTATACAATGTCAAACAAAAAACGCAGAATATTGCCGCATATATTCAGGGATAGAGTGATAGTTGCGGTTCTGATCGTAATTCAGATTGCCGTACTCGTTTTGATTGCTATGAGCGGCGCGAATTATTCGCCGTACATTGCAGTGGGATTGAATCTGATCAGCTTCATAATCAGTCTTGTTGTCATAGTAAGACGAACGAATGACGCGTATAAGCTGACTTGGATATATCTTATCCTTTGCTTTCCCGTCTTTGGCGGACTTTTTTATCTGGTTTTCTCGATCCAGGCGTCAATGCGTCTTATGGCTCCCTATATGAAGCATATTGACGAGCAAACAAGCATCGCCACACCCGAAACCGAAGAATGTGCATCAAAAGCCAAATCCGCATTACCCGAAAAGCGGACTCAGATCGCTTATCTCTGCGATCACGCGGGATTCCCTGTATATGAGAATACCGAAACAAGTTATTACCCTGCGGGCGAGGTCTTTTATCGAGCATTGCTTGAAGAGCTGAAAAAAGCTGAAAAATACATTTTTCTCGAGTATTTCATCATCGGCGAAGGCAAAATGTGGGATTCAATTCTCGATGTTCTCAAAGAAAAAGCTAAAATCGGAGTCAAGGTCAGGATACTTTACGACGATTTCGGATGCATATTCAATCTGCCGAAAAAGTATCCCGAAAAGCTTGCCGAATACGGTATCGAATGCCGCGCCTTTAACCGTTTCAGACCTATCCTCACGGGAATACAGAATAACCGCGACCACAGGAAAATATGCTCGATCGACGGAAAGACAGCATTTACCGGCGGAATCAACCTTGCCGACGAATATATCAACGAAATTGAAAAATACGGCAGATGGAAGGACGCGGCGGTAAAGCTCAAGGGCGATGCGGCTTGGTCGCTGACCGTGATTTTTCTGAAAATGTGGATGCTCACGTCTCCCGATCCCGAGATCACCGAAAATATCTCGGAATACGAGCCTTTGAGATCGGAAAATGAAAACGACGGATTTGTTCAGCCCTATTGCGACAGTCCGCTTGATACCGACCACGTCGGAGAACATATTTATATGCAGATCGTCAACCACTCCAAGGATTATCTGTATATTATGACACCCTATCTCATTATCGACGACAGTATGATGAGCGCGCTGACTCTTGCGGCAAAGAGCGGAGTTGACGTCAGGATCATAACCCCGCATAAATGGGATAAGAAGATGGTCCATATTACCACGCGTTCTTATTACAGCGACCTGATCGACGGCGGCGTAAAGATCTACGAATATACCCCCGGATTTATTCACTCGAAAGTCTTCGTCAGCGATGACAACGTAGCAAGCATCGGAACCGCAAACCTTGATTTCAGAAGCCTTTACCTGCATTTCGAATGCGGTACGATGCTTTACGGAAGCTCTGCCGTTATAGAGGCAAAGGATGATTTTCTTACAACGCTCAATGAATGTAAGGAGATAACCGCCGATGATTGTAAGGTTGGAGTATTTATGAGATTTATCAATAGCTTGATGAGACTTATTGCACCGCTATTATAACAAAAATCGTTCCGCAAAAGCGGAACGATTTTTGTATTTGATTATTTCTGACCGTAAGTCGCGTTCGGACCGTGCTTGCGGTTGAAATGCTTCATAAGAAGATCCTGCTGCATCGGAATGCCGCCGTTTGCGTTTACTGCGGTCTGGAGGATCTCGGTGTTGAACGCCATCTGTGCAACGACCTCGAGAACTACCGCGGCATCGACCGAAGCGATAGCGTTCTTGCCCCAGGTGAAGGGTCCGTGTGAGTAAACGAGACAAGCGTGGATCTTGTCCGCACCGATATCGGAGATGGTATCGACGATCAGCTTGCCCGTGTTAAGCTCGTAATCGTTTTCGATCTCGCTCGGGAGCATCTTCCTCGAGCAGGGAATAATACCGGGGAAATAATCCGCGTGAGTCGTTCCGTAAGCCTTGATACCTCTGCCTGCCTGAGCAAAAGAGGTTGCGTAAAGTGAATGAGTATGAGTGATACCGCCGATTTCGGGGAATGCACGGTAAAGCTCAAGGTGCGTTGCTGTGTCAGAGGAGGGATTATAAGTGCCTTCAACAACGTTTCCGTCAAGATCGAGAACGGGAAGATCGATGGGAGAAAGCTCGGAGTACTCGACACCCGAGGGCTTGATGACAACAAGTCCGCTCTCGCGGTCGATACCGCTGACGTTGCCCCAGGTGTTGATAACAAGATTCTTTTCTACCAGCATCATATTTGCGCGGTAGACTTCTTTTTTCAGATTTTCAAGCATTATTTGCCTCTTTTCCGAGTAAAATGCTTTCTGTAAATCGCAAGCATTTCCTCTTCGTTTAATACGTATGGACTGTTTATATAGTTCTTCGCGGTTTTGATGAGATCTACGTAAGTCTTGATCTCTTCCTCGGTTAAAGTGATATCAACGTCTGCAAGACCCGGCAAGAATTCTGCCATAAGTCTCGGAGTTGTGCCGATTGCCTCTGCGAGCTTGTTGAGCTTTTCGGCTCCGATCTCGGTTTGCATATTGTATTCGATATAGTCGCCGTGGAAAACCGCACAGGCACGACCATGAGGGATCCCCGAAAGCATAGTCAGACTGTAACCGAGCGGATGAGGGAAGCCCGTTCCCGTAATGCTGATGGCGGCTCCCGCGGCACAGGAAGCGTAGCAGAGCATATCTCGGTGTTCCTCGGTAAACTCGTCGGGCATCTGTGTCAGAACGTCCCAGATGTTCTTGGCGGCGTATTCGGCAAGCATAGTTGAGAGCGCGTCCGCCTTCGGCGAGAGATAAGACTCAAGCGCGTGAGCAAATGCGTCAAGCGCGGTGCTGACGGTCGAGGAATAGCTCATTGATTCGGTATAAGCCGGATCAAGAAAAGCGGTCTTTGCCCAAGCATAGGGAGAGGAATAGGTTTTCTTTTTCTCACCGCCGGGGAGTGAGAGTACAGAATAAGGATTTGCCTCGCTTCCCGTGCCTGCGGTCGTCGGCACGAGAATTATCGGTAAAGCTCCGTCTTTCAGCTTGGTTTTATCGAAGATGTCTTCGGGCTCAAGATTGGGATTGGCGGCAAAAGCGGCGATCGCTTTTGCGGCATCCATAGCCGAGCCCCCGCCGATTCCTATAATGAAATCAGCGTTGAATTCTCTTGCCTTTTTGCCTGCCTCAAAGGCATCGAGAAGAGGAGGATTTGCGTCAACCTCGGAGTAGATGGAGAAATCTGCTTTTGCTCTGTCCAGAACGTCAGTAACGTCCTTGAGTGCACCGCTTGATTTCGCGCCTGCTTTGCCGGTTACAATAAATGCTCTCGAACCGATAAGCAATTCGTTTGAATTGGATGCTATACACCCGCGTCCCGATAAGATCCGGACGGGTATGTTAATTGAAAATGACATTGGTAACTCCTTTCGGAATAAATAACTAAAATATTATATCATATTTCGCGGTGTAATGTATGAATTTTTTGTGAATACAGGTAAGTGTGCGTATATATAAATTTTTGTTGAACTTGATTTTTTCTTTATTTTACTATTGAAATATTTTAATATATGTGATAAAATATATATAACCATATTCTTATTTTACGGAGCTTACTATGTGGGAACAGATTCTTGAGTATTGGAGAATATTTGTCGATCTTGTGGATCGCTATATTATCGGCGTAATAGCGGAAATGAAGTTTGTTGACTTTGTCGATATAGTCATTCTTTCCGTGTTTGTATTTTACGTTTATAAATTCATCAGACAGAGAAGAGCGGTGCGTCTCGCAAGAGGTGTGCTTATTCTTCTTGCGGTCCTGCTTTTGAGTGTAATTTTCAATATGAGAGCCCTCAATTTCATACTCGAGAACTTCTTCCAGGTTGGAATGATCGCTCTTATCATAATCTTTCAGTCGGATCTTCGAGCTGCTCTTGAGCGATTCGGCTCAACAAAGATCAAGGGATTTCGAGGAATGACGGAAAGCGAAGCCAAAGCGATAATCCAGTCTGCGGAAACGATCGCGGAAGCCGCAGACTCGCTGTCCAAAACCAAAACAGGCGCGCTTATAGCTATCGAACGTTCAACAAAGCTCGGCGAGCATCTTTCTCACGGAGTTATTCTAAACGCGGATATGTCCTCGCTGCTTATCAGAAACATATTCTTCAATAAGGCTCCTATGCACGACGGAGCTATGATAATCAGAAACCGCCGTATCTATGCGGCGGGATGTTATCTTCCTCTCTCGAACGCGGACGTAAACAAGGATCTCGGCACACGTCACCGCGCGGCACTTGGACTTTCCGAGGTCAGCGACGCGATAGTTATCGTCATCTCCGAGGAGACGGGAACGATCTCCCTTGCCATCGACGGCGAGCTTGAACGTGATTTCACTCCGGAAACTCTGAAAAACGAGCTGACAAAGTATCTTCTCCCGCAGGATCCCGGCAAGCGTTCTTCGGTAGAAAAGGGAAAGAAGAAGCATCAAAAGCGTGAAAAGAATACCCTAAAAGGAGGCAGCGAAGATAATGAATAACAACTTCAAGAATATGTACGCAGAAAACTCCTCCACGGGCGAAAAGACGGGTATCCCGAAGAGATGGTTCTTCTCAAGGATCCTCTGCTTCCTCCTTGCGTTAGGAATCTGGATCTACGTTGTCAACATAACCACTCAGGACTTTGAAAAGACCTTCAACCTCATCGACATCGATATCGAAGGGTGGGAAGAGCTCGAGGATAAGACCAATATGTCTGTTGTAAACCTCGAGGAAAGCAAGGTCAGCATAACCGTCAAGGGACTCAGAAGCGATATTTCAAAACTTACCGAGAAGGACTTTTCCGCTTATATTGACGTAAGCAAGCTCGAGGAAAGCGGGAAGCACAGTCTGGAGGTTTCGGTAAACCTTCCGAACACCGTATCTCTCGTATCAAGATATCCCGAAACGGTGACAGTCTCGGTTGACGAAAGTATCGAGAGACAGATTGATGTTGAGATCGATGTAACCGAATACAGTATGGATACTATCTATGAAATGGGTCAGCCTACGTCTGACGTAGAGTTTATAACCGTAAAGGGCCCCTCCGACGTCGTTGATCGTATCAAGGCGGCAAAGGTATATATCAACCTCGGCACAGTTATGACAAGTACTGTTATCCGAACCGAGGCTGTATTGGTCGATAAATCTGATAATCCCATCGATTCGGTATATCTTACCGTTGACAATAAGAGTGTTACCGTAACCGTTCCCGTAACAATGGAAAAGACAGTTTCCTTTGTCTGCTCATATCTCCCCGGAGTATCGGCTGATGAATATTCCTCGGTTGTTGTAACCCCTGCGACCGTAAAGGTTAAGGGTGACCCCAAGATACTCAACGAGCTGGATACGGTATCGGTATATGCGCTCGACGGTACGGAAGTTGACCGTCAGATAGCGTTCAGCACACTTTTGTTCCCGAGCGGAGTAGAAGTTCTTTCAGCTCACGAATATATCAGGGTGATTGCGGTTGTTGCGGAAGAAACCACCGTCCCCGAAGAAACTACCGTTAATACGGTACCGGTTGAAACCGATGATGTAACGACCGAGGGCTGAATCGAATAATGAATCGAACAAAAGAAAAATTCTACAGGCTGATCGCGGACGGCATATCCTTGCCATATAAGGCGGATCAGAATGAAGCTCTCGGGATCGCGGCAAAGAAGCTGCGAAGATCGCTTGGCAATGCGGCGAAATCCGCTGCGCTTTCCGTATACCGCCGATCGGTTGACGCAAGACGTAAGGACGATATCAGATTTGTATATACGATCCTCGCCGAATTCGAACAGGGTATTCTTTACGATAAAGAGCGTCTGCTTTCCGAAGGATTCAGAGTCGACTCTCAAAAAGAGATCGAGTATGAGTACGGTACGGAAAAAAGCGAGCACCGACCGATTGTTGTCGGATGCGGGCCTGCCGGAATGTATTGTGCGCTCATGCTTGCCGAGCAGGGCTACAGACCCATACTTATCGAGCGCGGTGAGAGTCTCGCTGATAGGATCAAGTCTGTCGAAGTCTTTTTTGCAGGCGGAGACCTCAATACGGAGTCGAACGTAATGTTCGGTGCAGGCGGTGCGGGAACGTTTTCGGACGGAAAGCTTGTCACAAGAATCAATGATCCGCTTTGCAGATACGTGCTTACCCGCCTTTGCGATTTCGGAGCTCCCGGAGAGATACTCTCAAAAGCCAAGCCCCATATCGGCACAGATCTGCTTCAGGGCGTAGTTACCAATCTTCTCGGAAAGGTCATCGACTGCGGCGGAGAAATAATCTATAATTGCAGGATGGACGGCTTGAGCCATAATTCTGACGGTTCCGTAACCGTCAGGACCTCGCGCGGCGATATTTGCGGCAGCTGTGTCGTTCTTGCAGTAGGGCATAGCGCAAGAGATACTTATGAATATCTCAATGCGCAGGGATACTCGATGATTGCAAAACCTTTTTCGGTCGGCGTAAGAGTCGAGCATCTGCGCTCGGATATCGAATACGGGCTTTACGGTGAACACGCGGGCGATCCCTTGCTCGGAGCGGCAGAGTATGCGCTCTCGGATACCAAGAGCGGACGCGGAGTATACACCTTCTGTATGTGCCCCGGCGGTGAGGTTATTGCTGCTGCATCGGAGCGTGGCGGTATCGTTGTAAACGGTATGAGCCATCACGCGAGAGACGGTGTTAATTCGAATTCTGCGGTTGCGGTCAGTATTCGTCCCGAAGATTACGACGGCACTCCGATGGGCGCTATCAAATACCAGAGAGATCTTGAAAACAGAGCGTTCCTTCTGGGAGGCGGCAACTATACGGCTCCGATCGAGACAATGGGAGATTTTTTGAAGGATAAAAAATCCTTCCTTTCCTCTCCCGACAGAATAAAGCCCTCGTATACACGAGAATTGGTCAAGGTTTGCGATATTTCGCAAGTATTCCCGAAATACGTCAATGACGAGCTCAGACGCGGGTTTGTCTCTTTTGGCAAGAGATTGCCGGGATTTGATTCGCCCGATGCAGTATTGACTGCGGTGGAAAGCCGTACGTCGGCACCCATAAGAATATTAAGAACCGAATCCGGTTACAGCGCAACCGACCGCAACGTATATCCCTGCGGTGAGGGCGCGGGTTACGCCGGAGGAATTACAAGCGCCGCCGTTGACGGCATAAAAACCGCGCTTGCAATTATCAAGAGATTTTCGCCCAACTGATGGAGGATAAAATGACAAAGCAAGGAAGAGTTATCGCAACAGACGGTGTTATGGCAACGATCGAGCTTGATGTTGTTTCAAAGTGCACGGAATGCCCGAAGAAAGCAAAGCCGGGTGCGTGCGAAAAGTGCCCTGATTATTCCGAGTCGACGTCTTCGCGTGTCGTTGCGTATAATAAGCTTGGAGCCGAGGTTGGAGATAATGTTGAATTCGGCCGCGCTCTGAGCGAGAATCTGATATTTACTCTCCTTGTCTTTGCTTTACCTCTTGTTTGCGCGGTTATGGCATATTTTATTTCCGTTCTTTTTATTGCTGATAACGGGATCAAAACCAAGATCGTTTCCGCGGTCTTTATCATTGCCACCGCGTTTGCGTGCGCCTATGCATATAAGCGTTCCAAGACCCGTTGCGATTATTCTATAGTTAAGGTAGTCGGCGACGAATAAGCTAATCAATTACCAAGAAAGCCTGATACCAATGGACAATAAAGAAGTAAAAAAGCAATGGACTCTCCGAAACGCAGTGGTTTCGGAGAGCATTGTTGATATGATGATAAATAAATATAAGCTGTCTCACGCAGCCGCAAGGCTGATAAGCGAGAGAGGCGGAAATAACGAAGAAGGCGTAGATGCGTTTATTAATCGCGATATATGCGAGCAGAGAGATCCCCGTCTTCTCAATGATATGAATAAGGCTGTAGATCGAATTCTGCAGGCTATTGAAACCAAAGACGACGTTATCGCTATTTACGGCGACTATGACGTTGACGGCGTGACTTCGGTTTCTATGATGTATTTGTATCTTACATCGCTCGGACTACGAGCGGGTTATTATATACCAAGCAGAAATGATGAGGGCTACGGAGTTAACCGCGCTGCCATCAGAAAGCTCCACAGCCGCGGCGTGACCTTGATTATCACAGTTGATACAGGTATTACCGCAATAGATGAGGTAGAATACGCCAAGAGCCTCGGAATCGACGTTATTGTGACAGATCACCACGAATGTCGTCCCGAACTGCCCGATGCGGTAGCGGTAATCAACCCGCACCGTTCGGATTGCGATTACGGATTCAAGGATTACGCGGGCGTCGGAGTAGCATACAAACTGATATGCGCTGTCGAGCTTGCGCGTTGCGCAGTAACCGGCAAAACCGAATATGAAGCACAGAGAAGTGTTCTTCTCGAATACGGTGATCTGGTAGCCATAGGTACCGTAGCTGACGTTATGCCTATTATTGACGAAAACCGCACCATTGTTTCAATGGGACTCAAGATCATCGAGGTGCGTCCGAGACCGGGTGTTGCCGCGCTGATCGAGGCGGCATCAAGCAAAAGTTCAAATTCTGCGCAGAAGAAGGATATCACAACCACATTTATCGGATTCACTCTCGCGCCTAGACTGAATGCCGCGGGCAGAATGTCGAACGCTGCAATAGCAGTTGAACTGTTGCTTGCAGAGGATAAGGATTCCGCCATGCAGCTTGCAGAGGAACTCTGCGAGACAAACAGACTCCGTCAGATGGAAGAAAACAAGATCGTAGACGGTGCGCTCGAGAAGATCGAGGATGAATGGGATGTTCATCTGAAAAACGGCGGAGTTATCGTTCTTGCCGATAATGATTGGCAGCAGGGCGTCATCGGAATCGTTGCTTCAAGAATAACCGAAAGATACGGTATGCCTTCGATTCTGATTACGTTTGAAGGAAGCATCCCTCTTTTATCCGATGAATCCCCCGTGGATCTCGGAAAGGGTTCGGGTAGAAGCGTCAAGGGATTCAATCTTGTTACCGCACTTTCCGAATGCTCGGATCTTCTTGAAAAATACGGCGGACACGAGCTCGCGGCTGGATTGTCGTTAAGAAGAGGAAACCTCGATGCCTTCCGCGCGAAGCTAAATGAATACGCGCGCCCTATACTTAATAATCTTGAAAGAGTCCAAGTTCTTGAGGCAGATATGCTTCTTGAACCCTCGGACGTTACTCTCGCTTTCGCAAGAGAGATCACAAATCTGATCGAGCCCTGCGGACCGGGCAATACCACTCCGAACTTTATTATGAATGACCTTAAAGTAACTTCTGCAAGAGGAATCGGCGCGGGCAAACATATGAAGTTCACCTTTGAAAAGGACGGATATAAATTCACGGGACTCTTGTTCGGGGTTCCCGAATCACAATGCAGCTTTAATACGGGCGATTCGGTTGACGTTTTGTTTACTGTCGGAATAAATTATTATAACGGCAGTACCGAGCTCCAGCTTATTCTCGGCGACATCAGATTCGCTGAACACGTATACGCCGAGCGACGCGGAAAACGCGATAAGTTGATTGCCGTATTAAACGGAGAGAAATTCAGCAAAGCTGAAAATATTCTTCCCGAGAGACGCGATTTTGTCGCTCTGTACAGGCTTCTTTCCGCCGCGGCAGGTTCGGGAAGATTGAATATATCGGACAGCAGTGCGGAAAAAATACTAACGGAAAAGTTTGCTGCGGAAGATAATCCCGGCTTCATAAAATACCGCATTATGCTTGAGGTATTTAACGAGCTCGATATTTTTAGGGTGGAATACGTTCCGCTTGTTTCGGATAAAGACGGAGACAGATGGCATCTTCCCGAAGATATCAGCGTAATTATGAGAGGAAGTGCGGAAAAGGTCAATCTCGACGATTCTGCGATTCTTTCGGGACTGCGTACTCAAATGACAGATTAAAAACCAGGAGATTTTAGTTTATGGATAACAGGAATGAAATTATCCATCCCGGGACGGGAATAGACCGTTTGCTCGGCATTCTTGCGGGAACGGGAAAAAACTACAATATAGAAAAAATTCAGCAGGCGTATAACTATGCTGCGGCTCTGCATGAAGGGCAGTTCAGAGCGAGCGGTGAGCCCTATATTTCGCATCCTCTGGCTGTTGCGGAAATAGTTGCGGGTCTCGAGCTTGACAGCGATTCTATCTGCTCGGCTCTGCTTCACGATACCGTGGAGGACTGCGCCGATAAGACCAATCTTGCCGAGATCGAGAAGCTTTTCGGTCCGTCTGTTGCGGAGATCGTCGACGGACTCACAAAGATGGTAACGCTTGATATCGAGGATAAGGAAGAGGCTCATATCGAGAATCTGCGCAAGATGCTTCTTGCAATGTCACGCGATATCAGAGTCATATTCATCAAGCTTTGTGATAGACTTCACAATATGCGTACCTTGAATGCAAAGCCCGAAAAGAAACAGAGGATCACAGCTCTCGAGACTATGCAGGTCTTTGCACCTCTTGCTCACAGACTCGGTATGCAAAGAGTCAAGCAGGAACTTGAGAATCTCGGACTTTACTATCTCGACCCTATCGGTTATGAGGAAGTAAAGAGCGATATAGAGAGAAAATACGGTCAGAATCAGAATTTCATAGATAATATCCGCTCGCTTGTATCCGAAAAGCTTCAGGAATATGCTGTGGATTATCGACTCGAAGGACGAATTAAGACGGTATACAGTATTTATAAGAAGATGTATACTCAGAACAAGAGCTTTGATGAGATTTATGACTTTTATGCTCTTCGTATCATCGTAAATACCGAGCTTGAGTGCTATACCGTTCTCGGAATAATTCACGAGAAATTCAACTCTATGCCCGGCAGATTCAAGGATTACATTTCGACGCCTAAGCCGAATATGTACCGTTCTCTCCATACAACCGTAATCGGACGAGACGGTATCCCCTTCGAGGTTCAGATCCGTACGCGAGAGATGCATCAGATCGCGGAATACGGTGTTGCGGCGCATTGGAAATACAAGAGCGGCGAGAAGGCGGGAATGGATCTCGACAAAAAGCTTGAATGGATCGCAAGGCTTATCGAAACCGAGGATGAAGCCAGAGACCCGGACGAATTTATGCAGGCACTCAAGACCGATGTATTCCACGACGAGACATATGTTTTCACTCCCAAGGGCGACGTTATTGCTCTGCCTTACGGCTCTACCGTCATTGACTTTGCCTACGCTATTCACTCAGCAGTCGGTAATAAGATGGTGGGCGCGAAGATCAACGGTATGATCGTACCAATCGACCGAGTGCCGAAGAACGGCGAGATAGTTGAAATCATAACTTCATCCGCTTCCAAGGGCCCGAGCCGAGACTGGCTTAAGATTGTTCAGACGAGTGAAGCACGAACAAAGATCCGTTCGTGGTTCAAAAAGGAAAAGAGAGCGGACAATATCGTTGTCGGTAAGGCTGCGCTTGAAGCTGAATTCAAGCGTTTCGGAAGAAGCTATACCGAAGCTCAGTTTGTTGAGGTGTGTACAGCAGTCGGAGCGAGAACCGGCTTTATGAGCTTCGACGACCTTTGCAATACTCTCGGATACGGCGGTCTTGCAATATCGAAGATCGCGCTCAAGCTCAGAGATGAGTTTGACCGCGTTGTCAAGCCCGAGGAGCCCGTAGCTCCGGTTACGGACGTATCGCAGGTTCAGGTTTCCAAGAAACCGAGAAATGTAAAGAGCAACAGCGGCGTTATCGTCGACGGCGAGGCTGGCTGCTCCGTTAAGTTCGCCAAATGCTGTAATCCGCTTCCCGGTGACGATATCATCGGTTTTATTACAAAAGGCTACGGCATCTCGGTTCATAAGAGAGACTGCCCGAACGTAAAGCTGGGCATGCGCGATCTTGAGCACGCAAACAGATGGGTTCCCGTTGAATGGGAGCAGGGTACGGTAGGTGAATCGGGTGCGAGTATGTACGAAGCGCTTGTACGTATCATCGCAGATAATACTATTTCGCTTATTGCAAATATCACGAGCACACTTGCGGATATGAGAGTGTCGATCTTGCAGATCAACTCGCTTACCCGTTCCGATAATACGATCATTATCGACGTTAAGGTAGGATGTAAGAATATCGATCATTACAATTCGATAGTGTCAAGACTTACTTCGCTTAAGGACATTAAAAACGTTACAAGAGGTTTTTCATAAATGATAGCAGTTGTACAAAGAGTCAGCGGCGCCGAGGTCGTTGTTGATGGTAATACAGTTGGTAAATGCGGAAGAGGGCTTCTGATCCTTCTCGGTGTTGCATCGGGTGATACCAAGGCGGATGCCGATCTGATTATTAAGAAGATCCCCTCACTCAGAATATTTACCGATGAAAATGATAAAATGAATCTCTCTTTGACCGATATCGGCGGTGAGATCCTGGCAATATCAAATTTTACGTTGCTCGCCAATTGCAGAAGAGGAAACCGTCCCGATTATATGGGAGCGGAGAAGCCTTCGGAAGCTTCTGCAATGTATGATTATTTCGTCGAAAAACTCAAAGAATCAGTGCCGCACGTTGCAACGGGTATCTTTGGCGCTGATATGAAGATCGATGCGCTGAACGACGGTCCCGTGACGATAATTCTTGACAGCAATGCGCTTAAGGCTCCTAGATCGGGAGGTGTATCATGATACTGCATATTGACGGCGATATTAACAGATACTATGTACAGACTCTGTGCATGATCTTCTTCCCGGGCTCAACTTTCCCTGATGACGAAGAGCCTTCCGAGGATATTCCCGAATTGACTCTCAAGGTAGAAAAGACAGAAGGCGGATATACCGCGCATACTTTTGTCAAGCTTGGATCGAACTCAGCAGAATTTACGAGAGAAACCTTACTTCGTCCCGATCTTACCGATGAGCGATGCCGTAAGCTTGCAGTTGGTGCTTCGGTTGCGGGTGCTCTTGGTAAGCTTCTTGAATACAGACCCACTTGGGGAGTACTTACCGGTGTTCGTCCTACAAAGGTTGCAACGGAAATGCTTGCAACGGGTATGAGCAAGACGCGCGTAAAGCGTCAGCTTATGAGCGACTATCTCCTTTATGCCAAGAAGGCGAATCTTGCGACAGAGGTAGCTCTTCATGAACAAAAGATCATAGGCACGCCTTCTCCGGCAGATTGCAGTATCTATGTTTCTATTCCTTTTTGTCCTACAAGATGTCAGTATTGCTCGTTTGTCTGTTATACCTCGAATAAGCTTCTCTCGCTTATTCCCGAATACGTTGACAGACTTGTATGCGACATCAAGGAGCTCTTTGCGGCGATAGACAGAAATAAGCTTAACGTAAAGACCGTATATATTGGCGGCGGAACACCTTCCATCCTTGAACCCGATCAGCTCCGCAAATTGCTTGACGTACTCGCCGAAGGCATTGAAGGAAGAAATATCGAGGAGTTCACCTGTGAGTCGGGACGGCCCGATACTATAACAAAGGAAAAACTACGGGTGATCAAGGAGTACGGAGTCGGACGTATCAGCGTAAATCCGCAGACTCTTTGCGAAGAAGTTCTGCAGGGAATAGGACGATCACATACTGTTGAAGATTTCTACAGAGCTTATAATACAGCACGTGAAGTCGGAATTGAAGCAATCAATACGGACCTTATTGCAGGTCTTCCCGGAGACACGTTCCAGAGATTCTCCGCTTCTATGGATGGAATCATCGCTCTTGAACCCAAAAACATCACGGTACATACTTTCTGTGTCAAGCGCTCTGCCGCTTGGAGACAGAGTAACGTATACTCTCTTCGCGGAGGTGATGCGGGAAAGTGTGTTGACTACGCACAGATCAGATCCAGAGAAGAGGGATATATTCCTTATTATATGTATAGGCAGAAGAATACCGTAGGCAACTTTGAAAACGTCGGTTTCTCAATGCCGGGCTATGAAGGAAAGTATAATATATATATGATGGAAGAGGTTCACTCCATCCTGTCCGCAGGAGCAGGTGCTGTAACCAAGCTTGTTAATCTTGGTATTCCCGGTGAAAAGAAGCCGATTATCAAACGAATTTTCAATCCCAAATATCCATACGAGTATCTGCAAAAAGAAGGGACCTCGGAGATTATCGAGGGCATAGACAACTTTTTTGCAGAGAATCCTATAAAATAAACTATTTCGCATTTCGATTTGGAGGAAAACATGATCGAAGTAAGAAGATTTTTAACTCCCGAGCAGGCAGAGCAAAGTGTCCGAGAGGGCGATGCCGCCTTTGATGCAGAGCTCAGAAGCCACGCATACGATCTGCTTGTAAGCAGAGGAAGATTTCACGGTCAGGCAGTTAAGGCGATTGCTCTTTGCGGTCCGACTTGTGCGGGAAAGACCACTACAGCAAAAAAGTTAACTAAAATTCTTGAGGAAAAGGGCAAGCGTGTCCATATTCTTTCAATAGACGATTTTTATTATGATAGAGAAACTCTGAAAGCTCGTTCGAAGGGAGGAGAGATCGATTTCGATTCTCCCGATACAATAGATGTAAAAGAGCTTTCCATGACTATCAGAGAAATTTTTGATGAAGATGAGGGCGTTGTTGAGGTTCCTACTTATGATTTTGTTTCGGGAACCCGAGGAGAGCCGCGTTTGATTCCTGTAGATGACAACGATATCTTCATCATCGAGGGAATTCAGGTCTTTTATCCCGAAGTATACAGTCTTTTGAATTCATATCCGATTACAACAATTTATATTAACGCATCTAAAACGATAAAAGGCGGAAATATTCAATTTCTTCCTATCGATATTCGCTTTTTCAGAAGGATCGTCAGGGATTACTATCGCAGAAATGCTTCGCCGGAATTTACCTTCGAGCTTTGGAATACTGTCAGAAAAAATGAAATTGATAATATTTTCCCTTATGCTCACAAAGCCAAAATTCAGCTGAATTCAACTGTTTGCTATGAGATCGGTATGCTAAAGCCCTATCTTGACGAGATTCTTTCCCAGGTGCCCAAAACCAGCCCGTACTATTATGAAGCGCAAGATTATCTCGAACTTATCAAGGACTTTTCACCTATTGATAAAAAGTATCTTTCTCCTGATTCACTCTATCATGAGTTTGTCTGACGGTAATCATATTTGTGCTGTTTAAGAATATATTCTTATTAATGATTACCTTTGAATAATTTGGAGGATCCTTCGTTGTCAGATAATAAGGATATTGTTTCAACTACAAAATCCCGCCGAGAGGGAATTCTTTCGGGTGTGATGCTGTTAGCTGTCTCGACCTTTCTATGTAAGATCATCGGCTTGTTTTTCAAGATACCGATAATCAATATAGTCGGCATAGATGGGATGGCGTATTTCTCGTCCGCTTATAATATTTATATGCTCCTCAATTCGATTGCAGCCGCTGGTTTGCCTGTGGCACTTTCGATCCTTGTTGCTAAAAACAGAGCACTAGGGAATAACGAAAATATCAAAAAGATATTTTTATCAGCTTTAGCTGTATTTTTGCTGTTAGGTCTTGCGGGGACACTTCTGCTTTATTTCGGTGCGGATGCGTATTCAAGGTTTATAGGTATCGAAGCTTCTGCACCAGCGGTTAAAGCAATAGCTCCAACATTGCTGTTTATCTGTATTTCGGGTGCTATCCGCGGCTACTTCCAAGGCCACGAGATAATGCTCCCGACTGCGCTGTCACAGTTAATGGAGTCGCTCGGAAAGCTCGCGCTGGGAGTTGGTTTTGCATTTTACGCAGTAGAGAAGGGTATGAATTCATCATACGCTGCCGCTGCTGCAGTTATGGGACTATCCGCGGGTGTGTTTCTTTCGGTTGTTTATCTTTTTGTGCGTCTGTTGTTTTTTTCAAAAAAAGCAAATCGCATATGCAATACCGATGAATCTGTTAAAGACAGCAATAAGAAAATACTGTACGATTTGTTTATCATCGCGTTTCCTATAACGCTTTCCTCTTGTGTAACTAGTCTTACGAGTCTTGCCGATACTGCGCTGATCACCAATAGGTTGGTTGCAGGTGGATTTTCATCCGACGCTGCGGTGACGTTGTACAGTAGCTATACCAATTTAGCCATACCGCTATTTAATTTGCCACCGGCTTTGATTTCCGCGATAGGAATATCTCTGATACCCGCTCTGACCTCTGCAATAACCCGCAATGCCGAGAGCGAAGCAAAGAAAATATTCTCTTCGGCTGTCAAACTATGCAATACGTTTGCAATTCCTGCCGCCGCGGGAATCGCCGTATTCGCAAAGCCGATTCTTCTTGCGATCTATCCCAACGAAGCCGAGGCTTGCAATTTTGCGGCACCATTGCTCTCAATATTATCTGCGGCAATCGTTTTTTCCTGCCTTACCACAGTCTGTAACGCCACTCTCCAGGCTTATATGAAACCGATGCTGCCGATTGTTTCAATGGCTTCGGGAGCGTTGGTAAAAATTGCGGTAGAATATATTTTGGTTGGCGGCGATATCGGAATCTACGGCGCACCTATCAGCACAGTTGCATGTACTCTGACCATATTGATTATGGATCTGATATTTATTTCGTTATATACCCCGCAACGAATCGAACTTTTCTCATTGTTGAAGATTTTTGCCGCAACCGCAATATCGGTAGGTTTATCCGCTTTGCTTTATAATATCTTGCTTGGCTACGGTTGCTCCGATCTGCTTACCTTACTGATAGCAATACTAAGCGCAATCTGCCTATATATTGTTTTCGCACTTTTGTTTGGTGTCGTCAGTTATTCGGATTTGATTAGTCTCGGGATTTTGAATTCAGTTGCGGAAAAATTGAAAAAACTAAAATTGATTAAATAAGGAATAGAAAAATGTCACAAAATAATGGTTTTGAGTATCTCGCTACCAAAAAAGAAAAATATGATTTTAACGATCTTTGCTTGCTTGCAGAGCTCTTACGTGCTGAAGGTGGTTGCCCTTGGGACAGAGAGCAAACGCATAAATCAATAAGGAAGGATATAATCGAGGAGACCTATGAGGTCATCGAGGCGATCGATAAGGAAGACCCATACCTTATGAGAGAGGAGCTCGGCGATCTCCTTTGGCAGATAGTATTTCACGCTCAGCTTGAGCGCGAAGAGGGAAGAGCGGATATGAGCGATATCATTCACGATATCTGCGCGAAGCTTGTACACCGTCATCCTCACGTGTTTGGAAACGTCGTAGCTGATACTTCTGACGTTGTTTTAAGCAATTGGGAAAAGATTAAAACCGAAGAAAAGCAAAGGAATACCGTAACCTCTAAGCTTGAATCGGTGCCTCCCGCGCTTCCTGCACTTATGAGAGCTCAAAAGGTTGGAAAGCGTGCTCCCTTCTTTGACTTCCCGGATGCCGATTCGGTATTGGTAAAGCTTGAGGAAGAAACCCGCGAGCTCAAGGAAGCGATCAACTCCGGCGATAAAGATTCTATAGATGAAGAATTTGGCGATATACTCTTTACGGCGGTTAGCCTCGCGAGAAAGCTTGGTCTTGATGCTGAAGAATCTCTTACAAGAGCAACAGAGAAGTTTATTACCAGATTCTCGAGACTTGAGAACGAGGTTATCAAGGATGGAAAGGACGTAACCACTCTTTCTATGGATGAGCTTGATGCCGTTTGGGACAGAATCAAGCACAATAATTAATTATTATCAGGTATAAGAAAATGAGATTGGATAAATATCTTAAGGTATCGAGAATCATCAAGCGCAGAACGGTTGCGAACGATGCTTGCGACGGTGATCTCGTAACAGTAAACGGTAAGCCCGCAAAGGCTTCATATGACGTAAAGATCGGAGATGTTATTACGGTACGGTTCGGTCAGCGTACACTCAGCGTTCGTGTCAAAGAGATCAAGGAGACTGTCGGCAAGGATTCCGCGGGCGATCTCTACGAAGTTGTAGATTGACATAATTTTTACATATGCCGCATAGATTAATTCCGAAAAGAGGTGTTGATCTATGGATAATAACAAGCCGCGGTCGGAGCATTCGATCGAGCTAAGTGCGAGAAAAAGTCTGAAGGTTAGCGGAGTTGATCAGATAATCAGCTTTGACGAGAATTCCGTGATTCTTTCTTCTTCCTTGGGTGAATTGGAAATAAGCGGGTGTGATCTGAACGTAGATGCGCTTGACCTTGACAGAGGCTTTGCTTCGGTAAGCGGAGAAATATGCGGAATCAATTATCTTGATGAGCAAGTAAAAAAGAAAAACCGCTTCTGGAGCAGACGATGAATATAGCGTTGCATTCTGCCTATGGGTTGTTCGAGCTTTTGATTGCAGCTTTTGTAGGTGGAACGGTATCGGCTTTCGTATTTTTGCTCATCAGACAAATGTATCTTATACCGCATGTAGTTACTGCGTCGCGCTTTTTGCGTTACGGCAGGTTTATGATTGGTATGAGAAATGCTAAGCCGAGAAAACTTTTGATTTCGGTATCTGATTTCAGTGCTTCCTTGATATTGGCGGCACTGCTGTTATGCTTGACATTTGTCTATAACAGCGGAAGATTCAGGCTGATTTCGTTAGTGTTTTTAATTATCGGCTTTGCTTTGGGTGTAACAAATTTTTCGCGTCCAATGCTCGGATTAACGGTATTTCTGCTGTTCTGCGTAAAGTGGCTCGCGGATATAGCGTTGTTTCCTTTTACGTGGATATTTATTATTCTGAAGAGGATAGCGAAGAAGGTGTTTTGCAAGTTTTACAATATTTGTTACTCGTTTATTGCGGCAAAATACACATCGTACAGAATTTCAAGAATAAAAAAAGAAGCAAGATATGGCTTGCTTGACGATTATTATAAGGAAAAGATACAATGAACAAACAGTTTAATGCGAAAAAAAGACAATTCTTTCGTGATACTCCTTTGTCCAAGGCGGGAATATTTATTAAGATCGCTTTGATAATAGTGATTATTATTCTCTTGGTGATCTCTGCAAATTTGCTTATGGAATACAGCGCGATTCTCAATGAATCAGCGCAGGTCGACGATGAGATCGGGGCTGCAGAGGAGAGAGTTGACGAGCTCGAGTATCTTATCAGTATGCCCAAGCACGACAGAAGTCTGATTATTCGTATTGCGCGTGAAAAGCTTGGGTTGGTACTTCCCGAGGAGATAATATATTATTCCGATAGGAATAATTAAAATACAAAAAAGCAGCCGCGTGGCTGCTTTTTGTATTTGATGTAATAATTATAATGCGTTTTCCTTGAGAGCGGTTGCGAGCTGATCGGGGCAGGATGTGGGACGGGGACCGCATTTGATGCCCTCGAGTCTCGAGATAGCCTCGGTGACGGTCATTCCCTTAACGAGTGCCGCAACACCCTGTGTGTTTCCGCTGCATCCGCCGATAAACTTTACGGAGGTGATTACGGAATTGTCGTCAACAGTGATCTCGATTGCACGGGAGCATGTACCTTTTGTAGTATAAGTGAATTCTTTCATTTTATTATCCTTTCTTAATTTATATCATACCGAGAATTTTGTAGCTGTCGGAGAGGAAGGCGGTCAGCTCCGAGGCTGTGGGTTTCTTCTGAGCCAACAGAGCAAGCTTATAAATATACGAAGCAAGCACGTCTGCTTTGGCGTCTGATGCGGCTATCATATCCGTAAGCTTTGTATAGAGCGGTGAAGCGGTGTTAACGGTAAGCGAGTAATCAAGCGGGAAGGAATCCTCCGCGCCGCCTCCGAGAGCGTAAAGCTTCATCATATCTTCCATTCTGCGGGACTCCTCGCTTACCGAGAGGATCGCGGGAATTTCTTCGTTTTTCAGAGACTCGAAAGCGACCGTCATCTTGTCGTTACCCGAAACCTTCTTAAAGAGATCGGCAAGAGCTTCGGATCCCTCGTTGTTTTCGGGAAAGACTTCCTTGAGAACCTCGGATACACCTGAGTCGACTCTCGTGAAGCTCAAGCCGTTTCTGTAATGCTCAAGAGCAGCAAGATACTGCGAATCGACAACAAGATCGAATATTGCGACCTCGATCCCTTCGTTGCGAAGCAAGTTTATCGCCTGAGACTGCTGAGCCACGTCGTTTGTGTAATAGATCTTTCCTTCGTGCTTTTCCTTAGCAGCTTCGAGATACTCATCTATCGTGACCGTTTTTCCGGGCTTTCCGTCATCACCTACTAGGCGAAGCATCAGGCTGTCTTTGACTCTGTCATAAAACTTCTTTTCGCGCAGACAAGCGTATTCGATGAAAACACGGATATCTTCGTATATCTTTTCGTAGGTCTCACGATCATTGTTAAGGAGCGCGTTGAGCTTATCTGCAACCTTTTTGACAATATGCTGACCGATCTTCTTTACGTATGCGTTGTCCTGAAGATAGCTTCTCGAAACGTTGAGAGGAAGCTCGGGACAATCAAGCGCACCGCGAAGCATAAGGAGGTACTCGGGAAGAACCTCTTTGATGTTATCGGCAACGAAGACCTGATTGTAATAGAGCTTTATCTCGCCTTCGAGCGACTGCGCCTCGTTTTTGATCTTGGGGAAATAGAGAATACCCTTGAAATTCAGGGGATAATCAGCGTTGATGTGAATGCTGAAAAGCGGATCCTCGTAGTCGGCAAAGATCTTATGATAGAATTCGTTGTACTGCTCGTTTGTGATCTCGCTTGCGGGACGGCACCATAAAGGCTCGGTGTCGTTCACGGGTCGGGGCTTGCATTCATCGCACTCGCATCCTTCGTCGTGTTTGTTCTCATCTTCGTCTGCTTCAAAGTAGATCTCGACAGGCATAAAAGCGCAGTATTTATTCAAAATGCTTCTGAGCTTCGAGGATTCAAGATAATCCTTTTCTGCTTCGGAAATATGCATGATCACGGAAGTTCCGCGCTCGGTTCTGTCTGAAGAAGTAATCTCATATTCGCCGTTTTCAGCACAAGTGAAATGTACTGCTTCACCGCCCTGATAGGAGAGAGTATCTACTTCAACCGTATCACTTACCATAAAGGATGAGTAGAATCCGAGACCGAAGTGACCGATGATACCTCCCGATTTGTCGCCGCCTTCATATTTTTCAATAAAGTCGAGCGCACCCGAAAGAGCAATGGAGCAGATATATTTTTGCAGCTCATCGAGAGTCATACCTATACCGTTATCGGTAACTGTTATCGTGGATTCATCTTTGTCTACTTTTACTGTGATCTTGAATTCTTCTCCTTCGGGGAGCGTAAACTGACCGAGGGAATGAAGTCTCTTGAGCTTGATTATTGCATCGGATGCGTTGGATACTATTTCTCTGAGAAAAATATCCTTATCCGAATAAAGCCATTTTTTGATTATTGGGAAAATGTGTTGCGTCTCAACGGAGATTCCTCCGCGACGGACGCTTTCATTGAACGTATCTGACATGAATTGCCTCCGTACATTTAGTATAATATAATAATTATACACTTTTACATAGTTTTTGTCAAGAGATATACTATAAACAAAAAAGATATTATAATTAATTAAATAAATATTTGAAAAAACTCTTGAATTATTTCCGAGTTTATGTTATCATTTATATAACTATGGAGGGCGATGATTATGCTTGAGATTACCGCTTACGCAAAGATCAATTTATTTCTGGAGATAACGGGAAAGCTACCTTCGGGCTATCATACCGTTGATACGGTTATGCAGTCCGTTTCGCTTTCCGATTCTATCGGAATCGAGCTTATTTCAAAAGATAGAGGTATTATACTTCATGTCGGAGATAAACATATTCCATCGGATGAAAGAAATATAGCCTATCGGGCGGCAAGAAAGTATCTCGAGGCAACTAAGGCAGATTGCGGAGTAGAGATACATTTAAAAAAAGGAATTCCCTCGGAAGCGGGAATGGGCGGCGGAAGTGCAGACGGCGCGGCAGTTCTCGTTGGTATAAACAAGCTCTGTGGCGGCTTGCTTGACAATCGTGAACTTTCCGGTATCGCTTCAACAATCGGAGCAGACGTTCCTTTTTGTATCGAAGGCGGAACGCAAAGACTCGGCGGCATAGGCACGGACCATATTGAAAGCTTTTCTTCCCCCGAGCTTACCTTGGTTGTTGCTAAGCCTTGTACGGGAGTATCAACTCCAGCAGCATATGGGTACCTTGATACTCTTTATAATGATTTCTCTGAACACTCGTCCGTGAGCTCCGCAGAACTTGTTGAAGCTTTGCGAAGCCGTAAAGATAACCTTATCCGCAAATTGATGTTCAATCGCTTTGAGGAGGCTTCACGCGGCTTGTGCCCCGAGTCAAACGAACTTATCTCGTTTATGAGCGAAAGATCTCTCGGTGCGCTTCTTTCGGGAAGCGGAGCCGCAGTCTTTGCTATAGCAGAGAATGATAACCAAGCCATTGAGCTTGAAAAATCTATAAGAACTCATTATCCCGACTATTTTGTTACAACAGCCAATACAGTTCCGTCGGGATGTATAATAAAAGACTGATACTTGTTTATGTTACGAAGGAGACGTGTTATTATGGCAGAAAACAAATCCTTATATATGGGCCGCGGTACGGCTGAAATGTTTGATGATTATATGGATTTTATCAATTACGTTTTTGGATTCAACGGTAATTCGAGCGACTTCAAAAAGCTTCTTCCAAAGCTTTATAAGTATGAATACGAACCTGCGGTTTCTTCATATGTAGCCGTTGAGGATGGAAAGCTGAAGGCGGCGATCGGCGCATTCGATCACGATATTTCTGTCTGCGGCGAATATCTTAAAACCCGCGGAATCGGAAACGTTGCTGTTCATCCTTATTCCCGCGGAAGCGGATATATGATCAAGCTGATGAATATGGCTCTTGACGATATGGTATCCGACGGCGTAGTCCTCTCTGTTCTCGGCGGCAGAAGACAGAGATATAATTATTTCTCTTACGATAAGCTTGGTCAAGCGGTATCATTGTCCTTTAACGACGATAACTTCCGCCACACCTTCGGTAAAGAACGCAAGCATACCATCGAGTTCAAGAAGCTCAAGGCGGCAGATGCCGAGATTATCGAAAAGATCAAATCGCTTTCCAAATCATATAGCTTTTATGCTATCAGAGAGACTGAGAAGTATTTTGAGATCCTTTCTTCTTGGAGACAGAACGTCTACGTAGGATTTGAAAACGGTACATTTATCGGTTTCGCAGTTATGAACGGAACAGGTGTAAATGAAATGCTTCTGACCGATGAATCCAAGATTCAAGAGTTTGTCTGTGCTCTGTATGATTATCTGAGAAACTCCTCAATGCAGATAAAGCTTCCCATCTTCCTGCCGAATTACATTAACGCGCTGATCCGAATTTGCGAGTCATATGATCTTGAACCTTGTAAATCTTTTTCGGTACTTAACTATAAGGCGGTTATCAAGGCATTTTTGAAGCTCAAGCTGACGTATACCGAGCTCCCCGATGGTTCTTTGACTCTTGATATCGACGGACAGGGCGGCAGAGAATGCCTCAGAATCAGTATTCACGATGGAGTTCCTTCCGTTGAAGATTATGAAGGTGAAGCAGACTATCATCTGTCCCACCTCGAAGCTATGAATCTTTTGTTTGCTCCCGTATCGATCGAGAGAGACAAGCTTCCCGGATTTGCTAAGCTTTGGTTGCCTTTGCCGATTTATTTATATAGCAGTGATGCAGTTTAAGGAGTAACGTCGTGGAGAAAACTTCATTGACCTTTGATTTTGATGAAAGTATCGCAGAAAGCTTTGCTGATATCGTCCTTTGCACCGCTATGGACATCGGTGAGCATCTCCTGAAAAACGGAGCTGAGGTATCAAGAGTTGAGGATACTATTGAGAGAATCTGCTTTGCATACGGCGCGGCACACGTCGAGTCCTTTGCTATTACAACCCTGATCGTAGCTTCGGTTCGTATGAAGAACGGAGAATACTCGGAGCAGATGCGTCACGTTAAGAACTCTGCTATGAACCTTTACCGAGTAGAGAAGCTGAACAATATTTCACGACAGATCTGTCAGGGAGAATTGACAGTTGCGGAAGCCCGTGAACAAATTGAGAAGTACAAGAGAAGCAAGCCGTATCCCGAGTATGTGCAGATCACAGGACAGGTTTTCGTAGTATTCGGATTTACGCTGTTCTTCGGCGGAAACTGGCTTGATAGTATAGCGGCATCAATTATTGCACTCGTTGTCGCTCTGGTTTCGAGAATTGATCTTCCGTTCAATAAAGGAAACCTGCAGGTTATCGTAAGATCATTTATAGCAGGAGCTCTTTCCGAATTGTCGGTAAATATCGGATTTGCGCAGAATCTAGACGCAGTTCTGATCGGAACAATAATGATGCTTATTCCGGGACTCGCTTTCGGTACTGCTGTATATGATATGTTCAACGGAAATCTTATTTCGGGTATGATGAAAGCGTTACAGTGCCTTGTCGTTGCGATATTCATTGCAATCGGATATGCGGCTGCTCTTTGGCTTGTGTGAGGTGCGTAATGGAAAGAATCTTATTTATGCTTTTTGCCGCTGTTTTTGCCATTTGCGGATATTCACTTATGGCACGCGCATCTATCCGTTCCTTGCTCCCATCCTTGGTTGTTGGATTGCTGGGAACAGGAGTATATCTTGTCTCGCTTGAATTCGGTCTTCCCGAGTTTGCG
The DNA here is from genome assembly GCA_045531455.1 of Eubacteriales bacterium. GTDB lineage: Bacteria > Bacillota > Clostridia > Oscillospirales > CAG-272 > CAG-390. The sequence continues at coordinate 130,582 of JAZSEA010000060.1, forward strand.
TCAAATCTCTTTGGAGCAACCTTGATCTACATTGGCTGTGCAATTTCTGCCAAGCTGTTTCGTGCACCTACAACGATTTTCCTGATCCCTGCGCAGATCATTCTTGTGCCGGGAAAATACCTTTATCAAACCTTCAGCCATCTTATTGCGGATGAATATGCGCTTGCGTGGGAATCCTGCCTTATGACGTTCGAGGTGTCGGCGGGCATCGCTTGCGGACTTGTTTGCGGTCTGATCGTTTTCTCTATCGCAACAAGTATACAAAAGCCGTTTCTCAAGTTGCTGAAAAAGAACTGACCGATTGTGAGATAATTAATGTCGCTTTTAAGTAAAAACGAGACTTATAATGAAAAGTCAAATCAGAGACTGTTCAAAATATTGAGTATATATCTCAATCTTGCTCCCGATTACATCGATAAATCTATGATAGACGAGATCACTTGCGGTGACGAGAGCGGAGAGGAATTTGCTTTTGCCAATCTTGCGGCTACTGCTTGCGGTCTTGATATCTACGAGAATCCCGATGACAAACGCTTTTTCAGATCACATTTTCTTCCTTGTTTCAAGAAGCTTGATATTTCTCCTTATGAGAGCGATCCCTATTACAGAAATATCAAATTTCCAAGCGGAGGGATAGGAAAGTGGTCTTTCGAAACAAAGCTATGTAAAGCATATGAAGCTTTCGTGTACGACGATCCGCAGATTCTCGATGATGGAAAAATCCTTCCGCGCATTGGGTTCTTTGATCGGGATTATTCATTTCCCGCAGTCCTTGAGCACGGAAGAGAATGGATGACGCTGATGCCCAATGAAACAAATACGACCAAGCCCGCTATTGATGTCTCTGATGGCAAAGTGTTAACTTATGGCTTGGGGCTCGGATACTTTGCTTATATGGCATCACTTAAAGATAATGTAGAAACGGTAACTGTCGTTGAACGCAGTCGAGACGTTATTGATCTCTTCAAGAAATTTATTCTTCCGCAGTTTCCGAATTCTAACAAGATCGAGATCATCGAAAGCGATGCATTTGAATTTGCGGAGAACAGAATGAAAGAAGGCGGATATAATACGGTATTTACCGATATATGGCACGATCCGTCGGACGGATGCGATCTTTATCTCCGTATGAAAACCTATGAAAAATTACTGCCCGATGCAAAATTCATTTATTGGGTAGAAGACACTTTAAAACTATATATCTGATTATAGAGGAAAACATGTTAAGTATAAGAAATCTATCTCTCGTCGCTGAAAAAGGCGAGGAAACTAAAGAAATTTTAAAAGATATAAATCTTGATATTGATGATTCAAAATTTGTCGTGCTTACAGGCCCTAACGGCGGAGGAAAAACAACTCTTGCAAAGGTAATTATGGGTCTTGTCAAACCTACAAGGGGCAGTATCGTCTATAACGGTGTTGATATTACCGATATGAGTATAACCGAACGCGCGCGTCTCGGTATCAGCTACGGATTCCAACAGCCCCCGAGATTCAAGGGAATGAAGGTTCGCGATCTTCTCGAGCTTGCCTCGGGAAAGGAATCTCTTTCCACAACGGAATGCTGTATGTATCTCAATAAAGTCGGTCTTTGTGCAGCAGACTATATCGACAGAGAAGTTGATACCTCGCTTTCGGGCGGAGAAGTCAAGAGAATCGAAATAGCAACAATTCTTGCCAGAAATTCGTCACTAATGATCTTCGATGAGCCTGAGGCAGGCATAGATCTTTGGTCTTTTGCCAAGCTTACCGAGACCTTTGGGGATCTCCACAAGAATTCATCTGCAACGATGATCATTATTTCGCATCAGGAAAGGATCATTGGTCTTGCGGACGAGATAGTTGTACTTTCAAACGGAAGAGTTGATCGCAGAGGAGCCAAGGACGAGGTCTTCCCGTCAATACTTGCGGGCGCAACTCCCGGATGCAAGTGCATCACATATCACGAGAAGAAGGGAGAATGACAATGGCTCTCAGTAAGAATGAACTTGATCTGCTCAAGCAGATTGCGGATCTTGAAAAAACTCCCCACGGTGCCTATAATATTCGTAAGAACGGTCAGGCGGAGGGCAGATCCTCAACTGCAAATATATTGATCGAACCCAAAACCGACAAACCCGGTATCGACATTCGTATCAAAGACGGTACAAAGAATGAATCGGTCCATATTCCTGTAATCGTAACTCAATCGGGACTTACCGATATGACTTATAATGATTTTTATGTCGGCGACGACTGCGACGTGCTTATAGTTGCGGGATGCGGTATCCATAATTCGGGATGTGAAACAAGCCAGCACGATGGTATCCATACCTTTTATGTCGGAAAGAACACAAAGCTTCGTTACGTTGAAAAACACTATGGCGAAGGCGAGGGAAGCGGGGAGAGGATCCTCAATCCCGTAACCAAGGTATATATTGGCGAGGGCTCAAGCGTTACATTTGAATCAACACAGATCAAGGGTGTTGATTCAACAAAACGTCAGACGGATATTTACGTTGGCAAAAACGCAGAAGTCATTGTAAACGAAAAGTTGATGACGCACGGCAATCAGAAAGCCGTTTCCGAAATGGAGATAGTACTTGAAGCCGAGGGCGCAAACGGAAGAGTGCTTTCGAGAAGTGTTGCGACAGATGACTCCGAGCAGATCTTTTATCCCAAGATGACGGGCAGAGCTGAAAGCTTCGGCCACGTTGAGTGCGATTCGATCATTATGGGTAATGCAAAAATCAGCTCGATTCCTGCTATCGTTGCGGAACACCCCGATTCCGTACTCGTTCACGAAGCCGCAATCGGTAAGATCGCGGGAGAACAACTTCTCAAGCTTATGACACTCGGACTTGATGAAAAGCAAGCCGAGGAGAGAATACTCAAGGGATTCTTGAATTGATTCGGAGATGGAATATGAAATCATTACGTCATTTGTATAAAATAGGGAACGGTCCTTCAAGCTCTCATACTATGGGCCCCGAATACGCTTCTCAATATTTTTTGACGGTTGCTCCCGATGCCGATAACTACAAAGTAATTCTTTACGGTTCCCTTGCTTTGACGGGAAAGGGACACCTCACCGACGTTTCAGTCAAGGAAGTCTTTGCGGACAGAGATATCGAGGTCGTTTTTGATACAGAAACCAAGAATATTCCACATGAGAATACAATGGATCTTATCGCATATAAAAACGGTACGGAATACGCACGAAGACGCGTATTGTCGATTGGAGGCGGAGATATTCGCGTTGAAGGAGAGCAGAGCATAGAAGCTCCCGAAATCTACAGCGAGACCTGCTTCAAGGAGATCGAGGACTATTGCCTTTCCCGAAATATCAGACTTTCCGATTACGTTTACGAGCGCGAGGATGATAATATCAAAGATTATCTTGCCGAGGTCTGGGAAGTAATGAAGGCTGAAATTCAAGCTGGATTGACCACTAGCGGTATTCTTCCCGGGGGTCTTAACGTAGAAAGAGTCGCACAGCTCCTTTACGGCAGACGTCATATAGATGAGAGCCCGGAAACGAGACAGAATCGTATCGTGTGCGCCTATGCATTTGCCGCTGCAGAACAGAACGCTTCTTGCGGCAGGATCGTTACGGCTCCTACTTGCGGTGCTTGTGCAGTACTTCCTGCGGTTCTCAAATATATGCAGGATACCAAGGGCTTTACCGATGATAAGATCATCGACGCACTTGCCGTCGGAGGACTTGTTGGTAATATAGTAAAGCAAAACGCCTCTATTTCCGGTGCAGAATGCGGATGCCAAGCTGAGATCGGTACTGCTGGTTCAATGGCGGCAGCTGCCCTATGCGAACTTTTTGAGATGGGTATTGATCAGATCGAGTACGCCGCTGAAATGTCAATGGAGCATATGCTCGGACTCACCTGTGACCCCATATGCGGCCTCGTTCAGATCCCTTGCATTGAGAGAAACGCAGTAGCAGCTATGAGAGCGATGAATGCACTTTCACTTGCGAATTTCTTGACAGGAACGCGAAAGATCTCCTTCGATATGGTAGTAAAAACTATGTACGAAACAGGAAAGGATCTTCATTCGAGTTACAGAGAGACATCCGAGGGCGGTCTTGCAAAGCTGTTCTAAAAATATGATTAGTATGAAAATATATGATATTTCGCAGGAGCTGTTTTCTTGCGTGGTTTTTCCCGGAGATCCCGCACCTGATCGTCAGATCTTGAACTCTATCGAGGCGGGAGATCTTTACAATCTTACTGCACTGTCGATGTGTGCTCATAACGGCACTCACGTTGATGCTCCGAGCCACTTCATCAAAAATGGTAAAACTATCGGCGAACTTGATCTCTCGAAGCTTATCGGAGAAGCATACGTTGCGGACTTCACCGGAAACGTGACAGCTGAGGATGCTAAATCGATTCTCGCAAAGGCACGGGAGATATCTCCCGAATCCGCAAGGAGAATTTTGCTGAAGGGTAAGACAACTGTTACGCTTGAAGCTGCTGAGTTGTTTGCTGATTCGGGTGTTTGGCTTATTGGAAACGAATCGCAGACAGTCGGACCAGAGAATGCACCGCTCAAGGTACATTTAACCCTACTTGGCGCAGAGGTTGTTCTGCTTGAAGGGATCCGACTTGCGAATGTTCCCGAGGGAGTATACCTTTTGAATGCCGCACCGATAAATCTCGGAGACGCAGAAGGCGCGCCTTGCCGTGCAGTACTCATTAAACAACACTTCTGATATCCTTAGAAAAAACAAAGTAGCTTAAACTGTTTGATATTGAAACAGTTAAAGCTACTTGTTTGTGTAAGGGCTACAAAAAAGATATTTTCAGAAGTTTTGCGTATGACTTCGAACTTTCGCAAAAATGAAATCCTTGCTGATGCAAGGATGAAATCAGCTAACGCTGATGAAATCTTCGGCTTTGCCTCAGATGAAATTAAATCCACCCACTCGCCGTCGAGGCGAATTTCACCCAACGAAGTTGGATTTCATCGCAGCAGGCGATTTCACCCACCCGTAAGGGTGGATTTAGTTGAAAAAAGCACCGACAAAGTCGATGCTTTTTTCTGGTACGGGTGTTCATAACGGACTTAAGAGAAATAGGAAGGAATAAACCAACTGGGGGTTTCTGGGAACAATCGATCTAACACTGGCAGCAAGGTATTCTCAAATTCAGAAACGGTAAAAAGGGTATCTTCCAAAAATGCATCCGCTTCCTGTTGATTTGTAGGTGTTTGATTACAACAACCAATTCTGTGATTAAAACCAACACCTTGATATGATATACCTACACCCAAATCGTAATGGGACGGTCCGCTGTCTACATCAATATAGATCACATTCCCTTTTGCAGTACGCTTTTCCAACGAATACACGCCCCCATTCCAAACGAGCTTGTAGGTATATCCATATTTCTTTGCAAGCTTTTTTAACGGTTTGGCGACTGAGTAATTTGAAGGAAAAGCGTTTTGAGAGGAAGTGAAAGAAAGTCGATCCTTAAAAAAGTCGCGGCACTTTTGCAATACCGGATCAGCAGATTGATTGATTTCTTCAATACGCTGTCTTTCGTCCTCCGATAGATAGATTGCCAGGGAAGATGTGGCTTTAATTTGTGGCAATAGTTTTTGCATTGCCTCATAATAAGGAGTTGCATCCATCACGATGCCAACGTGCAAAAGATCCACAGACAGTTTTAGATAGTTTTCCGAACAGGCATCTTTGTGTAAGGTGATACCGGAACCATAAGGCTGGCATGCCATATATAATGTGGGATC
>JAZSEA010000004.1:0-5970 GCA_045531455.1 Eubacteriales bacterium
CTTAAATAGCACAATAATGCCCTCCTCATCCACCGCCCTACGGCGGTCCCCCTTCCCCGCTGGGGAAGGCAAAAGAGTCTCTGCGAACTATTCAGCGAATATCGTGAAGATTTAATATATAAAAGCAAAAGGAATATTTTATTGCGTTTTTTCAATAAAATATTCCTTTTTTATATGCAAAATTATAGATTGGAGTAGAATTCGCTGTACTTGCGAACGTGAAGCACTAACCATTTAGCCTTCCCCATGCGGGCGTATTTGCAAGCAAATGTGGGGACCAGCGTAGGCTGGTGGATGAGGAGGAGATTTTTGCGTTTTTTGTTATTCAGAAAGCTAAATGAGCCAGCACCTTATTCTTATTCATTTTCAAGGATCCATTCGAGGAGATCAGCGTACTTCATCTCTCCCGCCGCTACAGCGAGTCCGACGCGGGCGAATTCCTCGTTGCTCGGACGGATCACGATCCCGTTGATCTCAAGGAAGATCATCATAATGAACATTCCAATTCGTTTGTTACCGTCAACAAAAGCATGATTCGAGATCAGCGAATAGCCGATACGCGCGCCCTTTTCCTGCTTCGTCGGGTAGAGCTCAACTCCGTCAAAGGTTGCAAACGCAGATTCAAGCGCACTTTCAAGTAATGCGATATCACGTACATTAGGATCTCCGCCCGTTTCCTCGGTGATGAGCTTGTGTAAAAGAAGAACCTTTTCACGGCTGAATTTGATCATTTTGCAAGCTCCTCAAACGCGGGACGGTAAAGCTTCAGGATCCTTGCCGCAACAAAATCTATCTTTTCATCGTCCGTCATTTCAATTTCCGTGTCGTTTTCTATATCAACCAATTTATATTTCGGCTTGTTGTTCTTGAAAATGTAGATCTCGCCGTGCTTGTCGGTCATTCTCGCAACACGCGAGAAATTCTGATTCGCCTCGGAGATCGACACTATCCTTTTGGTATCAATATTCATTTTTCTTCTCCTTTTCGGATTATAATAATATTATACCACAAATTTTAGGATATTGTCAACCTATTTTTTGAATTATTTTGTTACCAAAGTATGCCCGCAGTCGGCACATTTTCCGTTTTCCTTGAGATTTTTGATCCCGCAGACGGGACAACGGACGGCGTTCGCGGTCTCGGGCGGCAGAACTATCGTGTACCTCGAGCCATAGAGGTGGAAAACGCGGTCGCCCTTATGATAAAAATAGGGATTCAGATCGTCGTCTCTGCCCTCGTAAGCCTTGACCGTGATCTCCTTGCCGTTATCGAGACGGATATCGAGGTAGACTGTGTTTTTGAAATACATATGCTCGAGCGTGGGCTTGACGTAGGACTCGTTATCGACGGTCCTTTTCACTCTCGCGTCAAGGACCTCGCCGCAATAGGTTCGGTCAATGAGCTTCATCGGCACGCCCGTCACGGCAAAGGGGATCAGCATAACGACGATGTAGCAGAGTATCCGCATCTGCACGTTGTCCATATTGAATATTCGCTCGCCGAGGAAGAAAAGCAAAGCACCGCACGCCGCAAGCAGTATCGCGCAGGGGATCGCTCTCTTTAAGATCACTCGGCGGATATGGGATTTCAGATCATTTGGAAGGTCTTTCATATGGATTCTTTCCTTGTTCATTGTGGATATCCTATAATTTACTCTTTACATATTCTCTCTTATCTTATCGCAAAGCGCGTCGAGAGCCTTTTCGGTCTCGGGGGTTGCGGGTCTGTCTGCAAATTCGATCTGCTCGAAGGCTTCGGTGATCATTTCGATCTCCTGCTTCGATGCCACACGGCCGCTTGCGGTAAGCCGCTCGCAGATCTTGCGCGGTGTATCCGACTTTCTCACGAACATCGGCATCTTGAGCAGCTGCGAAACGAAGGTCGAGTAGGCAAAGCGGTATTTTTCCTCCTCCGATTTTTTCATTCGAAGGCTGAGATTGAATTCACTCCAGGTCATCCGTGCGCGGTTCTCTTCTCTGCGCTTCGCCTTGAGCTCGTTCTTTTGAAGCTTCAGTTCCTCGTCAACGTAATTCGTGAAATAATAATCATCGTGCTCGAACTGATCGCGTATCGGGAGCCAGATGATCTCGAAGAGAGACACGATCCAAGCCTTCAGCCACGCGACGAAACGCTGAAATTCCGCACGGCGGCGGACAAGAACAACGATCAGCAAAATGATCGAAAAGACCACGAAGATCCAGAAAAGCCAGTAATTTGCCGAGCTGACGGCATCCTGCTTGCCCCAGAGCATATCCGAGAGGCTCGAGGAGATCTCCTCTTCCTCCTCGGTGTAGCCAACGTCCTGGTCGCTGAATGCGCGGATTATTGCGGCAAGCACAAACAGCACGCAAACGCGGAGACCGTTGACGATCAGGTAGGCAAGAAAGAGCAAAATGCAGAAAAATCCGACGAGTCCGAGGGACAAGAGGAGATTGTACCTCCTCGTCTGCGGCGTCATAAACGATACGATCGTTCCGCGATAGGTCCTGCCGAGCGAATACTGATTCGCGGCAACAAGCGCGCAGAATGCATATCCGATAAGGCAGACACCGACGGTCACCACACCGGGGGAGCGGACCATCGAATGGAGCGAGAAGACGACAAGATTGACCGTCACGCCGATATAAAGTCCCTTGGCAGTCATAATTCGGTTATATGGGAAAAACCATATGAACGAGCCGAGCGCAACGACGATCACGAAGGTCACGGCTGCAAGAAAAGGCAGTATCGAATCGGGATCATAGACCACCGTCGGCTGCTTTGACCGCTCGAAAAGGTAGATATCCGTCAGCTTGCTGACGAAGACAGAAAGGATCAGCGCAATGATCCAGACGGGAAATGCGCGGTTTTGCTTGAAATATTTATGCTCAGGCTCATAGGCACGGGTCTCGAGCTCTCGCTTGAAGCCCGTTGCCGCGCTGACTCCCGCCTGCAGAAAATATCCGAAAGCCATAAGGATGAATATCAACGCGAATACCGCGAGATTTTGGAGGAATCCGTACGCCACAAAGGGCGCGATCGCGGCGCAGACCACGAAGTAAACGCCGAGGAATCCGAGTATGGTAAAGCTCGGATTGCTGATCCGGGAGGTATTCTTATTTTTTGTTCTCATTTTTACCTCCTTAAACCCGGAAATAGACGTCATTTTCCTCGCTGAGCGCGCCGACCTCGTTGCGTGTCGTTGCAACGTAGAAGATCACGCGGACACCCTCGGCGGCAAGCGCATCGCGCAGATTCATCATTCTGCGGTCGATGTATGACGTTACGATGATCATATTTTCGTTTTCGCGGTAGAGCTCGGGATGGGCAACGATATGGTCGAATACACGGTCGATCGGGGTCGAGATCTTCATTCCGAGCATTGCGAGCATTCGCAGGGCGTAGATCATATCGCGTGAGCCGCGGAATGGTCCGCAGACGCCGACCTTCGCTCCGATCTCGTCATCCGAGACAGCCTCGCCGCCGAATTCCTTCATATCCTCGGGCGGATAGTTCGAGAAGAATTTCACGGGAACGTCCTCCGCCGCGATCCTGTCAAGTATTGAGGTACAGAGTGTGATACAACGCTCGATCGCCGCGGGGTCGGAGGGGACGTCGAATTTTTCGATCTGTCTCGAGGACATATTCAGCAGTAGCGAGAAGCGGTGGCGCACCGTTTTCTCCTCGATATTGACCATAAGCTTGCCGTGTGCCGCGGTGGATTTCCAGTTGATGCGGCTCATAGGGTCGCTCGTCAGATACTCGCGCGCACCGCAACGGCGCAAGGGGTCGGTAACGGGGCAGATCTCGGAGATTATATCTCCGCAGAGGTAGCGCGACGAGGTATAATTTCCCGCAAGATCCTCGGGGCGCGGAAGTACGATCAGGCGGTTGCGCTCGGTATTAGAGAGCTCGATGAGTTTGGAGTGAACGCCGATGCCGAGGATGTCGCTTGCGGTTGCAAGGACTCCGCGAAGTGTGAAGTCGCCTCGCTTTTTGCAGGTGAGTCTCCAACGGCGGCGGATGCAGGCGTAGGGTCGGAGTACGAAAAGCGACTGGATCGACGAGGTATGCTTGATCTTGCGCAGACGTTCGGTCTCGCGCGTAGCCGCGCCCTTCGAGACGGTCATACTTTTCGAGAAGATACCGCCGGGATCGGTCACGGACGACTCAAGCAGGGTAAACACGATACCGTTGGGCAGATCGGTATCAATCTTGATATATGGCATCGGGAGCGCGCCGTTATTCCTTATCTCCTCATAGAGATAGACGTCATCGCCCTCAAAGACCTCGCCCGAGGAGAGCGTCGCGCTGTATTCGATATTTGAAAAGCCTGTTTTCTTATAGACGAAGTACTGAATAAGCACCGCGGCTACGACGGCAATGCCGACAGCGATGAAGAGCACGATGGACCTCCTTGGGGGTAATCGCCCTTCGGGCGAATGATGATCCGCCTTTGGCGGAATTATGATCACGCTACGCGTGAATGATGATCTGCTTCGCAGAATGATGATTCGCCTACGGCGAAATGAAGGAAGATTTTCGCCGAGCAAAAATCAATTTTTATTATTTCTCGAAACGTGGCAAAATCCCTTATGTCCGCATTTGGGGCATCTGAAAAGTCTGTCGCTTCCGATATGCATCGAGCACATGGCAAGCCAAAAGTTGGGATGAAATTCGCTTCCGCACCTCGGGCAGACGTAAAGCTTCTTTGCGATGCTCATACCCGCTATGAAAAAAGCTACACAGCAGATTATCAGCGTCGGGATCGCCACAACGTACCACGGCACGTCATAGCTTTCGCCAAACCAATTCACTTTGCACGAGGTCAAGGTAAGCATCGATGCAAGGAGTAAAAACAATATAACAAATCTAATCTTTTTCATAGTTTCAGTTCAAATCTGTAGGGTACGGCGCCATACTGACTCGTAATATTAATTATTTGCTGTATTTGTCACCGACTCGTCCTGCTGACGTTTTTTCTTCACCCTGATCATACCCTGAACATAGTAAACAAGAAGGACGACCGAGCAAATGATCGACAGCCAATCACCGATACCGAGCGTTTTGATAGCTATCAGGATCGAATAACGGTCAACAAACACGGAAAGCAGGCAGAAGATCGTCTGCATTCCCGATATTCCCGCGAGCATCTTTTGTCTTTCGTCATCATCGCGGAATTTCAGTCCCATTATGCCCGCAACCAGCATCAAAACGTGGTTAACAAAGGAAATGGTAAACTGCGCGGGTGCGCCCATAGAAGAGCGAAGCAATAAGTAGCCTTCGAAAAAGCCGCCGAATACCGCAAGAACTATCATAGCGATACATACGTATTTGATCAAGTTTTTCATAACAATACCACCTTATTTTTGTATTTGCACATCATCGGGGATCTTTTTGGATCGCCATCAGCATCTTCGCCAGTTCCTTTTCGGATATGACGATATGCTCGCGGACGTACTCGTAAAGCTCGTCATCGGTATAGGGCTCGTTTTTGCTTTTCTCAAATTCGCGGACAAGAGAGCGGACTATTCTTTTTCTCTTTGCACCCATGATCAGAGCAACTGTTACGTGAACACAAAGAATAACCAGAAGCTGTATCTTCACTACAACGTCCGCCGCTGCGTCAAGGTCGATCTGCGAACCGATCTCCGCCAAAGCCATCACGGCAATAATCGCAATGAAAACGGCGTTTACAATACGCATTATGATCAAGAACGTTTTGCGAGTTTTTTCTTTTAAAACATTATAAGTCAGACGGTTTAAGTCGTCCTCCAAAGCCTCGGTATGCCACGGCAGATAATAATATATACCGAAAAACAGTGAAATTGCTAATTTAAAAAATATGCTCATATCAATTACCTTTCTATCAAATATTGAAGGAGCGCAAACATTCCGCAAGGGAATGTTTGACTCCTTCCGAGCCGCCTGCGGGGCGCAGTCGGCTCGGAGCACAGGGGGTGTTTCGACCTCTGCGGAGGTCGACTTAAG
>JAZSEA010000040.1:0-1879 GCA_045531455.1 Eubacteriales bacterium
GAAGCGGATCGCAAAGGTGAGAAGACCCGCGCCGATGCAGAAGACGATTCTTCCCTTGTTGGTTGCGGGAGTGGTAACGTAGTCGGTAGCCATAAAGATAGCGCCGAGGAATACGCCGCCCGCGAGGATGTGCTGAAGCGCGAAGGTCACGTCAAATCCACCCGCGATGAGGTAGCAAACGAAAACGGTCGCGATGAAGGAAACGGGTATGTACCACTTGATCACCTTGCGGCAAACGAGGTAGACAAAACCGATAACGAGTGCGATCGCGCAGGTCTCGCCGATGGTACCGCCGTGTGCGCCAACGAGAAGCTGGAGAACGGTGGGAGCCTGTGCGGCAGCCTCTGCGCCTTCATTGAGGAAGGAGAGGGGAGTTGCGCCCGCTGCGATCTCGGGAACGGCATTGCCGATGAAGGAGAGATCAAAGAGGGGGGAGATAGCCGCGCCGCCTGCAACGGAAGCGAAGGTGAGGAGCATAAGTACACGAGCCGCGATTGCGGGGTTGACGATGTTCTTGCCAAGTCCGCCGAAGAGGCCCTTGACGACTACGATCGCGAAAACCGAGCCGAGAGCAGCCTGCCAGAGCTCAACGTTTGTCGAAAGGTTAAGCGCGAGGAGAAGACCTGTTACAGTAGCGGAGAAATCGCCGACCGTATGCTTCTTCTTGACGCAAAGATTGAAGATGAATTCTGCAAGAACTGCGCTTACAACGCAGGTGAGAATGAGAAGGAGTGCCTTGATGCCGAAAAGAATGATCGCGGCGATGGATGCGGGGATCATTGCGATCACGACGTCAAGCATAATATTATTGGTGGATACACCGCTGTTAATATGAGGTGCGGCGGTGGTAGAAAGCTTTTTCATTACCTTTTTCCTCCTTATCTCGACTGCTTGGAGCGCTCATACTGCTTGAGCCACCATTTTGCGTCCTGGTTCATTGCAAGAAGGGGACGGTGCGCGGGGCAAACGTAGGAGCAGCATCCGCAGTCAACGCACTGACGAACACCGGTGTCGATGAGAGCAGCCGCTCTCTTTTCCTCGTCCTTGATAGAAGCAGCCGCCTCAACACCCGCAACGTGGATATCAACGGGGCACTTTTCCATACATCTGCCGCAGCGGATGCAGGCGGAAGGCTCGGGGAGAGTTGCTGTCTTTTCGTCAAATGCGAGAATGCAGTTCGAAACCTTGACGATGGGGGAGTCGACCGAAACGGTTGCGTTACCGTTCATAGGACCGCCGATAACGACCTTGCCGACTGCTTCAAGATTGGTCTCGGTGAGCTCGAGAAGGGTACGGATGGAGGTACCGATGGGAGCGATGAAGTTGCCGGGCTTCTTGACGGCGGGACCGTCAACGGTCACGATACGCTCAACAAGGGGCATACCGGTGTTGAGGTATTCAGCCATCTTCGAGAGGGTGGAAACGTTGATGATGAGTGCGCCAAAGGAGGGGAAACGCTTGCCCGCGATGGCAACTCTGCCGGTCGCGTTGTAAAGCATGACCTGCTTTGCGCCCTGGGGATAGATAGCGTTGAGCTCATGGATGACCACGTAGGGCTTGTCCGCGAATTTTTTCTTGAGCACCTCGATCGCATCGGGTTTGTTCTTCTCGATACAGATCTTATAGGTAGCTTCTCCAAGATACTCGTTCATATACTTGCGCATATATTCGATTCCGTCATCAATGAGATCGGCGTGTGCGAGCATCATTCTGTGGTCAGATGTGATGTAGGGCTCACATTCAGCCGCGTTGATGAGAACGGTATCGACATTGTAGTCGGGGTTGGTTGCCTCATTGAGCTTTGCCCAGGTGGGGAAAGCCGCGCCGCCAAGACCGACAACTCCGCTCTCGCGGACTGCCTGAAGGAAACCGTCGCAAC
>JAZSEA010000104.1:0-9498 GCA_045531455.1 Eubacteriales bacterium
CACATCATATAAGGCATTGAATGCTGTATATGAAAGGGCAAAGGATCGGCTTGCCAAATACCGCTTGATCCGCATGACCCGAAGCAACAAAACAGCAATAACCGAATTCAAGGAATGTGATAATGCAGTTCTCTTTGCTTCTGGCTCGATGTGGGCGGGAATAGATATCTGCGGCGACCGTCTTTCTTCGGTAATAATCGTAAGACTACCTTTCCCTTTGCGCTCTGCAACCATGGAAGAAAAAAAGTCTGCTTCTGCCAATGTATCTGCGTTTATAGACGATTATGCAGTTCCCGAAATGCTTATTAAGCTCAGGCAAGGCGTCGGAAGGTTGATCCGAACCGAAACAGATACAGGGCTTATTACAATTCTTGATCCCAGAGCAAAGAAAGGTTCCTATGCCGAGCGAATTCGCAAGGTGCTACGCCAATATCCCGAGGTTGATACTATTGAGGAGATAGAAGAATTTTTTAAGATGGTAAAAAGCGAAGATTACTTTATGTCAGAATAATAGCTAATCCGGCTGAATATGAATACTTCTCTCCCCTTCTTATGATTTCTAAACACCCCACAAAACATAAACCATTAAACAGCTATGTTATCTGAAAATAAACATCAAAACTCACAGTATATGAGAATTGTGTCCGTTCTCAAGCATTTACGAGATACAGGCGCTATCTCCTTGAAAGAATACAACAAAGCCAAAGACTACTATGCCCGGCTTACCGGCGCTGATATAGTAATAGCGAATTAAATGCAAAAGCATGAAGCGATTATCTCGAGATTATCGCTTCATGTTTTCTAAAAGTTATCAATTATATATCTCTATGTGCTAGATGTAAGAACAAAATAATGATATTATGTACCTAGACTTAATAAAGGAGACTACTTCATGCGCGAAGTTACAATGATTACCCCATCGGGAACTTCGGTCAAAAAAAGAACTAGAGTCGCCGCATACTGCCGCGTCTCTACCAATTCTGCCGACCAATTGAATTCCTACACTACACAAATACGTGTTTACACCGATATAGTGAGTCGAAAACCCGAATGGCAACTGATCGAAGTTTTCGCTGATGAAGGTATATCCGGCACAGCCGCAGAAAAGCGCGATGAATTCATGCGCATGATAAGAATGTGCGAACAAAAAAAGATAGATTTGATTCTATGTAAATCAGTTTCAAGATTCGCACGAAATACTAAGGAGGCACTCGAATATATCAGGAAGCTAAAACTTCGTGGAATTGCCGTTCAATTTGAAAAAGAGGGTATCAATACTCTATCTCTCGGCGACGAAATGCTCTTAAATACCTTCGCTGCAATTGCTCAAGAAGAATCTATATCCATATCTCAAAATATACGGTTGACAAATAAAAAGCGTATGAGCACAGGATCGTACATAAGTGGTAATGCACCATACGGATACAGACTGATCAACGGTGAGCTAACCATATATGAACCCGAAGCAGCCATTGTAAGGAAAGTATTTCTGGACTATGCCAACGGCAAGTCAATAAGCGAAATTGCACATGAACTAAGCAATTCGGATATCCTTACAAAGTATGGCAGATGCAACTGGAAATACGATGTGATCTCATATATGCTTTCAAACGAGAGATATATTGGTGATGTACTGTATCAGAAGTTTTATAACACATCCACCATTCCGTTTATAAAGAAAAAGAACAGAGGTGAAGAAGATCAGTACTATGCAACAGACAAGCATCCCGCTATCATTGACAAAGAACTGTTCAACACTGTACAAGATCTGCTCAACAATCGTCGGGCACAATTTGCTCATGCAACCAAACTTAATATATATCCGCTAACGAGCCGCATTCGATGTTCCGAATGCGGCTCGTTCTATCGTCGGAGAATCACCAACGGATGTATTTCTTGGGGATGTGCAAGCCATATTTCAGACAAAACAAAATGCGATTCCCATTATTATCGCGAAGAACGTATATATGACGCATTTATACGAATGGTAAATAAACTCAGGTTTTCGGGCAAAGGTATTCTTGAAGAAAGCCTTCGATTACTGGATGTTGCAATATTAATGCAAAAGAAGAACAACACTAAAGCGTTGGAAGCTTCACAAAGCCTGGCAGAACTTCACTCCAAATTGCTTGTAATAGAACAACTGCAAAGCAAAGGATATCTTACGCCGGAGGTGTACCATTCACAAACCAAAGATATTAACAATCAAATCAGTAAGATCAAAAATCAACGTGCTGAACTCCTGGAATCAAAATTCGAAGGACTTCAAAAAGAGTTAAAAGAACTTAAAGCTCGATTGGATGTTTATGAGCACCCTATCGAACAATTTGACGAAGAGCTATTTCGATATATTATACGCACAATTACGATAGACAAGCAAGGCACAATAACCTTTACCATAATCGGCAATCTATCATTCAGCGAGGTGTTATAGCTAAAAGATGAAAAAGACTCGATACATTCCATACGGATACACAATCAAAGACGGTAAGACAACAATAGAGCAATCCGAAGCAAGTGTAATACAAACAATATTTCACCGTTATATCGACGGATCATCTCTGCAAGAAATTGCCGATGAACTGACTGCAAACAGGATTCCCTACACCGAGAAAACGACAGTTTGGGATAAAGCTCGCATCTCGCGAATTATTGCTAACTCAAAATATCTCGGAACAGGCGAGTACGAAAGTATAATCGATGAAAGAACCTATGCATCTGCTGCAGAATGTAAAGCACATCGACTGCGAAATATACCTACAGAACATTTTGAGTATATCAAACAGATCCTCCATAGTGTACGCTGTGATAAATGCGGTTGCCCTATGAAAAGAAAAGTTTCTTCGCGCGGAAGAATTAAAGAAAGCTGGACATGCACAAACGAAGCATGCCAAATGCGCGTAAAGATCACGGATGGGATACTGCTTGAAAAAATAGGCATTCTATTGAACCGAATTGCAGATAACCATTCGTTACTTACACCTATTCCCCGCACACAAGAAGATGATGAATCTCCCTCCATTCAGCTATTACTGAATCAGATAAATACGGAGTTATCTCACTCGAACCCGAATGAAGATATTGTTATCAATCTCATTATCAAGGTTGCTCAAGAAAAATACAAAAGCCTCAATATTGGTACACTTGAAACAAATTCACTACTTTACAGGCAAAGCAAAAAAACACATAGCAAAACAGCTTTAGATATTGATTACTTCAAGGAAGTGATTTCTTATATTACCATTACCGACGACGGATACATAACACTTCGTACCAAAACGGAAGCTCAAATAGAGGAAGAAAGGATCAAAAATGAGTGAAGTTCAATTTATACCTAAAAAGGTCGTTACTGTTATAGAGCCTAAAAGATCCACCGTTGTGGATAAAGAAAAATACCGTCAAAAGCGTGTAGCCGCTTACTGCCGAGTATCTACCGGATCTGACGAACAGCTTAACAGCTATGAAACACAAAAAGCTGTGTACTCCGAGATGATTGCATCACGCACAGATTGGTGTCTGGCGGGGATCTATGCAGACGAAGGGATCTCGGGAACTCGTGCGGACAAGCGTCAACGATTCCAAGATATGATCAACGACTGTCTTAAAGGCAAAATTGATTACATAATAACAAAATCCGTGTCACGATTTGCTCGTAATACTGTAGACTGTCTGGAATACGTCAGAATGCTCAAGGCGCGTGGGATTGGGATATACTTTGAAGAACAAAACATCGACACATTAAAAAACGACAGCGAGCTTTACCTCGTCATCTATGCCGGATTCGCTCAATCAGAATCCGAAAGCATAAGCAAAAACATTACCTGGAGCGTAAGAAAGAAATTCGAAGAAGGAAAGGTAATGATACCATACAAGAAGATGCTGGGATACAAAAAAGGGACAGACGGTAATCCCGAAATTGTCCCCGAAGAAGCGGCAATAGTAGAACGTATATTTAAGATGTACCTTGCGGGAGAAACACCCAGAAGCATCTCAGAAACGCTACGCAACGAAAACATTATTATTCCTAACAAATCGCTATCGTTTACAGCAGGGATGATCACTAACATACTCTCTAACATAAAGTACACAGGTGATGCCATATTACAGCAAACAATTACTGTAGATTGCATATCCAAAACAAGAATCAAAAACACCGGAGAAGAAGTTCCGATGTACTACGTACATAACAGTCATCCCGCCATTATCTCCAGGGAACTTTACAATAAGGCACAAGAAGAAAAGGCTCGGCGTAACACGCGAACACCCAAATCGCTCAAGACAGCCATTACTGCTTCCGGGAAATACTCGAAATATGCATTAACAGATGTTCTTATATGCGGTGAATGCGGAACGAGATACAGACGCTGTACATGGAATATCCGCGGCAAAAAAAGAATTGTTTGGCGATGCATCAATCGTCTTGAAAACGGCAAAAAATACTGCAAAAAATCTCTTACCCTAGATGAAGAAGAGCTCCATGCAGCAATTGTAAGAGCTATAAACCGATTCAATCAGGAAGACTCCCTCTCGTATATGCACTTGATGACTTCAACAATAGGTGATGCTATCGGCTTAAATGGGAATTCAGATGAAATTGATCTTCTAAAAAGGCGAATTGATGCTCTGAATGGCAGAATGGTTAACTTAATTAACGGAAGTGTCAAGGATTGCGAGGATATAGCTGCTCATGAAGCCGAGTTCAAAGAAATATCCGCCGAGATTGATCAGTTGCAAAAATGTATAGAGGCGATTGAGCAATCGGAATCGAATGATAAGTCAAAGCAACAGCGGTTGCAAGAATTGCAAGGAATCATACAAAACCGAAGTGAGAATGCGGACAAATATGATGATAGCATTGTTCGTCAAATGATTGAATGTATAAAAACTTTTCCAGATGGGAAGTTGGAAATTATATTTGGAGGCGAAAATAAAATATTCGAACATATTAACATAAAACTCAAATAGGTCTCTAATAATTCTATTGCTGAATATTCGCGTGTTGGGGATTCGTGAGTCTCGCATTGAATCTTTACGTGAGGGCGGCGTGTGTTATAGAAATCCAAATAATCATTAAAGGCTTGGAATAACGCGCTTTCTGTGCGATATTTCTTTATATCTATCTATATAATTCTTCTCTTTTTAAGGAGACAAAGAAAGATTCGATAACGGAATTGTCATAAAGAACGTAAGGGCGTGAAAAAGAACGAGTGACACCTAATGTTTTTATGTAATCATTTAGCGTTTTGGAGCAGTGGTTAGCTCCACGATCCGTATGAAAAATTAACGATGATAGCGGCTGTCGCCTTTCATAGACTTTCTTGAAGGTTGTTTTTATAAGCTGTGTGCTGTTTTTCTTGCCCACTTTATCAGCAATGACTTTTCGTGCATACAAGTCGATGATAACGCAAATATAATACGATTTTCCGTTGCATTTAAAAAAGGTAATAGACCATACATTAGCCTTTTTGATGATTTCGATAATGTCCTCTAACCGCTTGACTTTGGCTTCAAGTAAGTTGAAGTTTCGCAAAGTTAAGCCTTTTTGTTTCCGCTTGCTCCGTTCTATAATTTGATAACCATTTGTAAAATGTGCTTTTGGAAATTCCAACAGATTTTTTAATGCTTGTAGGTGATTCGGATTTTGATATGTAGCATTCCAAGATTGAATGCTTTTCTTCGTTTGTAAATTTTGATTTCATGATACAATCCTCCTTTTGAAAATTATATCATAAAAATACACATGAATAGATAATTATTATTTGTAAACAAATATTTTTTGCCAAAAACACTTGCAAAACAACTTGAAATATAGTATAATGATAGTGAGAAAAAAACTCACAAACACGAATAATTAACCGAAGTTTGAGGTATAATAACATAAAACGATCATTATATTGGAGGTAATTGCAATGCTTTGCCAATTCTCAGTTAAAAATTTTCAATGTTTAAAAGAAGAAATTACTTTTGATATGCAAGCTACTAATATAACAGAACACAATGAAAGTTTAATAGTAGATTCAGATGGAGAAAAATTTTTACCACTCGGAGTAATTTATGGACCTAACGGGTCTGGTAAGTCTACTGTTTTAACTGCGCTGTATAGCATCTGTAGCAAAATAATGAAACCTATATGCGCGGTTGGATGTGATAATACGGAGTGTGCCAAAAGAAATGGCGGTGCTCTTATAAAACCATTTAAATTTTCCAACGATACAAAAAATCAACCGACAGAATTTGAATTATTCTTTAGAACGAAAAAATGTGAATATCAATATATTATATCAATTCTAAAAGATAAGATAGTTAATGAGGAGTTGTATAAAAAATCTATTTCAAGCAGCTCCTACTCAACTATGTTTACTAGAAAAGGTTCGATCATTGAGTTAAAAAATTCTTTTAAAGGGTACAATTGTAGTGGCATATCCGATAATCTTCCCTTACTTTCCTTCTTAGGAATTACACATGGAAGAAATGCTACCGTGAAAGATATAGTTAATTGGTTAGAAGATAGTATTGACTTTATTAACTATGGTAACCCTGATACTGATTCTCGAATAGGAGTTACAGAATCAAGTAAAATAAAATCGTTAATTCTCAAGATGTTAATGGAAATGGATATCGATATATCTGATTATAGAGTGGAAGAAACAGATGATAATATTAGAGTTTATACCACGCATATTCTTGATAAGAACAGTTACGAATTAGAGCTTGGCGAGGAGTCTAATGGAACAATAAAGATTTTTGGAATATTACCTCGCATTGCTAGCACTTTACTTTCCGGAGGAACATTGGTTATTGATGAATTGGATGCAAAGATACACCCCATTTTGTTAAAATATATTATTGAACTGTTTAGCAACAAAGAATCTAATCAAAAAGGTGCACAATTAATATTCACATCACATGATCTTTCAACTATGAATAATGATGTATTTAGAAGAGATGAAATCTGGTTTATAGCCAAAGGGGAAAACAAAGCAGCTAAACTATATTCACTTGTGGAATTTAAGAATGATGATGGAAAAACAGAAAGAAAGGATGCTAAGTACGATAAACGTTATTTAGAAGGAAGATATGGTGCAGACCCCTATTTAAGAAGATTTATAGATTGGGGTGAGTATTAATGGCAAGTTCAAAGGATCGAAAAAAGAAAAGACAAATTGACTATTTGAATCCGCTAGAAAGAATATATGTATTTTGTGAGGGAGAGCAAACAGAACCACGGTATTTTAAAGGATTTGAAAAAGCCATAAAAAACAATCCCATATACAAAAATCTTGTTCATATACACATTGAAGGCGTCGGAGCTGAAACTTTGCGTGTTATTTATTATGCAGAAGAATATGTGAAACAAAACAATATAAAGGGTGCACAAATTTGGTGTGTATATGATAAAGATAGTTTTCCAACACAAGACTTTAATGCTGTATCACAAAGAGCCGAAATATTAAACGTACAACAAAATAAAGTTACTTATCATTGCGCATGGTCTAATCAGTGTATTGAATATTGGTTTATCTTAAATTTTGCGAATTATACATCAGACAATGATAGGAAAGACTATAGAAAATTCTTACATAGAAAATTCAAAGAACTTGGATGGACTAGATACGAAAAAAACAACGAAGAATTGTTTGAAATTATGACAGAAAAAGGAGACCCAAAGAAAGCAATTGTGTATGCGCAAAGGCAGTTAGATGCTTTTAGTGGGAAAACTGATACTCAATCTGTTCCTGCCACCAAGGTTCATTTGTTGGTTCAAGAACTTGCAAAGTATTTACCTAATGATATAAGAAGCAAATACATTTAATATTAAGTGTGAGCAAAATGATAATTCAAACAAATCATAAAAAGACTTGAAGCAACGGCAAACTAATCGAAAACAAGATGTCATCTACTTCGGTCATCACCCCGTTTGAGTTCGAATCCTTAATGTAGCCCTCGAAAAAATATCTTTTTCGTCGCCTATATACAGAAAAAAGCCCTTGCGAGATTTGTGAAATGCCCTTCGGACGTGAAATACGCCTTCGGCGTGTAAAATGCCTGCGGGCGTAAGTGGATTTATTTCATTTCACATTGCGACCTTTTGGAGCAATATTTCACAATTTTCGTAAGAAAATAATTTCACATTCAGCGAAAGCCGAATATTTCACTAAATTTTGGCTTTCCAATTAAGTTGAGCAATAATATCTATTCCGCCCACACTTGCCAAATAAAAATCCGCGTTCGTAAGAATGCGGATTTTTATTTTATTATTCATTATTCATCATTCACTATTCATTATTCATTTGGCAAACGCGGATTTTTTAGTGAATAATGAATGATGAATAACGAAAAATGAATAATTTAGGTAGCTTTTCTCCCTTTGGTCGAAAAACTTTTATTAAATATTGAATTATCATAAAAATTATGATATAATATGCTTGTCGGAGGTGATCTTTATGAGAGAAAATTTACTTATTGATAAATCAATCTCTTTCGCGGTAAGAATAATCAAACTCTATCAATATTTAATAAAAACCAAGAAAGAATCAATTATTTCAAAGCAAATTATCCGCAGTGGCACGAGCATCGGTGCAAATATAAACGAGGCTAATTACGGTCAAAGTAAAAAAGATTTCATATCAAAAATGCATATAGCATTAAAAGAAACCGCGGAAACCGAATATTGGCTCAGGCTTCTTATCATGTCGGAATATATCACCGAAGATATGGGAAAATCAATATTGTCAGATTGTTTGGAAATCAAAAGAATCTTAATTGCGACAATAAATACAGCGAAGAAAAGCGAAGATGAATAGTTTCGTTTGATATCTATTCCGCTCACACTTGCCAACGAAAAAGGCACTGCTTTCGCAGTGCTTTTTTCGTTGGCGGAGATGGAGAGATCGCTCGCGACGGCGAAGCCGGCGCGGGCTCGGGGCGCGACCGCCGCCGGGGGCGGATGAAGGGAGCGCGCCGAGGGAGAAAACAAGGAGTTTTGGAAGCACGCTCGCGTGCGCACCAAAACGACTATGTTTTCGAGTGGGTGAAGAAAGGCAAAGCCTTTCGACTTTTTATTATACCGCTGTTTATATTACGAGTCAAGATATCTATTCCGCTAACACTTGCCAAATAATCCGAAAGCGAACGCTTTCGGATTTTTTATCCAAGCCGCAGGCTTGGTATATCATCACGCGCATGTGTGTATATCATCGCCGTAGGCGTATATCATCACGCGTAGCGTGTATCTCTGCGCCGTGATCGAGACGCGGGCGCGCGAGCCTATTTTGCCGCAAACAGTTGCATTTTTCGTTTTGTTGTGCTATAGCCGAAGGGAGCCGAACCCATAAGCTCTGCGGCGATAAATTTTCGCGTCTTTCGGCGTGATATATCTCGCAAGGTTAATACCTTGCTTCGCTACATCCCACCAAAATCCATCAAAAATTTATTCGCCGCAGAGTGCGAAGCAGTTTTCATCGAGCAAATATTCGGATAGACAAAGAAAAAATTCGA
>JAZSEA010000094.1:0-53202 GCA_045531455.1 Eubacteriales bacterium
CCAAAAACGCGCGGACGCGTTTTTGGGAACCCGGCGGCGGTCCCCCTTCCCCGCCGGGGAAGGTCTGGGGATACCTGCATATCTCGGAATTTGTGCAGACGGTTATCGCAAAGTATTAACCATTAGCTTCTCAAACAGGAATCTTATTAATATACGGTTTTGATATCAGTCAGTGATATATTTATTCCACTTTAATTCTCAAAAGTGACTCTACCAAGCAAAATCCGCTGAAAATCGAAGAGTTTTCGCCATACCCCTTTACCTTCCCCGGCGGGGAAGGGGGACCGCCGCCGGGTTCCCGGAAACGCGTGAACGCGTTTTTGGGGTTCGGGCGATAGCGGTGGATGAGGGGAAGAGACGGAATCACTTTGTTCGCACAAATTGAACAACGAGCACAAAACTAATCTTTGAAAAGAATTTTATTTCTCATAGAAAGGTACGACAAAATGAGCAACATTCCGAAGGAACTTGACAAGAACATGATCGTTTCCGCCGATGCGGAGGGATTCGTCTGGTACGACGCCGCAAATCTCGATCTTTACGGCTTTGCGGGAATCGAGGGCGACACCTACCGCCGTCTGCCGAAGGAAGTCGCCGAGGCGACAAATCCCGGCACGGCAAGAAACGCCTCCCACACCTGCGGCGGCAGAGTCCGTTTTTCTACCGACTCGAAACGCATCGCCATCCGCGTAAAGATGCCCTATATGACAAAGTACGACCATATGCCTATGACGGGCGCGGCGGCTTTCGATATGTATGAGGATTTCGAAAACTCGCATCACTACGTCTGCACCTTCCGCTGTCAGATGACGGATACCGTCGGCTACACATCGAAGAAGGCTGTCCTCGGTGGCAAGATGCGCAATTATACGATCAATTTCCCCCTCTACAGCCCCGTTTCACACCTCGAGATCGGTATCGACGAGGGTGCCGAGATCGGTGAGGGCGCAAAATACCGCGATCTGCCACCCATCCTTTACTACGGCTCCTCCATCACGCAGGGTGCCTGCGCGAGCCGTCCGGGTATTGCTTATCAGTCGATCATCTGCCGCCGCAATGAGATCGACTTCATCAACCTCGGCTTCTCGGGCAACGCGCGCGGCGAGCAGTCTATGGCTGACTACATAGCCTCCATTCCTATGACCGCATTCGTCTGCGACTACGACCACAACGCCCCCACCGCCGAGCACCTCGAGGCAACTCACTACAATTTCTACAAGACCGTCCGCGAGGCTCAGCCGAAGCTCCCCATCATCTTCGTCTCCAAGCCCGACTTTGACAACGGCTACGAGCAGAGCGTAGACCGCCGCCGTGTGATCGAGGACACCTTCTACCGCGCACGCGAAGAAGGCGACAAGAACGTTTTCTACATCGACGGTCAGGGTCTCTACCGCGGTTACCACAAGGAAGAATGCTCGACAGACGGCTCGCATCCCAACGACATCGGTATGATGAAGATGGCTGAATCGATCGGTCAGATGCTCGCGCGCGTTCTTCGCAGCAGAATCTGAGGTGGAAATATGAAAAAGATCATTCTTATCGGCGACTCGATCCGTATGGGCTACGACAAATACGTAAAGGAAGCCCTCTCGGAGAGCGCAGAGGTTTATTATCCCTCCGAAAACTGCAGATTTGCAACCTACATCATCCGTTTTGCGCACGAATGGAAGAAGAAGGGCGAATGGCCCGAGGATGCCGATCTCGTCCATTGGAACGCGGGTCTCTGGGATCTGCCCGAGATAATGGACGACGGCACCGTCACCCCCATCGAGCACTACGCCGTCCAGATCGCGCGCATAGACCGCCGTCTGCGTATGCTCTTCCCCCGTGCTAAAATGGTTTTTGCTACCTCGACGGCTGTTGAGGAGGAAAAGTACGGCAAGGTCTTCAAGCGCCGCAACTGCACCATCGAGGCGTTCAACGCCGCCGCAATCAAGGCCCTCGAGGGCTCGGGCACCGTCATCGACGATCTTTACGCTGTAACGAAGGACTGTCCCGCCGAATGTCACAGCGATATGACGCACTATTCCACCCCCGCGGGCATCGAGCTCGTCGGCGGAAAGGTGATCGACGTTATCACCTCGGAGCTTTCGATCGAGGCGAAGACCGTCGATATGGACACCTTCTATCCCGAAGCATATCCCAAAAAGGCTATAGGAAACTAAAGGAGACTAAAAATGAGCGACATCAAAAAAGAAGCTTACGTAGAAGTTGATAAAAATCTGATAGTTGAGACCGTCTTCCCCGACACCGAGGACGTAAAATTCCATAACGTAAGAAACGCTCCCTTCGAGCTTTACAATCTTTACGGCGAGCAGGACGAGATCTACCGCCGCCTCCCCAAAGCCGTTGCCGAGGCAACGAGCGCGGGCGTAAATAAACTCGCAAAGGAGACCGCGGGCGTTCGCGTTCGCTTCTCCACCGACTCGGGCTACATCCTCATCAAGACGAAGATGCCCGTCATCGCAAGAAACTCGCATATGACTCTGCTTATGTCGGGCGGATTCGACCTTTACGAGGACACCCCGACGGGCAGCCGTTTCGTCAAGGCGTTTATGCCTCCCTACAAGATGGAGGACGGCTACGAGCAGATCATCCGCTTCGGCAGCCGCAAAATGCGTTATTTCACCATCAATTTCCCGCTCCATTCGGTAGTTTCCGAATTTTACGTCGGTCTTCAGGAGGATTCCGTGATCGGCGCGGGAAAGCCCTACAAGAACAAGAAGCCGATCATCATCTACGGCTCCTCGATCGTTCACGGCACGGGTGCCAGCCGCCCCGGACTTGCATACTCGAACATCATCAGCCGCAAGCTTGATATGGACGTTGTAAACCTCGGTTTTTCGGGCAACGCGAAGGCGGAACTGCCGATAATGAATTACCTCGCGTCCCTCGAAATGAGCCTCTTCGTTTACGACTACGACCACAACGCGCCGAACCCCGAATATCTCGCGGAGACTCACAAGCGCGGCTTTGACATTATGCGCGCATCTCACCCCGATATCCCGATAATCCTCATCAGCCGCCCGAATGCGGCAACCAATCCATCAAAGGTTGAGGAGCGCAAGAAGATCATCATCGACACCTACCGCTCGGCTCTTGATGCGGGAGATAAGAACGTATACTACATCGACGGCGAGTCCTTCTTCCTCGGAATGGACGGCGAGAGCGATTTCGTAATCGACGGCGTTCACCCCAACGACGTTGGCTACTATCTGATGGCAGAGGGCATCGGCAACACTATCGTTCAGGCTATCGAACGTATGGGAGGCTCCCTTGAGTGAGGGCGGAGGCGCAATAGCCGTTGAAGCACTTGCCTACCTCGGCGACGCGGCAATGGAGGTGCTGATTCGTGAGCGGCTCGTCCGCTCGGGTCTCTGCTCCTCGAAAAGACTCAACTCAGCCGCCCTCGATTACGTCAAGGCGACCGCGCAGAGCGAGGCTCTCGAGCGGATGCTTCCGCATCTGACCGAGGAGGAGGAAGCAACCTACAAGCGCGGCAGAAACGCGGGACACGGCAAAAACACGCCAAAAAGCGCAAGTATGGGCGAATACCGCCGCGCCACGGGACTTGAGACCTTGTTTGGGCAGTTGTATTTAGATGGCGACTCGCGGAGAATGAACGAGCTTCTCGACATTGGATACCCCGACCTGCGGTAGTGAAAAGTGTAAAGTGAAAAGTGTAAAGTTGAGGTGAATTTTCGCCAAGGCGAAAAGTTACCTTAAACTTCGCCATAGGCGAACATTAACTTGCCGCAGGCAATCTTAACTCGGCGCAAGCCGATCTTAACTCGCGCTTCGCGCGACAGAACAATCAAAGAAAAGGAACTAAAATCATGTCAAATCCTATTATCGAAATCAAAGTAACAAACTTCGGCACTATGAAGGCTGAGCTTTATCCCAAGCTTGCGCCGAAGACCGTTGAAAATTTTCTCAAGCTGATCGAAGAAAAGTTCTTCGACGGACTCATCTTCCACCGCGTCATCAAGGGCTTTATGATCCAGGGCGGCGGCTACAACGCGCAGTTTGACCACAAGGAAGCATCCCCCATCAAGGGTGAATTCGCGGCAAACGGCTGGGTTCAGAATGACCTCAAGCACACCGCGGGCGTTCTCTCGATGGCTCGCACCAACGATCCCGACTCCGCTTCCTCGCAGTTCTTCATTATGCACAAGGATTCCCCCCACCTCGACGCGCAGTATGCAGGCTTCGGCAAGGTCATCGAGGGTCTCGAGGTCGTCGACGCCATCGCATCGGTCAAGACCGGCAGACTCGGCTACTATATGGCTGACGTCCCCCGCGAGAGCGTTGTTATCGAGAGCATCAGAGTGGTTGAAGCATAATAACCAAGTGGACAGTGGTTAGTGGATAGTGGACAGAAAGATGCGAATGATAATTTAATTGATATCTTTGCAATCTTTCGTACTGTCATATAATTTAATAAACAAAAATCGGATATTGAGATTTTCCCAATATCCGATTTCTTTTATCCGGTTAAGTTTTGTAATGAACAAAATTCAGAATTACAAAACAAAATTATTTGCCCTCAACTTTCTGTCCACTGTCCACTAAAAACAGTTGCCGACAAAATGTCGGCAACTGAAATGAATATTTATTCATATTCAGCTGAAGTGACACAGGCACTTGAATATGGATCGGGGACGCTCAACAATGATATATGCCAACCGCTCCAATATTCGTCATAATCTTTGTCTTTGATCAATACAAGTTTGATATCTTCGTAATAAATATTTGGTAGATAGACTTTATTTTTTGCCCAGGACGGAGTTTTCATTGAAATGTAAATCACCATAAAATCGCGATAATCGTCCAATTTTGTATTATGATTTGGATTTTCGTTCCATTCTTTCCATTCACTATAGCATTCGTCATCACCCGCAAATCTTACCGACTTAATATCGTAACCAAAATCCATACGATTTATATATTGGTTAAATATCATATCGATCGCCAACTTTCGATCTTCAAGCGAATACCATTGCGACTCACCATAATCAATCTCGGCATTTTTGTTCTGCTTATCAATGATATTATAGGCAAGAGTGCCACTACCGATAAACAACGCTATCGAAAGCACGGCAGCAACAATCGAGATCACAAGCTTTTTCCACAGCATACGCTTGACCAAGCGCAAGGGCAGTATCTTTTGCTTCGCTTCTTCATCGACAATCTCTTCCTCGCCCTTCTCGGTCATTAAGAGGTACAACTCGTTACACTCCGGGCAGTTTGAGAGATGCGCCTCGACGAACTCGCGGGTTTCCTCGCTTGCCATATTCTCGATATAGAGCGGCAAAAGGTCGCGGACTATGTTACATTCGTTTTTCATTTCTTTTCCTCCATTCGTTCCTTTATCATATTTTTCGCGCGGTGATAGGTGACGCACGCCCAGTTGTCGCTTTTGCCGAAGAGCTTGCCGATCTCGTGGAACTCAAGCTCAGCGAAGACTCGCCACATAAAGACCTCGCGGTATGGGTCGGGAATCGAGTGCAATATCGACCTTATCTGCTCCGCGTGCGACCGATCCGCCGCGTGCTCGTCGAGGTCAGCTGAATCATCGGGCAGCTCGTCGAGTCCGTCATCGTGGATGCTAACGATCGGCTTTTTCTTTTTTAAGTACTGATAATAGAGATTTTTCGAGATCCCGCAAAGCCAGACTCGGACTTCACTCTCACCGCGGAACTTATCAAGCGAATTAAGCGCCGCAAAGAACGCCTCGCTTGTTATCTCCTCCGCCACGTGCTCGTCGCCCGAAAGCCGCAGCATATATCGGTACACGTCGCCGAAATATTCGGTGTATATATCCTCGAACTTCATCACCTGCCACCTCCTTTCATCTATTAGTGTCACAAAACGGGGGAATCTTACAAAATTTTTGATAAAATTTTCACGTTCCGCTTGCGGAACATATCGTGCCGAAGGCATATCGCGTGACAGCGCAATCCCTTAAATAACGAAGTTTAGAAAGCTGAACAGAGAACTTCGCACTCGCAAAGCCGGGGTGCAGGGGCGGCAGCCCCTGCAAGAAGAAACGATGTCATCCTGAGGGCGTGCCCGCAGGATGACATCGTAAACAATGAAGGGGGCTGCGACCCCTTCACCCCCGCTTGCAAGTGCAAACATAGCATATCTATCTTTTATTTCAGTTGCTCAAATCACGCTTCGAGGCAATATACTGTCTCAACTGTTTTTCAATAGGTTTAGAAATATTATCCGGAATCTGATCTATCGGGAAAAACTTCAGCGCATCGACCTCGCCCTCTTGGCAAAGCAAATCGCCGCTGTAATCTTTGCATATATAAACAATATCCACATTTGAAACCTCATCTCCGTTGGGATAAACATAATGAGTGTCTTTGCCCGAGAATACTCCAAATAGAGTTAGTTCTTTTGCGATCAATCCGGTTTCTTCAAACAATTCTCTTTTTGCCGCTTCTTCGACGTCTTCGTCAAGCTCAACCGAACCGCCCGCATATCCCCAACAATGATTATCACTTCTTAATTGAAGCAATAATCTGCCCTCTTTATCTTCAACAATAACGCTTGCGCCGACCTGCAGCAGAGGTCTGTGACCGACGGTCTTTCTCAAATCCATTATATAGCTTGACATGGTTTTATCTCCTTGATGAGGTAATAAATGTATTATATCATAAAGATCCGACAAATACAATGCATCGAGAATATTAAGAATAAACACACCGTCTGCGGACGGCGGAAGTGAAGAAGCTGTCAACGGGACGGCGCCGGTTTTGAAATGCAGGGGAATTCACCTTAACTTTGCCGCCGGCGAATCTTAACTCAAAAAAGCAAACGTGCCGCAAAAGCCCGTTTCATACTCATACTGCCGAGCCGCCTTTCCGAAGCGTTTCGCTGACCAGCCGTCCGTCGAGTGACGGCAGCGGTGTGCCGTGCTCACAGCAGAGTGCAGCCGCGACTCCTGCAGCCTCACCGAGCTGGTTCAGGTTTACCATAACACGCAGCGCGCCGTATGCTCCCTCGTCTGCATTGATCATACGCCCTGCCGCGATAAAGTTTTCATACCGTTCGCCCACAAGCACGTCAAAGGGGATCTGATAATACTTCGCCGGTTCGCCGGTAAGTCCCATCTCCTCACGCCAGTTGCCCGTTTCCGTACGCGTGCCCTTGCCCCATTTGGTGCGGAGTCTGCCGTCAAGGTATTTAAAGGTTATTCCTCCGTCGCCGTGATGGTGTATATCGACCGGATAAGTTCCCTTCAGTATGGGTGCGTCGTAGCGCTCACCCGTAAGGAGTGCCGTTTCATTTGCCTGCATGCGTGTCCGATAGTGCACCGTTTCGCGTACTCCGAGAGAGGAGCAGAGATTTGTGATGGCGTAATTCTCCTCGGGGTCGCCGTATTTTTTAAGAAGTTCGATCATGGCACGTGCCTGTCGGCGGCCTTCGACCTCCGCACGGGTCAAGTCCTCCGCACGGTCGCAGCGCACGCCGAAAATATGCATATCTGCGCGCATAGTGATTCCTCTGAGACCCGCGACACGCGCGCTCCAGCCCCAGTCGTCGGTCAGACCGAATTCCGCGCCGTGCTCTTTCCAGATCCGTTTAAGATCCTTACCCTCAACATTGCCCTCAAGATGGAAGCACGCCGTCGGCGGTTGAATGTAATCAGAAACGTACCGCTCGATACCGAGATCACGGCAGACGTATCCATCTCCCGTAGCGTCGACGAAGAATTTTGCACGGACAGCCCCGCGTCCGTCACGGTTTTCAACGATAACGGCATCCAGACGTCCGCCTTCCTCCGCGACAGCGGAATAAGAGGTATGCAGCATAAGGCGGATGCCGTTCTCCCTGATCAATTCATCGAGCAGGATCGTCAGCTCCATCGGGTTGAAATTGTAGGTAGAGCTTCGGTTGTCCTGAACTGTCAGTGCTCCGCGGGTCTTCAGCACCGTAATGACCTCATCTGTCAGACCTGCGATGATCTGTTCCCGATCGTCCATATCCATAAGTGTATGCCAGATATTGACCAGCCCTGCCGTTGCAACGCCGCCGAGACTGCCGAGTTGTTCGATCAGAACAACGCGCATACCGAGTCTTGCGGCACGAACTGCGGCAAATACGCCGGTACAGCTTCCTCCGAGAACGCAAACGTCAGCCTCTGCGATCACGGGGATCTTTTTTTGCGGTTCGATAATAGTCTGCATAGAACGCACCTTCCTTTTTTACTGTTCAAAGGTATTATATCATAAATATTCGCCAAAATCAATAGTTCAAAATACAAACTCTTCAGATATGGCATATCCACTCAAAAATACCGTTTTCTTTTTCCGACTCTTCTACCGAGATATCAAGATAATTATAAATATCGACGTTGCTCCATGCACTTCCCGTATAAATACGGATTATATTCTCTCCGGAATAACCTTCTCTGTCATAAGGAATCCATTTTTCTCCCGCTCCGCTTGGATTCTTCACCTCAATTTTTATTCCCCCATATACCTTTTCAATGGAAAAGAATTCAACGAATGAAGCGTCTCCCTCTAAATCAAGGCGGGAGCTTTCGTTCGCGCCGTCGATAACTTCGATACGGCAGAGGTTTCCGACTCTGATCTCGATATTCTTAATCGGCTCAAAGACAAAACTGCGTTCGTGATCCGAGTATTTTTCAATATTTTTCTCGCTGACCAAAGTTTCTCCGAAAAGCACAGCGACCGAAACTCCGAAAAGCTCGGCAATAACGGGGAACAGAGTAACGTCGGGGTATCCGATGCCGCACTCCCATTTTGACACGGACTGTGAGGAAATTCCGAGTTTTTCTGCCAAATTGGTTTGCGTCCAGCCCTTGTATTTCCGCAAATTTGATATTATGATGCAAAATTTGTTTAAGTTGTTCATTTTCGTCCTCCTTGACAGAATTATAGCATAATCGGGGCGATATTTCAATAACTGCAAAGTTGTAAAAGTTGCTACGTTGATTAACAAAATTATCAAAAAGCTGAACAAATGAGCTCGCGCTTTTAAGCTCCTCCCTTCGGTTTACGAAGGGAGGGTGGGAGGGATGTCCCGATCTACAACGCAAAATTATCAGGATATCGGCAAAATCTCTATGCGGGCACAAAATTACCTGTATGCACCCGTAATAAGCACAAAATCTCCATAGAAATTGCGCGACCGAAGGTCGCGCGGGGTGAAGGAGCGAAAACCACCCTCAAGGGGTGGTTTTACTCCTTCCAAGCGGTCGGCAGGGGCGCCGCCCGCTTGAAGCACAGGGGGTGAGCAAGCTTCGCTTGCGGGGTTGCCTTCGGCAACCGTTTTCGCTGCTCTGCGGAGCGCGACTTAAGGAACTTTTTTCGAAAAGTTCCTTAAGAATCTTCAAAAACCTCCCGCTATTGTCAAACAAAAACCAAAACCCGCATCTTTCTGTCCACTGTCCACTAACCACTGTCCACTTGGTTCTGTCCACTAAAAATGGGAAGCTCTCGCTTCCCATTTTTATTACTGCTCAATTTCTTCCATAATGAACGCTTCAAGCACGTCGCCGATCTTGAGGTCGTTGAACTTCTCAAGTCCGACACCGCATTCGTAGCCCTGTGCGACCTCGCTTACGTCGTCCTTGAAACGGCGGAGAGAGGAGATCTTATCCTCGTAAACCACGATACCGTCGCGGACTACGCGGATCTGCGCCTTACGGGTGATCTTACCGTCCTGAACGTAAGAGCCCGCAATGAAGCCGACGTTCGGAACGTGGATGACCTGACGGACCTCGATATGACCGAGCAGCTTCTCCTGGAATTTGGGAGCAAGCATACCCTTCATAGCCGCGGTGATCTCATTGATGCAATCATAGATGATACGGTAGGTTCTGATATCAACGCCCTGACGCTCTGCGGAATCAAGCGCGGTACGGTCGGGACGGGTGTTGAATCCAACGATGATGGCGTTGGATGCCGCCGCGAACATAACGTCGCCCTCGGTGATACCGCCGGCTGCGGCGTGGATAACGCGAACGCGAACCTCCTCGTTCGTGAGCTTCTCAAGCGACTGCTTGACTGCCTCTGCAGAGCCCGCAACGTCCGCCTTGATGATGACGTTGAGCTCCTTGACGCCCTCCTGGATCTGTGCAAAGAGGTCGTTGAGGTTGGTTCTTGCGTTTGCCTTAAATTCCTCTTCCTTTGCCTGAGACTTTCTCTGCTCAGCAAGCTCTCTTGCCATTCTCTCGTCAACGACTGCGTTGACCTCGTCACCTGCCTGCGGAACGTCCGCAAGACCCGTGATCTCAACGGGCATCGAGGGAGGAGCAGCCTTTACGGTTCTGCCGGTGTGGTCGGTCATAGCTCTTACACGTCCGACCGAAGTACCCGCGATAACGATGTCGCCTGCGCGCAAAGTACCGTTCTGAATGAGGACGGTTGCAACGGGTCCGCGTCCGCGGTCGAGCTTCGACTCGATGACGATACCCTTTGCGCGGCGGTTCGGGTTAGCCTTATATTCCTGCATCTCGGCGATGAGAAGGATCGATTCGAGAAGATCGTCGATACCCTCTCTCTTGAGAGCGGATACGGGAACGCATATTACGTCGCCGCCCCATTCCTCGGGAATGAGCTCGTACTGCGTAAGCGCGGTCTTGATATTATCGGGATTTGCGGTGGGCTTATCCATCTTGTTGATCGCAACGATGATCTGAACTCCCGCTGCCTTCGCGTGGTTGATAGCCTCAACGGTCTGGGGCATAATGCCGTCGTCCGCCGCTACAACGAGGATCGCGATGTCGGTAGCCTGTGCGCCGCGGGCACGCATTGCGGTGAACGCCTCGTGACCGGGGGTGTCAAGGAAGGTGATCTCCTTGCCGTTGATCTTGACGCGGTACGCACCGATATGCTGTGTAATACCGCCCGCCTCGCCTGCGGTCACTCGGGTATTTCTGATCGCGTCGAGAAGCGAGGTCTTACCGTGGTCAACGTGACCCATTACACAAACGACGGGAGCACGCTCGACGAGGTTTTCGGGACTGTCCTCTTCCTCCTCGAAGAGTCTGTCCTCGATGCTGACGACAACTTCCTTTGTGACCTCTGCGCCGAGCTCATCCGCGATGAGGTATGCGGTGTCAAAGTCGATGGTCTGGTTGAGTGTGACCATCATTCCCATAAGCATAAGTCTCTTGATGACCTCGCCCGCGGAGACCTTGATTCTCGATGCGAATTCGCCTACGGTGATCTCATCCGGGATCTCTGCCTTGACGGGAGCCTTCTTTACGGGAGCGGGTGCGGGTGCGGGAGTGAATCCGCCCTTCTTGCCGTTCTTACCGTTCTTATTGCCGTTGTTATTCTTATCGTTCTTGCCCTGCTGACGGTTATCCTTGCCGTTCTTCTGTTCCTTGCGGCCCTCGTTCTTGCCGCCCTGATTCTGGTTCTTCTGACCCTGACGGTTGTTTCCGCCTTCCTTCTCGGCATTCTGCGCCGCGGGAGACTTCTTTACCTTCTGGCTTCCGCCGCGCTCCTCGCGGATATTCTCGGGAACGATATTATCGTGAATGTCATCGTACTTCGAAAGGTCAACCGAGCCGCTTCCTCTGGTGTCAACAACACGTGTTGCCGCCTTGGGGCTGACGGTTACGACCTCGCGCTCGCCCTCGGGACGTGCCGATGCACGCATATCGATAGCGGTTCTGCCCGACTTCTTCTCCGCGGGCTTCTCCTGCTTCTTTTCCTGCTTTTCCTGCTTGGATTTCTCATTCGAAGCGCTCATACGAGACTCAAAACGCTCGCCCGCACTGCGCGCGATGTTCTGCTTCTCCTGAGGCTTCTTCTCAACAGGCTTTTCCTCGGGCTTGGGCTCAGCCTTCTTTTCGGGCTTTGCCTCTGCCTTTTCGGTCTTTTCAACCTTTTCTGCCGGCTTTGCAGACTTCGCCTCCTTCGCGGGCGCGGGCTTTTCTGCCTTTGCCTTTGCTTCGGGCTTCGTCTCTGCGGCTTTTTTCCGCAAAGAGGGTATGCCTGTCACGCCGTCGATATAATCCTCGATTCCCGTGATCTGATTCGATGTGGTGAGAGTTTCCCAGATCACATCGAGCTCGTAAGTCTCGAGGGTCTTTTGTGTTTTGACTTCAAGTCCTGCCGCCGCCATGATATCTGTAAGCTCCTTGGGCTTAAGCGAGAGGTCCTTTGCCAACTGATTCACTTTATACTGAGAGCCGACTGCCATATTATCTGTCTTCCTCCTTAACGGATACGTAATAGTAATTTTCTTGATTTATTGTTGTTCTGCGAGCCTTTCCACCGCCAATGCCATCGATTCGTCGGATATTGCCATAGCCGCGACGAGGGATTTTCCCGTAGCCGCGCCAATCTCGGCGGACGTAAGCTCTGTTTTGATTATTTTTACTCCATAGAAAGCCGCGCGGTCGAAGAGTCTCTTCTCTGTCCCCGCCGAATTATCCGAGGCGGCGACCACGAGTCTTGCCTTCCCTGCCTTCAGTGCCTCGCATACGTTAACGGTACCGCAAACGGCGCGGCGTGCGCGGATGCAGAGACCCAGCATACCGAGAAGTCTCTCCTTCGGTGTGTTTCCCATCAGGCTTCCTCCGCCATTGCCGCCTCAAGCGCGTCCCATACCTCGTCCGGGATCGCGACACCGAGATTCGCCTCGGCACGGCGGTTCTTGCGCAGCTTCTTCAGGCACGCGGGATTCTTGCAAATATACGCGCCGCGGCCCGATTTCTTGCCTGTCAGATCGAGCGTGATCTCGCCCTCGGGGGTGCGGAGGATGCGGACGAGCTCGACCTTCGGCTTATGCTCATTGCATCCGAGGCACTGACGCATCGGTATCTTTCTCTGGGGTAATACCTGTTGCTTCTTTGCCATTTTTACGAATTATTCGGGCTTGATATCGATCTTGCAGCCCGTGAGTCTTGCCGCGAGACGTGCGTTCTGTCCCTCACGTCCGATCGCAAGCGAGAGCTGGTCGGGCTTGACGACTACGTGCGCGGTCTTCTCGCCGATCATAGTTACCGAATCAACGGTTGCGGGTGCGAGAGCTGCCGCGATGTACTCTGCGGGATCCTCGCTGTACTTGACGATATCGACCTTCTCGCCGTCGAGCTCGCCGAGGATGGTGTTGATTCTCATTCCTCTTGCGCCTACGCAGGAGCCAACTGGATCAACGCTCTCGTCGTTCGAGAAAACTGCGATCTTGGTTCTCGAGCCTGCCTCACGTGCGATTCCCTTGATGGCAACGACGCCATCCTGGATCTCGGGTACCTCGAGCTCGAACATACGGCGGACGAGTCCGGGATGTGCTCTCGAGATGGTGATCAGCGGGCCTCTTGCCTCACGGTTAACCTCGGAAATGTATATCTTGATCTTCTGACCGATGAAGAATTCCTCGCCGGGGATCTGCTCCGACTGACGCAGACGCGCGTTGCCGTTGCCAGTGAAGATGATAACGTCGCCGGTCTCATCGTCGATCTTCGATACTGTTGCGGTGATGATCTCCTCGCGCTTTGCCTCGTATGCCTCCTGCGCGATCTTTCTCTCTGCCTCGCGGATAGCCTGGATAATTACAGAGCGAGCCGCGCCTGCCGAAAGACGGCGGAAGTTCTTGGGCTTTACCTCGGTCTCGAGGATCTTGCCGACGGTCATGCGCTTGTTATGCGACTTTGCGTCCTCAAGCGAGATCTGGGTCTCGGGGTCCTCGACCTCCGCAACGACCTCCTTCTGCTGAAAAACGCGGACGTCCTTCTTGTTCTCATCGATATGGATGCGGACGTTGGTGTTGTTGCCGTATTCCTTCTTGTAAGCCGCGACGAGTGCCGCCTCGATCTTCTCAAGCATGTAAGCCTTGGATATACCGCGCTTCTGCTCAAGCTCTTCCAGTGCGGCGAAAAATTCCGAATTCATTTTTGAATTTATCCTTTCTGAATATATGTGGGGGATTTATATACTGTCAAAATCGAACAGAGTCTTCATCTTCGAGATCGCGTCGTACTCGAGCGCGATGGTCTTCTCTCCGATATCGATAAGAACGGGACGGGAGGGATCGATCTCGCCGCCCTCAAAGCCGAGGAGGATGCCGTCATACTTGCGGCTTCCGTCGACGGGAGCGAAAAGTCTGACCTCGACTCTTTCGCCCTCGCAAGCGGCGATGTGCCAAGGGAGGGTGATATCCCTCTCGATTCCGGGAGAGGATACCTGAAGGTAATATGAGGTGTCGATGGGGTCGGTCTCGTCGAGAATGGGATCTACGGCACGGTTTACGCGCTCGCAATCCTCGATCCCGATACCGCCCTCGCGGTCTGTGTCGATGGTAATGCGGAGTATTCTGTCCGCGCCCTCCTTGACGAACTCAAGGTCCCAGATCTCGCATCCGCATTCGTGAACGGTGTTCTCGATCAGGGGATAGACGCGCGCGGCGACTCCCGAAAGCTCTTTCTTCATTTCTTCTTTTTCTCTTTTTTCTCTTTTTTCTTTTGTTTTTTCAGGTTTTTGAGATTCTTCTTCTCTTTTTTGACCCATTTGAGGGTTGCCTTTGCCGCTTTTTCTTCTTTTTTAAGATTCTTCTTGAAATTCTTGAGCTCGCGCTTGAGACGTCTCTTGTTCTCGATATTCTCCGCGATGATCTCGGGGAGCGTTACGAGCGGACGAAGAGGTTTTTGCACAGGCTGCGGCTTCTGCACAGGATGCGCAGGCTGTGGTTTCTGGGGCTTCTGCGGCTTTTGCGGTTTTTCGGCTTTCTGAGGCTTCATGTCTACCTCCGGACAAAAAATATATTCGTAAAAATGAGAGAGGACTTGGCGCCCTCTCTCAGTCTCTCTAATACTTCCGTATATATTATATCACATAAAAAGTCAAATTGCAATAGGTTTTTGAAAAATTGTTCCTGTATTTTCAAGACTTTTTTCTTTTCACTCAAAATTCATTCTAATTTCAATATTTTACTATTTACAAATATAAAAAAGTATGATACAATATTATAATGTAATATTATAATTGGAGAAATATCGCTTGAAAATGACGAAAGGAAGACCCATGATGGAAAAGAGGGCACGTGACAAGGGAATATTCGCGGGATTTTCGCCGCGCGCATCGGTTGCGGCAATTTTTGCCCTCGGCATACTGCTCGGCGCGCTTTCGGGCGTTCTCTCGGACGCTCCCGCATTTTCCGCCGTGACTGTATTCGTCCTCTCGGCGATGATATTTATGCTCGCGCGTGATATCCTTCCCGTCTGCGGCATTCTTCTGCCCTGCCTTTTCGAGCTTACAATGACGGGCAACCTCGCTCTCCCCGCCCTCTATATCGGATTTACCTTCACCGTCGGAGCGACCGCTTATCTCGCGATCGGCAGAAGGGGCATCGCCCCGATAATCGCGGGCGCTGTCGGCTATGCCGCGGCGGCATTCATACGCGATCCGATGACGGCTCTGCTCGTGCTCGTACCGATCCTGCTCGGTCTGATCGCAGGTCTTATGCTCCCGCGCTTCAGCCTTGCCGAGACGGTATCCTCGATGACGATCCTCCTTCTCTCGGCGGCTCTCATCACCTTCCTCGCGCTCGGCGGAAGCCTTTCGGCAACCGCAGACCTTCTCCGCAACTCGATCGTTGATCTCTACCGAAGCCTCAACGAAAAGGTCTTCATTATAGAGGAAGCTGCGGCAGAGGTCCTCGCGACCTACCTTATCAACATCCTCCCCGGCATCATATTCGCGGCGGCATCGGTCATCTGCTTCGTTTCCTGCTCGCTGACCACGTCGCTCCTCCGCTCCTCGGGACTTGACACCGAGATCCCCGACGATATGCGCCGACTCAGGCTCTCACCCGTCAGCGGCATAATCTTCATCCTCTGCTTCCTCCTCTCTGCGGCGTTCTCGATCGAGGGCGGTGAGTTCGAGATCGCGGCGGCAGCGGCTGACAACGTCCTCGTCGCGCTCTTACTGCCCTTTGCTGCATCGGGCTGTGCATACGGACGCGAGCTTCTCGCAAACCGCTTATTCGCTTCGTCCCTCCACCGCGCGAAGATATCGGCGGCGGCTATCGCGCTACTCGTCCTTTTCTCCCCCTCGGTCGCTCTCGCGGTCTTCGCAATCCTCGGGGTATACAATTCGCTGAATCCCATTACCTCGGCAATAGTCAAAAAGATCAGATCCTTCGGGCAAAATCAATAATCCAAAGGAGTTTTCATCATGTCTTCAAACAAAAATTACGATATCAGCTCATTTGACCTTACTCTGATGAGCGCGGGTACGGGACTCGTCCTTATGGCAGTTGCCATAGCGACAGCGGCGCTGACCGATATATCGAAGGGTATCATCGCCCTTGTGTTCATATTGGTGCTCGCCCTTTTCGAGGCATTCATATGCTTCTTCGCCTACCGCGTACATCAAAGATACAAGACCGAGGAGACGGCAAATTCCCTCGAGCACCTCATAAGCGAGGTCGTCCGTCAGGTCGATTTTCCCTCCGTCATCACAACGGCGGACGGCAAGATCCTCTGGGCTAACAGAAAGATGCTCGAGCTCTGCTCGGCTCCGAATCAGATGGCTCTCTCGGGCAAGAATTTCTCGGTTCTGTCGGGAATTCCGATGAGCGAGATCATCACAGCCACGGGAAAAAAGGTCATCACCGTTGCGGACAGGAATTTTTACGCCTACGCATACCTTATGGAGGCGCAGGACCGCGACTACTGGATGACGACGCTCGAGGATCGCACAGAGATCGACGAGCTCGAAGCCAGGATCAACAGCGAAAGCCCCGTTGTCGCATATGCTTCGGTCGACAACCTCGAGGAGCTTATGCAGTACGTTCAGGGCTCCTACCGCGAGGCGGCTGCCGAGGTCGACGAGATCATGACCGAATGGGCACACTCGATCGGCGCCCTCATCCGCGAATACGACCGCGAAAAATACCTCCTCGTATTCCCGAAAAACCAGCTCCCCGGCTGTATCGAAAGCAAATTTGACATCCTTGACCGCATCCGCGAGGTCCGCTTCGGCGACGGCAGTATGTCTGTCACCATCTCGATGGGCATCAGCGACATCGGTAAGGATATCAGCGAGCGGAACCGCAACGCACAGTCGGCTCTCGAGACCGCTCTTCAGAGAGGCGGTGACCAGGCAGCTATGAGAACGCCGACCGGCATCGAGTACTTCGGCGGCAAGACCAAGATCAGCCAGAAGCGCACCAAGGTCCGCTCGCGAGTCATCTCGGACAAGCTGATCGGTCATATCTCGGATGCAGGCAACGTCCTCGTTATGGGGCACAAGAACCCCGACTTCGACTCGATCGGCTCCTGCATCGGACTTGCAAGACTCGCGCTTGCTTACAACCCGAACGTAAAGATCGTCGTTGATTCGAACAATTCCAACTTCAAATGCTCAACGGCACAGCTCCTCTCGGCTATGCCCGAATACGAGGATATCTTCATCGGTGCGGCACGCGGGCTCGATCTCGTCCGCTCGGATACCCTCCTTATTATGGCGGACGTCAACAACCTCAAGATCGTTGAGGCACCCGACATAGCGGCTAACGTATTCAACACCGTCATCATCGACCATCACCGCAAGATCGCGGAATACGACCGCGAGCCCCTCATCGCTTATATCGAGCCCTCGGCGTCCTCTGCAAGCGAGCTTGTCAGCGAGCTTATCGAGATCTCGCTTATGGGCGAGCAGGCATCCGACGCGGCAAGGCTTTCGCGCCACGAGGCAAACGTCATGCTCGCGGGCATTATGCTTGATACCAAGAACTTCACCCGCACGACCTCCGAACGCACCTTCTCGGCGGCTCTCTACCTCCGCGCGGCGGGCGCGGATCCCGAATATGCGCGAACCTTCTTCTTTGCCGACCTTGATAGCTTCGTGACCGAATCAAAGCTCGGAAGCGAGGTCAGACTCTACCGCGAGCGCATCGCGATCACGGTCTGTGAGGGAAGCGGAACGCCCGACGACCGTATCGCCGCATCCAAAACCGCGGACACGCTTCTCACGGTCCAGAACATCGACGCCGCATTCGTACTCATCCGCACAGACGACTCGATCGCGATCTCGGCGCGCTCCAACGGCAAGATAAACGTACAGCTCATACTTGAAAAGATCGGCGGCGGCGGTCACTTCGACGCGGCAGGCGCGCAGGTCAAGAACACAGTCTCGCGCGAGGTCCTCGAGCAGCTCAGAGAAGCTATCGACTCCTACCTCGACGGAGATAGCCGCTTGTAAAACGCAATTTTACAAGCGAGATACGCGCGCTTATCGCCGCGAGCCAAAATCGTTGATTTTGATTCGCTCCCCTCGGCGCGCGAACTCGCTTTGCTCGTCAGGGCGGTGTTTTTTCGGAGGCAAATCCACCGAAAAAACGGATCTTATTGAATTTTTTCGAAATTTGACAATCAATTAACA
The DNA here is from genome assembly GCA_045531455.1 of Eubacteriales bacterium. Taxonomy (GTDB): domain Bacteria; phylum Bacillota; class Clostridia; order Oscillospirales; family CAG-272; genus CAG-390. Next base: position 18,381 of record JAZSEA010000094.1, read on the forward strand.
GTACATTATTCTAAGGAGATATAACAAATGAAGGTAATTCTGACACAGGACGTAAAGGCACAGGGCAAGAAGGGCGACATCATCGAGGTCTCCGACGGCTACGCGCGCAACTTCCTTCTTGCACGCAAGCTCGCTATCATTGCCGACGCCAAAGCACTCAACGAAGCAAAGAACAAGGAAGCATCCAGACTCCATAAGATCGAGACCGAGCGCGCGGCTGCAGCCGAGATCGCGGCAAAGCTCGAGAGCGCACTTGTAAAGATCGCGGCTCCCTCGGGCGCCGATGACCGTCTCTACGGCTCGATCACCGCAAAGGACATCGCCGAGGCTCTCAAGGCTCAGCACGGCATCGATATCGACCGCCGCAAGATGGTCCTCGAGCATCCCATCCGCTCCTACGGCTCCTACACCGTTGACGTGAAGCTCTACACAGACGTCACCGCCCGCGTAAACGTTCTCGTCTGCAAGAAATAAGTAAATGAACGGGGACATTATCAAAAAGCTGCCCTTTTCAATGCTGGCTGAGCAGGCACTCCTCGGCTCGATACTGATCGATCCGCCCGCTCTGACGCAGATCTCGGACACGGTCCGCGCGGAGGATTTCCATCTTTCCGAGCACCGCCAGATCTACACCGCAATGAAGCAGCTCTCACTTCTCAACCACGACATCGACCACATCACCCTGCTCGACGAGCTCGAGAAGGAAAAGGTCTATAACCGCGACGAGGCGGAGGTGTATCTCCGTACCCTCGCGGATGCCGTCCCGAACGCGCTCAACATCAAGGACTATGCCCGCATCGTTCTTGAAAAGAGCCTTATGCGCCGTCTGATCGAGACCTGCTCGAACATCAGCGAACGCGCATACTCGGAGCAGGAAAACGTCGGCGAGCTAATCGAATACGCCGCCGCGCAGATGTCCGAGATCGCTATGGGACGAGACAGCCGCGGATTCGTCACAATGACCTCAATGCTCGAGGTCATCTTCCGCAATCTCTCGATCCTCTATGAAGACCCGACCGCATTCGACGGAATCCAGACGGGCTACGGCGACCTCGACAACACCCTCGCGGGTATCGGTCAGAGCGACCTTGTACTCGTCGGTGCCCGACCCGGTATGGGCAAGACCTCCTTCTGTCTCAATATCGCGCTCAACTACGCGAGAAGATCGAAGGAGAAGGTCGCCATCTTCTCTCTCGAGATGTCGTCCGAGCAGCTCGTTACGCGTATGCTCTCCTCCTACGCAATGGTCGACAGCTACAATATGCGTACCGGACGCCTTTCGACGCAGGACTGGCAGAAGCTTGCAAACTCTGTCGTCGACCTTGCGGGCGTAAACGTCCTCATCGACGACACGCCGAACATCACCGTCTCGGGTATGAAGGCGAAGCTTCGCCGCGAGGGCAAGATCGGCCTCGTCGTTATCGACTATCTCCAGCTTATGCAGGGCGACAAGCACACAGACAACCGTGTGCAGGAGGTCGCGGATATCTCGCGTAATCTCAAGCTTATGGCAAAGGAGCTCCACGTTCCCATCATCTGCTGCTCGCAGCTCTCGCGTGGCACCGAGGGACGTACCTCGAAGCGACCGATGCTCTCCGACCTCCGTGAATCGGGATCTATCGAGCAGGACGCTGATACCGTAATCTTCATCTACCGCGATGAATATTATATGGATGCCGACGATAAGAAGAACATCGACATCACAAAGGCTCCCGTAGCCGAGATCATCGTAGCAAAGAACCGTCACGGCTCGACGGGCACCGTCAAGCTCAACTGGATCGGACGCTACACCACCTTCTATTCGATCGAAGAAAAGCACGGCGAGGATGCTCCGCCCGATTACGGCGCACCGCCTCCCGTTGCTCCTCCTCCAGGAATGTAAAATGGGCAATTTCACTCTCTCGCTCGACCGAGGACAAAAATATCTGCTCGGCTTTTCGGGCGGAGCAGACTCGGTCTGCCTCTTCCATCTGCTGAGGACGCAGGGCTACTCATTCTCGGTCGCCCACGTAAATCACGGCATCCGAGGAGCTGAAGCCGACCGTGACGAGGATTTTTGCCGCACACTTGCCGATAGGTACGGAATTGAATTCCACGTTCTGCGTGCCAAAATTCCGGAGATCGCAAGCGCATCGGGTGAAAGCCTTGAGGAAGCCGCGAGGAAGGTAAGATATTCCTTTTTTGAGGATATTATGCGCGAAAAGGATATCAAAGTCCTTCTGACCGCGCATAACTCCGACGACAACGCCGAGACCCTGCTTCTCTCGCTCGCGAGGGGCTGTTCTCCGTCGGGTGCCTGCGGAATCGCGCCCGTCCGACAACTCAATTTCGGCGAGGTACACAGACCCATCCTCTCCCTGTCGAAAAAGGAGATCGTTGAGTTTTGTCACGAAAATTCATACGCTTTCGTGACCGACAGCACGAACTCGGACGTCTCCTACCCCCGAAACCGCGTAAGGCAGAATATTCTCCCCGAGCTCGAGGCGATCAACCCGCAGTTTCTCGCCGCGATCGCAAGATTCACCGAGGCACAGCGCGAGGATTCCCTCTACCTCGATGCCGAAGCCGAGAAATATTCCCGCGAGCTTGACTGCGCAGCTCTTTCGTCACTCCCGAGACCGATCGCGTCGCGCGCGATCTCGTCGGCGGCATACCGATTCGGCGCATCGCCCGAGGCAAAGCATATCGAGGCTCTGATCGGAATGGCGAAAGCCTCATCGGGAAGCGTCACTCTGCCGGGATCTGTCATCGCATCCTGCGAAAACGGAAGGATCGTCTTCCGCAAGGACAAAAGGGAAAAGCCGCGTGCCGTGTATCCCGATTACGATCCCATCCCTCTCTCGGAGGGCGAAAATATCCTTCCGAACCGAAAAATCATCCTGATTTGCGTCGAATTGACAAATGATTCCCCGCAAATTTACAATTTATCAACACAAGCGAAGATTAATCTTGATAGAATAAAAGAACAGCTATATGCACGCCCGCGCCGCGAGGGCGATCGAATCCTCATCGGCGGAATGCACAGAAGCCTGAAAAAGCTGATCTCGGAAAAGCTTCCCGATCTTTCGCTTGAGGAAAGGCGTTCGCTTCCCGTCATCTGCGACGGCGAGGAGACCGTCTGGGTCCCCGGAATCGAGGTCGCCGACCCATACCGGGTCAATTCGGGCAACGCCAGAGCAGCCCGAATTGAAGTGAAACATTTCGCCTTTGGCGAAATGTGAAATCTTGCTGTCGCAAGCTGAAATCCGCGCTTTGCGCGGGTGAAATCTTTCGCTTTCAGCGAAAGGCTAAGGTAGAAATTTGCTGGAGCAAATTTCATTCTTATTAAAAATTCATTCAGGCAACACCTTATATATCGGAGGCAAAAAAGTGAAACTCACGCTTGATCAGGTAAAAATGATAACCGCAGGCGCACTCGAGATCATCGAGCGCGACGGCGAATTCGTCTTCTACCGCTTTGAAAAGGAAGCCCGCGATCATTACTCGAGTCAAACGCCGTCCTTGAACGCTAAAGCTCAGGCAAGCGCAAGCATTCGTCTCGATTTCTTGACAGACTCGGACAGCTTTGACGCCGATTTTTCCGTAACCTACGGCTCGAGCCGCACCTATTATTATTTTGATATCTGCATCGACGGCATCATCCGCAAGCACGTCGGCGAGGAAAAGGCATGGATCAAGAAGGGTCACCTCTCGCTCAAGCTTTCCGATTACGTCGAGGGCGGCGAGCACAGAGTCACGCTCTGGCTCCCCAACCTTGCAACCACAAGGCTCTCGAACATCGAGCTTGCCGACGGCGCGTCGATCAAGCCGATCGAATACAAGAGGAGATTCCTCTGCTTCGGCGACTCGATCACCCACGGCTATGACGCCGCATTCCCCTCGAAATCCTACGTAAACCGCGTCACCTCGCATTTCGAAGCCTACACGGTCAATCAGGCGATCGGCGGCGAGAGATTCGTCCCCGAGATCCTGCTCGAGAACACCGAGTACGACCCCGACGTCGTGACCGTCGCATACGGCACAAACGACTGGTCGGGAACCAAGAAGGAATATTTCCACCCGCGTTGTGAGGAATTCTTCAAGAAGGCGAGTCTCATCTACCCGAGAGCTCTGAGATTCGCGATTCTCCCCATCTGGCGCGCCGATGCAAGATCGGGCAAGCAGAAATACGAGGGCAGTCTTGACGAGGCTTGCAACTTTATCGCCGAGACCGCATCGAAATACGGCTTCAAGATCATTGACGCCCGCCCCTTTATGCCGCAGTCGCCCGAATTCTTCTGGGACGGCAGACTTCACCCGAACGACCTCGGCTTCGCAGACTACGCTGCGGGCGTTATCAAAGAGATCGAAAAATACCTATAATATAATAATGTAGAAAACAGGAGAAAACTCATGAAGAACGACATCGCTTACACCCTCGTTTCCGAAGAAGAAATAGACTCCATAGTGAGCCGCATCGCCACGGAGATCGATCGAGACTATCCCGACCGCTCTCGCGGACTTCTGCTCCTTTGTATCCTCAAGGGAAGCGTTGTCTTCATGGGCGACCTTATGAAGAAGATCGAACGTCCTGTTGAGATCGATTTTATGAAGGTCTCCTCCTACGGAAGCGGTACTGCCTCCTCCGGCAAGGTCAATATCATGCTCGACCTGCACCGCTCCGATATGGCAAACCTCGACGTTCTCATCGTTGAGGACATCATCGACAGCGGACGCACTCTTGCTTACCTCGTCGACTATCTCAAGCTCGCGGGCGCACGCAGCGTTCGCACCTGCACTATGCTCGACAAGCCCGACCGCCGCGTTGTAGATTTCAATCCCGATTACGTCGGAAAGATCATCCCCGATGAGTTCGTCGTCGGCTACGGTCTTGATTATGATGAAAAATACCGCACTCTCCCCTTCATCGGAGTGCTTAAAAAAGAAGTATACTCGAACTAATACGAAAGGCATCACACCCCAATGAACAAACGCTCAGGCAATTTACGCACAATTCTGATCTATATCCTGGTCGTTGTCGTCCTGATCGTCATGCTCTCCTCCCTCTTTATGGGCACGGGCAAGAAGGCGACGCAGTACAGCGATATAGTATCTCACTTCGAAAAAGAGGAGGTCACCGAGTTCTTCGTTGATAACGAGGGGCTTATCAAGCTGACGCTCAAGGACGAATCGACCGTTACCTATCAGCTCGCCAGCATCTCCTTCTTCCGCGAGGACCTCGGCGATCTTATCGCAGAGCAGCACGCGGCAGGGATCATCACCTCCTATGAATATGAGCCCGCGACGGTATGGCCCTGGTGGGTATCCATCCTGCCCTACGTCGGAATGCTCATTCTCTTCGCGGTCCTCTGGATCTTTATGATGGGTCAGATCGGCGGCAAGAGCGGCAAGCCCGGAAGCTTTGCTAAGGCTCGGGTCAAGACCCCCGCCGACACCAAGCAGAAGGTCCTCTTCTCCGACGTCGCAGGCGCACAGGAAGAAAAGGAAGAGCTTCAGGAGATCGTTGAATTCCTCAAAAATCCCGAAAAATTCGCCCGTCTCGGCGCAAAGATCCCCCACGGCGTACTGCTGATGGGCCCTCCCGGCACGGGTAAGACTCTGCTTGCAAAGGCTGTTGCGGGCGAGGCTGACGTTCCCTTCTTCTCGATCTCGGGCTCCGATTTCGTTGAGATGTACGTCGGTGTCGGCGCATCGCGAGTCCGCGATCTCTTTGAAACGGCGCGCAAGGCTCCCGCTTCGATCGTCTTCATCGACGAGATCGACGCTGTCGGACGTCACCGCGGTGCGGGTCTCGGCGGCGGTCACGACGAGCGCGAGCAGACTCTCAACCAGCTTCTCGTTGAGATGGACGGTTTTGGGGCGCACGAGGGCATCATCGTTATGGCGGCAACGAACCGCCCCGATATCCTCGACCCCGCGCTTCTCCGCCCCGGTCGTTTCGACAGACAGATCACGGTAAATTACCCCGATATCAAGGGACGTGAGGAGATCCTTCACGTTCACGCGCGCGGTAAGAAATTCGAGGACGACGTAAACTTCGAGAGAATCGCGCAGACCACCGCAGGCTTCACAGGCGCGGATCTGCAGAACCTTCTCAACGAGGCGGCTCTCCTTGCAGTCCGCCGCGGCAAGTCGCTGATCGGTATGGAGGACATCGAGGATTCCTTCATCAAGGTCATCGCCGGACCGCAGAAGAAGTCCATGAAGCGCAACCCCAAGGAGCTGCGCAAGACCGCATATCACGAGGCAGGCCACGCTCTCGTTTCCTACCTCCTTCCCACCCCCGACCCCGTTCATCAGATCTCGATCATCCCCGCAGGCCGCGCGCTCGGCTATACCCTCAACGTACCGCAGGAGGATAAGCAGAGCGAGTACCGCGAGGAGCTCAAGGAGGAGATCAGCGTTCTGCTTGCGGGACGTGCCGCAGAGGTTCTGACCTTCGGCGATTTCTCGGGCGGCGCATCGAACGACATCGAGCGCGCGACCAATATCGCAAGAAAGATGGTCACCCAGCTCGGTATGTCCGATGAGCTCGGACCGATCCGTTACGGTCAGGGCGGCGGCGACGTATTCCTCGGCAGAGATTTCTCCGCCCGTCAGGACTACTCGGGCGCGACAGCCGCAAAGATCGACGCCGAGATCCACAAGCTCGTCACCGACGCATACGAGGTTGCCAAGAAGCTTCTCTCCGAGAACGCATCGAAGCTCGAATTCGTTGCCGAATATCTCTTCACGCACGAGATAATGGACGGCGATCAGTTCAAGTGCGCTATGGAGTCGGATGAGCCGACCGTAGAGGCACTCGAGGAGATCGCTGCCGAGAAGAAGCGCAAGAGCGAGGAGGCAAACGCCCGCCGCCGCGAGCAGGAAAAGCGCGAAGCGGAGGAAGAGGCAAAGCGTCAGCGCGAGCTCCTCAACCGCATCTACCACGAGGACGAACTCGAAGAAAAAAATGACCCCGACGAGAAGAAGGACGACGAAAACGACTCCGACGACTCCGGCGAGGTTAAGCATTAAATCAAGATGGGACTGAGTCATTACCTTGAATGATTCAGTCCCTATTTTGATGTGTTTGACAGCCCCATCTTCCTTTTATTGAAAATAATACCTATTAAACTTCGCCGAAGGCGAAAGTTAACTCGCGAAGCGATCTTAACTCGGCGGAGCCGACCTTAATACGCGCGAAGCGCGACAGTATACTTTAACCAAGCAGTACGTCCATTGCCAGCATCAGACAGAAGCCGATGAGAAGCGCGTAGGTTGCGCCGCGCTCACTTCCGTGGGAATGTGTTTCGGGGATCATCTCGTCGCTGATGACGTAGAGCATCGTGCCGCCCGCAAACGCGAGCGCGAAGGGCAGTATCGCCTGCGAGAGCGTGACCGCAAAATAGCCGAGGAGTGTGCCGATGACCTCGATCAGACCTGTTGCGGCGGCGATGAGGAAGGTGCGGCGGTGGCTGATACCCGCGGAGAGCATCGGCGCGATTATGACCATACCCTCGGGGATATTCTGCAGGGCGATACCCGCGGCAATGATGAGACCGTCCGAGACGTCACCCGTGCCAAAGCCGACGCCCGCGGCGATTCCCTCGGGGAAATTGTGTATTGCAATAGCGAGGACGAAGAGGAGGATCTTATCGATCTTTCCGCCGCCCTCGGGGTGGCTTTCGGGCTCGATTCCGCTGAGCTTATGGAGATGGGGAACGAGACGGTCGAGCAGATTGACCGTCAGTGCGCCGAGAAAGATGCCGATGACGGCGACGGGCAGAGCCTTTGCTCCTCCGCCGATCTCGATCGAGGGCAGAACCAGTCCGATGATCGATGCCGCAAGCATAACGCCCGCCGCGAACGAGAGTATTATGTCGCCGAGCTTGTGTGATATTTTTTTGAACATAAAGCCGAGTATCGCGCCGAGCAGAGTCGCTCCGCCGACACCGAGTGCTGTCAGTAATACGAGTTTCATTTTTTGCTCCTTTCGGGTGGAATCCCTCATTAATATTATAGCACAAAATGGCGGGTGAGGTCAATCTTTTTGAATGCAAAATGCAGAATGCAAAATGCAAAATGCAAAATTAAGGAAAATTTTATTTCTGCGTGATAGCCTATGGCATTGAGATAATATGAAGTTTTGCAAAAATACAAATAACAGAATCGGGATGTTTTGAAGTTTGATCTTTATTACATCTCGATTTTTTTATTTACTTATTATATATTTTATATATTTAAGCATAACTAAGGGTTATTAAGACAGAACAAAATTATTGTCATAGGCTTGTCGAGCAAGGCTCGAAAAGCTACATCAATTTTGCATTTTGCATTCTGCATTTTGCATTTTTTTAAAAACCTCTTTACAAACGCCGAAAAATTTGGTATCATATATAGTGGATAAAAATGATCCTTCATTTTAATAAGAAAAGCGAGGAAATGACTATGACAAATATTCCGCGTCCCGAACATCCGCGTCCCGATTTTTACCGCACCGATTGGGTAAACCTCAACGGCGAATGGGAATTCCACGAAGATTACAGCCGCTCGGGCAGAGCGCGCAAGCTCTACCATGCCGATGCCGCGCTTGACTCGAAGATCACCGTACCCTTCTGCCGCGAGAGCGTGCTTTCGGGTCTCGGTCACACAGATTTCTGCGAGTGCGTTTGGTACCGCAAGGAGCTGACTCTTCCCGAGGGTTGGAATGATGGCTCGGACAGGATCCTGCTCCATATCGGCGCCTGCGACTACAAGACCGAGGTTTGGGTCAACGGCAAGAACGTCTGCAATCACGTTGGCGGTTACGTTCCCGTGAACGCAGATATCACCGATGCTCTCGGGGCTGGCGTGAACGTCATCACAGTCTGCGCAGACGACGTGATCCGCTCCGGCAATCAGCCCGGCGGTAAGCAGAGCACTCTCTATGCTTCGCACGGCTGCTCCTACACCAGAACCACGGGTATCTGGCAGACGGTATGGCTCGAGCGCGTTCCCGCTTCCTACATAAAGAATTTCAAGGTTTATACCGATATCCACTCGGGCACAGTCACAATTTCCGTAAGTGCGGTTTCGGCAGAGGGCAGACAGGTCAGAGTAGCTACCTCTTATGACGGCGAATACACCGGATACGGCGAGGCAGTTGTCTCGGGCGGTATTGCAAACGTCACCGTTAAGCTCACCGATGTCAACCTCTGGGAGATCGGAGAGGGCAGGCTTTACGATATGACGATCGCTCTCGGCGACGACAAGGTCGATACCTATTTCGGTATGAGATCTGTCGAGGTCAAGGACGGCTTCCTCTACCTCAACGGCAAGTGCATCTTCCAGCGACTCATCCTCGACCAGGGCTTCTATCCCGACGGAATCTACACCGCATCCTGCGAGGACGAGCTTCTGAACGATATCAAACGCTCGATGGCTTGCGGCTTTGACGGCGCAAGACTGCATCAGAAGATCTTTGAGCCGCGCTTCCTCTATCATTGCGATAAGATGGGATACATCGTCTGGGGCGAGCACGGAAACTGGGGTCTCGATATCGCGCGCGCCGATGCTTGGGCGAACTTCATCCCCGAGTGGGTCGAGTGCCTCGAGCGCGATTTCAACCATCCCGCTATCATCGGTTGGTGTCCGCTCAACGAGACTCAGAAGAATCAGGATCCCGATTTCGTCCGCGCACTCGGTGCGGTTACACGCGCGTTTGACCCGACCCGTGCCTACATTGACACCTCGGGATGGACTCACGTTCACCACGTTTCCGATTTTATGGACGTTCACGACTACGATCAGAATCCCGAGACCTTCCGCGCGAGATACGAGGATATGCGACAGAACGGCACTCTTCAGGGTATGCCGCGCAACCACTTCGGCTACACTACCACCTTCGTTTCTGAGTACGGCGGAATCCGCTGGGCTCCCGAGGGAGCGGGATGGGGCTACGGCAACGCTCCGAAGTCGGGTGAGGAATTCATCGAGAGATTCCGCGGACTTACCGACGCGCTCCTCGATAATCCCGCGATCGGCGGTCTTTGCTACACTCAGCTGACCGACGTCGAGCAGGAGGTCAACGGACTTTACACCTACGATCGACAGATCAAATTCGATCCCGCGATCTTCAAGGAAATTCTTCAGCGGAAAGCGGCTTGTGAGGAGTAAGAGTGGACAGTGGTTAGTGGACAGTGGACAGAAAGACGCGGACAAATAATTTTGTTTTCATAAACGCCTGAAGTTTTGATCAAACTTTTTTAAAAGTTTGCAGAGTTCGAGACGGCGTCTCGATTCAATGCAAAAGCTTCAGCTTTTGCTTCTGTGCTTCAAAAAGACGAAGCTTGCTTCGGCTTTTTGGAATGAGTCGATCGTTTCACAAGGGTGAAACGGTCGCGCTCATTCACCCTTAGCTTTATTATTCTGTGCAGCTCGGGACGTCGAGGGCGCCGTCCCCCTACAAGCTCGTGAGACGATTTGAGATATACTTATGTTTTTATCTCGTACAGCAAATAACAAAAATAAAAGAAAAAGGTACATAAAAATGAGCGAAAAAATGATGGCAGCCGTACTTTGCGGCGACAGAGATCTTCAGTATAAAGAAACCGACAAGCCCGAGCCGGGGGCGGGTGAGGTTCTTGTCAGAGTCAGAGCGAGCGGCATCTGCGGCTCGGATATTCCCCGCGTGCTCCACGGCGGCGCGCACTTCTTCCCGATCATCCTCGGCCACGAATTCTCAGGCGAGATCGCCGCTCTCGGCGAGGGCGTTGAAGGTTTTGAGATCGGCGACCGTGTTTCGGGCGCGCCTCTGAAGCCCTGCGGAAAGTGTCGCGATTGCCAGAAGGGCAACTACTCCCTCTGCAAGCACTATTCCTTCATCGGCTCGCGCGAGAACGGAAGCTTCGCGCAGTACGTTTGCATTCCCGCGCAGAACGCGATCAAGTTTGATAAGAGCGTTTCCTTCGAGCAGGGCGCAATGTTCGAGCCCTCTACGGTAGCTCTCCACGGCGTTCTCCTCAACGAGTGCGCGGGCGGCGAGTACGTTGCAGTTTGCGGCGGCGGTACGATCGGTCTTTTCACCGCGCAGTGGGCAAAGATCTTCGGCGCGAAGAAGGTAGTCGTTATCGACGTCCTCGACGAAAGACTCGAGCTTGCAAAGAAGCTCGGCGCGGACGAGGGATTTAACGCGACCGATCCCGATTTCTCGGAAAAGGTCAAGGCATACACGGGCGGTCAGGGATTTGGCGCAGTCTATGAGACCGCGGGCAGTCCCGCAACTATGAAGATGGCGTTCGAGCTTGCGGCAAACAAGGCTCACGTCTGCTTCATCGGCACACCCCATACCGACGTGACCTTCACTCCCAAGATGTGGGAGAACCTCAACCGCAAGGAATTCCGCCTCGTCGGCTCCTGGATGAGCTATTCCGCGCCCTTCCCGGGCAAGGAATGGGAACTCACCGCGGCTTGCTTCGGCGACGGCAGACTCAAGTATGACGATGGCCTCGTATTTGCAAAGTATCCGCTCTCCAAGGCTTGGGACGCATTCGAGCTCTACCTCACCCCCGGAGCGGTTAAGGGTAGGATTCTGTTGGTGGATGAAGATTAAGCTGAGGAGTGCAGAGTGCAGAATGCAGAATGCAGAGTTAATGAAATTTTTCTCGCAATGCTCGAAAAACATTTGTGGGATAAATTAATTTGGCTTTGATAACACTTCGATTAGCTGTAACATTTATAAACTAAATAAATAACTCGGGAATCAATGAAGATTACTTCAAAGATTTCCGAGTATCTTTTTATTTACCAAACTATTGTTTATCACAAAACAATAGTTTGTCAAAGCAAAACATAATTATTTAACTTCTGATTTCCGAGCTCGCTCGGAAATTTTCCTTAACTCTGCACTCTGCATTCTGCACTCTGCACTTTTTTTGCTTGCAATCTGCACTTTTCCCTTAAAACGCTCCTCCCATACGGAGCAAAAATGTTACGAGGAACACCGTGATCGCCGAGACGAGTGTGGACCAGACGACGAGCTGACCCGCGAGGGTGACGTCGCCGCCCATTTCCTGAACCATAGGAACGCTCGGGACTGCTACGGGTGTTGCAAAAGCGGCAACGAGGGTAGCAAAGTGCGCGGGGCTGAAGCGGTCGCGGAAGAAGATAAAGGCAACTCCGAGAACGATCGCGGGAACGATGACGGTGCGGACGAGGGTGCCAAAGATGATCTCCTTCTTGAGTGCCGCGACGGCGGAGAACTCAAACTGCGCGCCGAGAACGAGAAGCGCGAGCGGGATCGCGAGGTTTGCAAGGTACTGGAGGACCACGAAGAGGGGTCCGATGTCGGAGAGTCTGAACTCGATTCCGACCTTCTCAAAGACAAAGGTACGGATCGCAACGCAAACGAGAGCGGCGAAGATACCGATGATGAGGGGGTTCTTTACAATATCGAGAATGATCTTCTTCGGCGAGATCCTCTCGCCCTTCTCGCCGCCGAGAGCCGAAAGGCTGATTACGGCAAGAACGTTGAAGCAAGGAATAAGTGCCGCTGAGAGAATGGTCGCCGCCATCATACCTTCGTCTCCGTAGAGCGAGCCCGCAAGCGGAATACCGATAAGCGAGTATCCCGATCTGAAGATCGCCTGAACAAGAACGCCGACGCGGTCTTTTTTGCCCGCGATAGCCATACAAGCGGGGATCGAGAGCGCGAAGATGATGAAGAGCGCGACGAGGCAGTAGCCGATAAAGCCGAGATCGACGTCGGAGAGCGACATCTTATAAATGTTTACGAAGAGCATAACGGGCATAAACGCGCGGAAGACGAGCTTGTTCGCCTTTTTGGCAAAGCTTTCGTCCATCATGCCGATCTTCTTGAAAAAATATCCTACGATAACGCTCAGAACGATTGGAGCGACAGCGCTGAGAGCAAAAATGAGTGAATCCATTTTTTAGCCTTCTTTCCTATTTTATAATAATTAAAACAACCACAATATTTTATCACTTTTCGCCCACGGCTTCAAGTGCATTTTTTGACGATTTTCTTCCTCATATTACATATTTTTTGTCAATGTTGCAGTAAAAACAGATAATTCTTGACAAATCCCGCGGGATATGATACCATATTGTTGGCGTCAGATTGCACAAATCCAAGCCTTCCGATTTGTGCAACACGACAAAAATCGCGTAAAATGCGCGAAAAATGTGACCGCGGAACGGCGAATACTACTATATAAGTGAAGGGACCGAATCACTCAAGTAAATGACTCGGTCCCTTTTTCGTATTACCGCGAAATACTTTATCTTTTTGCTACCCACTTGCGGTTTGCGGCGAGCATCAAGCCGACTGTTGCGGCACTCCAGATGAGAAACACGATAGCATAGCCGCCGAACGAGCCGATAAGGTTCTCTCCCATACTCCACCTGGCAAGCTTATCGACCTGCTGGAGTCCGAAATAGTCGCACCAGATCGGAACGGCAAGCCCCGTCATTGCGAGAGCTCTCGGTACGAGCGTTATTATCGCCGCGGTGATGATGCAGTTGATGAATTTCCCGAGCAGGCAGGACATCGCAAAGGTGAAGAGCCCGAGCATCAGCATAGCCGCGAGATCAGCCGCGCAGACGAAGATCGAATACTGCCCGAGGGTCAGATCGGCGGGCGCATCAGCGTATTGAGTAAGCGAGATCAGCGGTACGCCCGAATCGGGCAGTTCCCAAAGGCTCGAGACGGTAAAGACCTCAAATCCGATGCATAAAACGCTTGCGATCAGCGCCGCGACCAGGCTTGCCGCGCATTTTGCAAGGAAAGTCTCGCCGCGTCCGCGCTTGGTCGAGCGCAGGATCTGATGAAATCCGCCGCCCGATGAGGTCGCGTTATACTCCATACTGAAGCAGAGGCTTCCGACAATTATCACGATCAGATAGAGATACATATCGAATTCGCGGTTGTTGAGCTGCTTCCATCCCGTGTCGTAGACGAAGCTGCCGACAATGCCTTGACTGTTGAGCTTTTCGAGGTGTTGAGACGTGGTGTAGATCGCCTCGAGCGGGATCTCGATCTGCTCGGCGTAGGCATATTCGGTAAGGTAAGCGCGGAACTCTTTTGAAGTAATCTCGCCCTTGTCGTATGCGCTCTTCATACTGTCGTATGCCTTGATCGTTTGCTTTGCCGAGCGCAATTTCGAGTTAATGTATTCGTGCTTTTCCTCGGTCCACTCGCCCTCAACCTCGGCGATGAAATTGCGATAGATCTCGTCCGCCGAATAAGCGTCGTCGTAATGCTCCTTGGTGTATGACGCTTTGAGGACGAGGAGCGCGATCAAAAGGAAGACCAAGCCGCGGCCGAGATATATTTTGTAAAGCTCGATGCCGTGGATCGAAGTCGAACGCATACGCAGACCGCGCTTTGCCGTGATCCGCTGAACCAGACTCTCGTAGGCTGCCTTGACCGACTTGAATATTCGGCGGAAGATCGGGATGCGCAGATCCTTTGTGCCGAATTTGTCGAAGCCGAAGATGGCACTCAGCGTAAAGATCACGCAAAGAATTACCGAAAGCCCGATGAGGACGATCCAACAATACACGAATTCTCCGAAGAGGGACATTCCGTGGACGTAGGAAAAGAGCGCATCGCCGTCAGCGGCGGCAAAGAGATTGAGGTACTGCAGGGGATTGTTCGTCGTTGTGTAATTGAATTTCCAGAGCAGGAGATTGAGCGCGGCAAAGAGCGAGCCGCCCGCAAGCGCAACCACCGCACCGCGGAAGAGTGCCGCGATGAGGGTGCTGAAGGTGCAGAAAACGACCGCCGCGAGGACCACTCCCGCGATATGTATCAGCGCATATTGCCATATGTCGGCGACGAAGGGCACAAGTTCAAAGCCCGAGACCGCTTGAATGGCGTTTATCGGCGACGAATAACCGTTTTTTATTCCGACGCCGAGAAGAGAGGTCAGGCAAAATGCTGCTCCGACGCCCGCGCTGACCGTCAGGGATGCCGCACATTTTGCAAGTGCGGTATGCCATCGTCCTTTTTTAAGAGTACGGATAAGCTCGAGCGTGCCGCACCGTCCCTCAATACCGAAGATCGAGGACCCGAGCAGGGTAAGCGCGAGGAGCATAAGAACGGTTCCCGCGTTGTAGTTCAGCCACGCGCCCCAACCGTTTATATACTCGACGTCAATGCTGTTCACAACAGGCTCCCTCAGCGCGGTATAAGTATCTATCGCCTTTTGCTGATAGACGTAGAGAAAATCCTCCTCGGTGATGCCTTTTCTTTTGAGCAGACGCTTGTTGTTCTCACCGTTTGCTATAACGCGGCTGATCGATTCCTCGACCGTGCCCCGTATGCCGCGCACGCGGTTCAGCGCGTTCAGCAGATCGTCATCGTTATAGGCATCGCTTTTCGAATAGACGTCGGGGACCGCATCCTCAAGCTCGACGCCCTCGAGATATTCCTCCGAATCAAAGAAAACGTTCTTTGCAGCCGCTCGGTCTTTTTGGTACTGATTGATCTCATCGGGATGCTCAAGGTAATATTCAACGAAATCCCCGATATCCTCAGCGGGAACCTTGCCGACGTCGGGAGCTTCGCGGTAAGCGAGAATACCGTTGACCAAAAGCAATATTACGAGGACAACGATAAAAAATCGGTTGCCGAATATCTTTTTCAGTTCACTTTTGTATAGCATAGCTTTCTCCTTGCTATTATATAATTGCAGAGCCGACGGGTCGGCTCTGCGGGTAAATTATCATTCGGAGGCTGTTTCGGCGGAATACTCCAAGAAACGGTCGGGGAGAATTACCTCGTATCTCATTGTATCAAGTGTAAGTCGCATTGAATAACCCATTTCCGATCTGTTATCGTGATGAACATATCTCCCCTTACCGTACAAGTATTCGCCGTCGGCATAAAGGATTTCCGTTATAAAGTAGTTTTCATTCGAAATATCGAAAGAACGGCATTCACCCGTAATAACGTCAAAACAGTAAAGCGTCGAGCTTTCATACCATTGAGCTGGATGAGCCTCGGGACGACCAAAATAATTTAACAAATCCCGTTCGTACAGTCCTTCGTGTGAAAGAATATATAAAATACCGTCGTTATACCATAAATCTTGCCAAACATCGCTTGTAAGATATGTAGGAACCGTCCCTTCCATATCCAATACAAGAATCGGCTCAGCGTTTATGTCAGAATCCGGTATCTTCCAAATCTTCATATCCTCCAATACATATATGAATTCACTGTCCGCGCAAAGAATTGCATTGGACTTAGTGGAAAACAGCTTCCCGTCGCATTGAAGCTCGAAGAAATCAAGTATTTCGGGTAGATTTTCGACGTTTTCGTAATGCATATCCGAACGGAAATAGTGGATTTTGTCGCGATCATTTCTGGTGCTGATATTTTCTCCCATATCACCGTCATATCGGATGCCGTAGAATCTGTCGTTGATGATCGTTCTGATAACAATGTTATCTTTCTCGAACACTCTCTCTGGTTCGCCGCCCGAGAGCGTAATTCGGTACTGTGTTCTAGTGCCGCTTTTCAGTTCAACGTAATACAGATAATCACGGTAAATCAGCGGTTCACTTCTTTGTACTCTCGCTTCGGATTTCAACCACTCACTGTATGCTTTACTCGCAGTACTTAAATCATTTTCTAAAAAATCTTCGCAGAGCAAATTTATCTTGAAGTTTGAATAAGGCATTGATAGGCAGATGTCGATGGGATTAAAGAGGAGCACAGAAGTTTGACCGTTGTATTCATATGCTGCAATCTTCATTGAATTGCTTTCTCTGTAAAAGGTTGCAATGCAGCATTTCAAGCGGTCCGAATGATTGCAAACGGCATCAAAACAGGGAATAAAAATATCAAAATTTTCACTGCCGTATTCGGTGGCGAAAATCTGCGATTTTGTAAAAGACGGACTGTTAACAAAATATACGTCTTCGCCCAAGCGGTATGCCTCACCTAAATGGTACGCCATCCTCTGCGGCTCGGGCTGTTCGGTTATCTCACCGTCGGACGGAGGCTCAGGCGTATTTTGGCATGAGCAACAGAACAGCATTGTTATTGCCAAAATAAATAATACTATTTTCTTCATTGCAAATTCCTCTTAATTCGAGTCTGTTTCTGCGGAATACTCCCAAAAGCGGTCGGGAAGAATTACCTCATATCTCATTGTATCGAGAGTGAGGCGCATTGTGACTCCTTGCTGTGCGCGGTTGTCGTCATGAACGTATCTGCCCAAGGCGTAAATATACCTGCCATCTGCATAAAGGATCTCGTCAATAAGATAGTTTTGATTTGAAATATCAAGCTCCTTGCAGTCGCCCGTTCGGATATCAATGCTGTAAAGGGTGGAACTTTCGAACCACTGAGTTTTGCTTGACATTCCGCTGTAGTTAAGCGTTGATCGCGTGTATAAACCGGTGTTTATAATTGTATATACAGTTCCATCATTATATCCCCAATACGTCGGAGACGGAGACGGCAGATCGCTCGGTATCTTACCTTCCATATCCGAAAGCAGAATCGGCTCGGCATTCATATCCGAATCGGAAAATGCAAATATTTTCGTTCCCCTCTTCGCGTAGATAAATTCCTCGTCAGCCTCAAGTATTATCAAACCGTTAGTAATATCATCGCTCAAGAGAGAAAAGAATTCAAGCTTTTCGTGCAGAGGCTCGACGTTCTGATAATTCATATCCGAACGGAAATAATGTATCTGATCGCGTGTGGGCAAAACGTCCTCTTCTGGGGTCCAATCGTTTGCATCATATCGGATGCCGTAAAACCTGTCGTTGATGATGGTTCTTATAATGACGTTATCTTCCTCAAATACCCTCTCGGGTTCTCCTCCTTCGAGCGAGATACGATATTGGGTTCGCACTCCGCTTCTTGTTTCAACGTAATACAAATAATCCTTGTAAACGAAGAGCTCGCTCCTCCTCGGCTTTGTTGGCGAGGTCTTCCATTCGTCATATGCTGCCCAGACGTCGGAAGCATTCAGATAATCTTCGCAAAGCAGAGTTGTTTTTACATTGGAATAGGGTCTCGATAAGCAGATATCGACGGGATTGAAAATGAGCAAGGCAGGCTCTCCTTTATATAAGAAAGCAGCGATCTGCTCCGTACGACCGCCGATTGTGGTCGTTGCGAGACAGCATATTTTGCGGTTCCTGTGATCACAAACAGTATCAAAACAGGGTACGTAAATTTCAAAATCTGCAGCATCATATTCACTTGCATACACATTGGATTTTGTGAAGGAAACGCCACACGGAAAATAAATATCATTCTCCAACCGCGCTACATTGCTTAAATGATAAGCCATCTTCTGCGGCTCGGGCTGTTTTACTGTCTCGGGCTCGGACGAAACGTCTTTGCCGTCCGGAGTCTTTTGGCAAGAGCAACTAAAAAGCATTAACGTTGCTAAAATGATCAGGAAAAATTTTTTCATCATATTATCCTTTAATTCGAGTCTTATTCTGCGGAATAGTTCAGAAAATAGGGAGAAAGAAGAGTTTCGTATCTCAAGGTATCGAGAGTCAGGCGTATTGTGACGCCTTGGACCGCTCTGCCGTCATCGTGCAGATATTTGCCGCGGGCATATACGTACTTGCTGTCGGCGTATTGGATTTCCGTTATGAGATATGTCTCGTTTGAAATATCCCGGGATTTACATTCGCCGCTTTTGATGTCAAAGCTGTAAAAGGTCACGTTTTTATCCCATTGAACGCTTTTGTTGAATCCGTTTTCGTCAAGCAAGGCTCTTTGGTGCGTTCCGGTACCTAAAAATGCATAGATAGCACCGCCTCCGTACCATCCTTCATAATTCTCGGTGCGCTGCAGATCAAAGGATATTTTTTCCTCGAGATCGAGCAGTAAAACGGGCTCTGCGTATATATCCGAATCGGGAAGAGCCCAGACCTTCTTTTCACTTAAAACGTATATGGATTCGCTGTCCGCGTCGAGGATTACGTTTGACCGCAGATCGAAATTATCTCCGACGGGGAGATAGAAATAATCAAGGATTTCGGGCAGCGGCTCGACGTTCGAGTAATTCATATCCGAGCGGAAATAGTGCATTTTATCGCGGTCCGCAACGATTCCCGGCTGTTCTCCAATGTCATCGTCATAACGAACGCCGTAGAAGCGGTCATTGATAATCGTTTTGATGATGATATTGTCTTCCTCGAAGACTCTCTCGGGCTCGCCGCCCTCAAGAGAAACACGGTATTGCGTGCGTATTCCGCTTTGGAGCTGAACGTAGTAAAAATAATCCTTGTAGACCAGAGGATCGCTTCTCTTGATTCGTGTGCCGGCGTCTTTTCTTTCTTTATCTATCCGTTTGAATTCGTCCCAAACGTTATCCGAATAAAGGTAATCCTCGGACATAAGATCGACTCTGATGTTTGAATATGGCTTTGACAGACAAGTATCTACGGGATTGAAAAGAACCAGCGCAGGCTCGCCGCCGTACGGAAACGCCGTGATATCTCTGAGCGAACCGCCGATGGCTGTGGTCGCAACACAGCATTGAGCACGGTTGGAATGCTTAATACAAAGCGTGTCAAAGCAGGGAACGAAGGTGTCGAAATTTTCGCTGCCGTATTCGCTCGCGCGAATTTGCTCGGTGTCCTGTGCGGATGCCAAAACCATAAAATAAACGTCGTCACCGACCCGCGCGGCTTGGCTGAAATGGTACGCCATATACTGAGGCTCGGGCTGTTTTTCTGTCTCGGGCTCGGACGAGACGTCATCGCCTCCCGGAGTCTTTTGGCAAGAACAACTGAACAGCATTAACGTTGCTAAAACGATCAAGAAAAATTTTTTCATAAAAATCTCCTCTCAATTTGCGGTCGTTTCGGCGGAATCCTCGAGGAAACCGTCGGGGAGGATCACCTCATATCGCATTGTATCAAGCGTGAGGCGCATAGTGACGCTTTTTCCTCTGCCATCATCGTGCGCGTATTGGCTTATCCCGTAAACGTACTCACTGTCGGCATAAAGGATATATGACAAGAGATAATTCTGACTCGAAATATCCCAAGATCTGCACTCACCCGTTCCGATATCAAAGCTGTAAAGCATTGATTTTTCATACCATTGAATGGGAGTAACCAGAGGCCCTTTAAAAGATCGATAGTATGTACCGGTATTAATTACGGCATATATAACGCCGTCGTTGTACCACAAACTCTCCCACGCGGTTTTATCCAGGTCGGTCGGGAGCTTTTCAGTCATATCAGACAT
This sequence comes from Eubacteriales bacterium, assembly GCA_045531455.1. Taxonomy (GTDB): domain Bacteria; phylum Bacillota; class Clostridia; order Oscillospirales; family CAG-272; genus CAG-390. The sequence continues at coordinate 38,599 of JAZSEA010000094.1, forward strand.
CAATATCGGTTCTGCGTGTATATCCGAATCGGGGATCTTCCAAACTTTCATATCATCAAGCACGTATAAATAATCGACGTCTGCATCAAAAAGAACCTTTGACATTAACCTCAAATTTTGTTTGGTGGGAAGAGAAAACAAGTCAAGAATCTCGGGCAAGAGTTCTACGTTTTCATAATTCATATCAGAACGGAAATAGTACATTTGGGTCTTGTCTTCTTCGTCTTTTTCATATCTGATGCCGAAATATTTATCATTGATAATGGTTTTGACGATAATATCATCTTCTTCAAATACTCTTTCGGGCTCGCCGCCTGTGAGCGGGATGCGGTATTGCGTCCGCGTGCTGTTGTTAATTTCGGAGTAGTAGAAATAATCTTTGTAAACCAGAGGATTGCTTTTTCTCGGTGTAGAGCGGAGGGCTTCATGATATTCTGTAACCTCGGAGGGCTCTCGGAGGGAACTGATATTTACGATATCCTCAGACACAAGATTGAGCTTTTCATTTAAGTAGGGCATCGATAAGCTTACGTCGTAATCACTGAAAAGAACCAGGGAAATCTCACCGTCATACATAAAAGCTGAAATTTTATCGGTACGATGGCTCAAAGTGCCTACAGCAATGCAGCATTTGGTGCGGTCATAATGGTTGCATACCGCATCAAAGCAGGGAATGAAGAGCTCGAAATTCTCGGCACCGTATTCTGCAGCTAAGATCTGTGCTTTGCCGGATAAGGATGCACCGTTGACAAAATAAATATCGTCGCCGAGTCTCGATGCGTCGCTGAAATGGTACGCCATATACTGAGGCTCGGGCTGCTTTACTGTCTCGGGCTCGGATGAGACGTCATTGCCGCCCGGAGTCTTTTGACAAGAACAACTGAACAGCATTAACGTTGCTAAAATGATCAAGAAAAATTTTTTCATAAAAATCTCCTCTCAATTTGCGGTCGTTTCGGCGGAATACTCCAAAAATCTGTCGGGAAGAATTACCTCATATCTCATTGTATCGAGTGTGAGGCGCATAGTGACGCCTTCTATTGCTCTGTTATCATCGTGCACGTATCTGCCTATGGCGTACACGTACTTATCGTCGGCATAAAGGATCTCCATAATAAGATAGCTTTGGTTCTTTATATCCCAAGTTTTACATTCGCCCGTGCTTATATCAAAGCTGTAAAGAGTTGAGCTTTCATACCATTGGGTGGGATTCGAGAAGCCGTTGCTGTCAAGCGTCGGTCTGTTGTATTGATTGGTATTTATAATGATATATAAAACGCCGTCGTTATACCACATTCTGTCCCATGTCAGCTTCGGCAGATCGGACGGGAGCTTCTCGCCGGGATCCGAAAGCAGGACGGGCTCGGCGTGAATGTCCGAATCGGATATCGCCCAGATCTTCTTTTGATATAAAACGTAGATATTTTCCTCGTCCGCGTCGAGGATCGCATTCGTGTTGATCCTTTTATTCTCCTCGCTCACAAGCGAAAAGAAATCGAGAATTTCGGGCAGAGTTTCGATGTTTTCGTAATTCATATCCGAGCGGAAATAATGGATCCTGTCGCGGTCTCGGATAACCTCCCCGGGATTTTCGGGGTCAATGTCATAGCGGATGCCGTAAAACTTATCGTTGATGATGGTTTTGATGATGATATTGTCTTCTTCAAAGACTCTTTCGGGATTGCCGCCCGTGAGCGGGATGCGGTATTGAGTCCGCGTGCCGTTTTTGATCTCGCTGTAGTAGAAATGATCGCCGTAGATCAGAGGATTGCTTTTTCGGGGCGCGGTACTGAAGGCTTCCAAAAAAGCCGTGACCTCGGAGTCCTCCTTGGGGTACTCCATATATACGATATCATCACACACAAGATTGAGCTTTTCGTTTGAATATGGCTTCGATAGGCTTACGTCGTAAACACCGTAAAGAAGCAGTGCGGGATCGCCGTCATACAGAAAAGCCGATATCTTTTCCGTATAATAAAGAAGTGCTCCGGTCGCAATACAGCATTTGGTGCGATCGTAATGATTGCATACCGCATCAAAGCAGGGAACGAAGGGCTCGAAATTCTCGGCACCGTATTCGGTGGCAAATATCTGTGCTTTACCGTAGAAGGATGGACCGCTGACAAAATAAATATCCTCGCCGAGTCTCGATGCGTCGCTGAAATGATAAGCCATTCTCTGCGGCTCGGGCGGATCGGTTATTTCTGCATCAGACGTATCATCCTGCAAGACCGTCGGCTTTCCGCAGGAGCAATTAAAGAGTAAGGTTATCACAAAAATAAATAATAATGCTTTTTTCATTTTCATCACCGCCTCCTTGATGACGTGCAATAACCGATGAAAACCTTATGTGTTCGACTATATTACATCAAAATCATACAACAAAAGCGTCATCGACTTGTTTTCAACTTGTAATCAAGTTGTAAAATGAGGGGAGTATGGGAGAGAGGTCATATCATTTTTTCTTATCCAAAGAGTCCGAGTCATAATATCAGATGAAGTTTGAAAAAAGCAGCGCAGGCTTTACGTAAATTACTTGGATCTTTCTATATAGGTCATCCGTTATCTCTCACACAATATGCAAAAATATCCTCCAAATTATACTAAATTCATATTTTACTATTGTAAATATCAAAAATATATGATATAATTAGTATTTGGTAAACTATGTGTACGGGTTGCGCCGTATACTTTCGATAAAAAAACAGGAGGTCTGATTTTGAAGGAAAGCATCAGACTGCGCAGCGGGGCTACAGTGCCGCAAGTCAGCTACCGTGAAGCGCAAGCAAAAAATTATCTCGACAGAGCTACCTTAAAGCTCATGCATCTTACACCCGACGGTGCACCTGCGGCGTATTCGGAAGGAAAGAACGGAGGCGTCGTTTTCTGGTTTGATCCCGAAAAGCTCGTAGAGTCGGATCCCGAGCTCTGGTATGCTCCCGATGCCCGTCAGGAGACCATCAAGCTTGAATCGGGCACCGAGATCGAGCGTATGTCGCTCCGCCGTGCCGCATCCTTCGGTTACTACCCCAAGGAAAGACTCACCGCTATGCACCTCGAGGTCATCGAGGAGCCCGTGGCGTTCACACGCCGCCGCGACCGTGAAATAGTTTATTTCTACGACAAGATGACCACCCTCCGTATGCCGCTTATGTGCGTCAAGTGCGGTAAGGATGTCCGCTTCAAGAAGAAGCTCTGCAAGTCCTGCTACGAGGAGGAAATGGCTGTCCGCCGCGCAGAGGGCGACGCTCACAGAAACGCATACTACGGTATGGACCGCAAGAGAGTTCTCTTCTTCGATCTGGAGCTCACCGGCTTCTACGATCACGACGAGATCATCTCGATCTCGATCTTCAACGCTCTCGGCGAGAAGATCATGGATACCCTCGTCCGCCCCGTACATACTAAGAAGTGGAAGCGCACCGAAAAGATCCACGGCATCACGCCCGATATGGTCAAGGACGCGCAGACCCTCGAGGAGCTGACCCCCGAGATCAAGGAGATCTTTGCGGGTGCCGATAACCTCATCGCATACGGCGTTTCGACCGACTACAGCCACATCAAGTATATCTACAAGACAGAAAAAGAGCGCAAGGCTCTTCACGACAAGATCCGCTGCTGTGCCAACGAATTCGTCCGCTACATACACGAGCATCGCCCCGACATCGAGCACGCGAGTCTGACCGACGCGATGGCGTGCTTCGGTATCGAATGGAACGGCGTCGCCCATACCTCGATCGCAGACACGATCGGCTGTATGAAGGTCTGGGAGACCCTCTTCCCCCACTACTATGAAACTGATCCGGAGGCAGAAGAATGAAAGAGATCTCCCGCAGACCCATGCCGACCGAAACGGCAGGAATAGAAGATATCCCCACCTTCCTCAAGGACGGTATTAAGTTCGCAAAGCTCATCACAGCCGCCGACAACGGCGAGCAGAGCGTCATCGAAAGCATCCTCCGCGGCGCAGGCATTCCCTACGTTGCAAAGGAGAACACATCCGACTCCTGGATGCGCGTTTTTATGGGATTTTGCACCTCGGGCGTTGATTTCTACGTCCCCGAGGATCTGCTTGACGACGCCACCGACCTCATCGCGGGCGAGGACGCCGTAGAGCTTACCGACGAGGAGCTCGCCGCACTCGAGGAAGAGGCTTCCCTCGAGGGAGAGGACGAAGAAGATGCGTGAGATCTTTCTTTGCAAATACGGTGAGATCGCGCTCAAGGGCGCAAACCGCGCATCCTTTGAAGCTCTCCTTGTCCGCGAGCTGAAATTCAGACTCGGACACGTAGGAAAATTCAATATTATCAGATCGCAGAGCGTTATCCGCGTTGAGCCGACCGAGGAGATGACCTCCGAGCAGCTCGACACGGCATATACCCTTCTCCGCCGCACCTTCGGTATCGTTGCCGTATCGCGCGTTGCCGAGACAGAAAAGGATTTTGACGCCATCGCCGCTCTTGCCGTGGAATACCTCGGCGAGCGACTCGCAAACGCGCGCACCTTCAAGGTTGAGACCAAGCGTGCGGACAAGCGTTTCCCGATGACCTCGGACGCCGTCAGCCGTGAGCTCGGCGGAAAGATCCTTTCGAGATTCAACCACCTCAAGGTTGACGTCCACAATCCGCAGGTGCTCGTTAAGTGCGAGATCCGCGAGGGTGCCGCATACATCGGCGCGGGTCAGGAGAGCGGCGCGGGCGGTATGCCCGTAGGCTCGAACGGACGCGGACTTCTCCTTCTTTCGGGCGGTATCGATTCCCCCGTTGCGGGCTGGATGATGGCAAAGCGCGGCGTCAAGATCGAAGCCGTCTACTACGAGGCTTTCCCCTACACCTCCATCGAGGCACGTGAGAAGGTCATCGAGCTTGCGCGTATCGTCGCAGGCTGGGCGGGAAGCATCCGTCTCCACATCGTTTCTCTGACCGAGATCGAGGAGGAGATCTCGAAGAGCTGTAACGAGGACTACTTCACCCTCCTTCTGCGCCGCTTTATGATGACGATCTCGGAAAGAATAGCGATCGCCTCGAACTGCAATGCGCTCGTCACGGGCGAGAGTATGGGTCAGGTAGCGTCGCAGACCATTCAGGCACTCCACGTCACCAACTCCGCGGTAAACATCCCCGTTTTCCGCCCCTGCATCGGACTCGACAAGGAGGAGATCGTATCCTACGCGCGCCGCATCGGCAGCTTTGAGACCTCGATCCTCCCCTACGAGGACTGCTGCACCGTCTTCACTCCCCGCCATCCCAAAACCAAGCCCGAGCTCCCAAAAGTCATCGCCGAGGAGCAGAAGCTCGACTTCGCCGCCCTCTGCGAAAAGGCTCTCGCCACCGAGGAGATCATCACAGTGCGCGGGATAGAGGAATAAAAACATTTTCCCTAAAAATTTACGCAACCCTATTGATTAATTTCTCCATTTGTGGTATATTTATATATTGGAAAGAAATTGATCTTAATTTACTGAAATTAAATTTGCGAAAGGCAGGTTTCATAATATGACCTACAACAAGAAAACCATTGAGGACATTAACGTATCCGGTAAGAAAGTCCTCGTACGCTGCGACTTCAACGTTCCGCTCAAGGACGGCGTGATCACCTCCGACAAGAGAATCGTTGAGGCTATCCCCACAATCAAATACCTCCTCAGCCAGGGCGCGGCTGTCATCCTCTGCTCTCACATGGGCAAGCCCAAGGGTGAAGTCAACCCCAAGTATACCCTCGCTCCCGTAGCAGCTCGCCTTACCGAGATCCTCGGTCAGGAAGTTAAGCTCGCTCCCGACACCATCGGCCCCGAGACCAAGGCTATGGCTGCCGCTCTCGAGTGCGGACAGGCTCTCCTTCTTGAGAACACCCGTTTCGACAAGAGAGAGGAAAAGAACGATCCCGAATTCGCTCGTGAACTCGCTTCTATGGCAGAGATCTTCGTAAACGACGCTTTCGGCGCAGCTCACCGTGCACACGCATCGACTGCAGGCGTTGCTGATTACCTCCCCGCAGTTTGCGGTTACCTCATCCAGAAGGAAATCGGCGTTATGGGCAAGGCTCTTGAGGATCCCGCTCGTCCCTTCGTTGCTATCCTCGGCGGTGCAAAGGTTTCCGACAAGATCGGCGTTATCAACAACCTCCTCGAGAAGTGCGATACCATCATCATCGGCGGCGGTATGGCTTACACCTTCTTCAAGGCTCTCGGCAACGAAGTCGGCACCTCCATCTGCGAGTACGACAAGCTCGACCTCGCACGCGAGATGCTCCAGAAGGCTAAGGATCGCAAGGTCAACTTCCTCCTCCCCGTTGACAACGTGATCGGCCGCGAGTACGACGAAAACACCCCCTTCATGAGAATCTACTCCGACTCCATTCCGGACGGTTGGATGGGTCTCGACATCGGCGACAAGACCCGCGAGCTCTACGCTAAGTCCATCCAGGGCGCAGGCACCGTTGTATGGAACGGCCCGATGGGCGTTTCCGAGTGGCCCAACTTCGCAGCAGGTACCGAGGGCGTTGCAAAGGCAGTTGCAGTGAGCGGCGCGATCTCCATCATCGGCGGCGGCGGCTCCGCAGCAGCTGTTGAAAAGCTCGGCTACGCAGACAAGATGACTCACATCTCCACCGGCGGCGGCGCATCTCTCGAGTTCCTCGAAGGCCTCGAGCTTCCCGGCATCGCTTGCCTCCAGGATAAAGAGTAAGAAGAATAATCCATATTTAAGTTGCTGGTTGCTAGACGCTAGTTGCTAGTAACTGGCAACTAAAAACGTGCTTATCGTCCAAAGCACTCAATTTAATTATTGTAAATAATGAAAGGTAGGATAAACATAATGAATCCCGCAAAGAGAAGAACAGTAATCGCAGGCAACTGGAAGATGAACTTCACCCCCGCACAGGCTCGTGAGTTTATCGCAAACGTAACTCCCCTCGTTGCAGGCAAGGATAATTGCGACATCATCTTCTGCGCTCCCTACGTTACCATCGCGGCAGCTATGGAAGCAGCAGAGGGCACCAATATCAAGATCGGCGCTGAGAACGTTCACTTCGCACCCAAGGGCGCGTACACCGGTGAAGTTTCGGCTGAGATGCTCCGCGCTATCGGCGTTGAGTACGTTATCGTAGGTCACTCCGAGAGACGTCAGTATTTTGCTGAGACCGACGAGACCGTTAACCTCCGCACCAAGGCTGCTCTCGCAGCTGGCATGAAGGTCATCCTCTGCCTCGGTGAGGTTAAGGAGCAGAGACTCGCAGGCATCACCGACGAGGTTGTCGGTATGCAGACCAAGCTCGACCTCGCAGGCATTTCCGCAGAGGAGCTTAAGAACGTGATCATCGCTTACGAGCCCGTTTGGGCTATCGGAACCGGCCTCACCGCTACTCCCGAGCAGGCTGAGGAGACCTGCGCAGTTATCCGTAACGTACTCGCAGACCTCTACGGTGCTGAGGTAGCAGAGACCGTAACCATCCAGTACGGCGGATCCATGAACGACGCTAACGCTGCTGAGCTTCTTGCTAAGCCCAACGTTGACGGCGGCCTCATCGGCGGCGCATCCCTCGTTCCCGAGAAGTTCGCTGCTATCGTAAACGCTGCACAGTAATTAGTGGCTAGTTAAAGGAAAAAACAGACTGTCTCATTGAGGCAGTCTGTTTTTTATATCGGGGTTAAACTGCACAAAAAAACAACATATGATTTGTGCACTTCTACAAAAATATCTGTTTGCGAAAAAAGTTTTCGAAAATGTGTAACCTTAGAGTGTCAAACGGTGTCTAGATAAGTGAAGGAAGATTTTATTGACAAGCTGTGCAAAATATGTTATTATAATATTGAACATAAAAAATTTCAGAAAACACGCAACCGAATCGCGCGGATTGCAACTATATAAATAGAGAGCATTTCAGGAGGTGCCGGAATGAAACACAGATCGATTTCAATTATTCTTCTATTCATCGTATCCGCTATGCTGATCGGTGTTTTTGCTGGGTGTACCGAAACCGAAAGCAAAGAATACCCTCTGACGCAAGCCGAGCTTGATGCTATAAATAACGCTTGGGGCAGCGGTACTTTCGCGGAATCGATTGAGGATGTTGGATTATTGAGCGGAACAGAATTTATTTATGGGAAATATAATAACTCCATTGTGCTCGGATGGTCGGGAATGCTTACAGAATACAGCGAGTTTACTGTAGCTGGATATCAATTTGAGTTCCCGCGCAGCGGAGGAATGCGTGTGTATAGCCAAAACACAATTTATAAGGTTCCGGAGGCTTATGAGAAAAAAATATTAACAGATGCGCAGATTGAAGAATTATGGGAACTGCACAATGCTCGAATTTTACATAACTCTGAATATCTTTTAACAAAAGCTGAACTGGAAGGTATAAACAGTACATGGGATGACGGCGTTTTTGCCGAGAACGTTCGGGATGTTGAAGATTTAGGCGGAGCGGGTAGCTTCCTTTACAGAAGATTTAACGACTGTATCGTGCTGGGTAAATACAGCACGAAGTATACGCCGACAGAGTACACTGTTGCTGGTTACAGCTTTGTGTTTAGAGATTCGGTTTTAAAGGTGTATCGGAACGGTCAGCTTTACTCGCTGTCCAACGCATATGATAATAAATATCTCACCGAAGAAAACATTCAAAAAATCCATGAATTACATGATAAGTGCATACTTCGGGAAGACGGCGCTTTTAACGAAAAACAGCTGAATATCATAAATAAAATCTGGGGCGGCAATGGTTTTACGGATAAAACCGAGGATATGGCTTTCCGCAAGAAGGCAGATAGCTTTATTTATGCATTTTTTAATGACGGCGATGTCATTGTTTTAGGAAAGAAGTCGGATACATCACAAAACTCAACCTTGACCGTTGCCGGATATACATTCGAATTACCCGATATGGATATAAAAGTCGTATATGATGGGGAAATCTCTTCCTTGGAGGATATATATCAAAAAGACCTGTTGACGGATAATCAAATCAAAGATCTGTTGGAATTGCATTCTAATCTGATTCAAAATTAATAATCAGAGGAGCTTGATGCGTTTATCGCCTCGCTCCCCGAGGATCAGATGGATCGTGTGACAGCGTTGCTCCCGAGTGACGATGATCACTTGACAGAATAATTTCATAAAAGCCCGACGGTCACCCGTCGGGCTTCTTAGTAATAGCCAAAGGCAAACGTAAAAGATCGAAAAATTTCCACGAGCGGAAATTTTCCTGTTAGAATAACGATCCGCTTGCGGATCATATCCTATCGAGGATATATCATGCATCGCAGGCGCCAAAAAACAATAATCAGAACGCTGAACAAGAAGTTCGCGCTCTCTTTCTCCCCTCCTCGGTTAACGAGGAGGGGGCGGGGGTGGAGTCCATAATTAAAATATGCAAAATTATCGGATATCGTCCTCGGGCGTGTATAGGCGCGAAATTTTTGCACAGACCTGCAGAATGTACGAATACTCTATAGCTATTCCGCGCGCGAATGCGCGCGGAGGGTGACAGAGCACAAATACTTGCCGTTGGCAAGTTGCAACTCTTGCTTTTCGGCTTACGCCTCCATTTTCCTTCGGAAAACCGCAAGAGCTGCACTTCCCTACATTCGGGAAGTATTGACTCTGTCCAAACAGGAGAAGCAGAGCTTCACCTGTTTGAAGCAGTAGCGAGAGCTGAAGCTCTCGAATTAAAATGGGGCTCTGCCCCAAACCTCGCAAACTTTGAAAAGTTTGATCAAACTTTCAAGCTGTTGTTTTTTATTAAAAATCGAAAATTTCCGCCTCGGCGGAAATTTACCTTACCTTTCCCCTTTTACCTTTCACCTTTCACCTTCAATTCGTTCCGTTTGAGAAAGTTTACTCCCAAGTGTAAAACTTTCTCCTTTTTTGTTGATTTTTCCTCTAAAATAAGTTATAATATAGAGTGATATATTATAGTCACTTTGAAAGGGGGCGGCGGCTTGAGAATACTTCTGGTATCGACGCGAATGGGCATCGGAGGCGCGGAAACGCATATTCTGACTCTCGCGCGTCAGCTTAAATTGCGCGGACACCACGTCTGCATACTCTCCGCGGGCGGCGCATACCTCCCCGCGCTGATCTCCTCGCAGATCGAACACGTCACCCTCCCCCTCGACCGCAAGGACGTCGCATCGGTCATAAGATCCTCCAAGGAAATATGGAAGATCGCAACCGAAGGACGCTACGACGTCGTCCACGCGCACGGCCGCATCCCCGCCTTCATCTGCGGAATGCTCTCGAAGCGCGGCGGATTCCCTCCCTTCGCGGTCACGGCACACGGCTTTTACGATCCAAAGCCGCCTCGCCGCGCCTTCACCCTTTGGGGCAGGCGGACGATCGCGGTCAGCGAGGACGTAAAATCCTTCCTCATTGATAAGTACAAGCTCGCGCCCGAAAGCATCGACGTCATCGTAAACGGCGTTGACACCGAGGTGCCCGAGCATCAGCCCTCGAGCCGACTCCGTATCGTCACCGCAAGCCGTCTCGACGGCGACACCGCACTCTGCCCCACGCTCCTCTGCGAGCTGATGCCCCGCATACGCAAGGATTTCCCCGAGCTCGACCCGACCCTCACCGTCGTCGGCGGCGGAAGCAAGCTCTCCGAGCTCCGAGAAGCCGCAAGACTCGCAAATTCGCAGTCGCCCGGAGCCGTTACGGTTGCGGGAAGCGTCCTCGATATGCCCTCGATCCTCGCCCGCGCCGACATCTTCATCGGCTCGTCGCGTGCCGCGCTCGAGGCTATGGCGGCGAGCGTGCCCGTCATTCTCTGCTCCGATATGGGTTGCGACGGCGTTGTTGACGAGACTAATCTGAAGCGCGCCGAGGAGACGAATTTCACCTGCCGCGGCGGTGCCCCGACAGACCTTGAGACCCTGAGACTCGCGCTAGAGCGTCTTCTCTGCTCAACTCCCCGAGAGCGTATGCTCTACGGCGCATTCGGACGCGCCTACGTCACCCGCCGCGCATCTGCATCGCTTTTCGCAGAAAAGACCCTTGCCTTCTGGCAGGATCTTATCGAATACGAGCGCGGAGGAGTTATGCTCTGCGGCTATTTTGGAGAATGTAACGCGGGCGACGACGCAACTCTCGACGCGGTCCTCGCCTCCCTGCCGAAGCTCCCTAAGGGCATCGTTCCGACCGTCCCCGCCCGCAGACCCGAGGCTCTGCCCAAAGACGTGCGCGCTATCGGACGCTACAATTTCCCGAAGATCAAAAAAGAGCTTTCAAATACCCGACTTTTCGTCCTCTGCGGCGGCACTCTCCTGCAAAACAGCACCTCGAACCGTTCTCTCGCCTACTATTATCTCCTCTCGAACATTGCCGCAAAGCAGGGCGCGCGAGTTATGATCTACGCGGGCGGAGTCGGTCCCATCATCGGTGACGAGGCGGCTTACGAGGCGGTCTACGCGGTTGAAAACGCCGATGCGGTCACTCTCCGCGACCACGATTCGCTCGAGCTGCTCAAAAAGCTCGAATGTGACGTTTCGGGCATCGCGGTCACAGCCGATGCCGCGCTGAACACCGCTCCCCTCGAGCTCCCCGAGAGCATTCTCTCGCATCTGCCCGAAGGACGTGAATATTTCGCCGTCTCCGTCCGTCCCCTTGCGGGACTTCGCAGAGGTGACGGCGCGCGGAAGGCGAGTAAGATCTACTCAATGATCGCGTCCGCCGTCCGTGTAATCGCAGACAGACGAAACGCCCTTCCCCTCTTCATCCCCTTTGCACCCGAGGACGTCAAGATCTGCCGCGCGGTCCGAGAAGAAGCCGAACGCGGGATCGTACTGCCCCAGATGCGCGCGGGACATATCGTCTCCCTCATCGCAAAATGCTCCTTCACACTCGGAATGCGGCTCCACAGCGGAGTTTTCTCATCGGTTGCGGGCACTCCCGCGATCCTGATCGCATACGATCCGAAGGTTGCCGCGTTTGCGAGACACGCATATCATCCCGCTCCCCTCGATCCCGACGCCGACGACTTCAGTATGCGCGCGATCGTTGCCGCCGCGGGAAGCCTCTACTCGAATATGAACGCCGCAAGGCAGACCCTGAGTGCTCGCACGACCGAGCTTATCAAGAATACCAAAGCCGACGCGATACTTCTCGGACAGATCTATCGCGCGGAATAAAATGAAGGAAGGTAAAAATAAATGGCAAAAAGCAAATACAAGCAGATCAGAGGCATCATCAGCCTGATCTACATACTCACCGGCGTATCCTCTGTTTTCCAGGCACTCGAAAGCCTGCTCGCGCTCGACCTTGTCGGCATCTTCGCGTCCGCGCTCGGCGTTCTGATGTTCGTTGCGGGAATCTGCGGTCTTTTCAGCGTCAAGCCGAAGGTCCTTCATTTCCTCGGCTTCACAGTTATGATCCTCTCCGCCGCATCCCTTGCCTACGCCATCATCATCTCGAGAAGCTTCGACTTCACGATCGCAAACCAGTTCCTGCTCTCCTGGCTCTTTATGCTCTGTGTATAAGAGCGGCTTCGCCGCAGTGATCAATGATGGATATTATCGCTTCTTTCTGTCCACTGTCCACTAACCACTGACCACTATAAAAAACGCCCAATTATATTCAAAATCAAACTCCAAGAGGTCCACAATGTCTCAGTCTAAAATACAGTTAAAAGCCACTCGCGCAGACCACATTGAGTTCTGCAACAATATGCAGGGCTCGGGTCAGCTCAAGCTCGGCTTCAAATACAGCTATAATCTCCGCCACGCCGCTCCCGGTATGGCAAAGGGAGAGATCTCGATCACCGCGGAGGACAAGGAAGCTCCCGAAAAGCTTTCTGTCACCGTAAAGCAGTCGGGAATCTTCGCTCTCCCGCCCGAAATGCCCCGCGATGAGGCTCATCTTGAGACCTTCAAGATCCTTTTCCCGTACGCATCGGCAACTCTGACCGCGGTCACCTCGATCGCAGGCGTTCAGGGGATCATCGTTCCACGCATAAATATCGACGAGGAGAACATCTACCGCGTCGAATTCAAGCCGCCAAAGCCTGACGGCGGTGATCAGTGACTAGTGGCTAGTGAAAGGTAAATTTTCGCCTAAGCGAAAATTTCAAGAATTCAATTAAAATTTCTCCGAAAGGAACCAAAAAATGAGATCCAATTTTCCCCATGATTTTGCTCTTTGCGACAACGTACTTCGTATAAATTCGATAGCGCACAAGAAGCTCAAGAAGTCCGACGGCTTCATCTTTGCCCTCAACGGACACTATATGCTCCACGACGGCGGTCAGCGCGATCCCGACTGCCTCGGCCGTCTGCTTGAGCTGCGCGAGGTCGTTTGCCCCGAGGGAGTTCTCCACTTCGACTGGGTCATCTCGCATTTCCACGTCGACCACATCGGCTCGCCCCTCGAGCACGTCGTCCGCGATCCGCGCTTCTCGATCGACCGCATCATTATGCCCTCCGTCAACGATCTTCCCGAGGGCTCGATCCACGTTTCGCGCGATTACACGAACGAGATCATGGAGGTTGTACGCGATTTCCACCCCCACGCAGAGGTCACGGTCATCCCCTTCTATTCCGACTGCCAGAAGACCTTCTTCTATAATTTCGGCGGCACCGAGATCGAGATCCTGCCCCCCGACACCGACTGGGCAAAGCCCGATCTGCTCCTTAAGATCGCGCAGAGCTATTTCTGCACCGACGATCTGCTCTACCGCAAAAATCAGATGTACGTCGCCAACATTTCCTCGATCTGGATGGTCATCCGTCACGGCGGCAAGAAGCTCGTCTTCACGGGCGACACCCCCAAGCGCACACGCTGGATGACGGACGAGGGATTCGACCGTATGTGCACGATTTTTGCCGACAAGATCGCAAAGCCCGATCTCTTCAAGTGGCCGCACCACGGTCAGGCTGAGGACGAGGCGGATATTATGGTCCACGACCTCATCGACCCCGATTACATACTCCTGACCACGAATATTGAGGGCGCAAGCGTTCAGTATCAGAAGACCTACCCCACCTTCCGCGCGCAGTTCGTCAACTCCGCGGACGAGGACGTCATCATCAGCGTAACCCCCGACGACGAAAAGATCTCCATCGAGGGCGGCAAATGGGGCGTTAACGAGGGTGAGTATTTCATTCTCGATATTCCCGGAAAATTCAAGAACGTCGCCTGCGGAGAATGATGATTTGCCCCGTTGGGGCAAAATAAAGGTGAATTTTCGCCAACGCTCGGAAATTTTCCGATTAACAATATATTTTATATGTTTTGTCTCTCCCTCCACCGTGCCTCCGCACGGTCCCCCTCCCTCCTCAGAGGGAGGCAAGGTTGGGAGTGCAAACATATATTTCTTAATGTTATTAATTACACAAGAAAAAATGGTAGCTTTTGATATCTAAACCTCTATATACTTTGTTCGCTCAAACTCCTCGCCTCCCTCTGAGGAGGGAGGGGGACCGCGCGCCGGGTTCCCGAAAACGCGGTCACGCGTTTTTGGGGTTCGGTAAGTTATAATATCAAGTGCAACACAAAAAGTTTTCAAAAAAGAATAGACAATATTCTCGCCAAGGTGTAAAATGTAGTTACCACACAAACATTTTCCAAGGAGGAAAGAATATTGTCATACACACATTTTACACTA
>JAZSEA010000078.1:0-49324 GCA_045531455.1 Eubacteriales bacterium
CGATTACTTTTCGCGTATTTCGGCGTGCTTTTACTCGCAAGGTTAATACCTTGCTTCGCAAAATCCCACCAAAATCCATCAAAAATTAATTCGCCGTGAGGTGCGAGCAGTTTTGACGGAGCAGATTTTTTCGAGAACAAGGTTCTTTTCGATGATCATATATTAATATTATCAAGGAAAGAACTGCAGTTATCGGGAAAATCTGCCCGACAAAACCAATTATGTTCGACTCCCGTACGGCTACGCTAAAACAAGGTCCGCTGAATATCCGTAGGAGTTTGCAGTTACCACTAAGCCTCCCTCCGGGAGGGAGGGGGACCGTCGCTTGACGACGGTGGAAGGAGAACTCGATTGAACTTCTATGTGTTTTTCGTGCAAGATTCGGGCGGAGAGTGATGGTGTACGGCTTTCCGAAAATCTTACCGAATACATTCCTCATAGAAAACTTAAATGAGCCAGCCCCTTTGGTTATATCGGCTCTCCGTCTTTGTCAAAGAGCGGGAGCTTTTCGAGGTAGATGAGATCGTCGCGCTCGGTTGCGTCGCCCTCGGCAAGGATCGCCATACGTCCGCAGATATTGCCGCCTGCGGCGTCAACGAGCTTTTCGATGGCAAGCAGGCTCTCTCCGGTCGAGATAACGTCGTCAACGATAAGTATTCTCTTACCTCGCATCAGCTCTGCGTCAGCCTTATCGAGATAGAGCTTCTGCTCCTTGGCGGTGGTGATCGAGTTTACGGTCACCTCAAAAACGCCCGACATATAGAGCTTTGCCGCCTTTCTTGCGAGGAAGTATTTCTGATTTCCCGCGAGTCTTGCCATCTCGTGGACGAGCGGGATTCCCTTCGCCTCGGCGGAGATGAGGTAGTCGTATTCGGGTGCGCGGCGGAGAAGCTCCTCGGCGCAAGCTGTGGTCAGCTCGGGGTCTCCGAAGATGACGAACGCGCCGATCTGGAGCGTATCGCTGATCGGGCAGAGCGGAAGCGCGCGGTCGCATCCCGCGATATTCATTTTATAATGTGTCTTTGCCATTTTTTTACCGTCCTTATGCAAAATTCTTACATATATAATTATACTCCGCAAGCAGAAAAAGTCAAGAGCTTTTGAAAAAAATGTTGACAAGCGGAAAAGAATATGTTATTATAATTATTGAAGAAATGTTCTATGGAGGAAAAGCTATGAAGCGCAAGACAGCAACATTATCACTCTTTACGCTGACCGCCGCAATTCTTTTTCTGTTTTGCTCTTGTGAGGGTATCGGATACGATCCGCCCGCTGTTACTACCGAGCCTTATACAGGTCTTGTCATGCTTACTCCCGAGGAAGAAAATGAAATAATTGATACTTTTCTTCATAATGCGAACCGAGATGAAAAGCTTGAATATTCGGTCAGATGCTTTTGGAAATCCGAAAATGCGTATGCCGCTTTAGTAGATGGTGAATCTGTGATAGCCACGGAAACCCACGAGATCATTAACGGATACAGATTTGAATATCCGGAAATGAAGGTCATAAATATATTTTGCTCAGGAAAGGTTTATGCTCTTACAAGCGCATTGGATAACGGCATCATTACAGAGGATGACATTAGAATAATTTATGAGGCTTACGAAGCCAATATCAAATACCAAAAGGAAGAAAAATGATGAAAAAGTATCTCTTAAGTCTGGTGACAATTATACTTACCGTAACAATGCTCGCAACATCCGCCTCCGCCGCTCCGCGCGATGAGGCAGAGCCCGGCGAGGCTTACAATATCGTTTATTATGAGGAATTCAACTATCCCAACACCACGGGCAACGCAGAGGTCGCAAAGCTTCTCGGTTGGAAGGAGCTTTCGAAATCCGCGAAAAATGCCGTGACAAACCCGACCGCGTCTTATGCGATAAGGGACGGTCAGCTCTACGTTGTAAACAACAAAAGCGGCGCGGCAGATTCCTATATCAAGATCCTCGACGACGCGCATATGATGAGCACCTGGCTTTCCGACTACACGGTTCAGTTCGACGTGACTCTCACCGCCGCGGGCAATAATTCGCGCTATATTGCGATCCTCACCGACTACAAGGACAGCACGGCGGGCAATTATCATTCATTTCACCTCCGCATAAACGGCTCGGCGAACAGTCAGGCGCGAATGAACGGAAAATGGAGCAATTTTGATGCGCCCGGCGACTACTACGCCGCCGATCAGGACGACACCGACGGCACAAGCTCGATCGCAAAAAAGATCCTCCGCAAGGATTTCGACGGCAGTCAGGTCCTCAAGGACGTAAGCCTTACCATCCGCATCGTATGCGAAAAGCTCGACGTCGGACCCCGCGTCTATATCCGCAACAATACCGACGGCGGACATTTCGTTCTCGTTTCGAGAGCGGGCGGAGAGGAATTCTCGAACGGTGCCTGGCGTAAGACGGGCGGAATGTCGATCGTTCTCAAGGCGGGCGGTGCCGTTACCGGTTACGTTGACAACATCCTCGTCTACAAGGGCGACGGCGAGCCCTGCTGGGAGGAGATCAAGGTCCCCGAGACCACCGAAGCACCCGAAACCACCGCCGAGCCCGAGACCGAGCCCATCACCGAACCCATAACAGAACCCGTGACAGAGCTCGTAACCGACCCCATCCCCGAGGAGACAGGCTGTGCATCCGCTCTCACCGCATCCGGCGCGATCATCACCGCGATCGCCGCCGCATTCGTGCTGAGAAAGAGAAAATAGTTTTTTACTGAAAAAGTGCTGATCCATTGACTAATCAATGGATCAGCACTTTAGATGAGCAAAATCAATTATTAATCAATACTTTTGCAAAAACTGCGGACTATCACTCTCTGCCCAAAGCTTGCGCATAAAATACATAGAGGTTCGATCGCAGGCTCCTTCCACCGCTCCCCCGCGGTCCCCCTCCCTCCCGGAGGGAGGCAAAGGGTTTGTGCAAATCTCGATGTTTCTACAGCGAATATCGTTTGTATCTGTAATTTTGCTTATTTAAATAGGAATATTTTATTCAAAAGATTTGCAAAAACTCTGTTATGAGTGCAAATTAATTTAAATAAAATATTCCTATTTGCTTTTTTAGATTAAGTTAAAACGATGTTCGCTGAATATCCGAAGGAGTTTGCGCTAACCCCTCAGCCTCCCTCCGGGAGGGAGGGGGACCGCGGGGGAGCGGTGGAAGGAGAACGCGATCGCGCTTTTTTTATTTCTAAGCAAATACTTCGGGCGGAGGCGCGGTGGATGAGGATATCAAGGACATCAAAAAAGGGGACTGAATCAATCAAGTTAATGAATCAGCCCCATTTTCATTATTTTAGCGCTCTTGTGGCGTTGAGGACGGCGATGACCATAACTCCGACGTCGGCGAAGATGCCGAGCCACATATTTGCAACTCCCAAGGCGACGAGCGCGAGGCATCCGAATTTGACCGCAAGCGAGAAGATGATATTCTGCTTGACGATCCCGATGCATTTGCGCGCACACGCGATCGCCCTTGCGATCTGCGCGGGGTCATCGTTCATCAGAACGACGTCAGCCGCCTCGATCGCGGCATCCGAGCCCACAGCGCCCATCGCGATACCGATGTCGGCACGCGCGAGAACGGGCGCATCGTTTATTCCGTCGCCAACGAAAGCAACCTTGCCCTTATCCGAGAGAAGTCCCTCGACCTCCGCGATCTTGTCACCGGGGAGAAGCTCCGCGCGGTATTCGGCGATCCCGAGCTCGCGGCAGACCTCTTTTGCGATCGGCTCGGAATCACCCGTCAGCATAACGCATCTCTTGATCCCGATCCGTCCGAGCGACGCGATCGCGTCCTTCGAATTATCCTTGATCACGTCCGAAATGAGGATGATCCCCGCGAATTTGCCGTCAAGTTCGACGTAGACCGCCGTGCTCGCGCCCGAATAATCGGGCGCGTTTTCTATAAGTCTCCGGTTTCCGACCGAAACCCGGACTCCGTCAACCTCGCAGGTGATGCCCATACCGCCGATCTCCCTGATATTCTCCACGCGGGAGCGGTCGGGAGCCTTTCCGTAAGCGGAGAGCAGGCTCTTTGCGATCGGATGCGATGACGCCGACTCGGCGTGCGCCGCGATCTCGATCAATTCAGCACGCGCGATGCTGTTTTCTATCACATCCGTGACCTCGAAAACACCGCGAGTCAGCGTTCCCGTCTTATCAAAGGCAAGCGTCGTGACCTCGGCAAGTGCCTCAAGATAATTCGAGCCCTTGACGAGTATTCCGTCGCGGCTCGCACCGCCGATACCCGCAAAGAAGGTCAGCGGGATGCTGATCACGAGCGCGCAGGGACAGCTTATGACAAGGAAGGTCAGCGCGCGGTAGAACCACTCAGCCCATCCCGCCTCACCGCCGATGATCAGCGACAGGGCGGGCGGAATGACCGCGAGCGCAAGCGCGGAGGCGCAGACTGCGGGGGTATAAACGCGGGCGAATTTCGAAATAAATTTTTCCGACTTCGACTTGCGTGAGCTCGCGTTTTCAACGAGCTCGAGGATCCTCGAGACGGTCGATTCGCCGAATTCCTTTTCGGTGCGGATGACGAGCACGCCCGTCATATTCACGCAACCGCTGATGACGGGATCGCCCTCGCGGACCTCGCTCGGTCTGCTCTCGCCCGTCAGAGCGGAGGTATCAAGGCTCGATGAGCCCGAGACGACCGAGCCGTCAAGCGGAATCCTCTCGCCCGGACGGACCGTGATCAGGCTTCCGACCGCGACCTCGGCGGGATCGACCTCGCAAAGCTCGCCGTCAACCTCGACATTCGCGTAATCGGGGCGGATATCCATCAGCGCGGCGATATTTTTCCTGCTCTTGCCGACCGCGATCGACTGGAAAAGCTCGCCCGTCTGATAAAAGAGCATAACCGCGACCGCCTCGTTGTAGTCGCCGCTCCCCGAATAGATCGCAAGCGCGAAGGCACCGACCGTTGCTATCGCCATAAGGAAATTTTCGTCGAGGAAACGGCGGTTCCATATGCCTCGGAGGGCATCGAAGAGGATATCGTATCCTATGACAAGATAGACCGCGCAAAATAGCGCGAGCTTCAAAATTCCTTCAACGGGGAAAATATTAAGTAAAAGCGTTGCCGCAGCGGACAGGATTATCCGCGCGAGCATTATCTTATGCTTTCTTTTCATCAAAGCTCGATATCAAAGCCGCGCTCGATCTTGCGGCAGGTCTTGAGGATGTCGCGGAGTACCTTCTTTTCGTCCGCACCCTCGGCAAAAACGACCGTCATCTTCTGGGTCATAAAGTTGACGGTAAGCTCACAGACCCCCGCGACCTTTCCCGCAGCAGCCTCGCAAAGAGCCGCACAATGCGCGCAATCAACCTCGATCTTGTAGATTTTTTTCATGACACACTCCTAAAACGTAGTTTTACAATCGATAAATTTTACAATTAAACGCTTGTTTAATCGTTGCGTTTATAGTATACTGTTTTTGGGCGGTAAAATCAATACTTTTGCGCCCATACCGACCAAAACGGCAAAATAAATTGCCAAAAGGAGCAAATCATGAAAAAAACCTGCTGCCACCGACACTCGGGGCTTGATATCAACAACGAACACGACGTCGGAGTCGGCGCGGAACAGTTCTCCACCGCCGCCGAATTCTTCCGAATGCTCTCGGATCCGACAAGGATCAAGATCTTCTGGATCCTCTGCCACCGCGAGGAATGCGTCATCGGGCTCTCCGAGCTGCTCGGCATCTCGAGTCCCGCACTCTCGCATCACCTCCGCATCCTCCGCGAATGCGGACTCATCGACTCTCGCCGCGACGGCAAGGAGGTATATTACCGCATCGCGGACAGCGAGATCGGTATGACGATGCACACGGCGGTCGAATCGATAATGGAGGTCGCCTGCCCCGTCAGTCGCGGTGGCGCGACAAGCGGAGAGACCGTCCGCGCCGTCCACGATTACCTCGTCGAGCATCTCGCCGAGCGCGTAACGATCGAGGAGCTTTCGCGGATGTTCCACATCAATCCGACGACCCTCAAGGAGGCTTTCAAATCCGAATACGGCACCTCTCTCGCGGCGCACACGAAGGAGCACAGGATGGAAAAGGCGGCGGCACTCCTGCGCGAGGGCGGTCTCAGCATCTCCGAGATCGCAAGGATGGTCGGCTTTGAGAGCCAAAGCCGCTTCACATCCGCGTTCAGGGAGACGTATGGTCTCCTCCCGAGCGAATACAGACGAAATCTGCCGTCATAATTCACAAAATCGGGCGTGCATTTTTGTGCAAAGATACAAAAATTCAAAGCACGCGCGACCGATCGCCTTTAATTACTACTATTAAAGTGAAGAGACAATCCGAAAGGAGGCAGTTTAATTGAAAGAAGATAAAATCATAGAACTATTCTTCGCGCGAGACGAGGAGGCTCTGCGGCAGGTCGAACAGCAGTACGGCGACCTCTGCAACTACGTAGCCTCGAACTTCCTCTGTATGCGCGAGGACCGCGAGGAATGCGTAAACGACACTCTCCTCGCGCTCTGGAACTCGATCCCGCCCGAGCGTCCGCGCAGCCTCTCGGCTTATATTTCGACGCTGGCGAGGAATATCGCCGTCAACAAATCGAGGGCGAACAACGCCTGGAAGCGCGGCGGCGGAGTTCAGGTCATAAGCGACGAGGCACTCTCGATGATCCCCGACGAAAAGAGCCTCTCCGAGCTTTACGAGGCTCGTTTCGCGGGCGAGATCGTCAATAATTTTCTCGGTGAGCTGACAAAAAGCGAGCGCAAGGTCTTCATTTTGCGCTATTGGTTCGATGCGAGCGACCGTCAGATCGCGGATCAGACGGGATTTTCGCACTCAAAGATCAAGTCCATGCTCGCAAGACTGCGAAAGAGACTTGCCGAAAAGCTTGGAAAGGAGGGCATAATCGTATGAAAAACTCTGATTTCAAGGATTCAAGACTTCTCGAGGCTTTCGACTTCATCGATCAGAAATACATCGCCGAGGTCGCGGACAGCCTGAAATTTGAGAAAGCCGCGCCTATGACCGCGAAGGGATTTAACCGCCGCACCTGGCGTCATATAGCCGCGCTCGCGGCTTGCGTGCTCCTCCTCGGCGCGGTCATTCCGATGATGACCTATCTCCTGCGCAATTTCGGCGACATCGCGTCGTGGTTCCCCGAGGACACGACCGAAGAGTCAAATCCTCTGACCGAGCCCGAAACTCCGCCCGAGGAAACGACAACTCTTCCTCCCGAGACCACGGAGGAGGAGACTACCGCAGAAGAAACTACCGCAGAGGAAACGACTTCCGAGGAAACCACCTCGCCGCCCGAGACTACCGAATGTGCGCATTCGGTATATACCGCTACCGAAAATACACCGACATGCACCGAGAGCGCGACGGTAAATTATCAATGCAGCTCCTGCGGTTACAGCTGGAGCGAAACCTTCCCTCCGCTGGGTCATAATTATGTCAACAATGTCTGCACAAGATGCGGTACCGAAATCGAATACGACGGCTCCCGCGGACTTGAATACAAGATCAGCGACGACGGTACGTACGCTATTCTCGTAGGCATCGGTACTTGTACCGATAAGGACATCGTCGTTGCCACGAATTACAACGGCGTGCCCGTAAAGGTCATCGGAGAAAGTGCCCTGTTTTATGAAAAAGCCGACAGCATAAGGGTTTCCGATACGGTCGAGATCATCGAGGAAGAAGCTCTCGGTGGGGGGAAATATACCTCTTTGTATATTTCGGCGAGCGTTCGTCAACTCGAGGGCGCGTTTTCGAATTGCGACAGACTCGAGAAGATCGAGGTCGACAAAAATAATCCGATATACCGAAGCGTAAACAACTGTCTGATCAATACTCAAACCAAAACCCTGGTCCTTGGATGCATTAACAGCGTAATTCCCGCCGACGGAAGCGTGACTAAAATAGGCACCAAGGCATTTGAAACCGCAAGATTCACGAATTTCACGATCCCCGAGGGCATCACCGAGATCGGCAAAGAAGCCTTTGCGTGGTGTATGATGCTTGAGAGCATCACCATCCCCGACAGCGTCAAGATCATCGGTGAATTGGCATTTACCGATTGCGAAAAAGCAAAAACGCTCAAGCTCGGAAAAGGTGTTGAAAGCATCGGAAACGGCGCGTTTTACTGTTGCTCCCTCATCACCGAGATCGAGCTGCCGCAGAGCCTCAAGTATCTCGGAGGCAGTGCTTTTGCACGTTCTCGCATCAAAAACCTGGTTATACCCGACGGTGTCAAGTTCCCCGAAGGTGCTCACAATATGTTCGCCTCGTACGATTACCTTGAGAGCATCGTTCTGCCGAGCGGGATCGAATCCTTCGGCTCATGGTTTTTCGGCGGCTGTGAAAACCTCAAGAGCATAACCATACCGAGCAGCGTCAAAGCAATAGGCGATGATGCCTTTTACGGTTGCCGCTCGCTAAAGGAGATAATCATTCCGGAAGGAGTGACGGAGATCGGTGAGGGCGCATTCAAGCAATGCACGGGGATCACCTCCATTGTCGTTCCCGAGAGCGTCAAGTCGATCGGGAATAAGGCTTTTGCGGGTTGCACCGAGCTTGTAAGCATCACTCTGCCCTCCTCGATCACAGAGATCTCCGCTTCAAGCTTTTCCGAGTGCGCAAAGCTACAAAGTATCAATATTCCGAGCGGTGTCACATCGATAGGAAGTTATGCATTCAGAAGCTGCACGTCGCTTGAATCGTTGACCCTTCCCGACAGCGTCAAAAGGATCGGCGAATATGCCTTCAACGGATGCTCCGCGCTCAAGGATATCGACCTCGGAGAAGGACTTGAGTCGATCGAAACGTGGGCGTTTGAAAACTGCACCTCGCTCACGCAGATCGTATTGCCGGAGAGCATGAAGGATATAGCGCATCATGCTTTCGTTCGATCAGGACTCGAGTCGGTCAGAATCCCGAACGGCATCAAGAGGATCAATGACGGCGTATTCGGCGCCTGCGCATCACTGAAGGACGTCTCCCTCCCCGAGGGCTTGACCGAGATCGGCTACAGCGCATTTTCGTATTGTACCTCACTCGAAACTCTCGTTATACCGAATACGGTCACTATGATCGGCGGAGAGATATTCGAAAATTGCACCGCCCTGAAATCGCTGACCATCCCCTCGAGCGTAAAAGTATTGCAAGGCTCAGAGCACTTTATGAATTGCACTTCTCTTGTCAGCATGACGATCCCCGAGGGGATAACGATGCAATTCGAGTATTACAATATGTTTGATGGCTGTACAAGTCTCACCTCTGTTACGCTTCCCCGCGATCTGCCCCGCGTGTCGCGCGAAATATTCAAGAATTGTTCCGCTCTCACCGAGATCAATTACGGTGGAACCGTTGCCCAGTGGAACAATTTGAAGAAGCAGGATAACTGGAACTCGGGCTGTGCGGCAACTGTCGTTCATTGCTCCGACGGAACAGTCGAACTCTACACCTCCCACAGCTATGACGGCAGCCGCGATCTGCAATACAAGGTCAACACAGACGGAAAAACCGTATCCTTTATCGGCATTGGTGCTTGCACCGACAGCGAGATCGTTATCGCATCAAGCTATGACGGAAAGCCGGTTACCGAGATCATCGAATCCGCTTTGGCAGATAATGCGAAGATCACGGCAGTTATTATCCCAAACAGCGTCTTGAAGATAGGAAAGAGTGCATTTGCGCGTTGCGATGCGCTCAAAAGCATCGAGATCCCCGACAGCGTTAAAGCTGTAGGAAGCGGCGCATTTTATCAATGCACCGCGCTCGAGAGCGTTAAATTCGGAAGCGGTATTACCGAAATCGGAAACAATATGTTCTATAAATGCTCGGCGCTGGAAAGCGTTGTTCTCGGAGAAAATATCAAAAAGATCGGCGCTCATTCTTTCTGCCATTGCGTAAAGCTCAACAATGTCATTGTTCCCGATAGCGTCGAAAGCATAGAAATGTATGCGTTCGAAGAGTGCAAATCTCTTACCGAAATGACTCTCGGCAAAGGAATAAAGGCTTTCGGTGAGCGTGCGCTTGCCGCAGATAATCTTACCGAAGTAAGCTTCAAAGGGACAAAGGAAAACTGGAATAGCATAGTTTTCGACAAAAACTGGAATCTTTACAGCGGAATTACCGTCATTCATTGCTCCGACGGTGATATCAAACTCTACGACGAACCTGAATACGACGGCTCGCGTGGGCTTGAATACGAGATCAGCGACGACGGCAAGTATGCGATTCTCGTAGGCATCGGCACTTGTACAGATAAGGATATTGTTGTAGCTACAACTTACAATGGTCTGCCGGTGACAAAGATCGATTCGTATGCCCTTTATAACTGTCAATTCATTGAATCGGTAGTCATCCCCGAAGGTGTTACGATCATTCATGACGAGGCGTTTTACCTCTGCAAGAATCTGAAAAAAGTTACACTTCCGTCAACTCTTGAATGGATTCAGTATTGGGCATTTGCGGGTTGCGAGAGTCTTGAACGAATCACAATTCCCGACAGCGTAACACAAATATCTATAAGAGCTTTCAGTGATTGCAAGAATCTTTCCTCGCTGACCCTAGGCGCGGGCGTTGAGCTGATCGAGGAGAGCGCGTTTGAAAACTGCACTTCGCTCGGTTACGTGAAATTCCCAAAGAGCCTCCGTCTGCTTGCAAATGACGCCTTTGCCGGTTGCACCTCGCTTACAAGCGTTCACTACGCCGGAACGATTCAGGAATGGAATTCGGTCGATTCGACGGGCAGGGATTACGGCAACTCTCACGTCTGGCATGAGGGCGTCCCCGCCGCATCCGTTTGTTGCTCCGACGGCGACGCCATTATCGGCGGATAGGTCTTTCATTAGCCGCGTAATATTGCAAACTTTCCGTGAACTTTTCGATAAATCTTTCGTTTTTTTGTGAAAATGCCAAAAAATTTCCGCAATACCTCTTGACAAAACGGGGTAATTAATATTATAATATACGATGTCATTGTGTGTGAGCGTAATTGGCAGCATTATCTATCGTCGCTGCCTTTGGCATTAAACCAAACGCTTCCGAATAATCACTTAAGGAGGTGCCACAAATGTTCAGAACCTATCAGCCCAAAAAGCGTCAGCGCAAGAAGGAGCATGGCTTCAGAAAGAGAATGAGAACCCGTGACGGCAGAGATGTACTCAAGAGACGTCGCGCTAAAGGCAGAAAGCGCCTTACCTATTAATCTTTACTATTCTTATCGCTAATCGAAATAACCGGCGAGTGCCGACATTCTAACTGTCTGCCACGCCGGTTATTTCGACGAAAACAAACTTTTTTAAAAAATTCCAAAAAATCAACGGAAGCACACAGCCAATGAAAAACACACCCATCAAGGAAAATCATCTTTATCAGAAGGCGTACAAGAAGGGACGCTCCGCAGTCGCCAAGACCATTGCCGTCTACGTCCTCCCCGACCGTCAGAACGTCAGATTCGTCAAAGCCGACCCCTGCCACCGTCCGCTCAACCGCCTGGGACTCACCACGGGAAAAAAGATCGGAGGCGCGACCGTCCGCAGCCGTGCGCGCAGACTTATGCGCGAGGCATACAGACTCGTCGAGGCTGAAAACGAGATCGTCTTCGGCAACCTCATCGTCATCGCCGCCCGCACAAGGATCGCGGACGCAAAGATGCAGGACGTCCGGAAGGATCTGCTTTATTGCATGAAAAAGCTCGGTCTGATCAAAGCCGAAAGCAAAGATGAAGTACAATGAAATACCTGTGTATCGCTCTTATTAAGTTCTACAGAAAATACCTTTCAAGACTGAAATCGCATCCCACTTGTCGGTTCACGCCGACCTGCTCTGCCTATGCTCTCGAAGCATATCAGAAACGTGGCTTCATAGTCGGAACCATACTGACGGTATGGCGGATCCTGCGGTGCAATCCCTTTTGCGCCCCCGGATACGATCCCGTACCCGAACACGGCTTCCGAAACAGGGATAGAGTCCCGAAAGGCGTCAGTCTCTGTGACAATGACTCCGACGACGGCGAAGATTCCGTCGAATAACACGAGAGGAAATTCCGCAACCGTGCGGAAGAAAAAGAAAAATGTTTGATACCATCCTCGGTTGGATCGGTTCATTCCTTGGCTGGCTTGATTCGATCACGGGAAACTATGTCTGGGCGCTCTTTATCTTCGCCATCATAGTTGAAGTATTACTCCTCCCCTTTACCATCAAGCAGCACCAGAATTCCATTAAACAGGCAAAACTCCGTCCGAAGGAGATGGCGATCCGCAAAAAATATGCGGGCAGAACCGATAAAGCAACGCAGATGAAGGTCTCCGAGGAGATCCAGGAGATGTACCGTAAGGAGAATTACAGCCCCTTCTCGGGATGCCTCCAGCTCTTCATTCAGATGCCCATCATCCTCGCGCTCTATCAGGTCGTCATCAACCCCCTCCAGCACGTGCTCCACGTCAGCAAGGATGCCATCACCGTGATGCAGACCTATGCTACCGCGGCAACCACAGAGGGCGGACTCGGACTTACCGTAAACACACAGAGAGGAACCATCGAGCTTATCTCCAGAATCAAGGAGCACGGCATCGAATTCTTCTCGGGCGTCGTTGAATACGCAAACAGCGTCGGCTCGACCAAGGGATTTGCTGTCTCGGGTCAGGAAGCTTACGACGCTTTCCTCGCTGTATCCGACAGACTCCCCGACTTCAACGTATTCGGACTCAACCTCGCAGAGGTTCCCAGCATCAAGGAGCCGAGCTGGCTTCTGATCGTTCCCGTTCTCACCTTCCTCGTTTACTTCGCATCGATGAAGCTCAACCGTAAGTTCTCCTATCAGCCCACAACGGGCGACGCACAGCAGGACGCACAGACCGGTTGCTCGAACAACACGATGGACATCATGATGCCCCTGATGAGCGTCTGGATCTCCACGATCGTTCCCGCCGCTATCGGCGTTTACTGGATCTTCAAGAGCATCCTCGGCACCGTCAAGCAGTTCATTATGTCGAAGGCTATGCCCATCCCCACCTTTACCGAAGAGGAGCTGAAGGCTGCCGAGAAGGAATACGGCGCAAAGGCTGTAAAGAAGAAGGCGAAGGGTACCGCAAATCCCGAAGCTACCAAGCACAACCCCAATTCTCTCTTCCATATGGACGACGAGGATTACGTCCCGCCCGTTAAGGAGGCAGAGGAGGAAAAGAAGCCCGAGATCAAGACCGACGATTCGTCCGCGATCTCCAAAGCTCCCCTCAAGGACGACCGCAAGCACGATAAAAACGACAAATAACCGTATCAAGTAATTATTTAAGAGGAAATTATGAAGAAAGAAGTAACCGTAAAGGCAAAATCGGTTGAAGAAGCACTCGCGCTCGCATCCGAGCAGCTCGGAGCTCCCGAGAGCGAGATCAAGTACACCGTAATCGCCGAGGCTAAGCGCGGCTTCCTCGGAATCGGTTCGTCCGATGCTGAGATCACCGCGTCCTATATTCCCCGCGGAGAGCAGGCTGCGATCGATTTCATCAACACCGTTATCGCAGATATGCAGCTCACCGCAACCGTTGACGTCCGCGATGGCGAAGACGGCGAGCTCATCATTGATATCTCGGGCGAGGGCTCGGGTATCCTCATCGGACACCACGGCGACACCCTCGACGCTCTCCAGTACCTCCTCAACCTTGCAGCTAACCGCCGCGAGGAGGGCGAAAAGAGAGAGTACCTCAAGGTCACCCTCGATATCGAGGGCTACCGCGCGAAGAGAGAGGAGACCCTCCGCGCTCTCGCACGTAAGCAGGCTGATAAGGTCCTCAAGTACAAGAGAAGCGTTATGCTCGAGCCTATGAACCCCTACGAGAGACGTATCATCCACTCCGAGGTTCAGACCATCAAGGGCGTAAGCACCAACTCCATCGGCAGCGAAAACAACCGCAAGATCGTTATCTATCTCGATAACTCTGCTGAATAACAAAAAGCCGCCGATCACTCGGCGACTTTTTGTTAAGTTCAGAGTGCAGAATGCAGAGTGCAGAGTTAAGGAAAATTTCCTCACCAAGGCTCGGAAATTTTCATTTTAATAAAAATACTTTTCGAGCAACGCGAGAAAAGCTACCATAACTCTGCACTCTGCATTCTGCACTCTGCACTCAAAAAATATTACGAGGTATAAATCATGTCCTTTGCAACAGATTTCAGCACGATTGCCGCCATTTCGACCCCCCAAGGCAAGGGCGGTGTGGCACTCGTTCGTATATCGGGTCCCGAGGCAAACGCCGTCGGCGACCGAATCTTCAAGAGAATAAACGGCAAGCCCGTATCCGAGTCGCCCGCAAGGACGGCACTCTTCGGCGAGATCGTCGATCCGCTTAACGGACATCGCATCGATACGGGTCTTTGCACGCGCTTTGCCGCGCCGAATTCCTTTACGGGCGA
This sequence comes from Eubacteriales bacterium, assembly GCA_045531455.1. GTDB lineage: Bacteria > Bacillota > Clostridia > Oscillospirales > CAG-272 > CAG-390. Next base: position 14,410 of record JAZSEA010000078.1, read on the forward strand.
GGACACGGTCGAGATCTGCTGTCACGGCGGAATCCTCGTCACACGCGCCGTCCTCGGTGCCGCACTTGCGGCGGGAGCGAGACGCGCGGAGGCGGGTGAGTTCACTCGCCGTGCTTTTGCCGCGGGTAAGCTCTCGCTCAACGAAGCCGAAGCCCTCGGAATGCTCCTCGACGCGGGTACAGAGGCACAGCTCAAGCTCTCGAGAGGCGGTATGAGCGGTGCGCTCTCGACGGCTTGCGACGGACTGCGCCGCGAGATCACGACCCTGCTCGAGGACATTTACGCCCGAGTTGACTTTCCCGAGGAGGATCTCGGATCGATCGCGGACGAGGAAGTGATCTCCCGACTCTCCGACCTTATCAATTCCGCAAAGAAGCTCGCCGCGACCTATTCGACGGGACGCGCGGTGGCGGAGGGCATTCCGACCGTCATCTGCGGACGCACGAACGCGGGCAAGAGCACGCTCTACAACCTTCTTGTCGGCTCGGACGAGGCTATCGTCACCGATATCGAGGGCACGACGCGCGATATTCTGACCGCGACCGTCTCCTTCGGCGGCGTTACCCTTCTCCTCTCCGACACAGCGGGTCTGCGCGAAACTGCCGAAGAGGTCGAGCGTATCGGAATCCGCCGCGCCGAGGAAAAGATCGACTCAGCTGAGCTCGTTCTCTTCCTTATCGACTCCTCACGCGCGCCCTCCGAGGACGATATCGCGCTTGCACAACGCCTCAAGTCGCACGGCGGAAAGGTCATCGCGGTACTGACAAAATCCGATCTTGATAAAAACGATGATGCAATCGCTCTTGCATCGCGCTTTGAGCTGAAAGTCACACTTTCGGTCAAGAGCGGCTCAGGATGCGATGAGCTTGAGGCACTTATCAACCGACTCTTCATCGACGGCGAGCTTGACACCGAGCGCGACGCCGTTATCGCATCGGCGCGTCAGCACGACGCACTCGTACGCGTCATCGACGCGCTCTCCGAGGCTTGGTCTTCGCTTTCGGACGGCTTTCCGCCCGACGTCGCGGGAGTCTGCCTCGAGGACGCCGCCGCACGCCTTTGCGAGCTCGACGGACGCGGACACGGAGCGGTCGGCGCGGACATAGCGGACGGAATTTTTTCAAGATTCTGTGTCGGAAAGTGATTCTGTCTCGCTACGCGAGAATGATGATCTGCCTTCGGCAGAATGATGATCGGCTACGCCGAATTATGATTTTCGCTACGAGAAAAATAAAGGTGAATTTATGAGCCTTGACGGCTCAAAAATTTTCTTATTATAATTATAATAAAGACTAAAAGTTTGATCAAACTTTTCATGAAATTTATGCTTGCCTACGGCAAGGCACGACTCTGTCTCGGCGGCTAACCACCGCCGTTTTCCTATGGAAAGCCGCCAGAGCCGTACGGTTTCTTAAGGCAGAGCCTTAAGCCGCACTCCGCAGAGTGCGGAATCCCCTTTTGCGCTTCAAACAGGCACCGTCCCGACGGCTGTTTGGAAGGAGTAGCAGATATTATATCGGGTGGGCAGCTCTTGCGGTTTTCCGAAGGAAAATGGAGGCGTAAGCCGAGAAGCAAGAGTTGCAACTTGCCGAAGGCAAGTACTTTCGCTCCTTCACCCCACGCGACCTTCGTTGGCGCGATATATTCCCCATTTTCTGCAAGAAAGTACATATTTTTCGTAAAACTGTTTACAATTCTCCGAAAATGTGGTATAATAACTTTGCGACGCAAACTGAATATTTACACAACCACGAATGAGCCAATGTACAAGTGTACATTTTTATCTTAGATAAAAATGTATGCTCCCCATTGGTATACTTGTCTTGTGCTTAACAGGGTTGTGTATTAACGGTTTGCGTCGCGGCTTGGAGCTACGTTTTTTGTGCGTGGCTTCGGCTGCGCACTTTTTATTTTCAGAGGTAAAAGTATGGGACTGTTTGCAGACGATGAAGAAAAAAACACGGTAACCCCGATTAGCGAAGAAATTATTTACGGCAAAGCATTTCTGATAATCAAAGCCTTCAGACAGTTGACAGCAAAGCACCCCGAGCATTATTTCCATCTGGAAACCTTTCCTATCGATATGGTTAATGCCATGCTCAGATACTTGGTAAATTCACGTAGAATGAATGAAGCAAGGGCAAGGCAATTCAAAGAAAAATATCTTGATACGGCTTTAATCGGTGCTGATCTCGAAAGGACTCTCTTTTATATGGGCGAAGATAAATTCGATGAAATGGTCAATGCGCTATTAAAGCTCGTTGCCCCATATATTAAATAATGCAAACCGCAATATTTGTCCATCCACACCCCGAAAACTCACGTTTTCGGGGTGTTTTTTTGTATTTGGTATTGATTTTTACTTGAATATATAGTATAATTAATTATCTATATAATAGCGGAGGTCTCCCTATGAACAACGATTTCACATCAACCTACGAATACACCGTCGAGCAGAAGAGCGAGGGCAAATTCCGTCTTATGCGGATCGGATTTATGGCTCTCTACATAATCTACCCCCTCATCTTCATGGCTGTCGCCTTCATCACCCAGCTCTTCCAGCTCTTTGCCCTCGTCGTCGTCACCGAATGGATGCTCGTATTCTTCACCTGGAAATACGCAAAGCCCGAATACGAATACTCGGTCACCTCGGGCAGAGTCACCTTCTCCGTCATCTACGGCAGACGCTCGCGCAAGGAAAAGCTCACCTTCACGATCAAGGAATGTCTTATGATCGCGCCCATGACCGTCCGCGAATGGTCCGAAAGACTCGAGATCTACGATCCCGAGGTCGTCTACTCGGCTCTCTCGAACTCCTCCTCCCCCGACGCTTACTACGCCGCGTTCGAGTCGGCTGACGGCAAGAGATGCGTCTTCTACTTCGAGGCGACCGAAAAGATGCTAAAGCTCTGCCGCAACTACAATTCGTCGCACACCATCATGACAAAGGTACGCTACTGATGAAAAAAATATCCTCCTTTACCGTTGACCACGACCGCCTCGAGCGCGGGATCTACGTCTCTCGCATCGACGGCGACGTCGTTACGTACGATCTTCGTATGCGCCGCCCGAATTCGGGCGATTACATAACTCCCCTCGCCGCGCACTCGCTCGAGCACCTGCTCGCGACCTATATGCGCTCGGGTGAGGCGGGCGACCGCGTCATCTACGTCGGTCCGATGGGCTGCCGCACGGGATTTTATCTCCTTATGAGCGGCGGCACCGAGAAGAATGCCGAAAATTTCTCGGCTCTCTGCAAGGCTTTTGACGCGATCATTGCCCACGAGGGCAAAATGCCGGGTGCGGCACGCCGCGAATGCGGAAACTTCCGCGCTCTCTCGCTCACCGCGGCAAAAAAGGAAGCCGAAAAATACCTCTCCGTGCTCGACGAATACCGCCGCGCGGGCACTCTCCCCACTTTTGAATACGAAGGCGGAAGATCGGGAATATGACTATGAAAAATATCAAACTCGGAATTATCGGAGCTATGGAGAGCGAGGTCGAGCTCCTCGTATCCATGCTCGAGGCTAAAGAAAGCCAAAAGATCGGCAAGCACACCTACTTCACGGGTCTGCTCTCGGGCACGCCCGTCGTCATCGCACGCGCGGGTGTCGGCAAGGTCAATGCCGCCGCTTGCACCGCCGCAATGATCCTCCGATTCGCCCCCGAATTCATCCTCAACACGGGTGTTGCGGGCGCGCTCGGCAAGGGAATCACCGTCGGCGACGTCATAATCGCAGACTGTTGCATCGAATACGACCTCGAATACGGCTCGCTCGGCGACGCACGCGGAAGCGTTTTCTATCCCGATTCGACCTCCGAGATCGTTATGCCCGCCGACGCGGAGCTTTCCGCAAAGCTCGAGGAAGCGGCAAAAGCCGTCTCGGGCGGTGAATTTGAAGTAAAACGCGGTGCGGTCGCCACAGCAGACAAGTTCGTATCGAGCAACGCCGCACGCGAGGACATCCTCTCGGCATTCCCCGAGGCACTCTGCTGCGAAATGGAGGGTGCCGCGATCGCGCAGGTCTGCCGCCTCCATTCGGTAAAATATTCGGTCCTTCGCTCGATGTCGGACAGCGCCGACGGCGAGGCTGAGATGGACTTCCCCACATTCGCAAAGCTTTCCGCGGACAGAGCCGCGCGCATCGCCGCTCTTCTTGCAAAATCACTTTCGTGAGGAACTGAAAAATGAAACTGCCCCTTAAATACCACGACGGCAAAAAGGTCGAAAATATCCGCGCCGCCATCCGCGCCGCGGCAAGACGCTACAGCGCGCGCCCCGCGATAATGCAGAAATTTGCGGGCGCATACCGCGAGATCAGCTACGCCGAGCTCCTCTACAAGGTCGAGGGACTCGGGACCGAGCTCCTTTCGCGCAACTTTTACGGCAAGAGGATCATGCTCCTCGGCGATAACTCGCTCGAATGGGCAACGGTATTCCTCTCCGCCGTCTCGGGACTCGGCGTAGTCGTTCCCATCGACAAGGATATATCCGCCGAAAAGCTCACCCTCGCCGCCGAGAAGACCGAGGCTCACGCCGTCTTCTACTCGCCGAGATTCGAGGAAAAGGTAAACTCCCTGCCCGCATCGGTCAAGAAATTTTCCTTCAACACCCTCGAGGCTCTAATCGAGGAGGGCACCTCGAAGCTCTCCTGCGGCGACACGGATTATCTCCGCCTCTCGCTCGAGCCCGACGATCTCGCCATCCTCTCCCCGAGCTTTTCGTCGGGAGAGCTTCATATCAACAGCTATTCGCAGAGAAACATCTGCTTTGACCTGAGCGAGCTGACCAAGACCATCATCTGCTACCCCGAGGACGTCTTCCTCTCAGTCCTCCCGATCAATCACATCTACGAGCTCACCTGCGGATTCCTCTATCCGCTCGTTTCCGGCGCGTGCGTCGCATTCTGCGAGGGCTTGCGCTATATGTCGAGAAATATTCAGGAGGCGCGCCCGACCGTTATGGTCTGCGTTCCCTACCTGCTTGAAACGATCTACCGCAAGATCAGAAACAACGTCCGCCTCAAGGGAAGCGAAAAGCGCGTCCGCGCCGCTATCAAGCTGACGGGCTCCTCGATCTCCTTCAAGAAGCGCGTCTTCAGCGAGATCCACGATTCGCTCGGCGGCAGACTCCGCCTCTTCATTTCGGGCGGAAGCATTGCCGATCCCGAGATTATCCGCGGTCTGCGCGAGCTCGGATTCCGCACCGCACAGAGCTACGGTCTCACCGAATCCCTCCCTCTCATCTCGATCTGCTCGGATTTCGCCTTCAACGACACCTCCGTCGGCGTTTGCGTGCCCGACGGCATCCTCGATATCTACGATATCGGCGGCGACGGCATCGGCGAGATCAGATTCAAGGGCGACAATATCATCTCTCAGCCCTCCGCAACTCTGCGCGACGGCTGGCTCTACACGGGCGACCTCGGTTACCTCGACCGAAACGGCTTCCTCTACGTCTCGGGCAAGAAAAAGAACGTCATCGTTACGGCTTCGGGCAAGAATATATTCCCCGAGGAGCTTGAAGCTATGCTCCGCCGCAACCGCTTCGTAAGCGAGGCTGTTGTCGTCGGTTACGTCAACGAGGCCCGCGAGGATTACGATATCGTTGCCGTCCTCCGCCCCGAGATCTCGGAATTCGAGGAGGCATACGGCAAGCAGTACACCCGCGGTCAGGTCGACGCCGAATTCAACCGCGCGATCGAGGAGGTCAACCGCACGACAGCTCCCTTCAAGAAGATCCACTTCTTCGTAACCCGCCGCCGCGACTTCGATCTTACGCAGTCCCGTAAGGTGCGCCGCTCGGGCGTTGCCGATGAGGCAAAGGCGGAATATCTCAGAAAACTTGCAAGATCATAAGGAGAACATTATGCATATTTCACTCGCCGGCAGACTCGGAAGCGGCAAGAGCACGCTTGCCAAGATCTTCTGCCCCAAATACGGCTTTGAGCATTACTATACGGGCGCGATAATGCGTCAGCTTGCCGAGGAGCGCGGAATGAGCGCACTCGAATTCAACCGGATGTGCGAAAACGACCGCTCCGCCGACTACATGATCGACAATAAGACCACGGAGGTCTCGAGAGCTCGCCGCGACGACAAGATCCTCTTCGACTCGCGTATGGCTTGGCATTTCGCGGAAAATTCCTTCAAGGTCTATCTTTACGTCCCGATCGAGGTCTCGGTCAAGCGCATTATGGGCGATTCAACGCGCGGCAACGTCGAGGAATACACCGACGCCGCCGATGCCGAGGCAAAGATCCTCGCGCGTATGCAGTCGGAAAGCCTTCGCTACCGTGAATTTTACGGCGTTGACAACCACGATCTGAATAATTACGACCTCATTCTCTGCACCTCCGCGATCTCCCCCGAGGAGGCGGCGGACACGATCTGGCGCGAATTCAACACCTATCTTGAAGATCCCGAGGGATATCCGAAGCCCAAGAAGCTTTATATGGAGTAAAGGAAGTGCAGAGTTAAGAGTGCAGAGTGCAGAGTTAAGGTAATTTTTTGCAAGCAAAAAATATTAAATTAAAATATTTTGCCTAAACTTTATTCTATCCGAAATATAATTATAATGAAAATTTCCGAGCCTTCGGCGAGGAAATTCTCCATAACTCTGCACTCTGCATTCTGCACTCTTAACACATATCCCTCATCAGGAGCTTTTATGAATCAAAATTATACTTCCATCTCGAAAGAAAAACGAATCCGTCAAGTCCACGCCGTCCGCTCGGCTCTGCTCCTTCTCTGCTCGCTGATCATCCTCGCGGCATCGGGATTTCTGATCTGCGGCGTACGGATCAATTTCGATCCTCCCGTCGTCCGCGAATACGTCCTCGAAGAGGAAACGATCTCGTCCCCCGTGACCGTCGTTTTTCTCTCCGACCTTCACGGCTGTGAGCATCCGACCCTCATCGATCAGGTCGAAGAGATCGCACCCGATCTGATCCTGCTCGGCGGCGATATGATCAATCATATGCACGAAACGGGCGAGGATATCCTCGTCACCGCCGCCGCGGTTGCCGAGCTTGCAAAGCTTGCACCCGTATACTACTCGCTCGGGAACCACGAGATCGACCGCGTTGATCACTATGACCGCGACGCCGTAAAGCGCGTGGTCGAGGCGGGAGCGATACTGCTCGAGCGCGAATACGTCGACCTCGAGATCCGAGGCAACCGTATCCGTCTCGGCGGTCTCTACACCCCGAACGGTGCCGAGATCAAGAAGCCCGACGCGACCACTTGCGAATCCTTCCTTACCGAGCTCTGCGACACCGACGCATTCGTCATCTTAATGGAGCACCGTCCCGCGTCCTTCACCGACGCGATCTATCCCTCAGGCTTCGAGCCGGAGCTCGTCCTTTCGGGGCATCTGCACGGCGGACACGTGATCCTTCCCTGCCTCGGTCCCGTCTGGGGCGCAAATTCGGGCTTTTTCCCGAAATACTCTCTCGGATCATATGAATTCGGAGATTCGACCCTCATAGTCTCCGCGGGGCTTTCGACCCAACGGCACATCATCCCAAGGGTGAACAATCCCCCGGAAATCACAAAAATCACATTGGAGTAAAAAATGGATCAGCAAAAAAGACCGATCATCGGCATTACCTCGTCGATGTCGGATAGCTTTATAAGAATGAAGAGGACCTATTTCGACGCCATCGTTGAGGCGGGCGGAATACCTATGTTTATGCCGCACAACGGCGGCGCGGAGGATGCGGCGAAGTTTGCCGCTCTCTGCGACGGATTTCTCTTTGCGGGCGGCGATGACGTCGACCCCAAGCACTACGGTGAGGAGGTAAAGTTCGACAACGTCGAGACCACTCCCATACGCGACGATTTCGAGCTTGCTCTCGTCGGGATCATCAAGAACGATCCCCGTCCCATCCTCGGCATCTGCCGCGGAGAACAGCTTCTCAACGTCGCATTCGGCGGAAGCCTCTATCAGCACATCGACGGTCACCGACAGGAGGAATCGGGCACGAAGAACCTCCGCGCGGCAAAAGTCTCGGAGGGCACTCTCCTCCATAAGCTCGCAGGCACGACCGACATCAAGACCAACTCCTTCCACCATCAGGCGGTAAAGGACGTTGCGCCCGGATTCGTTGTCTCTGCGCGCGCAGAGGACGGCACGGTTGAGGCGATCGAGCCCGAAAATCAGCTTGCATCGCCCCGCTTCTTCCTCGCGGTTCAATGGCATCCCGAAATATTCTTCCGCACCGACGATGCGGCAAGAAACATTTTCAAAGCCTTCATTGAGGCAGCAAAAGAGTAAAACAGCGAAAAGTTTTCGTCCACCTTTTTCAAAAGGTGGCGCAGTCAAGGGCGCGTAGCCCTTGTCGCCCTCCGCAGAGGGCGAAACTCTCTCCGTGCTTCAAACCGGCGGCGCCCCTGCCGACGGTTTGGAAGGAGTCAATCCTTCCTCTGCGGAAGGATTGCGCTCCTTCACTCTTCAAGCTATATACCCGCTTGCACGGACACGATATATAAATTCGATATACCGCTTAAGCGGTACGATACGCCTCGCTTTGCGAGGCGCAAATAAGAGGAATGTTATTAAAATGAAAGATCTATTCAACAAATACCGTGAAATAATCGTTTACATCATCGTCGGACTTATGACTACCATAGTTGCATACGGTTTCCGCCTGGGAGTCGTCTACAGCTTTGCTCCCATTCTCGGCATTGATCTTGCTGAGGCAGGAGGTCGAGCCGCAGGTCTGCGCGCCGTCGGAACGACCGTCGGTTGGGTCGCTGGCGTTATCTTCGCCTTCTTCACCAACAAGAGTTGGGTATTCCAGGATAAAGTAAGCGGCAAGCAAGCCATCCTCGTTCAGTTCGGCAAGTTTACCCTCTCACGCGTCTTTACCTACTTCGTCGAGGTACTCATCGGCGTCGGTATCCCCGCGCTTCTCATCGCCCTCGGCTACAAGCCATTCAAGATCATCATCACCTTTGACGCTGATATAATCGCACTCGGCTTCTCGGTTGTTATCGTAACAATTCTCAACTACATTCTCTCCAAGCTCCTCGTTTTCAAGAAGAAAAAAGCAAACTAACAGAGGTGTAAAATGATCTCTAAAGTTTACAGCGCCGCGCTTGCGGGCATAGACAGCTTCCGCGTCACGATCGAGGTTGACGGTTATCCGGGTGCTGAGCAGAACTCGTGTCTTGTCGTTGGACTCCCCGATACGGCTGTCAAGGAAGCACGCGACCGTATGAAATCCGCCTGCTTCAACAGCGGATACCCCTTCCCCGACCTCTCCTTTACAATAAATCTCGCCCCCGCTGACCGCAGAAAAGAGGGCTCGGCTTTTGACGTGCCGATGCTTCTCGGAATTTTGCGCTGCGGCGGTATCGTTATGCAGGGCGTTACCTTCGAGGGACGCTGTTTCACGGGCGAGCTCTCGCTTACGGGCGACGTCAGACCCGTCAAGGGTGTGCTTTCGATGTGTGCCGATGCCAAAAACGACGGTTTCCGCGAGTTTTATGCTCCCGCAGAGAACGCACGCGAGGCTGCGGCTGTCGAGGGTATCACCGTTTACTCCGTCCGCCACATCCGCGATATCGTCGATCACCTCAACGGCAAAAAGCCGCTCACTCCCGTTGCTCCCGATGCTCATTCCTTCGAGGACGCCTACGCGGGCGGAATTGATTTTGCCGACGTCAAGGGTCAGCTAGCCGCAAAGCGAGCTATGGAGATCGCCGCCGCGGGCGGACACAATATCCTTCTCATCGGCCCTCCCGGTACGGGAAAATCGATGCTTGCAAAGCGTCTGCCGACGATCCTGCCTCCTCTCACATTTGACGAGGCAATCGTCACGACAAAGATCCATTCGGTAGCGGGAACTCTCCCCGAGGGCTCCTCACTTCTGACCGCGCGTCCCTTCCGCTCGCCCCATCACACGATGTCGGCGGTCTCACTCGTCGGAGGCGGCGCAAACCCGAAGCCGGGCGAGATCTCGCTCGCGCACAACGGTGTCCTCTTCCTCGACGAGCTCCCCGAGTTCCCGAAGAGCATCACCGATAACCTCCGTCAGCCGATCGAGGACAGGCGCGTCACGATCACGCGTGCACTCGGACGTGTGACCTATCCCTGCACCTTTATGCTCGTTGCGGCGATGAACCCCTGCCGTTGCGGCTATTTCGGTCATCCGACCCGCAAATGTACCTGCGGAAAGGGCGAGGTCGCGCGCTACATATCGAAGATCAGCGGTCCGCTTCTTGACCGAATCGACATACAGATCGAGCTCCCCTCCCTCTCCTACGACGAGATCTCGGCAAGCTCGGAGCGCACCGAGACCTCCGCGCAGATCCGCGAGCGTGTTGTTGCCGCGCGCGAATTTATGCACCGCCGTCTTGTCGCAGAGGGCCTTGACGGTCTCGGCATCTTCTCGAACGCTCAGCTCGATGCCTCCGCGATCCGCCGCACCTGTCAGCCGACAGATCAGGCAGTCGATCTTCTCCGTATGGCGTACGACCGACTCGGTCTTTCCGCCCGCGGATACGACAGAGTCCTCCGTATGGCTCGAACCGTCGCCGACCTTGCAGCATCCGACAAGATCGAAGCAACGCATATTGCCGAGGCGATCACTCTCCGAAGCCTCGATAAAAAATACTGGGGGTAAAAATGGCAGCCGTATACGAAAACCAAATCTCTGATTTTTACTGCCGAGGCGGTAAAAATTATAAATCCAAGCTTCAATGCAGTCCCCATCTGCATTATCATATCGAATTCGTGCAGCTCCTCGAGGGCGAGACCGTCGGCTACGCGGACACCGAGGAGACCCTGATCGAGCCGGGCGATATCTTCATCACCTTCCCCAATCAAGTTCACCGCTTTGAAACGCGCGCGCCCGAAAAATACCGTCTCTTCATCGTCTCCCCCGATCTGACCCCCGAGTTTCTGCCGATCTTCAACTCGCGAATCCCCTCCTCCGCGCTTATCAAGGGCGCGGGACTTGATCCCGAGATCAACGCGCTGACCAACACGCTCTTCACCTTCACGGGTCACCGCCACACGGGCGGCGATCTTTACAGCGACTCGGTCATACGCGGATGCCTTCTCGCGCTGTTCGGCAAGCTCTTACCGATGATGAGCCTTTCCGCACCGAGAACGGGCGACTCGAGAGCCGTACGCGAGATCGTCGGCTATTGCTCCGAGCATTTCGCCGAGGAGCTCTCGCTCGAGGTTCTCGAATCCGAGCTCCATCTGAGCAAATACTACATCTCGCATCTCTTCTCGGGCAAGCTCGGTATCCGCTTCAACGATTACATCAACTCGCTCCGCATATCGCACGCCTGCAGGCTTCTGCGCCGCGAGGATATGCCGATCACCGAGATCTCCGAGGCTGTGGGATTCTCGACTCTCCGCACCTTCAACCGCGCCTTTGCAAAATTCCGCGGTATGACACCGAGCGAATTCCGCCGCGACTCCTCACCGAGATCCGACGGTGCATCGCTCCTGCCCATATATTATATTAAAGGAAAACAACAATGTCCGAATACGCTTCTGTCGCAATTGCCGACATCAGAGAAATAAAGAATACCAAGGGCCGCCTCCTTGCCGTTGACTTCGGTGAAGTGCGCACGGGGCTTGCCATTTCGGACGCCTCGCGCTTCCTCGCATCGGGCATCGGGAACGTCCGTGTCGGCGGAATCGACAAGACCGCCGCCGAGATCGCAAGGATCATCAAGGAAAAGGGCGTTGTTGCCGCCGTTGTCGGTCTGCCGAGAAATATGGACGGAAGCGAGGGCGCACGCGCTGAACGCTGCCGCGACTTTGCCCGACGTCTCTCCGCCGCCGCCGAAATTCCCGTTGCTATGACCGACGAGAGACTGACCACGGTTGCCGCATCGCGATATCTCAACGCGACCGACACCCGCGGAGGCAAGAGAAAGGACGTCATAGACAGCCTTTCAGCCGAAATTATCCTTCAAAATACGATCGATCGGTTGAAAAATATGAATTGAGTGCAATATTTACAATTTTTTGCGAATAAATTGTTTGACAAATTGGTTTTTTTGGTGTATAATATATGTACAAGCTATAGCCGAAGGAGTTTTGATATTAATGTTTCAGATTGGAGATCTGCTGTTTTACAGCACCAACGGCGTGTGCCGCGTCAGTGAAATATGCTCTTCGCCCTTTGATTCAGCCGACACGCGAAGCTTTTATAAGCTGACACCGATATCCGACCATTCAAGCCTTGTTATTTTCACTCCCGTGGACAACCTGCAGGTCGTTATGCGTCCCCTCATCTCCAAGGAAGAGGCGGAGGCACTCCTCTCGCGTCTCTCCGAGATCGAGAAGGTTGCCGTTTCGATCGAAAAACACCGCAAGGACGCCTACCGCGAGGCTATCCGCGACGGAGCTCCCGAGGGCTTCGTCAAGATCATCAAGACCGTCCGCGCTCGCCGCGAACTTTTCAGAAAAACACGCCGCCGTGTGCCCGATCTTGACAACGATTTTGAATATACCGCAAAAACCTGTCTATACGGCGAGCTTTCCGCCGTACTCGGCATTGCACGCGAGGAGATACACCGCATCGTCTCCGAGGGAATTGCCGAAGCGCAGTAACATACATTGGGGCTGTCTCATTAATCAAAATGTGACAGCCCATATTTTTTATCAAAAAGTTATAGATTGAGATTATGGTACGTAAAACAGAATTATATTTTTTCGTAAAATATTGGTTCGAGTCCGTAGGGACCGACGTCCTCGGCGGTCCGAGCCGCACAACAATATAGAGTTAACTAAATTCAGAAGCTACATTTATAACCTTTTGATTAAATACACAGCAATAATTCAAATGGGTCCGGACCGCCGAGGACGTCGGTCCCCACGGACTCGTTATATCATTATTCAGAAAAAGTTGACTACATTATCGTACTTTGATACTAATTGAGGCTGTATCACATTTTTTAGTGAGACAGCCTCAGTTTTATTCTCCTACGGAGGTTATATCACTATTATCACAAACTCAGCAAATACTCGCTCGTTTCGAAAAGCAAATTTATATTGACATTCGCGTGAAAATATGATATCATTAATTTAAGAATTGAAAGGAGCTTCCGAATGAAAAAGAAAGAGATCGTAGCTTTAGCAGTCATTTTCATAATAGTCGCCTCGATCCTTGCGGGAGCTCTGTATCTCGGAAACCGACACAGGATCGGCGGCAAAGAGCCCGAGCCGCATTCACACGAATTCGGAGAATGGTCGGTCGTCTCCAAGCCTACCTGCACCGCCTTCGGCAAGCAAGAGCGTATCTGTTCGACCTGTGACAAGGTCGAGGAGCGCGAGCTCTATCCGCTCGGTCACCGTCTCGGTGATTGGGTGCTTGCGGACGAAACGAAATACGTCAAGTCCTGCACGGTTTGCGGCAAGGACGCTCAGATCCAGGAGATCCCCGCCGTTGCCACCGAGGGAGCACGTTTTCTCCGAACCGAAGACCGTAAGAGCTACAAGCTCATTGCCATCGTATCCGACGAAAGCGACGTGATCCTGATCCCAAGCGAGCATAACGGACTAAAGGTCACCGAGATCGGTGAGGAAGTCCTCGCAAATTGCAAAACGATCGACACCCTGATCCTTCCCGATACCATCACCAAGATCGGCGTTTCCTCCTTTAAAGCCTCATCGCTCAGAAGGATCTTTATCCCCGAAAGCATCAGCGAGATCGGCGATGGGGCATTTGCGGACTGCAAGAATCTTGAAAGCGTGATCCTCCCGAATTCGGTCACAAGCATTGGCGCATACGCTTTCGCAAGATGCGAAAGCCTTACCGAGGTCTATATTCCCGAGGGCGTTGTCTCTATCGGCAACGGCGTATTCAGCAAATGCTCTTCTCTCAGGGAGGTGCGACTCCCAGAGTCGGCTACCGAGATCGGGGGATATACTTTTTCCTCATGCACGAGCCTTGAGAGAGTCACTCTGCCCAAGTCATTGACGAGCATGCCCGAATCGATCTTTAGCGGTTGCAAGTCACTTAAAAATATTGATATCCCGAGCGGAGTCACCCTACTCGAGAGCGGCTGTTTTGGCGGATGCGACTCTCTTCTCGACGTAGTCATCCCCGATAACGTCAAAAAGATCGAAGGAGGCGCATTCTCAAGCTGCCAATCATTGAGATCCGTCGTCATTCCCGAGGGAATAACCACGATCGTATACTTCACTTTCGCATACTGCCCCTCCCTTGAGTCGATCACCATCCCATCGACCCTTAGAGCAATTGCAACTACCGCATTCATCGGCACGGGCGACAAGCTGAAAACAGTATCCATCTCGCCCGAAAACACGACCTACTCAACAGACGGACGTTCGATCTTCAGCAAGCAGACTTCGGGCATCAAAAAGCTTATGCTCGGTGCCTCGGACGGAGTGATCCCGACAGACGCCGGAATCAACGCGATCGGTGCCTGCGCATTTCAGGGCAGGGAAAATCTGACCGAGATCTTTATACCAAAGAATATCGTCAACATAGAAGGATCCGCTTTCGAGGCTTGCCCGAACGTCAAAAGCATAACCTACGAGGGTACCGTTGCCGAATGGAACGCTATGAAGCGCGGATTCAATTGGTTCAGCGGCTCGGATATCGACGTTGTCCATTGCTCGGACGGCGACACGAAGCTCGTTGTGGAACGAAGTCAGCCGGAAGGCGGCGGTTTCTATTTGGATTAACATGGAGAAACAATGAAGAAACGAAAAATTATCATAATAATTGCCGCAGCCGTCCTTCTGCTGTCCGCGATCGCCGTCGGCGTTTTCTTCGCGCCGCGTCGGGAAGAGCCAAAATGCGACGGCGTAACACACGCTTGGGGCGAATGGTCAACGCTTGCCGAATGGGAAAAGGTATCCCTCGGAGTCAAGGTATTCAAATGCAACACCGGAACCGTTCATTGCACCGACGGAAGTGTGAAGATCGATAATTAATACAGCCAGGCTGAGTCATCAATTCTGACTCAGCCTTTTCGCTTTTCAAGAATAAAAATCGTGCTGACCGACGGTCATTGTGTAGGTTCTGTTCGACGTTATCCAGCTTCCCGCGGCAAGCTTCGAATTGAAGAAAAAGAGGATGCCCTCGTCGAGCGAAAAGCCCTCAAGGCAGAGCTTGGCGGCAAGGATGCTCGACTCGGTCGGATCGCGGTAGACGCTTCCCGTCGACGCGGGCGTGAATTGGACGCCGCCGAGTCGGTCGAAGATGACCTCATAGATCGTGTCGGGGTAATAGTCGCTCCGCGTGCGGTTAATGACCACGGTTCCGACGGCAAGCTGACCAATGAAGGGCTCGCCCCGCGACTCCGCCGAGATTATCCGCGAGAGCCAATAAAGGTCCTCGTAATCATAGACCTCATCCGCCTCGGGGAAGGTCGGAACGCCCCAGATGCAGATCTCACCGCCGACGATCTCGGTCGATCTGAGCCCCGCCGCCGACAAAAGCGGCTCTATCGGAGCGCAGAGCGTACCGCAATCGATTACGCTGACCTCCGCATCGCTCTTCGAGCAGGGGATCGCCCTCTCACCCGAGATGATATAGCACTTCCCCGCCTCCGCCGCAAGCTTTTCGTAACCGAAAAGCTCGCCAAAGCCCTTGACGGGGAGCCAGATCCTCCCCTCATATCCAAAGCAAAAGCCATCCTCTATCGCTCTGCCGTTTATGTAGAGCGACAGCGGTTCTGCTCCCTCGGGAAGGCTCGGGAGGCATATTTCCTCCTCGGGCTCTGCCGTGACCTCCTCCTTTTCCGTCTCGGTCACCTCTTCGGTCGTCTCGGGCGGTTCGTGGAGAGTCTCTTCGGGTACGGTTTCAGTTGTTTCTGTATATTTTTCTGTCGTTATTTCCTCCGAGGTCTGCTCCGCCTCGCCGCTCTCCGCCATCGGATCAAGCACGCAAAGCGTCAGCGCGAGTGCCAAAAACGCCGCAAACGCGGTTGAAAGCAGTTGCTTGTGCATCTTTTTCCTCCTTTATGGGTTAACTTTGTATTCCTTTATATCAAATTTCATTATCACCGTGTCGTCCGCGCTCTTTTCCGTGACCGATAAGGGCGCGCCGCTCTTGCTGTCGATGCAGTACTCGATCCTGCAATCGCTCCCGCCTACCACGATCAAGGTCATTGCCGTGCCGTCCTCGCCCGTGATCTTCTCAGCCGAGAGAGCATTTCCCATCTGCGAAAAGACCGCAAGAGGCGCGCCGATCAGCTCCGCCGAGATCCCCGCGATCGCAATTCCGTCAAGATTGCTGTTCCAGACTCCTCCCGCAGTGCTGACCGATATGCCCGCAAGCGACTCGGGGGACGTGAAGATCATCTCGCCGTCGCGGGAGCCGTCCGAGTTCTTTTCCCCGATCGTGAGCTCCGCCTCGAACGCGACTCCGTTCCGCTCGCCCGTGATCTTCATCTCTGCGGGCGAGTCAAGTGCCCGCAAAAAGCCGCCTTCCTCGGCAGGAGCGCAGGAAGAAATTCCCAATATCACCGCCGACAAGACGATTATTGCCAAAATATTCCGATATCTATACAAATTTCTCCTCCAAAAAACTATTCCGTTACAAATATATTGCAAAACCGCGCCAAATATGATATAATATATTATGTATTAATGTCTTTAGCCGGAGTTTGATTATGAAGCACGATTTTTATATAACCTACGCCGATCTTCCGCTCAGCCGCGCGCCCCGCGCTTGGGTGGAGGTTGACGCCGCCGCCATCAGGCACAACTACCGCACCGTTGCCGCCGCCATTGCCGAAAAGCGCAAGGACTGCCACATCATCGCAGTTATCAAGGGCGAGGCATACGGCCACGGCATTGCCGAGTGCACGCGGATCTTCCTCTCCGAGGGTTGCCGCGCCTTTGCTCTGGCAAACGTCGAGGAGGCTATCTGCACCAAGCGCGTCTGCGACGAGATGAATATCCGCGCCGACATCCTCATCCTCGGCGCAACCGATCCCGCACTCATCGGCGAGGTCGGACGCCACGATCTCATCCAGACCATCCCCTCCTTCGACTACGCCAAAAAGCTCTCGCGCGCCGCTACCGAATCGGGTGTCACCGTCCGTGCGCATATTAAGCTTGACACGGGAATGAACCGCCTCGGCTTCTCCACCTTCAACGAGGAGCAGAAGATCGTCACGGTTGCGCAGGTCGCGCAGATCTCGCGTATGGAGGGAATCGTCATCGACGGCATCTTCTCGCACTTTGCCGTTGCCGACGAGGTCTCCGAGCACGCAAAAAAGCGCACCGACCTGCAGTCGATCCGCTTCTTCGATACTCTCGACCGTATCCGCATCGAGGGCGTTGACCCGAGAGTAGTTCATCTCTGCAACTCGCCCGGCGCGTTCACGAGACCCGCAAAGGATCTCGGCGACGCCGCAAGGATCGGCATCTCCCTCTTCGGCTTCGGACCCGCTCCAGGAGTTGACCTCGGTCTGCTCCCGACCTTCAAGCTTTGCGCCAAGATCTCGCGAATCAACCGTCTGACTCCCGGCGAGGAGCTCGGCTACGGCGGCACCTACAAGGTCGAGCGTGAGATCACCTCCGCAACCGTCGGAATCGGCTACGCGGACGGCGTTTTCCGTCACGCCGCAGGCCATAAGGTCTCGATCTACTCGCCCGAGGGTGAATTCAAGGGTCTCGCGACCATCATCGGCAGAGTCTGCATGGATATGTGTATGCTCGACCTCGGCGACACCGACGGAGCAGAGGGCGATACCGTTGTCTTCTACGGCGACGAGCACGTCACCTGCGAGGATTTCGCAACCCATTGCAACACGATCGTCCACGAATGCCTCAGCCTTGTTTCGGGCAGAGTTCCGAGACTTGTTGTAAACGACGAAGAAAACTGAAAAGGAAATTGAAATGAAAAAGCACAGCCGTCTGATCGCGCTTCTGCTCGGCATTTTCATTCTCCTCTCTGCCGCCGCCTGCTCGGGCGGAGGTGACGCGGAAACATCCGCCGAGGAGACAGCCGACACTCGCACACCCGAGACGACCGACGTTATTACACCCGCGACAACAGAGGAGCCATCCGTCTCCGCATCCGCAACCCCCGAAACCACGGTCGAAGTCACCACAGAGGAGACCGCTCCGCCCGTGGCGACCGACCTAATCCGCATTCTCCGTCAAAAGGATCGCGGCGAGGCTATGTCCTCGCTCTTTGCCGACGGCGAAGAAAAAGTACTCCTTTCCGAGCGTGAGGAGAGACTTCTGCGCGAGCATCTGCTCGGGGTCGAGGTCATTCTTACCGATAACATCGCAAGCCGCGTCGGAAACGACATTCTTGCCGCAGAAAAAGGCTACGATCTCCTGCTCCTCACCCCCGAGGACGGAATCGCGCTCCTGACCGACAGTATGCTCGAAAATCTCGCCGAGGCGGGCATCGACATCAAGCCCGACAGCGCGGGAGTTCTCCGCTCACTCACCGAAAGCCTTACGGTCGGCGGCGGAGCATATCTCGTCTCCACGATCGCGCTGACCTCGGATATCACGTCTACATACGCCCTGAGATATGACGACACTGCCCTCTCATCGTCACCCATTGAAAGTGCTCTTTCGGGCAATTTTACCGCTGAGCTGATGCTTTCCTATATCAAGGAAGCCGAAAACGCATTTTCGCTCGGCGAGTCGTCTCCGCTCACGCTCTACCGCGGACTCGGCGGCAAGATCTTCGTAAAATCCGC
This sequence comes from Eubacteriales bacterium, assembly GCA_045531455.1. Classification (GTDB taxonomy): domain Bacteria; phylum Bacillota; class Clostridia; order Oscillospirales; family CAG-272; genus CAG-390. The sequence continues at coordinate 33,082 of JAZSEA010000078.1, forward strand.
GTCAGGCATCCCGACGAGTGCGGTGACGGACGACGCCATTTTCAAATCCGCATACACCGCCGCGTCCGACATCGGTGCGAGATCCGCTGACTCCAAGGCGATCTTCACTCTTGAGAAGATCTCCGCTCTCGAAAGCGGCAATATCTATCTCCCGATACCCAAGGCGACCGCCAATATCGGATACTCGCTCCCCGCAGATCACGCGACTCTCTCCCTGCTTGCCGCTCCCGCGGGAGTTGTCAGCGGAAATAGGCTGAAAACGCTTGTTGATGCGCTGATCCTGTCATCGGGCAGCTACAGAGACGCCGTCCGCACAAGCATCGTCAAGAACGGCGCGGAAAGATCTCTCGAATTGCTTGGCATCATCGAGACAAATTCCTCCCTCGACCTCGGTATCCTCCTCGGTTGGGGCGACATCGACGATCTGATCGGCGACGGTCTCAAGAAAGGTACCGCCGCGGATGCGCTCCTTTCGGACAGAATGACCGAAATGCGCAACAAAGCTGTCGACGTCGCGGCAAAGATCGTTGCCGACAGACTCGGCATAAAATAAATGAAGGTGAAATTATGAAAAAAGAATGTAAAGTTGAGATCAGAATGAGCGAGGACCTTATGAAAAAGCTCTCCCTCATCAGCAAAAAGGAAGGAAGAAGTATCAACAATCAGTTCCTCTTCCTCCTGCGCAACAATATTCAGTATTTTGAGCGCACGCACGGCAGACTGACGAATGCCGAGCTTGCGGCAGAGGACGTCTCCGAATATCAGGTCGGGGATGAGTAAATATAACCTCCGCTCCGCCTGCGCCGTCATCAGCGGTGCTTCGTCGGGGATCGGATTTGAGATCGCACGGCTGCTCTGCGGAAAGTACGGATGCACCGTCATCGGACTCGCAAGAAACAAAGAAAAGCTCGAGCGCGCCGCCGAGCGGATCGGGGAGAATTTCGTCCCCTTCGTCTGCGACGTGACAAGCGGCGCGGACCGCGCAGATCTCATCAGATTTATTGCGGATCACGGCTTTAAGCCCGATATTCTCATCAATAACGCGGGTATGTTGCCTCCGTTTTCACATTTTACGCCCGAAAAGGAGGACGAGCTCGAGCGCGTTATGGAGCTCAATTTCCGCGCGCACGTTAAGATGTGCTCGGCGTTTCTGCCCCTGCTTCTCGAGTCGGATCGCGGCGCGATAGTCAACGTGGCAAGCTCCGCGGCACTCGCATCCCTCCCCGGAACCGCGGCGTATTCGGCAAGCAAATCGGCTCTCCTCGCCTTTACTCAAAGTCTTTCGCTCGAGTACGGCAAGTCGCTTTTCGTCTCTGCCGTATGCCCCGGAATGACCGCGACCGAGCTCTTTTCGGCTCATGAGGGTGCCTCCGTCATCGAAAAATTCGCTCCAACTCCTGAAAAAGCGGCAAAAAAGATCGTCCGAAGACTGCGTCGCGGTCAAAAAAAGATCGTCACGGGCGCGGACGCGCATCTGATGAGCCTCGGCAACCGCCTCTTCGGCACCGGAGCCCTCCGCTTCTTCTCTTTTTTCATTAAAAGCGTTAAGCTACCGATATTTAAGGATACATTTTATAAGTAACGGTATTATATCTAAATTTAAGCTAATGTGTCTACGCTCTCCCTCCACCGCGGTCAAGCCGCGGTCCTAAGCTGCGTCAGCAGGTATTCCCTCACTCAGAGGGAGGCAAGGAGTTTGTGCGATCATTGCACATAGAGATGTCATTATGCTTTAACAAAATTACATGATAATTTATGACTATCTAAATTTAGAAATACTATGTTGGTACTTCCGATCTCGCCTCCCTCTGAGGAGGGAGGGGGACCACGGCTTGACCGTGGTGGAGGGAGAGATATTTTACAATGCATACACAATCAAAACCGCGAGGTCGAAAAAATGAAAAAACTTCTTATCAAATCAATCGCGCTCTGTCTGGCACTCGTTGCCGCTCTGCCGTTCTTCACATCCTGCTCGAAGCCGCCCGAGCTTGAGACGGTAAAGGATACCTTTGTCGCTCTGATCGAGGCGTCCGTCGAGGTCAACAACATCTTCTTCGGCGAAGGTCTGCCGACCTATCCGAGGATCGCTGGTGACGGCAACCTCATCTACGACAAGGAGCACGACGCCTACTACGCATTCCTTGCCGACGGCGACCGCACGATCCTCAAGTACAAGATCGGCGAGGGCGATTGGCAGTATGCTGAAAAATCCGCCGAAGCGGCCAATATGGAGGCGATCTACACTGACTCCGAGGGCAATTTCTACTACCCCACCGAGTTTGACGAATCGCAGTACGAATACGTCTACGACTCCGAATCCCCCGCAAACTACGACTACGTCCGCGCCGACTGCAAATATCAGGACCTCGAATCGATCATGGCTCTTGCCGAATCGGTCTACACTCAAAGCTACCTCAAGGGCGAGGATTGGACCGAGGAATCGATGGGCTACGGCGGAGTTTACGCCGCAATGTTCGACGGAATCGCGCTCGGCACCGAGATCAGCTACGCCCGCTACCGCGTCGACGACAGTATCGACGGCTTCTACCTCCTCAAATCGAACGAATTCAAGCCCTATTTCGAGGAGCACAAGACCTACGACTACTCGACTATGAAGATAATCAAGCCCTCGCGCGCAGATCTCGTCAATATCGAGATCACCGCCAACGGCAGATACATCGACTATGAAAACTTCCAGGTCGTCACGGGCGAGCATACCGTCACGCTCACCTTCGTTTTTGAGGGCGGCGAGTGGAGACTCGATACGCCGACATATTGAGTTTAGAGTTCAGAGTTCAGAGTTAATGTAACTTTTCTCGCAAAGCTCGAAAAGTATTTTAATTAAATAATTTCCGAACAAAGTGAGGAAATTTTCCTTAACTCTGCACTCTGCATTCTGCACTCTGCACTTCCTTGTTGACATTAAAGAAAATATCTGCTATAATATTATAATAGACATATTCCGAAAGGACGGTAAAATAAATGATCCTCTACAATTCTCTGACACACGCACGCGACGAGTTCAAGCCCCGCGAGGAGGGCAAGGTCTCGATCTACACCTGCGGTCCCACAGTTTACCATTACGCTCACATCGGCAACCTCCGCACATATATGATGGAGGACATCCTCGACCGCTATCTCCGCTACTCGGGCTACGAGGTCAAGCGCGTTATGAATATCACCGACGTCGGACACCTCACCAGCGACGGTGACACGGGCGACGACAAGATGCTCAAGGGCGCAAAGCGCGAGAAAAAGACGGTTATGGAGATCGCCAAGTTTTATACCGACGCTTTCTTCGCCGACTGCAAGAAGCTGAATATCCGCATCCCCGACGTCATTGAGCCCGCAACCTCCTGTATCGACGACTTCATCCGCGTAATCGAGGCTCTGATCGAGAAGGGTTACGCTTACGAGGCGGGCGGAAATATCTATTTTGACACATCCAAGCTCGAATCCTACTACGCTTTCCACGACTTCAACGAGGAAGACCTCGAGGTCGGCGTACGCGAGGGCGTTGAGGCTGACGGCAACAAGCGCAACCGCGCGGACTTCGTTCTTTGGTTCACAAAGTCGAAGTTCGACGATCAGGAGCTCAAATGGCAGAGCCCCTGGGGCATCGGCTATCCCGGCTGGCACATCGAGTGCTCCTGCATCGCAATGAAGCACCTCGGTGAATACTGCGACATCCATTGCGGCGGAATCGACAACGCATTCCCCCACCACACTAACGAGATCGCGCAGAGCGAGGCTTACCTCGGCCACGAATGGTGCCGCCATTGGATGCACGTACTCCATCTCAACACAAATTCGGGCAAAATGAGCAAGTCGAGCGGCGAATTCCTCACCGTCTCGCTCCTTGAATCGAAGGGCTACTCTCCCCTTGCATACCGTTTCTTCTGTATGCAGTCGCACTACCGCAAGTCGCTCGTTTTCTCCTATGAAAACCTCGACAACGCGACCACCGCATACAACAAGCTCGTCGCAAAGATCGCTCCCCTTCTCCGCGAGGATAACGGAGAGGTCGACGCGGAAGTTTTCGCATCTCTCAAGAAGCGTTTCACCGACGCGCTTGACAACGATCTCAACACCTCGCTTGCAGTAACCGCGCTTTACGACGTACTCAAGGCAAAGACTAACGCCGCAACAAAGCTTGCCGCTATCCGCGACTTCGAGCAGGTACTTATGCTCGGTCTGATCGATGCAGCATCGGCTATCAACGCCGCAGAGGACGCCGAGGCAGCAGCGAAAGCCGCCGCAAAGGCAGCCGCAGCAGCAGCCGATCCCGAATACGCACGTATCGAGGCACTCGTAGAGGCACGCACCGCCGCAAAGAAGGCAAAGAACTTCGCCGAGGCTGACCGTATCCGCAACGAGCTCGCCGCAGAGGGCATTATCCTCATCGACTCCGCAAAGGGAACCGAGTGGAAGAGGAATTAAGTGGCTAGTGAAAGGTAAAAATCCCGCGCTGACGCGCGGGATTTTCTCATTTTAATTCAAAAATCGGTAAGTTGCGTAATCGGCAACCATATCGGAATAGAATTCAAATCAAAAACACCGTGCATCCGTAGTGCACGAGTCGGATGCGCGGTGCTGTGTTTTTGGTCGATATTTATCTATTATAGTCGATAAAAACGCCTTAATTAAGGAAAGTTTCGATTATAGTCGATAAAAACACAAATTTTGTCTTGACTTTCGATTATATTTTTGATATAATAATTACAAATAAGATCAAAAGGGGATGATATAATGATCAAAAGAGAAAGCTACATTTCGCAGATAAGACCTTTTATTGATCAGATCGAGCTTATAAAGGTCATTGTCGGTGTCCGCAGAAGCGGAAAATCCATAATGCTTGAGCTGATAAAAGAAGAGTTGAGGGAACGCGGTGTCTCGGATGAAAGCTTCATAGCAATCAATTTTGAGGATATGACCTATTCTAAATTGACAAGAGCGGAGGCTCTGCACGATTATCTGAAAAATCTGATCGCTAAAACAAACGGACGTGCTTATCTTTTCCTCGACGAGATTCAGGAAGTGTCCGATTGGGAAAAATGTGTTAATTCTCTGCGTGTAAATTCGGACGTTGATATATATATTACGGGCTCAAACGCAAAGATGCTTTCGGGCGAATATGCCACACTTCTCTCGGGGCGTTACGTTGAGTTTTCGGTATACCCCTTTTCTTTCGCAGAATATTGCGAGGCGAGGCGCGCGTCGGGCGGGGATGAAACTGTCAGCACCTATTTTACGGAATACGTAAAATACGGAGGATTGCCATTTCTGGCGACAGCACCGCTTGACGAAAATGCAAAAGCGCAGTATCTGAAGGATATTTACGCCTCGGTCGTTATAAAGGACATAGTAAAAAGAAACAGATTGCGCGATGTGGAGCTGCTTGAACGCATTATGGCGTATGCTGTTGCCAATATCGGGCACACCTTTTCCGCAAACAGCATATCTGCTTATCTTAAAAGCGAAAAAAGGCAGGTGTCGGTTGATACGATCATCAACTATCTTTCCGCCTGCGAAAAGGCGTTTCTCTTTTACAGAGTCAGCCGTATGGATCTCGAAGGCAAGGAAATACTCAAGATAAATGAAAAATACTATCTTTCTGACCACGGACTGAGGCAAGCACTTTACGGAAATAATCTGCGGGATATCGAGCTTATACTTGAAAATATCGTGTGCATTGAAATGCTCAGGCGCGGATATAAGGTCTGCATAGGCAAAAACGGCACCCGCGAGATCGATCTTGTCTGCGATAAAGGTGGCAAGCGTATATATATCCAGGTCTGTTATATGCTTGCGTCAGAGAAAACTGCGGAGCGAGAGTTCGGGGCATACGCGGGGGTAGGTGATAATTACCCCAAATACGTGCTCTCGATGGATGAGTTCGATATGAGCCGTGATGGAATTATTCATATGAATATAAGGGATTTTTTGATGAAAAATGACATTTAATAGAGTGAATGAGCAAAAACCACCGTGCAAACGGTGGTTTTACTCCTTTCAAGCCGCCTGCAGGGGCGCAGTCGGCTCCGAGCACAAGAGAGAGTTACGCACTCTGCGGAGCGCGGCTAAAGAAACTTTTCGAGAAAAGTTTCTTTAGAATCTTCAAAAGCTTTCAGCATTTTTATATCGATCAAAAATTTCCGCCGTTTGAGGCACTAACCCGCCTCTTTCTGTTCACTGTCCACTAACCACTGTCCACTAAAACACCAAACGCACCGCTTTCGCGGTGCGTTTGGTGTTTTATATCTTACTCAAAGAGCTTGCCGTACTTAACAAGTCTTGCGTACTTTTCCTTAGCTGCGTTCTCAGCCTTAGCGAAGAGCTGTTCTGCTCTCTCGGGGAACTGCTGTGCCAGACGGCTGTAACGAGTCTCGGAGGTGATGAACTCGCGGTAGTCGCCGGTGGGTTCCTTCGAGTCGATGGTAAGAGGATTCTTACCCTCTGCCTTGAGTGCAGGGTTGTAGCGGAACATCTGCCAGTAGCCTGCGTCAACCGCTCTCTTCATCTCGAGCTGGCAGTTGAACATACCGCCCTTGATACCGTGCATCTCACAAGGAGCGTAACCGATAACGAGAGAAGGTCCGTGGTATGCCTCAGCCTCGGAGAGAGCCTTGAGCAGCTGGTTCATATCTGCGCCCATAGCAACCTGTGCTACGTATACGTAACCGTAGGACATTGCGATCTCTGCAAGATTCTTCTTGCCGATTGCCTTACCTGCAGCTGCAAACTGTGCAACCTGACCGATCTGGGAAGCCTTGGATGCCTGTCCGCCGGTGTTGGAGTAAACCTCGGTATCGAATACCATTACGTTTACGTCCTCTCCGGATGCGAGAACGTGGTCAAGACCGCCGAATCCGATGTCGTATGCCCAACCGTCGCCGCCGAAGATCCATACGGACTTCTTAGCGAGGTATTCCTTCTCGGCAAGAATTTCCTTCGACGCCTCACAGCCCTTTTCTGCCCAGCCCTCAAGGAGCTCAACAAGTGCTGCGGTTGCGGGAGCGTTAGCCTCACCGTCGTCAAGGGTATTGAGGTATGCGTCGATCACGGACTTGCAGTGCTCGCAAGGAGTCTCGAGAGCCTTTACCTTATTGATGAGCTTCTCGCGGATGGTCTTCTGACCGATCGAGATACCGAGACCGTGCTCTGCGTTGTCCTCGAAGAGGGAGTTGCCCCAAGCGGGACCGCGGCCGCTCTCACGGTTAACGGTGTAAGGAGTTGCAGGTGCGGAGCCGCCCCAGATAGAGGAGCATCCGGTTGCGTTGGAGATGTACATTCTCTCACCGAAGAGCTGGGTGATGAGACGTGCATAGGAGGTCTCGGCACAGCCTGCGCAAGAGCCGGAGAACTCGAGGAGGGGCTGCTTGAACTGGCTGCCCTTGATGGTGTTCTGTCCGTAAGGAAGTTCCTTCTCGGAAACGTTTGCTACGCAGTAATCGAAAGCATTCTGCTGATCGAGAACGGTGTAGGAAGGAACCATGGTAAGGCATCCGACCTTGCAAGCCTTAACGCAGAGGGTACAACCCATACAGTCAAGGGTGGAGATGCCGATGGTGAACTTGTAGTTTGTCTTCATAGCAGGCTTTGCAGTGTACTTGGTATCTGCGGGAGCAGCTGCTGCCTCTGCCTCATCGAGAGCGTAGGGTCTGATTGCGGCGTGAGGACATACGAAGGAACACATATTACACTGTACGCACTTGGTGGGATCCCAGGTAGGAACGCTTACTGCAACGCCGCGCTTCTCGAAAGCTGCGCTACCCTGCGGGAAGGTACCGTCTGCCATTCCTGCAAATGCGGAAACGGGGAGGGAGTCGCCTCTCATATGAGAAACGGGAACTGCAACCTTGTTTACGAAGTCAACGAGCTCGGGACGGTCGCCGGTCTTCGGTGCCTCGGGAGCGTCGTCAGCGCAGTTTGCCCACTCAGCGGGAACGTCTACCTTAACGAATGCGTCTGCACCCGCGTCGATAGCGTTGTAGTTGAGGTCAACGATAGCCTGACCCTTCTTGATGTAGGACTTGTATGCCATCTTCTTCATATACTCGATAGCGTCTTCCTTGGGAAGGATGCCTGCGAGGGAGAAGAATGCGGACTGGAGAACGGTGTTCTTAACCTTACCGTTGCCGATGCGGTTGAGAGCGATACCGGTACCGTCGATGATGTAGAAATTGATGTTGTTCTGAGCGATGTACTTCTTAACTGCTGCGGGGAGGTTTGCGTCGAGCTGGTCAACTGTCCAGTCGCAGTCAAGGAGGAAGGTTCCGCCGGGCTTAACGTCCTGAACCATATCGTACTTAGCGAGGTATGCCTTGTTGTGGCAAGCTACGAAGTTCGCCTTGTTGATGTAGTAGGGGCTCTTGATGGGAGCGTCGCCGAAGCGGAGGTGGGAGATGGTGATACCCGAGGTCTTCTTCGAGTCATACTGGAAGTAAGCCTGGATGTACTTATCGGTGTGGTCACCGATGATCTTGATGGAGTTCTTGTTTGCGCCAACGGTACCGTCGCCGCCGAGACCCCAGAACTTACAAGCAACGGTGCCTGCAGCAGCGGTGTCGGGACAAGCCTTCTCCTCGAGAGAGAGACCGGTAACGTCGTCTACGATGCCGAGAGTGAAGCCGTTCTTGGGAGCAGCTGCCGCGAGATTCTCGAAGCAAGCGAAGATGGAAGCGGGAGTGGTATCCTTGGAACCGAGACCGTAACGTCCGCCAACGACCTTAACGTCCTTACCTGCGTTAGCGAGGGAAGCGACAACGTCGAGGTAGAGGGGCTCGCCGAGGGAGCCGGGCTCCTTGGTACGGTCGAGAACTGCGATGGACTTGACGGTTGCGGGAATAGCCTCAAGAAGTCTGTCAGCTCTCCAGGGTCTGTAGAGACGAACCTTGATAAGACCGACCTTCTCGCCGTTTGCGTTGAGGTAGTCGATAACCTCCTCTGCAACGTCACAAACCGAACCCATAGCAACGATCACGCGATCTGCATCGGGTGCGCCGTAGTAGTTGAAGAGCTTATAATCGGTGCCGAGCTTTGCGTTGACCTTGTCCATATACTCCTCAACGATTGCGGGGAATGCATCGTAGTAGGGGTTGCAAGCCTCGCGGTGCTGGAAGAAGATGTCGCCGTTTTCTGCGGAACCGCGGAGAACGGGATGCTCGGGGTTGAGAGCTCTGGAGCGGAATGCCTTGACGGAATCCCAGTCAACCATTTCCTTGAGGTCCTCGATCTCCCAAGCCTCGATCTTCTGGATCTCGTGGGAGGTACGGAAGCCGTCAAAGAAGTTAAGTACGGGAACGCGGCCCTTGAGCGACGCGAGGTGAGCAACTGCGCCGAGGTCCATGATCTCCTGCTGATTGGTCTCAGCGAGCATAGCGTAACCGGTCTGACGGCACGCGTAGATATCGGAATGATCGCCGAAGATGTTAAGAGCGTGGGAAGCTACTGCTCTTGCCGAAACGTGGATAACGCCGGGAAGGAGCTCGCCTGCGATCTTGTACATATTGGGGATCATAAGAAGAAGTCCCTGAGATGCGGTGTAGGTGGTGGTAAGAGCACCGGAAGCAAGAGAACCGTGAACAGCACCTGCTGCGCCTGCCTCGGACTGCATCTCGATAACGCTTACGCGCTCACCGAAGATGTTACGTGCGGGCTTGCCGAGAAGGTTCTTGTCGGTCGCGGACCAAGCATCGGTGGTCTCCGCCATAGGCGAAGAGGGAGTGATGGGGTAGATTGCGGCAACCTCGGTGAACGCGTACGATACGTGCGCGGCAGCGGTGTTACCGTCCATGGAAATCTTTGTACGTTTGATAGCCATGTGGTTTGTCCTCCGTTTGTATTTGAATTTTTATTATTTTTGCGTGACAATAGAAGGTCTTCATTCAGACCCACTATATCATATCACTTTTTTGACCAAAAGTAAAGGTCTTTTTGTAAATTTGTCTTCATTTTCGGCAAAAAAGTGCGATTGTTTTATTATTAATAGGAAAGAATCGGGATTTCCGCGCGGCTTTTCCAATTATGGATACTAATTTTCAAAAGCCACTTGCCATTCCTTCCGAAAAATGTTATAATATAAAAAAGCCAGAATTCGACAAATTTTGAGGATATTGATATGAGAAAAATCGTAATCGCACTTGCGGGAGGACCCGCTTCGGGAAAAAGCTCCGTGCTTCGCGCGCTCAAGACTATGCCGAGGAGCGACGAGGTCAAGGTCATATTTCTTGACGAGACCGCCACAGTTTTTCTGCACAACCGTCCCGACTCCGTCAGCGCGCTCGACAGTCAGCTTCTGCGCCAGCATTACATACTCAAGGGTCAATGCCACGCCGAGAGGCTGCTCCTCGAAAACTGCGCCTGCGCCGACAAGGACACCGTTCTGATCACCGACCGCGGTGCGATCGACGCGATGGTCTATCTGACCGACGAGGAATTCGCCGAGTTCGGAGTCGACCGCGATTCACTCTACGGACGCTACACGCACGCCGTCTTCCTCGAGGGCGATAGACTGAATTTCCACGAGGACGAAACGACCACGAGGCTCGAGGTCGACTACGAGGAGATCGCCGCGCTTTCCGCACGCGCGCGTTCGGTCTGGTCAAAGCATCCCTCCTTCTCCATCATCCCTCAACAGGAGACCGTCGAAATGAAAACAAAGCTCGTCACCGAAAGAATCAACGAGCTTCTCGGTCTCAAAATATTCTGATCGCATAAAAACGCCCTGCACACCGCCTCGTTCACGACGGAATGCAGGGTATTTTCGGGCTTGCGGAGTCGTTCACCTTCGCACGCTCTCAATATTTGGCGGGGAGCGCGATCACGACGTCCTCGCTCTCACCGGAGATCAAAAGGAGGGCTTCAAAATCCCCGGGAGTTTTTGATTTGAATTCGATGCCGATATGGCCCGAAATTCCGCTTTTCGCAGGCACGATCTCTATCTTCGAAGCGTATTGCGCGGCAATATCGCAGAATTCCTTGGTTTTTGCAGAATCGAAAAGCTCGACGTAGCAGTAATTCGTGTCGCTCTTCTTCGATTTCTTTTCAAGATGGATCAGAAGCGTGATCGTCAGAAATACGATCAGGAAGGCAAGGATCGCGGCTATGTAGAATCCGATCCCGATCGCAATGCCGATGCTTCCCGTTGCCCAAAGTCCCGCGGCTGTGGTAAGTCCCGTGACCTGCGAGCGGTTGCGGACTATGATCGTTCCGACGCCGAGAAATCCGATACCCGAGATGACCTGCGCCGCGACTCGCAACGGGTCAGCCGAAAATCCGAGGACCTTTACCTCATAAACTCCCGTCATCGCCGCCAATGCCGCGCCGAGGCAGACGAGGATATGAGTCCGCAGACCCGCGGCGCGCCCGTGGTATCCGCGCTCGAGTCCGATGCATCCGCCGAGGATAAGGGCAAGAAGTATTCGCACGGTCACACTCCAGATATTCAGCTCACGAAGCGTTTCGCAGATATTCTCAATCATTCTTTTCCCCTTCCTCTTTTGCGCTTGCATTTCTTCCCCAGACGAGGAACCAGATCAGGATTATCCAGCTGGCAACAAAGGTGAAAATATAGTTCGCAATGCTCGTTACCTGAAGAATACCGAAGCAGACTACCGAATATAGTGTATAAATCACCGCGCATACGGCGAATACTCTGAAATTATCGGTGGCGATCAGCGAGAGCGAGATCAGAACGATCGTTATTGAAACGAGCTCTCCGATCTCCTCGCCGAACCAAAGATGGTCGCCCCAAAAAATTGACAAAAGGAAAAACACCATTCCGAAGATCAGCATAAAGCAGCCCGCCACAGTCTTTGACTTTACGTTCAGCGTAAGCTGAGGTGTCGCATCGGAGGGCGGTGCGGGAGGAGCGGGTGGCGTCGGCTTTTCTCCGTAGACGAGCTCATCAAGAGTAACGTCAAAGAGCTTGCTCATTTTAATAATTCGTTCAAGGTCGGGCACGGCAGAATTGTTCTCCCATTTTGAGACAGACTGGCGCGAGACCTCAAGCGCGTTTGCGAGATCGGTCTGCGACATATTGTTCGCCGTGCGGTATTTATAGATGTTTTCGCCGATGTTCATGCTTGCCTCCGGTTCTTTTCTGCTATTATTATACCACTTTTTCGATGTAAAGTCTACCAACCCTGCTTTAAAATTTAGCAACCCACGGTTTACATTTGCTTTCTTGCCCCTCTTTTTCCTACTAATTATTGACATTTGATCAATTTTGTGATACAATTATAGTTGGGTATTTGCGAAAGCTACCCGATACGTTATTTTTGAATTTCAATACAAGGAGAAACTAAAATGTTCTGTACCAAATGTGGCGCCAAGATCGAAGACGGCGCGAAATTCTGTACGTCATGCGGTCAACCTACCGAAGCGGCTCCTGCTCCCACAGCGGCTCCTGCTACCGAAGCTCCCGCAGTCACCGAGACTCCCGTAGTCACCGAGACTCAGGCGGCTCCCGCTCCTGAAAAGAAGGACTCCGCAGCTGACATCCTCGCTCAGGCAAAGGTCTTCCTCGCGGGCGCGTGGGATAAGACAAAGGAGATCGCAAAGAAGGCTGACGAAAAGCTCGGCGAGATGCTCGGCGACAAGAAGCTCTATGCTTACGCGGGCGTTATCGGACTTCTCGGAATCATCATCGTCGTTTCCGTTATCGCGGGTCTCATTCCCGAGAGCAACGGCTACCTCACCTACGATTCTCTCGTCATTATGGACGCATATGACGACGTCGTTTATACGATGACGGAAGGCAAGACCGTCAAGATCAAGACCGACGCCGAGGACGTTGACGACTTCGAGACCTCCATCGACGGCAAGGTCACCGTTTTTGACAACGACGGCACCCTCTACCTCCTCAAGGGCAAGAAGGCAAAGCAGATCGCCGAGGACGTCGGCGACTATTCCCTCTCGATCTACGGCGACTCGGTCGTTTACACCGTTGTTGACGGCACCGACGTAACCTACTACTACCGCAAGCTTTCGAGCAGCAAGAGCGTCGAGATCCACGAAAACGAGCTCGACTCCATAATCCTCTCCTACACCATCTCCCCCGACGGTAAGAGCGTTGCATACTTCTGCTCCGACGGACTCGAGAGATCCCTCTACTACTTCAACGGCAAGAAGTCGGTTGAGGTTACCGACGAATGTCTCGGCGACGTTATCGGTATGAGCAACGGCGGCAAGTACATCTACGCGGTTGCTATGGATGAGGAAGATCGCAAGATCACTCTCTTCTCCTACAACAAGAAGGGTGACGAGACCAAGATCGACTCCTGCGACGGCACAGACTTCGCGCTCAACCTCGACGGAACCCAGATCATGTATCAGAGTAACGGCAAGACCTATATCTCGACCAAGGCGAAGGAGCCCATCAAGGCTGCAGGCGACCCGATCGAGCTTCTCGTTCCCAGATACACCGCTGAGGAATACAGAATCACAAGCAAGGGCGCGTATATTTATCCCGTTGAGAACCTTTACAACCACGTTTACACCTCCGGCTCGACCGCTTACTACGTTGCAAAGAAGGAAAGCAAGAACGTCAAGCTCGTCAAGGCTGACAGCACGCGCTTCACTCTCGATGACAGCGCGGAATTCCTCTACTACTACGAGGACGAGGAGCTGATGGTGCTTCAGATCTCCAAGGGCGAGAAGGCTAAGGACAAGGCAAAGACCATCGCAAAGGACGTTGACAGCTACGTTGTAACCTCCGACCGCAAGTACGTTTACTTCATCACCGACTCCGAGCTTCACGTTGTAAACGGTAAGAAGGGCGGCAAGTCGAAGGAGCTTTCGACCGATGACGTTACAGGCTCTCTCGCTATCGACGCTGACGATTACGTTTACTACGCAGACGATGACGGCGTTTACGCCACCACCGGCAAGAAGAAGGGCAAGCTCGTTCTTGACGATGCTTACTTCGGCGAGTTCGGCGGCTACGTCTACATTATGGACGAAGACACTCTCTACGGCGCACGCGGCAGAAGCAAACCCAAGCTTCTTATTGAAAGAGACTGATCCGATTAATTAAACCGGGGCTGATCCATTAACAAATGGATCATCCCTTTTACTATGTGAAAATCTCGAATAAATCATCATATGTCAAACAGGAATGATTTATTGAAAAAGTTTGCAAAAAACGCAAGCCATCACTCTCTGCCCAAAGCTTGCGCGAAAAATACATAGAGGTTCGATCGCAGGCTCCTTCCACCGACCTGCGTCGGTCCCCCTCCCTCCCGGAGGGAGGTAAAGGGTTTGTGCAAATCTCGATATTTCTACATCGAATATCGTTTGTATCTGTAATTTTTCATATTAAAATAGGAATATTTTATTTAAATCAGTTTGCACTCACAATGGAGTTTAGGCAAACCTTTTCAATAAAATATTCCTATTTGCTTTTTATAGGTTAATTTATAACGATGTTCGTTGAATATCCGAAGAGATTCGCAGTGACTCTTAAGCCTCCCTCCGGGAGGGAGGGGGACCGTCGCTTGACGACGGTGGAAGGAGAACGCGATCGCGCTTTTTTTATTTCTAAGCAAATACTTCGGGCGGAGGCGCGGTGGATGAGGATGTCAAGGACATCAAAAAGGGACTGAATCACTCAAGTTAATGAGTCAGCCCCTCTTGATCTTCTTTCAAAGATTTATATTCATTTTTTCTTTTCGCTGCTGTCATTCGGAGTAATGTTATCAAGAGCGTATTCGCAGCATTGAACAACAAGATTATTCAACGAAACATTTTGTTCTTGCGCAATGATCTCCATTCTTTTGACAAGTTCGGTGGGTATCCTGAATGTTTTATTCGTATATTCTGTTTTCTTGACCTTGAACATTTTCATCACTCCTCTCGTGTATATATTATACATCTAAATTGAGTGCAATTAAACACCATTATTTTGCACCAATTTTCCAAATAATAGTATTGATAAAAGCATAATTCATTGTAGAAGCTAAATGTTTGCGCTCACCAATAAGCCCCCCCTCTGTGAGGGAATACCTGCGTACCGCAGCTTGGGACCGCGGAAGCGGTAGAAGACCTAGTTCTGATATATCATAAGGCAAATTCAATCAAAAGCATACAACCTGAAGCAGCATTATGACAGTTAAGGTTTTTCCAATTCCAGTTCACTTGAAGAAAATATTTCATCATCTAAAAAATCAGTCAGAGACATATCAAACCCTCTGGCAAGCATAATGACAGTACTCAATGTCACGGTTTTATTACGGCCATTCATAATACACTGCATACTTCCATGCTGAATGCCCGATTCTTGCTCCAAACGGTATTGGGTCATATTCTTTTCTTTAAGCAAATTTGAAATACGCTTGGCAACAGCGTTATTGACAGTCAAAAGCTTCCACCTCACCAGTAAAAATACGGTAGTTTTACCTACATATATTTTACCAATGTTCATAAAAAATTATAAGAAGGTACACCTACATGTTGATTGATTATTCATAATCAACGTGTATAATACGAAGGCATATCTTCATAACAGGGGACCTTCATTTATGACAATAACAT
The DNA here is from genome assembly GCA_045531455.1 of Eubacteriales bacterium. Lineage (GTDB taxonomy): Bacteria > Bacillota > Clostridia > Oscillospirales > CAG-272 > CAG-390. Next base: position 48,616 of record JAZSEA010000078.1, read on the forward strand.
TTTGCGGACACTCAACGTTCAATAAAACCGATGAATATGAGCACGAATTGCTCGAATTGCTCGAATTGGAAATCGGAGATATGCACGCGGAGTTTTTCCTCGGCGGATACGGTAATTTTGATTCTTTCGCTTACTCCTGCTGTAAAAAATTCAAGAGCAAGCACCCGAACGTCTCGCTGGTTTTTGTTACTCCGTATATGAACGTAGACCCTGCATATGCGGTTCTTTTCGATTCTCTGATATATCCCGACATAGAAAACAAGCCTCTGAAATTTGCTATCAATTACCGAAATCAATATATGGTGGAAAAAGCCGATATTGTAATCGCCTTTATCGATCACGAATGGGGCGGAGCATATAAAACTTATGCTTATGCAAAAAGAAAAGGAAAAAAGATCATTAATTTGGCTGAAAAATAGAGCGAAGGGGCTGGGTCATTTAAGTTTTCTATGAGGAATGAATTCGGTAAGATTATCGGAAAGCCGTACACCATCACTCTCCGCCCGAATCTTGCACGAAAAACACACAGAAGTTCAATCGCGTTCTCCTTCCACCGCTCCCCCGCGGTCGGCGGATTGTCAAGTCAAGTGCAACATTTTTTAGAAATAAAGTCCAAAGGAGAAAGGAAATCAAGACATTTACGAGGACGAGAGTTAATAAGATGAACAACACGAAGAAGCTCCTCTTCAGAAATCAAAGAGAAATCAGT
>JAZSEA010000030.1:0-24578 GCA_045531455.1 Eubacteriales bacterium
CTTGTAAGTAAAGGCTACGTGACGGTTACTCATCGCAGACGTGCGGATGGGTCGAAACAATCTAGCCTATATAAGTGTAGACCATAAGAACAAAAAAGATGTCCACAACCAAGGGATTAGTCTGCCTTGGTTGTGGACTGTAGGTGGGGGCTTAGTGAGCGAACTCAAACTAAAAAAGAAATGAAATATTAATTGAAAATGCAATAGTATACTATCAGCGAAGAAAACTCATTGACCATATCTTCCGAATCAAACTCGGTGAAGTAGACGAGTCTGCTAGAGGGATCGTACTCATATATCGTCCTTGTGTCGTCGATCAGATTGTCGAAGCGGGAAAGCTGACCGTAGGCGGTGTATCTATATTTGTTACATGCTAATATTTAGAAGTTGTGAGACATTATTTATCTAAACCGTACCTGTATCGTATAATGCAACTTTATCAAAAGTAAGAGATACATATTGGTTCAAAAGCAATTGATAGTTTACATCTACGGTTATCTCTATAGATATCAAATCTAAACCGAACCGGAGAATAATTACATTATTGTCTACTTCATGAACCAATCCTCTGAGCGTTGTTATCCCATTTGATGTAACTATATTAAACGATTGAATATCAGATACTTTAAAATCACAGTAAGCAAAAATTTTGGGTATGTCAATTTCAACATCGCACTTCTTGCCTATACAGATATTGTCACCCAAATATTTTCCGCAGAAAACGCCATGAGGCGAGGATACCTCAACATAATTATCACGATAAACTTTATTAATTGTTATTACCATATTTTCTCCACATAATTATTTTAATCTTTGTATTGTACTATACCAAGTTACGGTATAATTAAAGGCGTTGTATTCCCATCTTTCAAAATGAAAGTGCGCTTTTGAAGTTCCCCATGAATCCATTTCGTGATTGCCAAATCTAATGCTTCTGGTGCCATCAGAGGAAAATATTCTGTTAGGGTCATTAACTCCTTTATATGGATTATAATTTGTTTGTTGATTACCTAAATAGTCGTCCCATGCATCTACTGCGTCAGCTTTTTTCATTTGTGTGGGGTTTGAAGATTCCGGGGCCTCAATTACGGTTGGACGTTTGTGGTTTATTGTGCCGCCTTTATTGCTATTAATACCTTTAATCTTGACTGAGCCACCGCCGCTGGGTTTTCCTACCAACTCGTCAAGCAGATCGTTATCATCCTTATTTTCAACACTTTCCGGTTCGGTTCCTTGCGAGTCTTTTTGGAACACCGGTTCATTGTTGCAATACGCAAACATATTGTAGCCAAGGATGCCTTGACCTGTGCTGACCAACGTGTCCGCATTAATAAATCTACCAACCGCAGAATCATAATATCTGCTATTGAGATAATAGAATCCAAGCTCGGAATCGTAGTAGTAGCCTCTGTAACGGAAGGGATTATATGTTGCGTAGGAATTCGTTCCAGAGATGTTGTGGTTGGTTGTTGTGCAATTACCCCAGGCATCGTAGGAATAGGAGATAACCTTTATTCCTGCCGAGTTGTAAACCGCGACAATATCACCCTGAAGATTTTTCTCAAACCAGAAGGTGTAGAACTCTCCTACATCCATCGAGTTTCTGCGATACTGCATTCCCATAGGCGAACCGTCCGAGTCGTAGAGATATACGATCAGATTGCTGCCCCACTCCTCGGCGATTATGTCAGTACCCGAGCGATGATAGGTATGAATTTCGGAGTCGTTTACAATCTTTTGAGTACGAATACCTTCGTCGTTGTAAACAAACTCAAGCTCGAAATCATCCGAGGACACGGCTGCAAGCTGTCTGCCGTTCTTCCAGGTGAATATATAGCTTGTGCCGTTATAATACGTCAAAGGAGTACGTATTGCGCCATTGGTGGAGGTAATTCGTATACGATCATCTAATTGTCAAATCCTCGCTCAACGCGAGGCTAAGCGGGGATTTGACCATATTTTGAGGTTTAAACCATTACTTTTTAAATCTACATGCGATTATTGAGTGTTCGATTGTGTTTTTTATGAATTTCTCTTTTTCTTCCGCAGGAGCGAATCTGAAATCAGCAAATTTGGTTATTTCCTCTTTCCACTTGCTTTTTTGTTCATTGGAAATAACTTGGCAATCGTCAATTTCAAAACACATCTTCGCAACATCTGTAACCATATCATTATAGCAAGATAATACAAAATTTGTATACATTCTAAGCTCGTAATAATGTAATATATCCAGATCAGTCAAAAACGTGTGAACATATTGATATCCTTTGTTGAGAAAAAACATCAAATCTTCGGGGGTGGCAATACTGTCGTATAGTGGAAAAAAGTATTTTTCACAGCATTCCATAGTCCGTTTAACGAATACTTCAAGCTGAGAAGGTTCGCTCCAATTAAAGTCAAAGTTGTGAACTTGGAAAGGTTTGAAACTCTGTAAGCGCCCGCCATATGTAATATGCCGCACAGATGTGGGTATATATAAAGGTATAATATAGCATAAAGTGTACAGTCCTCCCGGACGCTCTAAACCTACACAAAAAGCGATATTATTTTGTATCTTAAAAAACGTATTATTTTTTCTCGTAAAACCGTGTGCTCTGAAGAAAGGAGCCAACTTGTTTCCGACATCGCGAGTATTGTTCATATTCATTCTCCTTTGGCGTTATACGGTATTCTATTTTATCATCTCAATAGGTATATCGGATAATCCGCTTGCTTGCTGCATATGAGATATTCTTGACGGTGTTAACACAGCGTTACCAGTTTTAAAATCCCAGGCTCGAATGGGTTTATCGGAGGCATCTACTTCTACAACATCAAACCGTATACTTCCAGGTTCTCCATAATTAGCCGCTCGCCAACTGTTACCATTTTTAATGTACGAAGCCTCAAATTTTAGATTTTTAATATTAAGTTTCCGCGCTAAGTCTTTAAATAAGGAGTGTTTTGAGGTACCAGCTACCGGACCTTTTTCTTTAATCGTTGAGTTGACTTTCTGTGCACATTTTTGTAGTCGCGATTTAATACTCTTTGCGGATAAGCCTTTACCGCCGCCACCGCCGCTGGGTTTTCCCACCAACTCGTCAATCAGATCGTTATCGTCCTTATTTTCAGCACTTGCCGGTTCAGTCCCTTGCGAGTCTTTATGGAACACTGGTTCGTTGTTACAATACGCAAACATATTGTAGCCAAGGATGCCTTGACCTGTGCTTACTAGCGTATCTGCGTTGATGAATCTGCTTATCGCCGAATCATAATATCTGCTATTGAGATAATAGAATTCAAGTTCGGAGTCGTAGTAGTAGCCTCTATAACGGAAAGGATTATATGTTGCATAGGAATTTGTGCCAGAGATGTTATGGTTGGTAGTTGTGCAATTACCCCAAGCATCGTAGGTGTAGGAGATAACCTTTGTACCTGTCGAGTTATAGACTTCAACTATATCGCCTTGCAGGTTCTTCTCAAACCAGAAGGTATAGAAGAGACCCTTTGCCATTGAGCTTGTGCGGTACTGCATGCCCATGGGCGAGCCGTTGGAATCATAGAGGTAAACAATAAGATTGTTGCCCCATTCTTCGGCGATAATATCCGAACCCGAGAGGTGGTATGTATGGACTACTCCGTTGACGGTCTTACTTGTGCGAATACCTTCATCATTGTAGTTAAAGGAAAGCGTGTTGCCATTGACCGAAGCCGCTGCAAGCTGTCTGCCGTTCTTCCAGGTGAATGTGTAGCTTGATCCGTTATAGTATGACAGAGGATTGCCTATTGCGTCATACGAAATGGTTACTCCGTTGTATGAAGTAAGAAGATCACCCCAAGAATCGTTATATCCATAAGATGCCGTAGAAGGCTGTCCACTCGGAGTAACACCTGCAGCAGTTAAAGTGTAGGTCTTCTTGCTAGTAATATTTCCGGCATCGTCATACTCATAAATATACGTCTTGCCGGTAACGGTGTTATCCTCGCGTTTAAGCTGACCGAGATCGTCATATACGTATCTGTACTCCGCGCCCGTGCTCAATGCGATCTTGGTTATGTAACCGTTGGCATCATATGTATAAGTACTTGTGACGTTTGAACCGTTTACCGTGCTTGTATAAGTAGCGACCTGCGAGGAGGTTGCAGCGGTTGTTTCGGTGAAAGTATATTCTGTAAATCCTAAAAATGTTTGAGAAGCTGAGGAATAACTATATGTTTTGCCATCTAGTCTGTTATACTTGTCATAAGAGAAGTTTACAATCGCAGTTGCTGTTTCTCCGGTCACGTCGCCGGCGGCGGTAAGAATGAGTTCGTTTATTCTGCCGTCGTTGAGAAAATTGATGTTGTAAGTCGTTGACCAGTCGTTAACTCCACTGCTGTTTGTGTATGCACCGATATAATCGTAATAGTCTATTCTGCCTTCGTTATCATAATATATGATCGAAGAAAACTCGGTGACCATTGCACTCGAATCAAATTCGGTGAAATGGACGAGTCTGCCGGTAGGGTCATACTCATATATTGTGCTTGTTCCGTCGATCAGATTATCAAAGCGGTAAAGCTGACCGTAGGCGGTGTAGGTATATTCGTATGCCCTTGCTCCATTATACCATACTTCACTGACATTGTCAAGTTCATCATACTTGTATTCGACGAAAAATCCGTTACCGTAAGTGATAGATTTAAGCTTGCCGTTGTTACCGTAGTATTCATAGCTCGCAAGCTCTCGGGATCCGGCAGAAATTGCATCACTATTTCCAAATTCATCGTATGTGAAGGTATACGTAGTGCTTCCCGTCGTTACCGACTGCAAGAGATTGCGCGGATCCTCTGTCGTAGCATAGCTGTAAGTTATGTTTTCTTCACCGCTGACGGTTGTGTATGTTCCCGTGCTGCTAGTGTATGTGCACGGAGTTACGGTTAATATATTGCCAATTGCATCGTAGGTATAGCAGGTTCCTGTTCCTGCAGTTGCGTTAACAACTGCCATCAGATCTCCGAAATTGAAGGTCGAAGAGGTATTATATAAATACCTTGTGACTCGTCCGAGATTGTCTGTTGTAGCAATAACTGCGCCAAAGAGCTTGGAACCCGAAGTTGTCAGATAAGAGATAGTTGATAAAACGTTCTTTTGCCCTGAATCAACTACGCCGTTATCAAGCAAAGCAGATGTGATTGTAGAAGTGATTTGCCCGAAAGAGTTATATGAATACGTCGTTCTGGTTTTGGCTTTTTTACTTATAGCAGATTCAGGATCATCCATAAGATACGGATAACTCTTTCCCGAATCTCCATATGTAAATGTGTAATAAGTTTCGTCTTTGATATCTACGCCGTTGGCGTGGTAAGTATAATCCACGAGCTCTCCGCGATTATTGGCAATTCTTGTGATTAAACGATCCGAATTATATTCGTAGTATTCGGCGTCATATCCGCTCTTCTGCATACGGAGCAGACCTTCAAGAGTTGCGTTGCTGTTATCATAATATACGTATTCGATAACGTTTCCGTCAGAACTTTCGGTAACGGCAATATTGTCAAATAGAGCGTATCCGCCTGGTTGATATGAATATTCGCAGATTACGTCAATATAGTGAATACAGCTGTACGCGCGGGTAGTGAGTGATCCACAAATGAACTGCCAATCGTGAGTATCGTTTACAAAATAGAAGTCCTTGGTTTCTACAGTATCTGTAAGACCTTCTCCATTGTAATAATATACGTTTACTCGGATTCTGAATTTACTGTTCACGTTAGGAACCTGTGTCGTACCCAAAGCGAATGCAGAAAGAGTAAAGGTCTTTGGCTGATCGAAATTTCCTGCATCGTTGTCATATGCACTTAATGTGTAATCGCTCGCCGTATAAACGCGCTGAATAATATAATTCTCCGAATTGATATTGCCTATGACTTTTCCAACGTTACCGAATAGGGTGTTTCCCGACGCATATGCCGTGGCTGTACCCGAAGGCGTCTGCCAATAAGTTCCCACTGTAGCAGTCAAATTTCCGGCACTATTGACCGCAAATTCATCAAAGCTGCCCATCTGAACAAGAGAGTAGGAGCTGTTTCCGACATGCTTTTCAAGCATAACATCATCAATAGATACGATTTTGTTGGGATCGGTAAAAGACCCTCCCTCAACTCGAATAGCTATGCTGTAAACGGCGTTGTCTACACTATTGTCGAATGTCATACTAAAGAAATACGGAATTCCGGAGACGTAACTCTCATTTATCGGTATTTCTTCGGTTATACTTACTCCTGCAGTTGAAGATGTTACATCAGCAAATACTTGAACATCGGTGCAATCAATCGAACTAACTGACATAGAAAGAGTAAACGTACCCTTTGGAAGTTTTGTATACTGAGAAATCTGATCACTTGTGTTTGGGATCGGAACGAAAGATACATAAGTCGAGTTAAACGAATCGCCTGTAATAGAATAAGTTACTCTTGAACCCGTTGTTGTCCAATAAGGCGCAGAAGTCAAAGAATTGATGGTCTCAAAACTGCCGTTGAGTAAATAATTGGTCGCACTTCCGCCAACTGCTGTTGATGTTTTGAGGTTATTCTTTACCTTTTCTGCTTCCTGATATTCACCCGCAGATGCGCCGTAAACAGTTGTTCCCGATGAATCCGTCGAATAAATATTTACCGAGCGCCCGTTTTTATCAAAGACATAACGGGTAATTATATCGTCGGTGTTTCCATATACATCATCGGTACCGCTAATACGTGCCTCGGTGTATCCGTTGGAATATGTTAAGCCGATTTTTTGACCCGCGATATAAGTGCTTCCGGTTTTACTTCCGTATTCCTGCATAATGGATACTTTGCCGCTTGAATAAGTATAATCTATACGATATCCGGAGAGAGTGTCTGTTGCTATATCGAGTCTTCCACCGCTGTCATATGTATATGTTGCCTTGGCATCTACCGTAATATTTGTTGTATTGCTGGCACTATTATAGAAATTTGTCCAATTGGTGGCTGTTACGCTTGAATTGCCGTGTGCATAAACAATCTCACGGAGATATTTTGTGGCAGAGGTTACAATACTGCCATTATATGTGCTCGAATATCTGAATACAATTGCTTCTTTACTTGAATCATTGCGAATCATCGCGATGTTTCCATCGTTGTTATATACAAAAGTAAAGAATGAAATTGTTGCGCTTCCGTTAGGAGTTAAAGTAACTCCGGTGGGTTTGTGCGCAGTATCGAAAGTGAAGGAAATTTTATTGTTATTTTTGTCTGCGATTGATGTAAGATACCATGCACTGTAAACATCACTGGAAGGCATCGAAGACAATTTTGTAAATGTTTTGACGGTCTTACTGTCATCGGTGATTGTGCAGGTAGAGGACGAAATTGTTAAAGTTAACTGCAGTCCATCCTCGTCTTGATATACAGTAGTGCTATTGCCAACGGGGAAAAAGCAATGCTCGGTTCCGTCCGAATCTGCCCAAACGTAATATGTGGACTGTTCAGCGGTGGAATTAGTATACCTCTTTTCGATGATAGTTTCATTGATGTTGAGCTTAAAGCCGTACGGCATATAAGAAGTAGAATACGCTGTCTGCGCGTTCGGATACTGATAAGCCTTTCCCGCAAAGTCCGAGTTATATGTCATCGAAACAGTATATGGCATAAGGCTGTCGGTTGTGGAGAGCAGGGGCTTTATAAATGCAAGTGCACCGGTTGCCGTGTTAACATAACCTGTACCCGCAAGACCCGCACTTGCAGACTGATAGGAGTAATAGCTTTCAACGCCGATCGTATTGACATAGGAGATCGTAAAGAAGGGCATGTATCCTGTGCCGATAGTTGTGCTGTCAGATGAATGGAACTGTACGGTATGAACAGCTGTATCGGTCATATCTTCCTGCATAATCGCAATACCCTGGTTGGAGGTGCTGTCGGCATACCAATCAACTACTGCTGAAGTGATGTCCCAATGTGCGACATTGCCACTTGTTGCACTTGTGATTTTATTGTAATCCAAAACCTTGCCATAAGTCATAGCGGTATTATAGTTTGTAGATGACTCTGTCCAAAGCGAAGTATAGCCGCTGCGGATGATCTTCTTGGCAACAAGAGTAAGAGGATTGGCGGTTGAAATACCTTCCGATGTGCCATTATATGTAAGATTGAGCTTCGCTTCGCTTATCATCGAACCCGCGGGGAGCGTCGGAAGCGTACGCATAGCTACATATGCTTTGAGATTTGCATTTGCGCTGTCATAGCCGACCTTGAGATATGTTCTTGAGCCGTATACACTTGTGGGATAGTTCTGCGAAACGCAGGTGTCGCACATCTGCTGCATGCCATATCCACCGTGATAGATTGCGGGGTCTATCGTTACGGGGAATGCACGGTCAGACGCGTTCATCCACGATGCATTTGCAGTAACGGTCAGGCGATATTCCTTCTGACCAATGGTTTCGAGAGTATAATAAGCATCTGTTTCGGATGCATAGGTCATATTTGCATCATAAACCACTGGCGCGGGGATAATATACAGTACCTCACCGTTGTCAGGATCGCTTATTTCAACATCACCAGTAGCCGAAAGAGATGCGGAGAGATTATTGAGTTTAAGAGTGAAGGAATAGGAATATACGTCCTTCTGTTCTTTTACAATGATATTTTCTTTTACGTTGTTGGAAACAACGATATACTCCAGATCAACTCCGTCAAGGATATCCTCGTAAATAATGCGGGAGGAGAGCTTGTCGAGGGTCATCATCTTCTGGAGAGTGGTTGCGGTCTCGTCGAACTCGGTTTCGGTGTTGGTTGCTACACCGGTGGTTTTCTTGATTGCGCCATCAAGCGAAAGCGTGATCTTACGGTTGTTTTCGTGTAGGGTAAAAATGCTCTCGTTGCCCGTGATCTTTTTTGCAAATTTTATGCGGGCATTGCTTGTCGAGTATTCACTACCCGATTCGGATAGTGTGTTATCGATGTCCTGCCACTCGCCGTTTTCATCGAGAGTGTGGACTGCTGTGTCGTACTGCGCAGCCATATACGTGCCGTCTTCCAGGCGGAAGTGCTTGACGTTTTCTTCTCTGCGACTTACATCTTCGAATATTTCACCGGTATGTTCCGAGGTTTCGGAAACTACTGACTCTGCTTCAGTAGCCTCAAACAGTGAGGCATACGCTGTCGCGGGGATGAGATAAAAAATCATCAACACCGAGAGAAAGATGGCTAACGTTTTTACTGAACATGTTTTGATTGTGCGTTTTGTCATGATTGAGGCTCCTTTCAATTATAAAAGTAGAAAATTAAATTGCACAAGTTATATTTCGAACAAACAACATAGTGATTACATAATCATACACCTCCTTATGCATGATCTTTATGTTTAGATTAATAATATCATATATAAAAATTGAAGTCAATAATCCATTCCTAACTGTCGTTTTTTGCGCCCTAATTGATATTACGACACAATTCTGTCAGTAACATATAATCAAATCGCAGTATAATAAATAAAAACTAAGAATAATGAAAGGAGAATGAATGTTATACAAAGATTGGCTATCCGAATGGCTGATACACTATGTACAGCCGCGTGTAAAGAAAAAAACACTTCAGCGCTATAACGAAATTATTCGCAATCATATTATTCCCTCGATCGGCGAGTATGAAATGAGGGATATCACCCCGCTTGTTGTTCAACGTTTTGTAACCGACCTTTTGCAGAGCGGGAACATTAAGACCGGTAACGGTTTATCTGCCAACTCTGTAAATGCGATTATCACCGTTATTCAATCGTCATTTGAAGCAGCTTACAATCTGGAGTTGATCGAAAAATATGAAATGAAAAAAATAAAGCGCCCCAAGGCGCAAGAAAAGCAGATTGAGTGTTTTTCTCCCGCAGAGCAAAAGAAAATAGAATCTGCTGTATTGAGTGATAAACGTGAAAAAATGTTCGGTATATTTCTTTGTCTTTACACCGGGTTACGTATTGGCGAGATTTTGGCGCTCGAATGGAGCGATATCGATCTCAAAAAAGCAGAATTGAATGTCAGCAAAACCTGCCACGATAGCAAGGATCGTTCCGGCAAGTACGAACGTTCCGTGAATGCGCCCAAAAGTCTCACCTCGTCGAGAATAATTCCGATTCCAAAACAAATAATCCCTCTTTTGCACGAGAGAAAAAAGAAAAGCCGCTCGCCTTTTGTTGTGGCAAGCGGACAGGATATAATATCTGTACGTTCATATCAGCGTAGCTTTGAATTGCTCCTCAAAAAGCTCGAGATCCCGCACAGAGGCTTTCATGCACTGAGACATACTTTCGCAACAAGGGCGATAGAATGCGGAATGGACATCAAAACCTTGTCGGAAATTATGGGACACAAAAACCCAACGGTAACCTTAAACAGATATGCACATTCCTTAATGGATCATAAAAAGTCGATGATGAACCGCCTGGGGAGCATATGTTTCAAGCCTTAATTACTGTCATCTAATAGTGTATTCGATGACAATTATCTATTTGATTATATCAAAATTCTTGCTTTAAGTCAACTATATTGACAAAAAACCTCAAAATTTTTTCATACATATACATAATTGATGCACACAAGCCTTCAATATGTTCATCTATTACACTAATAGATGAACATATTTGTATAATAATGTTCGTCTATGAATAAGGGGATAATGTCATGAAAAACAATTTGAAACATTACAGAATTGCTTCCGGATTAACGCCTAAACAATTATCGGTATTGCTTTGTATGACTGTACATTCATATATTGGCATGGAACAAGAAAGACGAAGTATTCTTCCGGAGAACAGTGCTATGTTGGCAAGGATATATCGTATCCCGGAAACAGCGATTGTGGGAGATTGCGAAAACATTGATTACACAGAGATACTGCGATTATCTGCACTTGATGAAGAAGAGCGATTCGAGCATGCTTTCGTAAATTTAACCGGAGAAAAGCGACAAAAATTCTACCTAAGTCAAATCAGAAAGACACGCGATCTGATTATTGATCAGTTAACTGATGATAAGAAATCGCAGATGACATCCTCAAGTTGATCGGAATCAAGGCTTTCAAGGTTACAAAGATTAACCAAATCTTCAATCACCGCTCTTTCGGGGGAAAGATCATGATAGGATTCAAGGATTGCAACAATGCCATCCTGTTCCTCTGAAAATGCTATGCCATATCCGGTACGGGAAGCTTTAGTTTGGGAAATATCGTGGTAAGTGCATTCTGTAAGTAGATATTTTGTTTTCATGTTATTGATCCTTTCGTAATCAAGAAAATATTATTATTCCAGCCACCAAACAATATTCTGCATCTCCCACGCCCGAAAACATCGGGCTTAACCATCAATGCATATCTTAATGCGAAGCATCTGAAACTGTATGTGGCTTTTAAAACAAATAATATATTTTCTTTGAGTGGAAAAGTCAATATTATTGGACTAATCGAACGATATATTCACCTGTTCGTAAACTATATGCCCCTCACCTGTAATGATGAGGGGCTTATGTTTTTACTTGCGATATTTGTCAAGCGAGGTGGAAACCTCGGGCTGGTGATAAATAATAATGCAGGCGGAGTTAAGGGATGCGATGCCTGCAACCATAGCGAGCGCAGGGATGAAAGCGGTAAGCTTTGCAAGGAGTTTTTTCATTTCAGACATTTCCTTTCTTTGTAACGTATTATTTTTGCACTCAACAACGAAACCGTTGCGGAGAGTGTTCCGAATGAATAAGAGAATATAAACGAGTCGACATTAAAGGGGATAGTTCCAAAGCAATGTCCTAGGTAATATAACAAAGTAACGATAGTAAGTATAAACGAATATATTAAGCTGTATTTTCGAAAACGTGCAAATTCGGTTTTAATAAACGGCTTGTTTTTATGATCCACTGGTGCAAAGAGTAGTAAAGAAAAAATTGCAACGATAAGAATACTGTAAGAACAATAATGAAATACATTCATAGGAATAAACTTTATCGAAACAATAAAAAGTATATGATTAAACATCGAAAGACAATGACAAGAAAAATAGCTGTCAGAATGATGCCCACCGGCAATTCTCCTGATCAAGAACAAGCCAAGCCAGAAAAAGAAAGAGTCTAACACAGTCTTGGTAACAACCGCGGTTGCAATAAATATTAAAAAATATGTCAGGTTGGCAATAATCATTTCAAAGCCGTATGTACATATTTCTCTTTTTTCCTCATCAAGAATGTTTCTTCTGATAAAGGACTCTGTTAAGCCAATGGCAATTTTTTTATACAAAACAGCCTCCGATAAATAATATACATAAAATGTATCATTATTTTCGGAGGTTGTCAATATTTAATGCCTGTTCGTTAAAATAATCCGCCTAATCGTTGTAGTTTCTCAACATAATTCTTGTTTCAAAAATCAAATTTTCGCAAGTAAAAACTACGTCTCCTTCATATTTTTCAACTAACTGCTTTATGCTTGCAATACCAAATCCGTGTCTTCCTTTTTCTCTTTTGGTTGTATGCAAATTATTAATATCAACATTGGCAACAACATTGTTTTTGATTATAATTACGATATTATCATTGTGTACTTTTATTTGAACCGTTACCTTTTTTTCTTGTGAATTTGTCAAACGCTGCGAAGCTTCGATTGCATTATCTAAAGCGTTTCCAACAATTATTGATAAATCAATATGTGAAATAACGATCTTCTGAAGTTCATGATATATAAATTCAAGTTCAATTCCGGTTTCCGCTGCCTTAGCCGTTTTTTGCTTTATAAGCAGATGGATAACTCCTTGATTTTGAGCTAAATCAGATGATTCTTTGATGGTAATTACTTGCTTATACAACGAGTTAAGTGCAGAACCATAATTACCGTTTTCTATTTCAGAAATAAGCCCCAAAGCAAAATTATTATGATCATGGCGCAATTGCATTATCTCGCGATTACTATCAATAAGTTGTTGATATTGAAGTTCCTGTTGGTTAATTATTTCTTTAGATGCTAGAAGTTGTGCATCTTTTTCAGCATCTTGATATAAATGATCAACGAAACTAAAGACTACCATATTCAAGAAGGTGAACACAGATGAGCATATTAGAGTTATCATAATAAATGAATCGTTTACTGTGAGAAATGATTCCAAGTAAAAACTCATCAAAATAATAACTGAAAGAGATGAAAAAGGAATTAAACTAATAATCAGTGTTTCTCTTATTGATTTTTGACTGAATTTTGGATTAATTCGTGAACGTATTATGATGATAAGTAATATAGCAATAATTTTTGACAAAAATACGCCCATTATAAATAAAACACCTTCGCCGTTTTTCTGCCAACTAACCGAAAATAATAAGGATAAAGATAGCGAAACAAGCATTTCTGCAATAGATGGAATAGCAATCGACGATAAAGATAATAGGAATCTATTATACCATTTACTTGAAAATATTAATGAAACAAAAAACGCAATTAAAACTATTATAGGAACTCGAAGCAGTCTGTTTTCTGCAAACATTAAGGTTAACGTCATGGCTACCGATGCTAACACTACAACAATGAATCGATGTATGCTTGGAATACGATATGTACAGAATGATTTAAAGAAAAATACAAATACATAAATCATCATTACAGCGTTAACTGTATTGAGAATAATATCAGTTAGTAGCTTCATATATACATCTCCACATATTTTGAATAAGCACAGAGGCTTTCTGTTCTTTTTCTTACACTTACCATAACATTAGCTCCGTTATTTAAAATAACAGAGTATTTATCAAATCTGCGAACCTTTTCAAAGTTTACTATATAACCTTGATGAACTTGATAGAAGCCGTAGCCTTTTAAGGCTTCATAAACATCAGATAATCTTCCGGGAACTTCAATTTTGCCATTGCCTGTGTGGTAAATTATGTGTTTATTCGAATACTCTACATAATAAATATCAGAAATCAACATCGCATAAGGTTCGTTTTTATATGTAACAACATGTCGCTTTTGAGTAAGTGATACCTTCTTTTCGGCTCTGTTAAGTACATCATCTAATTTAATTTTGTCGCAAGGCTTCAGCAGATAATGAAATGCTTCGCATTCGTAAGCTTCTATTGCATATTGAGGATAGCTCGTCGAAAAAATTATAATTGTCTTTGGAGTTGCATTTTTAATCATTTTTCCGATTTCAATGCCATTTCTGTTCGGCATGTCTACATCAAGAAAAACAATATCATATTTGTTTTTCAGATGAGATCTTATTAGTCGTTCACCGTTATCATAAATATCAATAGCATTTTTGTCATATCCTTCCTTAGTATGACAAAGAGATTTCAAGTATTCCGCATCGGTAATGGAATCGTCGCAAATTGCAATTCTCATTTTTTACCTCCCATTTTAATTGTTGCTTGGCAATATACGCAATATTATTATAACACAAAACAAAAGATAAGTAAAGAGCGAAAAACTTGTTCGGTATGACGAATAGTCCTCCATAATCGACGAACAGGAAGCGATTATTAATAAATCACAATACACTTAGGAAGATTTTGTTAACGATGAGGGATTGTCTATTGCTTTTTTTTATTGCTTTGATATAATTGAATTAACTAAACTTTATTGAAAGGAGAACAGACCAATGGTTTACTAAGCCAACGATGATTGATATATGGCACCATACCAATCAAGCGTATCTCGAAATCAAAAAAAGCGTGCTGATAAACTGTTTTTATTTGAAAGGATTATTATCATGAAAACTACAATAAAAAGGATCTTGCTCGTATGTTTGAGCTTGGTTATGATGTTCGCTACTTGTATCAATGCTAATGCAGTTTGGGTTTCGAATTGGGAAGACTCTGTTCAATTTCCCGGTGTTGCAGTAAGACAAACCTTATATAACGAAGAGGGAATATCAAGTACCATTCAAATAAATGAAGAATGGTACACAGAAGATATTTTTGTATATGTGGATTGTTGTACTTATTATGCTGAAGATGATCCCGAAGATCCATATGAGTACTATACCACTGATAGAAGATTAACCGATGTTTATAATCCTTTGGAGTATCCTTATACGATTAGAAGTACTACATTTTTTTCGTCCGATATCTTGGATATTTACTATGAATTTTATCCTATGCATATTGCCGCTGGTGCTATAACTTTCCTCTGCGATTATATTTGGGATGAAGATGCAAGCGACTATACACATGATGCAATTTTTACATATGTAGAATATATTGATGAATCTCACATATCAAGCAGTTGCAGCATTTGTGGTGACTGATTCATATTTTCGTAATCTGTTATTTTGTTTTTGATGAATATTTGGCAGTAGAATGAAAAAGTTGAATAGAACATATATAGTTGTTTTTTTCTGTATATTATTTGTTTGTATTTTGTCCTTTATGTTTGTCATTATTATAAAGCAAAGGAATCATATTGACAATGACGACAATTCGAATGGAATGTCTGAAAACATCAACGCCATCGAAGAAAGTCTTTTAGGATATATACCGGTAATATCTTCAAGCAAAAATATACAGATGAATAAAGATTATATATATTTCGCTGGGAAATCGAGAGGTGTTTTTAAATACAACATCCAAACCGGTGAAGTTAGCGAATATTGTACAGATCCACTTTGCACACATAATATGAGTTCAGGCCAAGCATCTTGCGGTATAGGAGAATATATGAATGGCCTTTATTTCAGAGCTTTTTCGAATGTTTTGGTATACAATGCCGTTCAAAAAAATGATGACAACAAACTTACCAACCATTTGTACGGATATGAAACAGAAACAATGCGCAATGTTGAACTACATGATAATGCTAGTACGACAAATCAATATTGTGTTAGCGAGGAATATGCGTATTTTGACAATGTGATCAATAAGAACGACAAGATTTATTATAACCATAAACAAATCAAACTTTCGGACGGAAGCATCAAAGTTTTCGGAGAGGAGACTGAGGGTAATACTCCTTATTATCTTGTAGGAGCCATCGGAGGTTACCTTTTTGCCACAGATAACGAAAGAACAATAACTTATGTTTGTAGAGAGGATACGCCGGGTAATTTTACAAAATTTTGGGATAAACCTATCTCCTATCTTTGGGCTGGTAGCAACGATCTGTTTTTCAAATCGCGAGATCCTGCTGATGATACTCCTAAAAGCGAGGCGAAATATTACTTCTACCATACCGATTATGAAGGAAATATAATATCCAAGCAGGAACTTGTCGGAGGAATGAAGTGGGGATCAATCTACGATGGAAAAAATCTTTATTATATTCCATCAAAAGACGAAACTTTTATCTGCGGCGATGGTACTGAAAAGAGTATTCATTGCCGTGAAATATACTGTCTCAATATGGAGACCGGGGAACGCACCGTGGCGTTCAAATTTGATGGAATGTACGAAACTATGGCACTTCAGTTAGGCCTCGGAAATGAAATGATAGTTTTAAATAATAAGATTTACACTTATTCTGTTGGTGAAATCAATTCGAAAGAGAATATTGTAACTAAAGAGGTGATTGTTTATGGAAAGGGCGTATCGCTTCGCAACGGAATCATCATCATAGACATGTCAAATGGAGATATCACTTTCGTCCAAGCTGAATATTCGCGTAATACAGATAAATCATGCGAAGCAATATACAATATTGAGAAGATCGAAATGGATCTTGCAAGAGAAGAATAAGTATTTTCAACGCCCGCTTTTCGCATGTCGAAAAGCGGGCAATGGTGACTATTATGAAACAACTCTACTATGAAATAAAAAAGGTCTTCGGTCAGCGGTTCTTTGTACTGATCACAGCGGTTTTGCTAGTTATCTGCACCTCTCTTTGCGTCTTTTCGATGCGCAAGAGCGTGTCACAGCTGCGCAATGAGGGGCTGGTTGAAGCTTATGTGCTTTATAACCGCGACCCCGAAGCGGCACGTGCGCTTTATGACGAATACGAAGGCGATGCCAAGGCGGGCATTGAAGTGCCCAAAGAGTACTCCCATCTGCGCAGCGTCATCCGCAAGGCGGAAAGCAATGAGCAATACTCCGAAAAACTTCATAAAGTCTCCGAATCCGCACGCAGAAAGTCACTTGAGCTTAAACGAGATGGCTACGGAGAGGGCGATTTCATTTATGATTACCAGAAAAACTGCGAAAGCCTATATCTGATAGCCTCGGAGGAGGTGACACTCCCCGTCGCTATCGTCTCGGGCTGGAGTGATTATTTTTCGCAGACCTATACGACTTACTTTATCCTTGCCGCCGTCTTTTTGCTCGTATGCACCGTCTACATCCCCGAAAAAACCGACGGGATCTATCCCCTTCTGCGGAGCACAAAGCGCGGGCGTCATGCGTTTTCGGGCGCGAAGCTCGGTACGGTCGTGCTTCTTTCATTTGCGCTGACCGTGATCTTTTCGGGCGCGTCTTTTATTGCCATCGCAATAAAACTCGGCTTTTCCTCGCTCGATATGCCAGTCCAGGCGATCGGAAAGTTGGAATACTGCCCCTATATCATCACGGTTGGAGAGTATTTCGTGATCCACAGCGTCCTGCGGCTTTGTGCGGTTCTTGTCTTTGCGCTGATTTGCGCGGCGGTAACTACGGCGAGATGCGATTACGTTATATCATTCGCGGGCGCTGCTCTGCTGATTCTGATCAATTTCCTTATGAATAAGGCAAACTACAGCTCGGTCAACAATCCTGCTAAGCACTTCAACCTCTTTTCGCTCTGCGACTGCGAGGGTATATTCTCGCGTTATTATGCCGCAGATATCTTTGGCGATCTTATGCCCTTTGAGCATTTCGGGATCTGTCTCTTCGTTCCGCTTGCTGTCGTTGCCGCATCCTTTACCTACCTCGCAATCGCCCGCGGACGCGGTCATCTCAATTCGGTTGGTCTCCTCTCTCGCGTGATCGGAAGGATCAAGCTGCCCGAAAAACGGAAGAGGATTTCGAAAATCCGTCTCCGCGGTATTGCACTTTCGGGCTATGAGGCGCATAAGTTATTTGGTCGGCTCGGAACTGTCGTTATTCTGCTGATACTTGCCATCGTGCGTATCAATTTATCGATGACGATGTACTCCGCACCGACCGATACCGACGAGATCTTTTATCGCGAATATCTTGAATACCTCGACGGCGAATATACCGAGGAAAAGGCGCAATATATGCGCGACGAGATGCAGTACATTCTCAGAGCCATTGACAGATACGAGGCAATGAACGAGAGCGAAAGCGACCTCACAAATGAGGAACGTATGGAGATCATCACGGCGGCAAATTACGGATATTCGCATAAAAATGCCGCCGAGCGCGCGCTTGACTACACAAATAAGCTCCGTGAGCTTTACGACCTAGGCGAGCGGGATGCTGTCTTTCTCTATGAAAGCGGATGGAAGCTGCTGCTCGGGCGGGATGCCGATCTTCTCGCTTTTGCGCTGATTCTGATCGCGCTTTGCAATATTTTCGGAGCAGAGTTCGGCAAAAGCTCGTCCTCGGGCAGGTTTGCCGACATCCTTCGGGCGTCAAAGAAGGGACGCACGAGAACGTTCTTCGCCAAGCTTACGGTCGCGGCTCTCTGCGCGCTGACGGTCTTTGTTGTCTTCGAGGCGTTGGATTACTGCCTGATACTCAAAAATTACACGCTCCCACACGCGGAAAGCGCATCCGTTATCATATTTGAAAAGGTGATGAATAACGGCATCGTGCGATTTGACGGCGTAAGCTTTGCGGATTTTGCGATAACGGGCACGCTCCTACGCACTTTTGCAACGGCATTTTTCACCATGGGAGTCTTCGCACTATCAGCATATTTAAAGAAAAACATTTCCGTTATGTTGATCTCTGCGCTGATTGTGCTCCTACCCTCGGCAATTTCGGGCAGCTCGGGACTTACGGTACTTTCAAAAATCGACTTTCTCCCCGTCGCTGCAGGTGCAGAGCTTATAAAATTGTCCGAGTCTGCAAATCCCGCGCTCCCCTTCGCAATGCCGATCACAGCGTTTGTCTCGCTTTTGATTATTGAGGCTATCGTAATTATTTTCTCGCATTCGGCGTGGTGCAATCCTTATCATAAAACAAGGAGGCTGAAAAATGAAGCTTACCATAAATAACGTCTCAAAGGCATACGGAAGCAACAAGGCGCTACAGCACTTCACTGCAGACCTCGAGCCGGGCATCTACGCCCTTCTCGGTCCCAACGGCTCGGGTAAGTCGACCCTGATGAACATCATCACCGACAATCTCAAATCCGACGAGGGTGAGATCCTCTTCTCCGACGGCGGAGCGCCCGAAAACATCCTCAAAATGGGAGTCCGATTCCGCGAAAAGCTCGGATTTATGCCGCAGTATCCCGGAATGTACCCGAATTTTTCTATCGAGAGATTTATGTGGTATATGGCGGCACTCAAGGACGTAGGCTCGCATCTCAAAGGCAGAGAGAAGAAAAAGTATATCAAATCCGAGATCGAAAATATCCTCAAAGCAGTTGAGCTTGATGATATTCCAAGAAGAAAAATCGGCGCGCTTTCGGGCGGTATGAAGCAGAGACTTGCCCTTGCGCAAGCTGTACTAGGTAATCCGTCAGTTCTTATCCTCGACGAGCCGACAGCGGGTCTCGACCCGAAGCAAAGAATTGCGATCCGTAACTTTATTTCCCGAATCGCGTTCGATAAGATCGTCATTATCGCAACACACGTTGTATCCGATGTTGAATTCGTCGCACGTGATGTTATAATGCTGAAAAAAGGCGTCATCGTTGACAATGCACCGCCCGCAGAACTCGTCCGCAAGATCGAGGGCAAGGTCTGGAATCTCCCCGCGTCCGAAAGTGAGGTCGTCAATCTCCAGCAGAAATACCGTGTGACAAACATCACCCGCGATGATAAAACGGGCGATGCCATTCTCCGTGTGCTTTCCGAGGAGGAACCGATTTCCAACGGCAGACCTGCAACGACTGTCGCGCCCACGCTTGAGGACTATTATCTCTACGTGTTCGGAAATGATAGTATAGAACTTGGATAGGACAATCTTGACAATTATGAATAAATATTACTATTGCTAATTATATGTAATTAATTTTATAATACTAATACATTACTGTATACATTTAGGAAGATTTTGCTAACAATGAGGAATAACCTATTGCTTTTTGTTTTGGTTTTGATATAATTTAGCTGAAAGCAGACCATCGAAAGGAGAACAGTGAAATAGTATATTAAATTTTTACCGATTGTTATGTTGCAACATATCAATCAAAAGTATAATCAAGTAAAACTACAGCCACAAATAATATTACTAATATTGAAAGGAATTATATTATGAATAACGTTTTAAAAAGAGTAGTTCTTGTTAGTATAAGCATTATAATGATTTTTGTTATGTGTGTTAATTCTTATGCCGTTCATTTTTCATCTTGGGAGTATTCAGATGTATTTGATGAATATGCAACAAGAATAACAGTTCATACTGAAGAGGGACTTATGGCAATTGCCACTATTAATACCGCTGGATACTGTTACGATTTAGCAGCATTCATTGATTATAGCACATATTATGCAGAAGATGATCCGGATATCGATACATATGGATATGGTGATGCAAGCAAAGAAATATCGGATATATATGGACTCTACCCATCAGATAATGTTCGCCAAAACACCACTTCAATTGCAACAAATAACATTAATGTGTACTACGAGTTAGAAATTATGCATACATATGGTATGTCATATGCACTATTCAGTGATTATATAATAGATCCTGAAAAAGGAGAGTATACTTTCGATGATGTTTATGCAGTGAGTGAAGAAATAGCGGTTGCTGATCACAAATCTCATCTTTGCCCGGTTTGCGAATATTGGCACTAATATTTGAACAAACAGGATACCTAGTAGGTATCCCGTTTGTTCAAATGCAGATACAATTTGAATTTTTTATTGTATATTATTGTAAAGTATCTAAAAAATCATTGATTTGTCAATCATTTGTAACAAAACAAACTAGAAAAATCCGAGTACAGGTTTATTAAATCACTTATTCTTCATAGATAATCCCATATATTATTTGGAGGACATATTCTTGAAACCAGATTCAAAAATCATCTCAAAATTAAAATTAGTAGTACCTATAGTGGTAACATGCGCAATTATATTATTTGTTCTGTTGATAATTTGGGTGCATAAAGAAAGACTTCATCTTCGAGACAATTATTTTAACGACTTCAATATCATAAATGAAAGCCCGATGGGCTATACACCGGCTATTTACGCTACAAAAGATATCCAACTAGGAAAAAATTATATTTTTTTTGCTGGCAGTCAGAACGGTATATTCAAGTACCATTTCACAACCGGAGAAATCAGTGAATACTGTACAGACCCAATATGCAAGCATTATGGAAGTAGCTCGACCTGCCGTATAGCAAATTTTTGGAAGGGTAACTTTTTCAGAGCATTTTCCGACGGGATCGTTTATACAGCTCCTTTGGATACAGATCAAAATAGCCAATTGACAAAGCATCTGTTTTGCTTCAATTCCGATACAATGACAAATACCCTTCTGGACAGTAGCGTAAACTCTGCCAATATGTATTGCGTAAGCGAAAAATATATCTATTTTACCAATGTGGTAACGAAAGATGGAAAGAGCTATTACAATCATAAGCAGGTCGATCTTTCCAGCGGAAAGGTCAAAGTATTCGGTGAAGAAACCGAGGGCGTAACGCCTTATAATCTTATCGGCGCAATAGGCGGCTGTCTTTACGCCACCGATACCGAAAGAACGGTTACTTATATTTGCAGCGAGGATAAGCCAGGAGAATTCACAAAATTTTGGGACAAACCTATAGTAAACCTCTGGGCGGGTGAGAATGATCTTTTCTTCAAATCCCGCGCTCCTGATGATGACACTCCGAAGGAAGAAGCGAAATACTTTTTCTATCATACAGACAAGGACGGTAAGATAATCGCTAAGCACGAGCTTGTCGGCGGAATGAGATGGTGCTCGATCTACGACGGACGCTATCTCTATTATATCCCAGACGAGGATGTTTATGTGACCAATCTCGACGGCGGCTCCATAAAAATCCATTCCCGCGAGCTATATCGGCTTGATATGGAAACGGGAAAGCGTGAGATTGCGTTTACCTTTGACGGCGATTATGCCACTATGGCACTTAAGTTCAGCTTCGGAAACGATGTGATCGTATACGGAAATAAGATCTATACTGCGCATATCGGTGAGGCAACAAGTATGAGAGACCCTCAGACAGGTGAATTAATTTATGGTGGAAAGAGTATCAACTGCACCGACGGTATAGCTATTATCGATATGTCGAACGGCGATATTACATACGTCACGGCAAATTATTCAAGACGCGGCGGAGAAATGACATCGAATGTTGAACATATCCCTATGGATATTAAGGGGGAATAAAATGATTAAGCGAATTGTTATCATTTTGATCGCATTATGTATGGTTTTTGTTGCGGCATCCTGCAAAGGTGATGATGGAACCGAGGGCTCCCAAGCCATTGCAGAATCTTCAACCGAAAGTAAGACCGATCAGATCCTTCTGAAGTCCGAGCTTATGCTTGACGACACATCTGCTCTTCCCATTTTCAAAGTGAGGAACTTCGCCTCCTCCGTACAGGGGCGCATAGACGCCTACGGTGCGGACGGCAAGCTTATTTCAACCTGCATATGCGGCTCGGATAATTGCAGCTGTGGCAAAAATGCAAGGTTCCTGACATGGGGGAATACTATATGTTCAATTGCCGAGACAGACGGAGTCAATACGGTTTTCAATGTCTTTGATATTTCCGATCACAATGCCCCGAAGCATTCCACCTTAACTGTAGAGGGTATCAGCACAGAAACGCATACTATAACAGCTTGGGAGAATACACCGTATTATAAAGTCATTCTGACATCGAAAGAAGCCGAAAAGAGGGGTGAGGAGCGTTCGCTCATTATCCTTGATATGTCCGAGGCGGCAAGCGGATCGGTAAGAATTCTGAAATATCCCGTATGTACGGCAGGTTATAATCATTTATATATTGATAACGATACTCTATATTACGGAGTAATTGGCAAAAATAGCGAGGTTCAAAAAATATACCGTGCACGTCCCGACGAGTCAAAGGCTGAACTTGTAGCCGATTTCGATTACAAAGATATCGACTCATTCGGAAAGAGCAGCTTTTTCTTCGGTAAGAACGGAAAAATGCACATTCTGTTTGCCTGCACGGACAGCGAAAGCGAATACGGCTTCTCGCTCTGGCAGTACGTTTTCAGCGAAGGTAGCAAGCCGGAAAGAATCCTGCGCGCAAAAAATGTGTGCGACTATATTATCTGTGGTAATTATTTCTATTATACCGTAAATGATCCTCAAAATTCACGCGAATTCGTTGACCAGGATAAAGGAAACATGACTTATACTGATATGACAGGCGGAATCATTTTCCGTCAGTCTGTTGAAGATACAGAAGTCGATCCGGAAGCTGTATGGTCGGTAGGTGATTATTATCTTTACGGATTCACTCCGAAGAATAAGCCCGTGGTAGATAGAAGCGAATTTAAAATGTCGGCTCTGGCGACCTTCATTCAGAATCCGGACGGCGGCCTTCTTTTGCAAGCAAACAAAAAAGTCGGCGAAAAGATGATACACACCTATCTTCTGATAGGCAACAGCAAAAGCGGTGTTATTATGACTGAGCTTGAGGGATCGGGAAAGTGGGGATATTATCCTCTCTCGGATATCGGCGGCGGAACGTCGTGTAACTGGGAAAACATGCCATAAATAAAAGCAACTTTTAAATTACATGATAATAATCCTTATTATTCTGCACTATACCAAGAATCTAAACAAACAACCATCAACCGCTGTATGACTCGAAGTGTTATTTCTTATGATGCATGATACAAGTGGATAAATACTCTACGCATAGAATTTGAGATATGCTAATCGAATAATTACATATAATTAGTATAATGGTATGGTAACAGAAACAGATAATCAATTATATGTATATTTTGATTATATTTTTTAATTATAGGGAGGAGAAACAATGTCTGGTTACACAGTTACACATTCTATCGATCTGATAAATGAATACTGCGAACATCCAACTTGGTACAAAAGTTGGCAATTGCGAGAAGCAATGAAAGATGCGAAAGTACATTATCAATATGGAAACGTAACAAAATATTGGTATGAATCGGTAATTCGTATATTATCTGAATATGTTTAATGTACAGTAATATAGATAATATGCTCGAAATCAAAAAGGGGCTATCTCAAGTTGATTTTTGAGACCAATCCTTTGTTACAATTATACCAAAAACACTTGCATATCGTAATAGATAAGCAAGTGTTTTTGGTATAGGTTGTCACTCAGATGGTAAAAATCCCCAAATTTGCCTCTTTTTTATTAAATGATCCTAACCTAAACGATAAAGCTAACCCAAACGAATAAATATTTAATCACTTTATATCGCGTAAGCGGAGCACGGCTTGGCTGTGACTGCCCTGGCACCGTATGAAGACAAGTACAGAGTATAACTCTGTCTTGTTGTCATGCGGTGCTTTTTTGTGCC
>JAZSEA010000032.1:0-1663 GCA_045531455.1 Eubacteriales bacterium
CGACCACTCGCTTTGCGTCTACGGCGCGGCGAACGGTCAGGCGGAAAACGATTCCAAATTCATCACGCAGGATGAAATGGCGGACGTCGTCCGCTTCGCGCAGAGCGGGGGCATCGAAGTGATCCCATCCTTCGACTCTCCCGGGCATATGAACTATGCCGTCAAAAAATACAACGCGCAGACGGGCTCGGACATCTCGAACTATTTCCACAAAAACGGCATAAAGTCGATAGTCAGGGGCTCAAGCTTCAATAAGGAGCCCGAGCAGTACAATTTCTCGCGCGGGATCGACATCTCCAATCCCGAGGCGGTCGAGTTTGCGCGGAATCTTTACGACGAGTACGGACGCTTCTTCTACTCCCTCGGCTGCCGAAAATTCGACATCGGAGGCGACGAGCTCCTCGGATACGGCGAAACCATCGACGACACCCTCTCGAAATGGCAGAATCTCGACCATTGGGACGCCCACGCCAAAGCTTTGACGGGCAACGAGAACGCCGTGGCATACGATGCCTTCATCCTCTATATGAACGACATCGTCGCCCTTATGCGCTCGATAGGCTATGAGAAGATACTTATGTGGAACGACGACGTCTACCGTGACTATGACACGGGCTGGCAGGGTGTGACCGAGCTTGACCGATCGATCGATATTCAATATTGGTCGATAAAGTCGAACGGCGGCAAAAACACCGTCCATACATACCTCGACCGTGGTCATAAGGTCTACAATTTCATCAGCCCCTACGTTTATTACGTCGTCGGCTTCGGCGGCGATAAATACGGCACCACTCCCGAGATCCTCGAGCGCGATTGGAACGCCTATCACTTCAGCCGCGGCAATTCCGAGATCGACCTCCCCACGCCCGACGAACGCATCCTCGGCGGCGGCTATTGCCTTTGGAGCGACTGTCCTGCGGGCGAGACCGAGGATGAATTGCTTGAAAATCTCAAGCCCTACATCCGCGCTTGCGGTAAAAAACTGAGGTAACAAAATGAAAAGACCCATTCCCGATTGGTTCAAGAAAGGCGCAGTCTATCAGATCAACCCGCGCACGTTTTCCGCAAATGGCAGGATCTCCGCCGTGACCGCCGAGCTCCCCGCGCTCTCGCAGATGGGCTTCGGAATAATGTACCTCTGCCCGATATTCAAGACCGACGAAAGCACCGACAAAACTTTTTGGAGCGCGCGGCAGCTCAAATCAGAAACCGAAAACCCGAAAAATCCCTACCGTATGACCGATTATTTCGAGATCGACGAGGAATACGGAAGTATGGACGATCTCAAAGAGTTTGTCGCACACGCCCACTCACTCGGAATGCGCGTCATCCTCGACCTCGTTTACCTTCACATCGGCGTTAATGCCGAAATGTTCAAGGAACACCCCGATTTTGCCGTCAGAGAGGCAGACGGAAGCATAAAGCTGACGCGTTGGAATTTTGCCTATCTCAATTTTGACAGCGAGGGCTTGCGCGAGTATCTGTACTGCAATATGGCGTACTACGTCGGCGTGATCGGCGCGGACGGATTCCGCTGCGACGTCGGCGACGAAGTGCCGCTCGATTTTTGGGAGGAAGGCACACGCCGCATACGAAAGATCAAACCCGATGCGGTTATGATAAATGAAGGCAAAAAAGCCGATCACCTCGACGTTTTCGATGC
>JAZSEA010000014.1:0-93966 GCA_045531455.1 Eubacteriales bacterium
TTGGCGACAAATATTCGCCATCGGTTCGTCAAACACCTTGATAGTATTAATATACAATCTTCGGCGTTTTCCTGCCGCTGACAAATATTTGTCAGCCAAAAAATCTCCGACCCGCAAGCCTTAATTTTTAGATGATTTTGGATGCGGAGAACGACATAAGTTAGGACGACAAGCCAAAAAGCGCCAAAAATTAAGGCTTGCGGGCTAGTTCGTATTATTTTTGTCACTCTATTTGAAAATTCACAAAAAAATTCTCAAAAACATTTGCAACCGAGGCGATTATATGATATACTATATATAATAAAAAAATACGAGGACGTTTATCATGGAAGAAAAGAACAGAATATCGCTCTCATCGCTTATAAAAGAATTCAAGCTTGAAAAGAATTATCTCCCTGCAGAGCCCGAGGAGATCTATGTAACGGTTCCCGAGGTAGACCGTCCCGGACTTGCGCTGACGGGCTTCTTCGATCTCTTTGAGACCTCGCGCATACAGCTCATCGGTAACGCCGAATGCCGTTATCTGACGAATATGAACGACGAGGACCGCGACCTTCATATCCGCAATTTCGTATCGCACAAGCCGGTTGCGATCATTATGACCTCGGGCAACAAGGCATACCCCGAGCTCATCAAATACTGCGAGGAATTCGGCGTACCGCTTCTCTCGACCGACGAATCGACCTCCGCAACGATGGCGGCGCTCTTTGCATCGCTCAACGTCCATCTCGCTCCCTGCATTACTCGCCACGGTGTACTCGTTGAGGTCTACGGCGAGGGTATCCTCATTCTCGGCGACAGCGGAGTCGGTAAATCCGAGACCGCGATCGAGCTTGTAAAGAGAGGCCACCGACTCATCGCTGACGATGCGGTTGAGATCAAGCGAGTATCGAAAAAGGCACTCGTCGGACAGGCACCCGAGATCCTGCGCCACTACGTTGAGCTTCGAGGAATCGGTATCATCGACGTCAAGAGACTCTACGGAATCAGCGCGGTCAAGGACACCGAAAAGCTTGACCTTGTCATCAATCTTGAATCCTGGGTTCAGGGAAAGATGTATGACCGCCTCGGACTCGACGACCACACAGTAAACATACTCGGCATCGAGCTTCCCTCCCTCACCATCCCCGTCCGCCCCGGACGAAACCTCGCCATCATCCTCGAGATCGCGGCTATGAACAACCGTCAGAAGAAGATGGGATACAATACCGCCGAGGAGTTCAATAAGAGACTTATGGCGATGATGGGAATAGAAGAGTGATTGGCTGTGTAATATTATTTGATAGAGTAGTAAAGGAAAATAGCAATGAAATCACGAAACAAAATAATTATATTGGTTTCCTTGATAATATGCGTTCTGTTACTCATTGTTTTCACACGTGTGCTGGATAATAAACACTTTGAGGATCAAGGCAGCACCTCTGTTACCACACCCACGGAGGAATCAACTCAAAGACAGGAGAATAAAAAACGAACGATAGTATGCTTCGGTGACAGCATATTCGGTATGTACCGAGATGAAACATCTGTACCTGCAATCATTGCATCCGTTACGGGAGACACCGTGTATAACGTAGGATTCGGCGGTTGTCGTATGTCAACACATCCATATGAAGGTTATAATGAATTTTGCATGTATGCTTTGGCAAAAGCTATTACAACGAATGATTATGCTATTCAAGATTTAGCTGTTTCTAAAGGTTCCTCTTACTTTCCTGAACAACTTGATCTACTAAAAAGTATAGATTTCAATAATGTTGACATTATCATAATCAACTTCGGCCTAAATGATCTGTCAGGAGGTGTACCGATAGATAACCCCGATAATCCAACCGATATATCTACCTTCCGCGGTGCTCTGAAGTACAGTCTTGATACGATACGTTCCGCATATCCACATATCAGTTACTGCATATCCCTTCCCACCTTTCATTATCGGACAGACAAGGACGGACAAATCGTTTATTCCGATGAATATCTCAACAGGAACGGTTACAATGTATCCGATTATATATCCGCTATAAAATCTGTCGCCGAAGAATACTCATTGACCGTGATCGACAGCTATAACGGAATTGGAATCAATCGAACAAACGCAGACACGTACCTTTCCGACGGAATACACCATAATGAGCATGGTCGTAAGCTTTTAGGCGAATACATTGCAAGCAGAATACTCGCCGAAATGAATTAATAACATAGTTTTTTAAAAGGGGCTTCCTTAAAACGGAAGTCCTTTTTCTTTGTCTATTCGCAATTTTTTCTAAAATACAAGATTATTGAGACCCGTGTAGACTGTATGAGTCGTTTTGAGACTCCGCTCGGCGGTAAAATGATTACGGTACAGACGGGAAAGCGAGGTTACGATGTCCGCAAGCGACACTACACCGCCAAATACCCCAAGCCGCACCCTGCTTGAGCGCTTGGCAGACGAGGGAAAGATCGTCGACGCGATCGGCGATTACGTCCTTCTCTGCCGCAAAGAGACGGGCGGCAACCCCAAAAGTGCGGGCAGAATACCGAATGTCGCAGGCTTTTGCAGGTCTCTCGGCGTGACCCTCTCCGATTTCGATCGGCTGAAAAAGACACGCCCCGAGCATCACGGCGCGATCTGCGCCGCACTTGAGGATGAAGCTCTTAATTCGCAGATGACGGCGACCATCCTCTCGATCTATCTCAAGCACCGTCTCGGTTACTCGGAGGATCGCGAGGAGGTCGGTGTCACCGATTCGGGTCAGCTCCGCCTGATCTTCGATCATGACGCATTCGAAGACGGCGGATAGCGCGCCCGAGCGCGCCCTTCACATCCCGGGCTCTCCGAGCGAACGCCAGCGCGAGTTCTTCTCCTGCAAGAAGAAGTACATCGCGTACGGCGGTGCGCGCGGAGGGGGAAAATCCTGGGCTCTGCGAAGAAAGCTCATCCTCATGTGTCTGAGGTATCCCGGACTTCGCTGTCTGCTCGTCAGGCGGACTCTCCCCGAGCTCCGCTCAAACCATCTCGCGCCGCTTCTTGCGGAATACGGCGCGATACTTTCCTACAGCGAGCGTGACCGCGAGCTCACTCTCGAAAACGGAAGCCGTATAATCCTCGGTTACTGCGCCGCCGAGCGCGACGCCCTCCGATACCAGGGTCAGGAATACGATATCATAGCCATCGACGAGGCAACGCAGCTGAGCGAATATCAGTTTTCTATCTTCAAGGCCTGTCTTCGTGGCACCTCGGACGTTCCGAGGCGTATTTATCTGACCTGCAATCCCGGAGGCGTCGGTCACGCCTGGGTCAAAAGACTCTTCATCGACCGCGATTACCGCCTCGGTGAAGACCCCGAGGATTACGCCTTCATCCCCGCCACGGTTTTTGACAACGGCATTCTCACCCGCGCCGATCCCGACTATGTGCGCAGGCTCGAGACTCTGCCCCCTAAACTCCGTGACGCCTGGCTCTACGGCAGATGGGATATTTTTGAGGGTCAGTTCTTCACCGAATTCGACGAGGCACGCCACGTCTGCGCGGACAATGCCATCCCCCGCGCATACCACACCGTTGCCGCGATCGACTACGGCTTCGATATGCTCGCCGCCTATATCTGCATCTGTGACTCGGGCGGTCGCGTATACGTCACCGACGAATACTGCGCGCCGAATCTGACTCTCGGAGAAGCCGCCGCAAAAATTGCGGAGCTTTGCCGAGGAAAGAACGTGGAATTTGCCGTCGCCTCGCCCGACCTATGGAACCGCCGACAGGACAGCGGCAGAAGCGGCTTTGAGATCATGCAATCTGCTCCCGGTATGCCGCCTATGCGGCCTGCCGACGACAGGAGAGTTCCCGGTTGGCGAGTCATCCGCGAGTATCTGCGTGACCGCGAGGACGGCAAGCCGGGACTTCTCATCAGCCGCCGTTGCCGTGAGCTGATCCGCTGTCTGCCCGGGCTTCTCTTCGACAAAAACCGTCCCGAGGATGCCGCAGGCGAGCCGCATTCGATCACCCACTCGCCCGAGGCACTCCGCTACGCGCTGATGAGCCGCTTTACCGCCGAAAGCGAGCTCCCCGTGCGAGAGGAGCACAGATTCAGATTCCGCAATAAATCATCCGATTCCTTTTTCGACTAAAAAACACGTCTGTACCCTGTCGGAAAAGGAAAATCCAATCGAAAGGAAAAACAATGGCATCGATCAAATTCAAAAACGCTATCGGAGTTGAGCGCGGATGCGAGGAGGGCTTCGGCGGCATCGATCAAAGCGCCGCGCAGATCTCCTCCGACCGTCAGGCAAGGCTCGAAAACTTCGACGTAATGGCCGATGGCTCGCTCAAAACAAGGCGCGGCTACCGCGAGGAGCTTGAGTTTTCATCACCGATCCGCGCGACTCTCTCGGCGGGCAAGAGCTTTTACTGCCTTGCGGGGCGCGAGCTCACCCTCACCGACACCGAAAGCGGCGAGAGGACCGTGATCGCCGAGCTCCCCACCGATTCGGGAAACGCCGAGCTATTCTTCTTCGGCGGCGAGCTCTGTCTCCTCGATTCACAAAAGCTTTACCGTTATGACGGCGTCTCTCTTGCCGAATTCGACGGCTATGCGCCCCTCTACGGCAAGGAATGGCATCCGAGCGAGCGCGGCGCGGTCTATGAGGATATCAATCCCGCGTCCGACCGCATCAGGATCTCGTATCTGACCGCCGACAGCCTTACCGTCTTCGATCTCGGTATCTCGGTTTCATCTCTCGACCGAGTTGAACTAAACGGCAGATATTTGGACATCAGCGAACACGGCATCGTCCTTGAGAATAACAATGTCGATTTCAGCAAAAACGTCGCCCTCGCCGACGGAATGATCGTCACCTTCTGGCTGACGCTCGACGGATCTTCCACAAAAAGGAGCAAGCTTTCATCGCACGTCAAAAGCTTCATCTTCTCAAACGGAGATGCCGAAAGGCTATGCCTTTACGCTCCCGCCGAATCAGCCGAGCTTCTCTGCTCTCGCACGGTCAGCGACGCGGAGCTTTACGAATCGAGAAAAACCGCTCCGACTTCGTCCGCATTATATCTCGGATCTTCCGTCCGCATCGGAAACGGATCCTCGCCAATAACGGGAATGGCTCATCATTTCGACCGCGCGCTCCTCTTCACCGACGCCAATGCGTGGTGCGTCGACTTTGAGGGCGACGAGGGCGACGTGGAGCGCACTCATCCGAGGGTATTTTTGCTCAATTCGGGCATCGGAGCCGAGTCATTCTGCTCGATCGCAAACTGCGAAAATGATCCGCTGACCTTTTACCGCGGCAAGATCTTCCGTTGGCATTCGCAATCGGGCGTTCGTGATGAATGCAGCGCAGAGCTGATCTCCGAGCCGATCGCAAAGCTTATGCCCGAGGGCGAGAACGGCATCTCAATGCTCTCTCTGCCGCATATGGGGCTTGTGCTGATCTGCGACCCCGAGGACGTCTCGGGCTCGATGGTAGTTTACAACACCTCGCGCGGTGCTTGGAGCGTTTACAGCGGCATCTTCGCCGAAAAGCTCTTCCTCTATGCTTCATCTCCCGCATTTTCGCGCGGCGGAAGCATCTACGTCTTCTCCGATGAGGCGGATAACGATCTTGATGACGGCGAGACTGTCACGATCGGATCAAATCTTCTCTCTCATTTCACCGATCTCGGCTCTCCCGAAAGAACAAAAAGATCGGCTCGAATCCTGATCGACGGCAGCCTCTCCGCGGACGCGATCCTCGAGCTTGAGACCGAAAAAGGCGAAAAGCGAAGGATAACGATCGGGAAAAAGGTCGGTATCATCTCGGAAAGGCTCGAAATGCCGCGCTTCAAGCGGCTGCGATACAAGCTCGAATGCCGCAAAGCGAGCCGCATCAACAACATCATTTTATCGGCAAAATAAGGAGTAAATATGACAACCGAATCTCAAAGAAAGACCTGGCGGCAGTATGAAGCCGGCAGAAATTACAAAAGACAGATCGGGCTCTACTCACGTGTCGAGGAAAACGAACGCTTCTACCGAGGCGATCAATGGCGCGGCGGAAGCGGACTCCCCAAGCCCGTCTTCAACGTCATCAGCCGTATCGTCGACTACCTTGTTTCGACAGCGGCGGTCGGCGACGTAAAGATCACGTATTCGGACGAAAATCTTCCATTCGCGGCAAATTCCGCCGAGGCGGACGTCATCCGAAAGGCTCTTGATCTTCTGACCGCCAACGCCTCCTACCGTTGGGAGCACGCCCGCCTGCAGAGCCTTATCTACCGCCTCCTCTACGACGCCGCGATCACGGGAGACGGACTGATCTACTGCTCGTGGGATCCCGAATCCGACGGCGGAGGCGGATGGCGCGGCGATATCGAAACGGTCGCGCTCGATTCCTCGAATATCTTCCCCGCGGACGTTACAAATCCCGACATTCAGTCGCAGGATTACGTGATCATCTCGGGCAGAGCGAGCGTTGACTCTCTCCGCCGTGAGGCGAAAAGTGCGGGAATGAGCGAGAAGGATATCGCTCGCATTCAGCCCGACTCTGTCTCTGAATTCACCGAACGCGGTGCGGGCGAGCTCGCCAAGATCGAACCCGAATACGAGGACGGCGAGGCTCGCGCGACCTATCTGATCAAATTCTTCCGCGAAAACGGACGCGTGGTCTTTGAAAAATCGACCCGCGACTGCCTCATCCGCCGTGCGGTAACGCCCTGCAAGCTCTACCCCGTGGCGCATTTTTCCTGGCAGGATGCGAAGAATTGCTTCTTCGGCAACTCGCCCGTCAGCTCGATGATCGCAAATCAGAAGTACATCAACCGCGCCTACGCTATGGTTATGAAGCATATGACCGACACGGCATTCTCAAAGGTCATCTACGACCGCACACGAATCCCCGAATGGACGAACGAGGTTGGCGAGGCGATCGCCGCTGTCGGCGGAGGCAATCTCGCAGACGCCGTTACCGTAGTCGGAACGGGCAAGCTTGAGAACGGCTACCTCGATCTGATCGAAAACGCCGTCACGATGACAAAGGAGCTTTCGGGAGCAACCGAGACAGCACTCGGCAACGTCGCTCCGACGAACACGAGCGCGATCCTTGCCCTGCGAGAGGCATCAATGCAGGCTCTCGAGCATGTCCAGAGCGAGCTCTACCTCTGCCTTGAGCAAATGGCTTGCATCTGGGCGGATATGACCCTCGCCTTCTGTCCCGACGGCAGACCTCTACGTACCGCGGAGGGCTACGGCAAGCTCTTCCCCTCTCGTCTGCACTCGATGCTTCTCCGCGCAAAGATCGACATCTGCGATTCCGCGCGTTACTCAATCTCGGGTACGCAGAGCGTGCTCGACCGTCTGCTTGACGGCGGACATATCACGCTCGCAGAATATCTCGAGAGACTCCCCGAGGGACTCGTCCCCGATCGGGCTTCTCTCGCAGAGGCACACAGAAAGGAGGAGCACAATGGACGAGATCCTGAATGAAAACGTCACTCAAGAGGTGACTGCTCCGATCGAAGAAGTCACGGATAACGCTGAAGTCGACCTCCTCGCCGAGCTCGACACGCTCCGCCGCCGAGTTGAGGTAGCCGAGCGCACAGCTCGCGAGATCTCGGCGGGATGGCGCGAATTTTCAGAGCTCTACCCCGAGGCGGATATTGCCTCCCTCCCCGACTCCTTCAACTCTGCCATCGAGCGCGGCATTCCTCCCGCCGCGGCATACGCCCTCGAGCTTCGCCGCCGTGAGGTCACGAAGCTGCGCATCGAAGCGGCAGACAAACGTGCCCGCGAGCTTTCAGCGGGTAAGCTTGAGCCCACAGAGGACTCCCTCTACTCCCCCGACGAGGTGCGCGCAATGTCGCCCTCCGAGGTCAGAAAAAATATGGAAAAAATACGCCGCTCAATGAAGAGCTGGCGCTGAAAAAATTTTTAAAAAAGAAAGGAAATAAAAAATGGCACTTACACACTTTATCTCCACAGTTTGGAGCGAAACCATGTCCTCTCAGATGGACAAAAAGTACATCGCAGTTGCAAACTGCAACCGTGAATTCGAGGGCGACATCAAGAATCGCGGCGACCGCGTAAAGGTCTGCGGCGTCGGCGGTATCAACGTCTTCGACTACACCAAGAACACCGATTTCGATACCTCCGCGCAGGAGCTGACCGATTCCGTGAAGACCCTCGTTATCGATCAGGCAAAGGCATTCAACTTCCAGATCGACGATATCGAGCGCGCACAGACCAACCCCAAGCTTATGGACGCGGCTGTAAGAAACGCGGCTGCAGCCCTCGCAAACACCGCCGACCGCTACGTCTTCTCCCTCTGTGAGAAGGCAGGCGACAGCATTGCCGCCTCCGCGAACATCGACAACGTGATCTCCCTAATCATCGACGCTCGCACCAAGCTCCTCAAAAACAACGTCTACGATCCCGGAGAGATCGTTGTTGAAGTATCCCCCGACGTAAGCAACCTCATCCTCAAGAGCAAGATCAATTCCTCCAACGAGGATACTGCGCTCGAGACCGGTTGCATCGGCACCATCGCGGGCTGCAAGGTCTTTGTTTCCAACAACATTGTTGTTGATAACAACGTCCACAAGTGCCTCGTACGCACCAAGCGTGCGATCGCATTCGCGGAACAGCTTTCCGAGATGGACGCTTACCGCCCCGAAAAGAGATTTGCAGATGCAGTCAAGGGTCTCCATCTCTACGGCGCGGAGGTTATCTACCCCACCGAAATGGTAAGACTCGACCTTACCGTATCCGCGTAATCCCGAGGAGGGCGAAAAATGAAGCTTCGCTCTGTTTATGAAACTGCGCTCAAACTCATCGGTGAGATCGAATGTACCGCATCCGAGGCAGATCTCGCGGACCGCGCGCCCTACATAGGTGCCGCGCTCTGCAGGGAGGCATCCGCACTCGACCGCGCCTACCGCAAAGCATTCGGCATGGAGAATGGAGTTGATTTCGATGGATTGTACCTTGATCTCGAAGAACAATTTCCCCTTGCTGACCGATTCGCCCCCGCCGCCGCATACTATATGGCGGCAATGCTGATCCTCGATGAGGATTTTGAGCTCTACGAAACGCTTTTTGAGCGTTGGTGCGACGCCCTCGCATCCATCTCCGCCGAGATCCCCTTCGTTAAGGGCTCCACAGCCGAGGTCTATCCCGATTAATAACAAAAACGGATACTCAATTTCCAAAAAGGGGTTGAGTATCCCATTTTTCTGTTGCCAAAACATAATTATTATGCTATAATATAAATATGAAGAAAACGCTTTTGTGAGGAGGCTATTATGAAAGGCAAAATTACTAATAAACACATACTGCTCTTCGTCTGCATAGGCTTGATGTTCGGCTTGATCTTTCTCACCCTTTTTTTAACGGGAGGAAGAGAAATCAGCGAGTTCACCGATACCGATCGAATCATCTTCACCGCATTTATCATCATCGAGATCATAAATTTCGTCGTTATGATGATCGTTGCAAATATGATAGGGAAAGCCAATCTGCCGCCCGAACCGATCGCTCTGCCTCAAAGCATTTATCAAAAGTCCTTGCGCCGGCGCGGGATAATTATTCTTGCTGCGTCAATCGTCTCTGCACTCGTCTTCAGGATACTCGGCATCGTCCTTTATAAGTTTATTCCCGCACTGAATTCCACCGCGACTTTGATCATATGGTGCATAGCAACACTTCTTCCGATAGTCTTCTTTATTTCGAGCATCGTCCTGCAAAAGCTTTACATCCGCAGATTTGCAAATCAAAGCGTCGCGCAGATCCAAAGCTTTATGATCTCGCATCGCGAGCGTGCAAAGGAAACCGCGGCAGAAAAGCTTGCGTATTTAAAGAAATTAAAGTCAATTTCAGATCTTTATGCAATTCTATTCGGAATACTCGGCGCGATATGTTCTCTTTTCATAGGCTCTGTAACGTCATCATCAAGCGGTTCCGGATATTTGCTATACCCCACGTTTCTCTTCCTTTGCGCTTTCTCCCGTATCCGTTTCCGCACCCTCGAAATCTTTTTTGACGAGAATGAAAGCTGTATTTCCGAGGATTCTTTTCCCACTCTTTTCGCCCTTGCCGAAAAAGCCGCGCGCAAGCAGGGATGCGAGGAAAAGATCAAGATCATTCTCGCACCCGATTATGGCGCAGGCATCGCAAAGGAATCGGGAATGTATTGCATAAGTCTTGGTGTTATGCTGCTTAATATTCTATCAGAGGACGAGCTTTATCAGATACTTCTGCACGAATTTGCTCACGTTACTAAGGAAAACAACGAAGGAATGCGCGAACGAGGTTACGGCAGTTGGCTTGAAAACGGTAATGAGCATTTCTTATCCAAGCTCACCGCAAAAATGTATGCATTTGTTGATTGCGTTTACGGTCTTCAGTTTTCTCTTTACCTCTACGCCGCCTCAATACAGCTTGAAAACGAGGCAGACCGCGCAATGGCTCTTCACGGCGACGCAAAAATCGCGGCAAGTACGCTCATTAAGCTCAAATACCGCGATCTTTACGAATGGGAGATCGGCACTCATGATGATGAATCTGCCTTCATGACGGAGGCACCGGATCCGACAATTCTGAAAAAAGATATCGACGACTTCCTCTCGCAAATCGAAAAGAGGAAGGATTTCTGGGATTCTCTCATAGACAAGGAGATCATTTCAAGGCAAGCTTCCCACCCGACGCTTAAAATGCGCCTTGAAACTCTCGGCGTTTCGGAATACAGTGTTCTCACGTCGGAAGCCGCGGGCAGCTATGCCGATGAGCGTATCCGCGCGCTTGAGCTAATGTCAGAGCTCGTGTGCAAAGCGAACGAAGAAAACTACGAGGAAAACAGAAAAATCAGATACCTCGAGCCTCTTGAAAAGATTTCGGAATGGGAAGAAGCCGGCAGACCCGTCATCTCTGAGGAATACGCCGATATCTGTCTTTACCTTCGAGCGCTCGGAAGGCATATCGAATCAGATGAGCTCTGCCAAAAGGCAATCGAGGAGCTCCCCTCCCCCGCAAATCTCCACGGCTACTATATGCACGGCTGCTTCCTGCTTCATACATATGACCCCTCGGGACTTGATTACATCTATCATGCGATCGAAAACAATACCAACTATATCGACGAGGGTCTTCAGATAATCGGTGAATACTGTTGCATAGTCGGAGACCAAGAGGAGCTTGACACCTACCGCGAAAAGGCTCTTCAGATCGCACAAAAGGACAAGGACATTTACAGCAAGATCAATGTCCTTGAAAAGGGCGACAATCTCTCTTCGGAGACTCTGCCTGAAGGAATGCTCAAAGATATTTTAATGTTTATCAAATCGATCGACGGAGGCAAGGTCGACAAGGTATATCTCGTTCGCAAGACCATCACTCCCGATTTCTTCACAAGTGCCGTGATCGTCGATTTCAAGGAAGGCACCGCAGATGATGACCAAAACGAAATAATGCACAAGATCTTCCGCTATCTCGACACCTCGACCGATTGGCAGTTTTCACTCTTTGATTACAAGAGCGTTGCAAAGCTCAAGGTAGAAAAAATTCCGGACAGTTTGGTTTATCAAGCATATAAAAAAGAAGATCTCACATTAAGAAATTTCCTGCCATAATAAGCCGCACAGGCTCCTTACGCCGAAATTAATCGGTGAAAGGAGCCTGTGCGCTTATTGATTGGATCTTTTTTATATGCAGGTAATGAATTCTTCAATATTGTAAACCGTGGAAACAACTGTATGCGCGTCTTTACCGAGTACTTCATCGTCAAGGTAATCGGCATTGATACCGTTTTTTTGCAGTCGGGAGAGATACTTTGCAGCATCCTCGACACGCTTGAAGGATTTTTCAAATCTTGCGGGGAAAGTAAGCGTTTTATAGCCGTGTTCGGACGAAACAGCTTTGACGATCTTTTCGCCTATTTCGGCAAAAAGCTCTTCGTTATCGCGGAATTCGGCTTCGTTTCTCGATATTTCGTGCTTTGTGGTGACGGTAATGATCGATTCAACCGCGCGTTTTGCCTGCGAGCACGCAATATCACCGCCAGCGAAAAAGACCGAAGGCTTCGAGTGCGACGCCGCGATATAGGCATCCATATCGATCTCGCCGATATATTTTCCGTTAAGCTTATAGAACTGCACCGTCTTACTGCTCATCGTATGCGCGAGCACACCGCCGAGTGTGCCCTCCATTGCGTGGTATCCGAAGTAGCAGACGCAATCGTAATCATCCGCGAAGTACATACGGGGCAAGGTCAGATCGGGATCGAGCAGATCAACGCGCGGGTCGAGGTCAGCTTTATCGATATTATGACCGCCGCCGTGGTTATCCCAGAGATCGACCCTCTCGGCACCGCTATCAAAAAGCGCACGCGCCGCGGCATTGATCTCAAGCGCGCCCTGCACCTTTGCGATCTTCCATTCGTCGGTGCCCTTCGAGAGAGCCTCGTAAGGAACTCCCTTGACGTTGTTTACGCCCTCCAGATCGAGAGCGATTAGGATTCTTTTATACATAGTAACACCTCGTAAAAAAGAGTGAAGGAGCGAAAACCACCCGAAATGGGTGGTTTTACTCCTTCCAAGCGGGCACCGGGGACGGCACCCGCTTGAAGCGCAGGGGATAATTCCGCCATCTGCGGATGGCGGCAAAAGAAACTTTTTGAAAAAAGTTTCTCTTGACACTTCAAAAACTTTCCCGCTTTATTATAATCGTAAATTTCCGAGCAACGCGAGGAAATTCACCTCAACTTTTCACTTTACACTTTCCACTTTTCACTACGCCGAAGGCGTCTTACGCCCAGCTAATAGTTCTCGGCTTATCCTCAGTCATAACGATCGGTCCGAGAACCGAGATAGCCTTGCGAAGTCCCTCGTCAACGGTCATGATGCTGTCCTCGTGCTCGATGGAGATAGCTCCGTCGTAGCCGCAGAGGCGGAGGTTGGAAATGATGTCTCTCCAGTAGGACTCGTTGTTACCGAATCCGACTGCGCGGAATACCCACGCGCGGTTGAGCTCGTCGCTGTAATGCTTGGTATCGAGAACGCCGTTCTTCGCGGTGTTGTACTTGTCGACCTTGGTATCCTTCGCGTGGAAGTGATAGATCGCGCCCTTGAGCTCGCGGATAGCGGCAACGGGATCCATTCCCTGCCAGATAAGGTGGGAGGGGTCAACGTTTGCGCCGATAACGGGACCTACTGCCGCGCGGAGCTTGAGCAGAGTTTCGGGGTTGTATACGCAGAAGCCGGGATGCATCTCAAATGCAATATGCTCAACGCCGTGAGCGGTCGCGAACGCGCCCATCTCCTGCCAGTAAGGAATTACCTTTTCATTCCACTGCCATTCAAGGATGGTAAGGAAGTCATCGGGCCACGGGCAGGTTACCCAGTTCGGGTACTTCGAGCCCTCGCTGTCGCCGGGACAGCCCGAGAAGCCGATGATGGTCTTTACGCCAAGCTTCTCTGCGAGAAGGATAGCCTCGCGGAAGTCACGGTCAAACTGCGCCGCGATAGCCTTGTCGGGATGCAGAGGGTTGCCGTGGCACGCAAGTGCCGCGATCTCAACGTCGAACTTCTTGAAGGTATCAACGAAAGCGTTGTACTTTGCCTCGTCCGCGAGAAGCTCTGCGGGGTTGCAATGAGCCTTTCCGGGATAACCGCCCGCGCCAACCTCAACGGTATGTACGCCAAGCGAGGTGAGGATCGACAGGGACTCCTCGAGAGTCTTGTTGCCGTAAAGATTTTCAAGAACACAAAGTTTCATGGTTTTTCTCCTATGATTTTATCAAAACAATAAATATTAATTTAATCCCGTTTTTTCGGCGGGTTTCCCGCCGAAAAAACACCTATAAGACGAGCTTGGCGAGTCCGCGCGCCGAGGGGAGCAGGCAAAATCAATAATTTTGCCTGCGGCGATAAGCGCGCGAAACCTCTCCGCATGAAAATCCGCAGATTTTCAAGCGATTTTTAGAATCTGTAAATATCGCCCGTCTTAGCCGAAGTATAGATACCTTCAAGAATTCTTGTTACGGTATATGCCTGCTCGGGAGTGACGAGGGGAGTGGTATCGTTTACGATAGCCTCGATCCAGAGTCTTGCCTCTCGGTCTGCGGGGGATTCGTTGCCGTGGCCGTCGAAGAACGCCGCGCCCTTGGCGTCAAGATTGGGCTTAAACTCATACTGCGCGTTGTGGGCGACGCCGTTGATGCGGAGACCGTGGTCCATATCCGCGCCTGCAAGAGTTCCGCAGAAGGAGGTAACAGCCTCGCGGGGATCGGCTACGTTGAGCGCCCAGGCGGACTCAAGATTGATGGTCGCGCCGTTTTCCATAACCACGAAGCCGAACGCGGAATCCTCGACGGTAAATTTCTCGGGATCCCAGTTGCCCCAGGCGTTGCCCTGATGCTCGGGGTCGCCCTGCGAGAGCTTGTGGTAAGCGGTACCGACGCAGTACTTGGGCTTATAGTTGTTGAGCATATAGAGCGTAAGGTCGAGAGCGTGGGTTCCGATATCGATCAGAGGACCGCCGCCCTGCTCGTACTCATTGAGAAATACGCCCCAGGTGGGAACTGCGCGGCGGCGAAGTGCGGTTGCCTTCGCATAGTAGATATCGCCGAACATACCGTCGTCAACGAGCTTCTTGAGGTAAACAGCATCCGCGCGGTTACGGGTCTGATAGCCGATCGTGAGCTTCTTTCCGGTTCTCTCAGCGGCATCGAGCATCTTCTTCGCTTCAACCGAGTTGATCGCCATCGGCTTTTCGCACATTACGTGCTTGCCTGCCTCGAGAGCATCAACCGAAATGAAGGAATGCGAACGGTTGGGGGTGCAGACGTGAACGACGTCGATAGTTTCGTCCGCGAGGAGCTCCTTGTAGTTCTCATAGACCTTTGCGTCTGCCGTACCGAACTTTGCGGCAGCCTTTTCTGCCTTTTCAAGGATGATATCGCAGAAAGCGACCATCTCTACGTTCTTGAGCTTAGCGAGAGAGGGCATATGCTTGCTAGTGGCGATTCCGCCACAGCCGATAATACCTATTCTTACCTTATCCATAATAATTACCGTCCTGATGATTTTTTTATTTACAAGTGGATCAGTTGCCCGAAACAGAAATATCCGAGAACATAACGTCGGGTGCGCCGAAGCTCGATCCCGTGCCGAAGCTGAGGTTGTTTGCGATAGCGGTCACCTTGAAGAGGAGCTTATAGTAGTTGTCCGCAACGGTGATATTCTTGACCGCGCGGGTCTTCTTACCGCCCTCAACGAGGAATCCCGAAGCCTGAAGCGAGAAGTCGCCGCTGACGGCATTTACGCCCACATGGAGACCCTGCAGACCCGTGATATAGAGTCCGTCGCCGAGCTTTTCGAGGAGTTCTTCCTCGGTAAGCTCACCCGGCTTGAGGTAGAGACCCTGAACGCCGATGCCCTTTGCGCTCGTTGCGTTACCCGTGGTCTCCTTATCAAACTTCTTTGCGTACATACGGTTGTAAAGCAGTGTCTTGAGAACGCCATCCTCGATTACGCTCTTGGTGTAAACCGCTACACCC
The DNA here is from genome assembly GCA_045531455.1 of Eubacteriales bacterium. Taxonomy (GTDB): domain Bacteria; phylum Bacillota; class Clostridia; order Oscillospirales; family CAG-272; genus CAG-390. Next base: position 15,514 of record JAZSEA010000014.1, read on the forward strand.
TCTGCGTCGAAGGGGCAATGACCGAACTTCTTCTCGTGGAAGGGATCGTCAATGAGGGTCACGATATCAGAGGCAACCTTCTCGCCTTCCTTGCCTGCGAAGAGAGTGGTCTTGAGAAATGCGGAACGAGCCGAGAAGACTCCCGAGAATACGGAAAGAATCGAGCGCATCGCGCCGTTCTCGAGAATGATATTGTACTTGCCCGAGTCAACCGGCTTGCCGCCGAGCTTTGCAACCGCGCCGTCATAGGCGAGCTTGACGAGCTCATCGTTCGAGATCTCGTCCGCGAATTTCATTTCGTAGTTCTCTTCAGCGTCGTCGCCGTCCTTGACAGCGGCAACCGCGCCCTTTGCAACGTAGCCCGACTCGTAATCGAGATCGAGTCCCGCGGAGTTAAAGAAGCTCGACTCGGATGCCGAGACCTGCATAAAGCTCTGCGAGCCCTCAACTACCTTTTCGCAAGCCATGATCTTGGTCTGGAGATCCATAGTCTCCTTGATCATTTCTTCCGCGGAAGGAATAACTACTTCCTTCTTTTCAACCTTCTTATATTCGGGAGAGCCCTCGAAGAGGGGAACCTCGTCTGCATCGTCAACGACGAGTGCGCTCTCGCAAGCACGACGAACGAGCTCAGCCGCTTCCTCGGGAGTTACGATATTGCCCGAAGCGTATCCGCTCTTGCCGCCCTTGACGCATCTTACGCTGATGCTCTTGCTCTTATCATAGGTTACGGAGGAGATATCGTCCTTGAGCGCCTCAACAGCCGCGCTTGTGGACGAGCCCATCTTCACCTCATAGCCTTCCGCGCCGTAAGCCTTTGCAGCCTCGGCTACAGCATTCTTAATAGCTTCTTTCATTATCCTTGCTCCTTTCGCTTACTTGCTTCCGCCGACGGTGATATCCGAAACGCGGATGAGGGGCTGTCCGACGTCTGTCGGAACAGAGCCGCTCGACGAGCCGCACATACCCTGCGCGGTCTCCATATTCTGACCGACCATATCGATATTCATAAGGATCTCGCTGCCCGTACCGATCAGCGAAGCACCCTTGACGGGCTCGCAGATCTCGCCGTTACGAACGATGTAACCCTCACGTACTGCGAAGTTGAACGCGCCTGTGAAGGGGTTGACCGATCCGCCGCCCATAGCCGCGGCATAGATACCGTTATCGATCGACTTTATGATGTCCTCGTTCTTGTCGGGACCGTTTGCGATGTAAGTATTGGTCATACGGGAGGTGGGCTCGTAGGAATAATCCTCGCGGCGTCCGCTTGCAGTAGAGGGCATACCCATTCTGCGCGAGCCGAGACGGTCGATCATATAGGAGGTGAGGATACCGTCCTTGATGAGGGTGCGCTTGATCATCGGCATACCCTCGTCGTCGATGTTGCAGGAGCCCCAGCCGTTCGGGATGGTACCGTCGTCGATCGCGGTAACCTTGGGGTTCGCGATCTGTTGACCGAGCTTGCCCGCCATCTGCGACATACCGATACCGACGCTTGTAGCCTCGAGAGAGTGACCGCAAGCCTCGTGGAAGATAACGCCGCCGAAGCCGTTGCCGATCGCAACAGTCATCTTGCCCGAAGGACAAGGAACTGCCTTCAGGTTGACCATAGCCTGACGAGCCGCTTCCTTACCGACTTCCTCGACGTTTACAACGCTGTCGAAGAGCTCCCAACCCATGCTTCTGCCGGGATTCGAGCCGCCGGTCTGGTTTTCATTACCGTCGGATGCTACAGCGGAAACGCTGATCCTTGTACGAACCTGACGGTCGCCGGTGTAAAGACCCTCGCTGTTTGCAACGATGAAGTTCTTCTCATTCGAGGAGATACCGCCCTGGACCTGAACGATCTCGGGAGCGTACTCATAAGCCTTTGAGCAAGCCGCACGGAGAAGCTCAGCGCGAACAGCCGCAGGAACGTCGGAGGGGATCGTCTTGATGGGATGGATATTCGTGGGGATTCTTTCCGTCAGATAGAAATCGGGAATTCTCTGCACGGGGCTGCCGACAGCCTGTGCAACTCTCTCGGCGCACTCGCGCAGACCCGAGGGAGTGAGATCGGACGTGCATCCGAAGTATGTCTTTGTTCCAACGAAAGCACGAATTCCGACGCCGCCGTGAACGCTGTCTGCGACCGTTTCGATCTTCTTGTTGGAGTAGCTTACACTGTTTGCCTTGGAGTATTCCGAGTAGACTTCAACGAAGTCTGCGCCGCCGTGAAGCACGATGGCGATAAGCTCGGACATTGTTTTCTTATCAAGCATTTTTCGTGGTTCCTTTCTTGATTATATATAATATATAGAATAATTATATCACAATCTTTGGCGAATGTAAATATATATTCGGAAATTTGTTATATACTTATTAAAACTTGCGACAAGTCCATTGACAACACCAAAACCATATGATATAATAAATTCAGTTAAACCGTTAAAAGTATGCAAAGAGGTGCGACATGAAAAAAATATATTGTATTGTACTCGCGACTATTATGATTTTCTCGCTCATCTCATGCTCAAATACCGGAGGTGTCCAAATAGATTACGGCGAATCAGAGTTATATACCATGGAAGAGAGGGAAACTGTCGCCAATATGATAATTGAATATTTTGAAGCGAAAGACAATGAACTCTTTGACCTCAAATTTGCCGGGGACTCAATATGTTCAAGCCAGCTTGAAATGTTCAACAGACAAGAAGATAAAGAATACGAGGAATGCTTGGTTTATATAGCCAATTACAGCACACCCGAGGCTATTAAGTACTTTAATCAACCCGAAAGAACTACCGGCTTCTCTTATGTGAAAGAGCCGGGCGGTGAATGGTATTTGAAGGGTATCGGTTGGTAAAACAATTGCGCTGATATCTACGTTATTATAAACAAACCTTTTGGGGTTGTCTCATTAATCAAAATGTGACAGCCCATGTTTTTTATCTAAAAGTTATAGATTGAGATTATGGTACGCAAAACAGAATTATATTTTTTCGAAAATATTGGTTCGAGTCCGTAGGGACCGACGTCCTCGGCGGTCCGAGCAGCACAACAATATAGAGTTAACTAAATTCAGAAGCCGCATTTATAACCTTTTGATTAAATACACAGCAATAATTCAAATGGGTCCGGACCGCCGAGGACGTCGGTCCCTACGGACTCGTTATATCATTATTCAGAATAAGTTGACTACATTATCGTACTTTGATACTAATTGAGGCTGTATCACATTTTTTATCGAGACAGCCCCTTTTCGTATCTTTCTGTTCACTGACCACTCAAAATGTAATATTTCTGTTAATATTATATAATATAATTGATTAATTAATTTATATATGATATAATATTATATATATCACGCGAAAGGATATTGAAAATGGCATACCTTGACGGACTTAACGCCGTTTGGGAAGACGTCAAATCGAGCTTTCTTTCGAGCATGGCGAGCTCTGCCGTTGAGCTCTGGTTCGGAAATATGAAGCTTATCTCCTTCGGAGCCGATACCCTGACCTTCTCAATTGACGCGGCATTTAAATATGATCTTGTAAAAGAAAAATTTCTTTCAAAAATCGAAGACGAATTTGAGGCGAGACTCGGCTTCCGCGTAAAAGTTGAGATCACCTGCGCCGAGATCGCGCAAGCAACACAAAAGGAAGAGAAAATAATCGACTATTCCGCGGGCGGAACCGGATTTCATTACGATGGTGAGGATGATCCCGAGGAGATCGTTATGCCCGACCCGATCCTTCCCTCGGGCGACGGATTCGAGGCTGAGCTCTTCCGCTCGAAGAGCGAGGAATACGCGAACGAGACTCCCGAGGAGCGCGAGGCGCGTATAAACAAGCTTCACCAGGATATGATCAAGCGCTTCCGCAAGGAGGCTGACGACGAAAGACGCCAGCTTGAGGGCACCAAATCGCTCCCCCTTGGCTCTCTCGGCTCCACTCTTCCCCCCTACAACTTCGAATACACCTTCGACAACTTCATAGTCGGAAGCTCGAATAAATTCGCTCACGCGGCTTGTACGGCGGTTGCGGCAAATCCCGCGATGAATTACAACCCCCTCTTCATCTACGGTCCGAGCGGTCTCGGAAAGACTCACCTTCTCTACGCGATCACGAACGAGATCAAGAAGAAGAAGCCGAACGTGAAGATCATCTACATAAAGGGCGAGGATTTCACAACCCAGTTCATCGAGGCACTTGCTGCACAGATGACAAACGAATTCCGCAACAAGTACCGCTCCTGCGACGTTCTTCTGATCGACGATATTCAGTTCATCGCGGGCAAGACCTCGACTCAGGAGGAGTTTTTCCACACCTTCAACGCCCTCTACGAGGAGCATAAGCAGATCATTCTTACCTCCGACCGTCCTCCCCGCGATATGAAGACGCTTGAAGAGCGACTCAAGACGAGATTCGAATGGGGACTTCTTGCCGACATTCAGCCGCCCGACGTTGAGCTTCGCGTTGCGATCATCAAAAAGAAGGCTGAGCAGGTAGGAATAGTCATTCCCGAGGATGTGCTTACTTACCTTGCAGAAAATCTGCGTTCAAACATCCGTCAGATCGAGGGCGCGATGAAGAAGCTCGGCGCGCTCGTATTCCTTTCGGGTCAGGAGATCACGATGGAGGTTGCGCGCGGCTGTATTGCGGACCTTCTCGGCGGCGAGGAGCCCGTCAGCGTAACTGTTGACAAGATCTTCGCGACCGTTTACAAGAAATACGGCATCTCGAAGGATGACATAATCGGCAAGAACCGCTCGCGCGACATTGCGCAAGCGAGACACGTTACGATCTACCTCATTCGCAAGATCACGGAAATGTCACTTCCGAACATCGGAAAGATCTTCAACCGCGACCACACGACGGCACTTGCGTCCTTTGAGACTATTGAGAGAAAGCTCAAGACCGACGCGCTGCTGACTCTCGATATCAATGAGATGACGAAGGAAGTTACAGGCGAAGCCGAGTGAATAGTGTAAAGTGAAAAGTGTAAAGTGTAAAGTTAAGGATAATTTCCTCGCCGAAGGCTCGGAAATTTTCGATTAATAAAAAAAGATCAAAAGTTTGATCAAACTTTTCAAAGTTTGCGGATTCTTAAGGCAGAGCCTTAAGTCGCCCTCCGCAGAGGGCGAAATGCTCCATGCGCTCAAAACCGGCGGCGCCCCTGCCGACGGTTTTAAAGGAGTAAAATCTTCCCTTCAGGGGAGATTTTCGCTCCTTTGCGCTTTTGAAAAGTCAAATAATATTCTCTATCAAAATCAACAGTTCCTTAATTTGCATAAAACCCATCACCCACTTTTCTTTTGACACACAAGGCGCAAAAGAAAAGTTCTCAAAAGAAAACGCCGACAGAAGAATTTCGCCCTCTGCGGAGGGCGACTAAAGAAACTTTTTGAAAAAAGTTTCTTCAGGATCTTCAAAAACTTTCAACAAGATCCTTTTGAAATCTTGTTAGAAAGTCTAAAAAACGAAAAAAAGTAAATTGATACTTTTTTGAGACTCAAAAAAGTCCTGTGTAAAACCCATCATCTTTTACATAAGTTTTCCACACCGAGATTTCGGTCGAAAAATCGGAAAATACCGAAAAAATGTCGCTATAGCGTCGTTTTTAGCGAGTTCCAAGGTTTTCCACAGTTTCCCCAGGCCCTACTGTTAATATTATTAAATATTTATATATTAAACTTATTTACTTGTTTTCTTATCGCGCAAGCGCGAGAGAGAACGACAAAAGAATTTTTGTTGTGGAAAAGTTCCGCACATGTGATATTTCAAGGAGAATTTGAAATGAAGATTATCTTTAACCGCCAGGAGCTCATAAACAGTATCGCTCCCCTTCTCTGCGCAGTTCCCAATAAAGGTCCCTTCCCCGAGGTCGAATGCATCCATATGAATGCCGAGAACCCCGGCGAGGTCGTTCTTACCTCCTTTGACCTCGAGAAGGCTGTCAGAGTTAAATGCGAGGCTACCGTCCTCGAGACCGGTTGCTACGCCATCAATGCTAATAAGCTCTTCCAGATGCTTAAGGTTATGGACGGCGAGGAGGTCACCGTAACCGTTAACCAGAAGCTTGAAACTACACTCGTTTCGGGTAAGTCGACTCAGAAGATGTCCGCCCTCAACGCCGAGGGCTTCCCCGCTATTCCTCAGATCAACAACAACGCTCTCCGCTACGATATCTCCTGCGCTCTTCTCAAGAAGATGATCGCAAAGGTGTCCTTCGCTATGGCTGTAAATGATCAGAGACATATCCTCAACGGCGCATATTTCAAGGTCGAGGCTGACAAGATCATGGTCGTTGCCTGCGACGGCTTCAAGATGGCAAAATGCACCGCTAAGGCTGATATCGTCAACCGTTCCGAGGATGACGTTGAAGTAAAATATTCCTACATCGTTCCCGCCAAGACGGTTCAGGAGCTCTACCGTATGCTCCCCGACGGCGAGGAGGACAGAGTTATGATGCATATGAGCCGCAAGTACCTCATCTGCTATTTCGATAACATGACCTTCTACACCCGTCTGATCGAGGGTGAGTACATCGATTACGACCGCATCATCCTCAAGACACACAAGATCTTCATCAACGTCGACCGCGACCGTCTGCTCGGCGCACTCGAGCGTGCCGCTGTCGTTACCGAGGAAAGGATCATCGGAAGCAACCGTACTCCCGTTCGTTTCAACCCCGAGGGCGACGTTCTCAAGATCATGGCAAACTCCTCCGCGGGCTCTTCCTACGAGGAGATCGAGATCGACCACGAGGGCGATGATCTGCTCATTTCCTTTAACAACAAATACCTCATCGATGCGATCCGCTCCTGCGAGTGCGACCGTCTCCGCATCGAGATGACCACCGCTTTCTCGAGCATCAACATCATTCCCCTCGACCTCGAGGAGGGCAGCGACGAGGTATTCTTCCTCCTTCCCATCAAGACAAAGCACTAAAAGTCTCAATTTATGAAAGTCAAAAGGATTTGTGCCGAGGATTTTCGCAATATCGAGCGCGCCGAGGTGTCGTTCTCGGACGGAATAAATCTTCTCTTCGGCGCAAATGCGCAGGGAAAGACGAATCTCCTTGAGGCGATCTGCTATTTTTCGCTCGGAAAATCTTTCAGAGGCGCGAAGGATGCGGAATTTATCAGCTTTGATAAACGGACGGCAAAATTGTCGCTTGATTTCGAGGATAAGGTCCGCGAGCGCAATCTCACGATAGATTTTTCAAAGGATCACGCGCGGCATATCGAGCAAAACGGAATGAAGATCTCGCGGATGAGCGAGATAATCGGTCTTTTCCGCGCCGTGATCTTCTGCCCCGAGCATCTCAATATCATAAAAGAAGGTCCTTCGATGCGTCGCTTTTACCTCGACGTTGCGATCTCACAGCTCCGTCCGCTCTATCTGCGCTCACTTCAAAGGTACAATCACATTCTCCAGCAGCGCAATAAGCTGATAAAGAACGCTGAACGTGACAGAAAGAGCTTTGACGCGACGATCGAATTCTGGTCGGCACAGCTTGCGGCGGAGGCGGCAAATATCACGAAGCAGCGTCTTCGTTATATCGAGGCTGCAGAGCGCGAGCTCAAGATCTGCTTTGACGAGATGACGAGCGGGCGCGAAACTCCTTCTCTCGAGTATGATTTTTCCTTCAAGATCAAGCCCGAGGATGCAGTTGACACGAAAAGGTCTCAGGAGATCTATTTCAATCAGCTTATGTCCTCCCACGACCGCGAGATTTACGCGGGAGCGACGCTTTGGGGAATCCACAAGGATGACCTTGTGATCCGTCTTGACGGCAAAAACGCCCGAAATTTTGCCTCACAGGGGCAGCAGAGGTCGCTCGCACTCGGGCTGAAGCTCTCCGAGGCGGCAATTTCGGCAGTCAATACGGGTGAGAGCCCCGTACTTCTCCTCGACGACGTCTTCTCCGAGCTCGACGCGGAACGCCGTTCCTATCTTTGCGAACGAATGAAACGCGGACAAGTCATTATGACGGCGTGTTCGGATGTTGATCTGCAGAATGAGCACGTTAATGTTATTCGGGTGGAAAACGGAAGTTACAGCAGTTGACCGCCGTCAAGTGTAAAGTGGAAAGTGAAAAGTGTAAAGTTGAGGTGAATTTCCATCGCTGCGCTCGGAAATTTTCGTATTAATTAGTCTCTCCCTCCACCACGGTCAAGCCGTGGTCCCCCTCTCTCCTCAGAGGGAGGCAAGATTTGCGAGTGCGAACAAAGCTTTCTTAATAATGAAATTCAATCTTTTTTGCTATTTATATCTCAATATTCCATGTTAGCACAAACTTTTTACCTCCCTCTGAGGAGGGAGGGGGACCGCGCGTCGGCGCGGTGGAGGGAGAGATTATTTGTTATTAAAAAACATTAATTACTGACACATTCCTGTCAGTCACAACTTTAAAAAATCACTATAATTATATATAAATACTTTTCGGCTTGCCGAAAAGTTACCGAAACTCTGCATTCTGAACTCTGCACTCTGCACTTTTCCGCTTGTTTGAGTTTTAGAAAGACGAAACACCATGTTCTTACACGTTGGTAATAACAAGAATATCCGAATCAAGGATATAATCGGCATTTTCGATATGGACAATGCCACTCTTAATTCATCTATAACGAAAAAATACCTGTCCTCTGCTCAAAAGCGCGGCGAGGTCGAGTCCGCAGGCGACGATTTACCGAAATCCTTTATTCTCTACCGCTACGGCGAGGATTATAGGGTGTGCTTTTCCACGCTTTCGGCAGCATCTCTTTTAGGAAGAGTTCAGAGTTAAGAGTTCAGAGTGCAGAGTTAAGGAAAATTTTTTCGCTTTGCTCAAAAATTATTTTTATTTAATTACTTTTCGGCTTGCCGAAAAGTTACCGAAACTCTGCACTCTGCATTCTTCACTCTGCACTATTTATCCGCCTTGTTGGCTGAAAACTATAATTTGAATTTAACTCGGATAAATCCGATCCGAAAGGAAGATAAAAATGATTGACGAAAAAATCACAAATGCAGAAGAAAAGGCTGAGGATATCGTGATACCCGAAGCCGAAGAGGAGGTCATCCCCGAGGCGGAGCTTATCGAGCTCGATCCCGAGGGAACCGAGATCTCGACCGTCGTTGACGCGGCTTACACCGAGGATCAGATCCAGGTCCTTGAGGGACTTGAGGCTGTCCGCAAGCGTCCCGGTATGTACATCGGTACCACTTCCTCGCGCGGTCTGCATCATCTTGTCAACGAGATCGTTGACAACTCCATCGACGAGGCTCTGGCGGGTCACTGCGACCTGATCGAGGTCACCGTCAACCCCGACAACAGCATCACCGTTGAGGACAACGGTCGAGGCATCCCCGCGGGTATCCATCCGACTCAGGGCATCCCCACCCTCGAGGTCGTCTACACCATCCTCCACGCAGGCGGAAAATTCGGCGGCGAGGGATATAAGATCGCGGGCGGTCTGCACGGCGTCGGTGCGTCCGTCGTAAACGCGCTTTCCGAATGGCTCGAGGTCGAGGACGTTGTCGACGGCATCAAATATTCCGAAAGATTCGTTCACGGTGCGGTTGATCGTCCCTTTAAGTGCCACGGTCCCGTCGGCGAGGGCGAGAAGCAGCACGGCGTAACCGTAACCTTCAAGCCCGACGGAACTATCTTTGAGACTACCGTTTTCGATTACGAAATGCTACTGACCCGTATGCGCGAGCAGGCGTTCCTCAACGCGGGCATCCGCATCAAGCTGATCGACGCGCGCCTCGAGGAGCCCAAGGTCAATGACCTTATGTTCGAGGGCGGTATCCGCAATTTCGTATCCTTCCTCAACGAGCAGAAGCACACAGATCTCGTTCACGAGAACGTCATCTATATGCACGGCGAGAAGGGCACAAGTCAGGCGGAGGTTGCGCTTCAGTACAACACTTCCTACAACGAGACCATTCTCACCTTTGCAAACAATATGAACACCATCGAGGGCGGTACTCACGAGACCGGCTTCAAGTCGGCTCTGACCCGTGTTCTCAACGATTACGCGCGCAAGAACGGTATACTCAAGGAATCGGACAAGGCTCTTTCGGGCGAGGATGTCCGCGAGGGTATCTGCGCCATCATCTCGGTCAAGCTCCAGAACGCGCAGTTCGAGAGCCAGACCAAGGCAAAGCTCGGAAACTCCGAGATCCGCGCGCTCGTTGACAGCACCGTGACCGCGCGTCTCACCGAATTCCTCGAGGAAAATCCCTCGGTTGCGCGTGCGATCCTCGATAAGGCACTTGCGGCATCGAGAGCGCGTGAGGCTGCAAGAAAGGCTCGAGAAATGACGAGACGTAAGGGTCTTCTCGAGGGCTCTTCGCTTCCCGGAAAGCTTGCAGACTGTCAGACGAGAGACGTTGCGCTCGCCGAGCTCTACCTCGTAGAGGGAGACTCCGCGGGAGGCTCCGCAAAGGGCGGACGCGACTCTAAATTTCAGGCGATCCTTCCCCTCCGCGGTAAGATCCTCAACGTCGAAAAGAGCCGTCTTGACAAGGTCTACTCCTCGATCTCTGTCATTCCGATCGTTCAGGCACTCGGATGCGGTATCGGCGAGGATTTCGATATCACAAAGCTCCGCTACGGCAAGATCATTCTTATGGCGGATGCCGACGTCGACGGTTCGCATATCCGTATCCTGCTTCTGACCTTCCTCTTCAGACATATGCCGAAGCTTATCGAAGAGGGTCACGTTTACCTGGCACAGCCGCCTCTTTACAAGATCTTCAAGCCCGCAAAGAAGGGCGGATTCATCAGATACGCATACTCCGACGAGGAACGCGATGCCATTATGGCAGAGCTCGGTGATCTTCAGGGCGTTGAGACAAGCCGTTACAAGGGTCTTGGTGAGATGCCCGCAGAACAGCTCTGGGAGACCACTATGGACCCCGAGCGCCGCATCCTTCTCCGAGTCACAATGGAGGACGCAATGATCTGCGACCAGACCTTCTCGCTCCTTATGGGCGACAAGGTTGAGCCGAGACGTGAATTCATCGAGCAGAACGCTAAATACGCGACCAACCTCGACATTTAATTGATGAGACATCAAAGAGATATAAAACTCAAGGATTTCAGCGACATTCCCGAGCTTCCCGACGAGTGTTTCGACAAAAATATGCCCAAAAAGCAGAAATTTGCCGTTCTCTCGCTCAATCCGGGCATCGACCGCGCGCTTTATCTGCCGTCTCCGCTATCCGAGGGCAGTCTCAACCGTGCCGCAAGGAGTGTGACCACTCAGGGCTCGAAGGGCGCGAACGTGGCTATAATGCTTCACCGCCTCGGCTGTGACGTCGAATATTACACTTTCGGCGGCGGCGAGTTTGGCGATCTCGCAAATTCATTCCTCACCCGTGAGGGTATCAAGGTCCATTCGGTCGAAACTCTCTGCGGAGTCAGACTCAACACCAAGGTCATCGATTCAAATTGCACCTGCACGGAGCTCAACGAGCGCGGCGGAGTATTTTTGCCGAGCGAAACTGCGGCTCTGACTGAGCAATTTCTCGCAACGGATGCCGACGTCATCTGTCTGTGCGGAAGTATTCCACAGGGTGTGGAAAAAGATGTGTATAAAGTCTTTACCGAATTCGGAAAATCCACAGGAAAGCGTGTCGTTCTCGATTGTGACGGCGATGCTCTCGTCCTCGGACTCGAGGCTTGTCCCGATATTATCAAGCCGAATGAGTATGAGCTCCAAAATCTCGGTCTTTCCACAGGACTTTTCGGCGAGTTTTCAACAGACCCCATGGAGCGTCTGCGTGAAATCACAGAAGCCTGTGCAAAAGTGGCAAAAAAATACTCCGTGACCGTTATCTGCACACGCGGTGCGGAGGGCTCGGTACACGTAAATCCGCAGGGCGAGGTCATCACAAGAGACTCAATGAAGGTCCGTATGATCGGTTTTTCGGGCGCGGGTGATACTTTCCTCTCGGGATATATTGCCGCAAGGTTCGACAAGGGATTTACCGAAGAATACGCCCTCATCTGCGCGACTGCGGCGGGCGCGATGAAGGTCGTGCTTGAAGGAAGCGAGCTTCCCGAAGCGACCGACATCGACGAGGCTGTTGACGATATCATCCGTCCGAAATCAAAAGAGTTTAAAAATATTCGTATAGAAGAAACAATATTGGAAGGTATAGAACCGTGGAACATAAAGAAGATTTGTCATTCAGAAACCAAAAAATAATCGACGTTGAAATGTCGAGCGAGGTCAAAAAGTCCTTTATCGAGTATTCGATGTCGGTCATCACTTCGCGTGCGCTTCCCGACGTCCGCGACGGTATGAAGCCGGGTCAGAGACGTATCCTCTGGGCTATGTACGAGGATCATCTTACCTCCGACCGCGCTTTCTACAAGTCCGCAACGACCGTCGGTAACGTGCTCGGCCGTTACCATCCTCACGGTGATGCCGCAGTTTACGGCACGATGGTAAGAATGGCGCAGGATTTCTCCCTGCGTTACCCCCTCGTTGAGGGCTCGGGTAACTTCGGTTCGGTGGACGGCGACCCGCCTGCCGCTTACCGTTACACCGAGGCAAGACTTGCTAAAATTTCGGACGAGATGCTCCGCGATATCGAAAAGAACGTCATTGTTATGAATAAAAACTTCGATAACCGCCGCGACGAGCCCTCCGTCCTTCCCTCGCGCTTCCCGAACCTGCTTGTAAACGGTTCGGTAGGTATCGCCGTCGGTATGGCGACCAACATCCCTCCCCACAACCTCGGCGAGGTAGTTGACGCGGTCGTTTACCGTATGGAAAATCCCGATTGCGACACCTTTGCTCTGATGGAATTCATCAAGGGTCCCGACTTCCCGACAGCCGCCATCATCTACGGAGTCAACGGCATTAAGGAAGCATATCTCACGGGTAAGGGCAAGATCATGGTCCGCGCCCGCGCAGAGGTTGAAGAGGACAGGCGCCGCATCATCATCACCGAGATCCCCTACGGCGTAAACAAGAGCCTGCTTTGCGAGTCGATCGCAAATCTCGTTAAGGAAAAGCGAATCGAGGGTATCACCGAGCTGCGCGACGAATCGGGCAGAGACGGTATGCGTATTGTCGTTGAATACCGCCGCGACGCAAACGGCGAAATTATCCTCAAACAGCTCTACAAATACAGCCAGCTCGAGGACACCTGCGCGGTCAATATGCTCGCGCTCGTGAACGGCGAGCCGAAGGTACTTCCCCTTATCAGCATTATCGATGAATATATAGCGCATCAGGAATCGGTCGTAACGAGAAGAACTCAGTTCGAGCTCGACCGCGCTCTTGCACGCGCACACATCCTCGAGGGCTACGCGATCGCGCTCGACAACATCGACGAGATTGTTGAGCTTATGAAGACCTCAAAGTCGATCCCCGACTCGAAGGCGAGACTCTGCGAGAGATACGGACTCACCGATATTCAGGCGCAGGCGATCGTCGAGATGACTCTCGGTAGACTCACCGGTCTCGAGCGCGACAAGATCCTTGACGAGCTCGAGCGTCTGCACAAGCTTATCGAGGAGCTCCGCGCTATCCTTGGCGACATCGACAAGGTAAAGGAGATCGTCAAGACCGAGCTTCTTGAGATCAAGCGCAAGTACGGCGACGAACGCCGCACCGAGATCGTTGAGGCTGCCGACGATATCCTCCTTGAGGACCTCATCGAGAAGCACGATTGTGTCATCACGATCAGCCATTCGGGCTATATCAAGCGTCAGCACGCCGATACCTATTCGGCTCAGAGACGAGGCGGCAAGGGCATCATCGGTATGTCGACCAAGGACGAGGACTTCATCGAGAAGGTTATGGTTATGCACAGCCACTCGAACCTTATGATGTTCACCTCGCAGGGTAAGGTCTATATGCGCAAGGCATATATGATCCCCGAGGCGGGCAGAACCGCGAAGGGCACCAATATCGTAAACATCCTCGAGCTTCAGCCCGGCGAAAAGATCACGACCGTCATCGAGGTCGACAACTTCGACAATTCCGAGGACAGATTCCTCACGATGGTCACAAAGAACGGCGTTCTCAAGAGAACAAAGCTCTCCGAGTTTGAATATCAGCGCCGTGGCGGTAAGATCGCGATCGGTCTTGACGAGGGCGACGAGCTTGTCGGCGTTCTCCTCACCGAGGGCAAGAGCGACATCATCATCGCGTCGGCTTCGGGTAACGCCGTCAAGTTTACCGAGGAAGGCGCACGTACGATGGGACGTACCGCGCGCGGCGTTATAGGTATCAGACTCCGCGGCGACGATCGCGTTGTCGGCGTAGTTGCTTCCGAGGAGGGCAAGCACCTTCTGACGATCACCGAGCTCGGCTACGGTAAGCGAAGCGAATTTGATGACTTCAGACTTATGAAGAGCCGCGGCGGTATGGGCGTAATGTGCCATAACGTCACCGAAAGAACGGGCAGAGTCGTCGGAATCTCGGCTGTCAGCGAGGACGACGATATTATGATCATCACCGAGGGCGGAACCATCATCCGTACCGCGGTCGACAGCATCCCCGTTTACGGCAGAAGTGCCGCGGGAGTTATCGTAATGCGAGTCACAGACGGTCAGGCTTGCGCAGGCTTCACCACCGTCCCCAAGGCGGAGGAAGAGGACGCGGGGACTGAGGAAGAATAAAAGTGGCTAGTGGCTAGTGACTAGTGAAATGAAAATTTTCGAGCCGAAAGGCGCGCAAATATTCATTTTAATAAAAAGCATAAAGTTTTTTGAAGAGTCAAGAGAAACTTTTTCTCAAAAAAGTTTCTCTTGTGGGGTATGGGGCAACGCCCCGAAATGTGCTTCAAGCAGACTGCGCCCCGCAGGATGCTTGGAAGGAGTAAAAAGTGCTTGCCAAAGCAAGCACTTTTTTGCTCCTTCATTCTTATGAATGTTTTTTTTTTACAACGTTTAACCTTGATGAGTTAAATAATGTCAGTAAATAATACTCATTCGACATCTTCACCCACAGCCCCTCCGCCCGAAGTTTTTGCTTAGAATTAAAAAATGACACGATCGCGTTCTCCTTCCACCGCTCCCCCGCGGTCCCCCGTCTCGCTGCGGCTCGGGCACGCCGCGGGTCTGACAGTCCCCCGGACTGTCATTCAATACCGCGTCGCCGCTTCGCTACCTCACGGAGGGAGGCAAAGGGTTTGTGCAAATCTCGATGTTTCTACAGCGAATATCGTTTGTATTAATAATTTTGCATATTTAAATAGGAATATTTTATTTTAATCAGTTTGCACTCACAATGGAGTATAGGCAAACCTTTTCAATAAAATATTCCTTTTTGCTTTTTTAGGTTAATATATAACGATGTTCGTTGAATACCCGAAGAAATTCGAAGTGACTCTTTTACCTCCCTCCGGGAGGGAGGGGGACCACACGAACGTGTGGTGGAAGGAGAACGCGATCGAACCCTTTTACATTTTGCCGCACGAGCTTCGGGCAGAGAGTGATAGCTTGTGGTTTTTTGCAAACTTTTTCAATAAATTATTCCTTCACCAATTCCTTAAGCACCCTATCGAATTCGGGAAAGGAGCGGCGGAGTGCGATCGGTCTTCCATCGGGCGTGAGAAAGCAATGCGAGGTCTTGCCGACGGCAACGGTCTCCCCCGCGGACGTAAAAGTATATCCGATAAATAGCCTGATCCCCTTGAATTCGAGTATTGAAGGCGTGACTTCAACCTCATCTCCGAATTTTAGGGGTTTTTTGTATTCACATTCAACCGAAAGCACGGGCGAGATGATCCCGTCCTCCTCGAGCTTGACGTATCCGTACCCGATCTGATCGAGAAAATCGACGCGCGCCTCCTCCATCCATTTTATGTAGTTCGAATGATGCGCCACGCCCATCTTGTTGGTCTCGTGATACTGCACCTTGCGT
This sequence comes from Eubacteriales bacterium, assembly GCA_045531455.1. Lineage (GTDB taxonomy): Bacteria > Bacillota > Clostridia > Oscillospirales > CAG-272 > CAG-390. The sequence goes on from JAZSEA010000014.1 coordinate 31,379, forward strand.
ATATACGGTCTCATATTCTCTCCCCCTTTTGGCTTTTTTCAATTAATTATACCACACCGTGTGCGATTTTTCAAGTGAAAAACCCTCCACTAAAGCATTTCCACCAAAAATTCGCCTTCAAAATTGTGAAAATTGCATATATCCATCCTTGCCCAAATATGGTATAATCAAATATATCACCCGGTCCACCGACCTGAAAGGAACACACCATGTCATCTTTAACCTCCCGTACTCCGAACGCCGACGTTCGCGTCATGTCCAGCAACATCCTTTTTGATAAGACCCTCGCAGACCGTCTCCCCCTGATTGCCGACTACTATCGCGCGAGCGATGCCGATCTGATCGGTATGCAGGAGGTAAATCGCGTCGGAATCGCACTTTTTGAGACTCTCGCGGACCTTTATGCTCCCGTCGCGCTCAGCCACGCCGACGGCAAGCATTGCTACACACCGATCCTCTACCGCACCGACCGTTTTGATCTGATCGAGGGCGGCAGCGAGCTCTACCGCAGCCGCGGTACCGATACCAAATCTATGTCCTGGGCGGTCGTTTCCGACAAGGAAAGCGGCAAAAAGCTGGCTCTGATCAACTCTCACGGCTCGCTGATCCTCAAGCATTACAATCTTGATGCTACCGACGCCGTCGAGGGCGAGCTCTGGCGCGTCGATAACGTCTGTCAGATGCTCGAAAAGAAGGACGAGCTTCGCGAAAAATACGGCGAAGCGCTTCCCGTTTTCATCACGGGCGACTTCAACACCTACGCGCACCGCGAGTCGATCCAGAATATGAAGAAGGTCCTGCCCGACAGCGCAGACGTCGCAACCCTCGGCTCGACCGCGGGCATCAACTCCTTCCATCGCGTTCCCGGTCGCCCCTGCGACGAGGGTACTCCGATCGATTACGTCTTCGTCACCGATGACGCTGTCCGCGTCCTCGTTCATTGCATCCCCCACGACGAAACCGCCCTCGCCATCTCCGACCATTGCCCCGTGTACGTTGACGCTCAGTTGAATTGATAAAAACAGGCAGAGTTCAAATTTACTCTGCCTGTTTTCATTATTTACGCCCTTCCGTTTGAGCCGAAGAGGAGCATTTTTTTCATTGTGGCTTCCTTGACGGCGGCGCTCATTGCGCCCATAACGTCGGTCATACCCTTGCCCGCGGCGTAATTATCGTGCGCGGCTTTGACACAGGCGGCGTTGATATCGGTGAATATATTGATCTTCGAGATTCCCGCGGCTATGGCGCGGCGGAAATCCTCGTCGCCAAGCCCCGATCCTCCGTGGAGAACGAGGGGTGCATCGATCATCGACGCGATCTTCTCGATACGCTCAAAATCAAGCTGAGGCTTGAATTTATAAGCTCCGTGCGAGGTGCCGACGGCAATCGCAAGCGCGTCACAGCCCGTAAATTCGGCAAATCTCTTTGCCTCGTCGGGGTCTGTGTAGGCATCCGAGGGCACGCTGACCTCCTCGGTACCGACGTGACCGATCTCAGCCTCGACGGTGATGCCCTTTGAGTGCGAATAATCGCAGATCGCCTTGACCGCGGAGAGGTTTTCCTCAAATCCGAGGGTCGAGCAGTCGTACATTACCGATGAAAATCCGAGCGCGATCGCCTTTTTGACGTTCTCCTCGGTAAGACCGTGGTCAAAATGGAGAACTACGGGCACGCTTGCGCGCTTTGCCATCGGCAGAAGCATATTGGCAAGATCGTCGAGCCCCGAATAGCAGAGCAGACACTCCGCGCTTCCGATGATGACGGGCGAGCGAAGCTCCTCTGCCGCCGCAAGGACGCCCATAGCCATCTCAAGGTTGACGGTGTTGAAGAGTCCGACCGCGTATTTGTTCTTCTTTGCGTCGCGTAAAACTTCGTTGAGTGTAACTAACATAATTTTTCCCTTTCTATGCCTCGATAATATTAATATTTGCTCTCAAGATCTCCGCCTTGACTTCGGCGGTGAGCCATTTGTTTGTCACAAGAGTGTCGACCGAATCGATCGGCGCGTAGTGGATGACCGATGCCTTGCCCGCCTTTGAGGTATCCGCGAGCAGGATACGCCTGTCCGATGCCGCAACGACGAGCTGATTTATGCGCGCGGTGTCAAAATCAGATGCCGTAAGCCCGCCCTTGACCGAAAAACCGTCCGCACCGACGAAGCATTTGCTGAAATGAAGCCTTTTTATGACCTCATCGGTGAGATAGCCGCAAAAATCCTGCCTGTGCGGTCGGAATTCACCGCCGATGAGGCAGACGTTCATATAGTCCTTGAGCAGATTTAGGTTTGCCAGCGAATTTGTAAAGACCGTGACGGTCGAGTACTTTTCCGCACCCTTGCCGTCGATCGCCACGCATTTTTGTGCTATGGCGCGGCAGAGCTTTAGCACCGTGGTTCCCGAGTCGAGATAAAGCGTGTCGCCCTCCTCGATCAGAGCCTCCGCCGCCTCGCCTATCTGCATTTTTTCATTCGATCGGTAAAGCTCGTTTCGTTCAAAGGAGTATGATTCCCTCGTTCCGAGGACCGCGCCGATGCTGATCCCGCGGTAGGTACGGACGACAAGTCCCTCGGCTTCAAGCTTGCAAAACAGCCGCCGCACAGTCGATTCCGAGACGTCGAGCAGAGCCATAGCCTCCGCAACGCTGACCTTTCCCGAAACGCGCAAAAGTGCCATTATTTCCTTTTCGCGTATTTCCGCCTTGTTCATTCCCTTTCCTCTCTTTTTGCAATATTGACAGCTGAATGTAAAGCTTTGAAAATTCAATAAAAATCGTTTTTTCCACGGCTTTGCCGACGAAAAAACACCGCTAAGACGAGCAAAGCGAGTCCGCGCGCCGAGGGGAGTGAGTCAAAATCAACAATTTTGGCTCACGGCGATAAGCGCGCGTTTTCAATTGTAAAACGGAGTTTTACAATTGGTTATCATTATGCTATCATATATGACGGAATTTGTCAAGCCGATTTTGAAAAAAATTTCATTTTCTCTCAAAATCGCCCGAATTTCTTTCAAAAAATGAAAGATTCCGTCATATTTTGACTTTTTTGCGTTTCTGCGTCAAAGTCTATTGACAAGCGGGAATTTTGCGTGTATAATAAATTACGTATTAATATTACTATATGAGGTAATGAAATGAATAAGAAAAAGATCAGATTTGCCGTTATCGGCTGTGGACTTATGGGCAGAGAATTCGCCTCTGCGGCGGCAAGATGGTGCCATCTCGTAAAGGACATTCCCGCGCCCGAGATTGTTGGCATCTCCGACGTAAACGAGGCGGCGAGGGCTTGGTTCACCGACAATTTTGACAGCATAAAATACTCGACCGCCGACTACCGCGAGCTGCTCGATAAGGACGACATCGACGCCGTTTACTGCGCTGTTCCGCACAATCTGCACAAGCAGTTCTATATTGATATCATCAACTCGGGCAAGCATCTTCTCGGCGAAAAGCCCTTCGGAATCGACCTTGAAGCGAACCGCGCGATAATGGAAGCAGTCAAGGCTCATCCCGAGGTGATGGTCCGTTGCTCGAGCGAATTTCCCTACTATCCCGCCTGCCAGAAGCTGATCGAATGGATCCGCGAGGGCAGATTCGGCAAGATCATCGAGGTCCGCTCGGCATTCTGCCATTCGAGCGATATGGACCTGAACAAGCCGATCAACTGGAAGCGCACGCTCTCGGTCAACGGCGAGTACGGCTGTATGGGTGACCTCGGACTTCACACCGAGCACGTTCCCTTCCGTATGGGATGGAAGCCGCTCAACGTCTTTGCCAAGCTTTCGAACATCGTTACCGAGCGACCCGACGGTAAGGGCGGCAAAGTTCCCTGCGAGACATGGGATAATGCCCTTCTTCTCTGCGACGTCCGTGACCGTGACGGCTCGATCTTCCCGATGATGTACGAGACCCGCCGCCTCTCGCCCGGCTCGACCAACGAATGGCGACTTGAGGTCTACGGCATCGAGGCTTCGGCAAAATTCTCGACCAACGACCCCGGCGCATTCCTTTACACACAGAGCTGGGACAAGGAGCAGGCGTGGTGCCGCGTCAATATGGGCAACAAGCCGATGATCCCCTCAATCACGGGCTCGATTTTCGAGTTCGGCTTTGCCGATTCGATCCTTCAGATGTGGGGTGCCTTCATCTGCGAGCTTTCGGGCATTGAGATTCCCTTCGGATGCGTCACGCCCGAGGAGACAGAGCTTTCGCATAAGCTCCAGACCGCCGCACTTCTTTCGCATAAAGAAGGAAGAGTTATTGAGATTCAATGACTTTTTGGGTAAAAGGCTTTCAATGAAGATGTGTATCACAAATTTACATTTAAATACCCGGCATATAAATGATGTAATATGAGAGGTTACAATGATAAAATTTGAAGGAAAAGTTTCAGTTCAATCAAAACAGAATATGCGCAGGTTTCAAATGACAGCTTCATTTAGATATTCACTATTAGTGGGTATGCCCTTTGCATTGATAATAATATTTTCTTTGTATGCTGTACTGACTAATACTGTTTTTCCTAACTTGGATTTTTGGTTGGTATTAGCTGTGGGTCTTCTCTTGTTTTTGGCTTTTTCAGTATTGCCTATGCAATTATACTCATTAGAAAACGTAAAAGCAAAAAATTGTCCAAAGATTTTGAAGCTTTCGTATGAAACCGAGTATGATAATGAGTTCTTTTATATAGATGAACTGAATCAAGAATTCTATAAAAAAACTGATGATGTATCAAAAATCATTGAATATGAAAATATGTATATTATAGTTTTTTCCGGATTGATGGGCTTAGGAATTATTGCTCAAAAAGACTTGCTTGTAGAAGGAACTCTTGAAGAATTTGAAAAGCTTTTTGAAGGAAAGATCATTCGCAAAATAAAGTGACTTTACAGCAATACCAAAAATATATAATTATATGCCCACGGACCGCCGAGGACGTCGGTCCCTACGGATTATAATGATATTTGTGCTTTTGTATGTAATTTAAGTAAATAGTAGAGGTAAATTGAAATGTTCAAAAATATAAAAATGTCTCTTGCCGATCTGCTCGGCAAGGAATATACGAACGCCCTGGTGGCGGCAAATTACGCGATCGGCGAGCTCAGCCTTGGTGAAGCCTCGGCTCTCGCAAACGAAAAGGTCGAGTTCTACCCCGAGGCGGTTCAGAAAAAGAATTCCGAGATGCTCGCCCTCGTCGGTAAGCAGGTGATTGAGCCGATGCCAGCCGTAACCGCGGGCGCACCGACAGACTCCTTCCGCAAAGCCGCAAGCCGTGATGCCGCGCCCGTTGCGGCAAGGGGATATTACCGTGTCGGCGAGGACGGAAAGCTCTACTTCATCGGCAAGAGCGAGCACTACCACGCTTCTCTCGGTCATTCTTTCCCCGGCTATAAGCTGATCGACCGTGCGCGTGCTCTCGGCATCCCGAATGCGACCCACAACAACACCCGCGGTCATATCACTCGCCTTTGCGAGGAAAAGCTGATCGCGTCCGTAAACGGCATCGATTGGGACGACTCCGAAGCCATCGAAAAGGTCATTTCTTCAAAAGAACCCAAGGTCCTCAACCGCGTCATCAACCTTGAGACCGGTTCGCTTGCCGTCGAAGCGGGATTCAAGATGATGCTCGCGCGCTTCTATAAGCTCTCGCCCGAATTTCCCGAGCCCAAATACGCGGGCAAGACCCCCGTTTTCTTCGTGATGGGCGACAAGGTCGGCGGAGTTACGGCAAATTATCACGGCACGACCACCCTCATTCAGACCTTCCGCGGACTCTGGGACGAGATCCGTGAAAAATCGGAAAATTCCGAAATTTATAAGGTCGTTCCCGTTTCGATCAACGATATCGACGATTTTGAAGCAAAGATCAAGAAATATAACTCCGGCAACTACAAGACCGCGGGCTTTATGCACGAGATCATCCTTATGAACTACGGCGGGATCCGTCTTGAGCCGTCCTATCTCAAGCGCGCGCACGAGCTTTGCGCCGAGTACGACACGCCCACAATGGTCGACGAAATTCAGTCCTGCATGTGGTATGACGGAATGTTCCAGTTCCGCCTATACGATCTCTCTCCCGATTTCGTCATCATCGGCAAGGGCTTCCCGGGCGGCGAATATCCCGCAAGCAAGGTCATCACCACCGCCGAGTACGACAATCTCAATCAGTTCGGCGCGCTCGTAACGAACGGTCAGGAGGAGCTTGCTTCGCTTGCCTACCTCGTAACGATGAAGTTTGCGCTCGAAAACAGAGCGGTCATCGCGGATAATTGCGCGTATTTCGAGGAAAGACTCAACGCGCTCGTTGAAAAATATCCTTCAAAATTCACAAAGGCGGAGGGTGCGGGACTCCTTGCGGCTCTGCATTGCGAAAACGTTGACGAGGCGAAGAAGTTTATGGGCGAGCTGCACGAGCGTTGTATCGACGCAAGCGCGCAGATCTATAAGCAGAATTGCCTGCCCGCGGTACTCTTCAAGCCGCCCCTCATCGCAGACCGCGACGCCATCGACTTCATCTGCGACGCGATCGAAGAGATAGCAAAATGAAGATCTACATAGGAATCGACGTCGGTACGACCTCGCTCAAGGCTCTCGCTCTCGGCGAGAGAGGCGAGTGTCTTGCGACCGCAAAAAGCGCGTATGAGCTCTCGGCGTGCGGTGCTGAGGCTACGCAGAACGCAAACGATTGGTACGAAGCCGCGGTCAGCGCGATCCGCGAGATCGCGGGAAAAGTCAATGATCTCGGCGAGATACAAGCCATTTCGGTCTCGGCTCAGGGCGGAGCGACCGTCTTACTTGACTCATCGGGTAACACGCTGACCCCCGCCTACTCCTGGATGGATAACCGCGCCGTCCGCGAGAGCGAGGAGCTTAAGAATATTTTCGGAGACGAGCTCTTTTACAGCCGTTACGGTTGGCGAATGCAGCCGAATTCCGACGCGGCAAAGCTTCTCTGGATGAAGAAAAACATCCCCGATATCTATAATAGCGCGGCGGCGTTCCCCTCAACGCTCGGATTTATCAATCAGAGACTGACGGGAAGGATCGTCGAGGATCCCACCTGCGCCGCTATCCGCCGTCTTTACGACATAAACGAGAGAAAGATCAGTCCCGATCTTCTCGATCATCTCGGTCTCCCCGAGGATAAGCTTCCAGAAACGCTGCCGACGGGCGCATTCGTCGGCAATCTGACCGCAGAAGCCGCCGCTCGGACGGGTCTTTCCGAATCGGTGCGCGTTTATAACGGTGCGCACGATCAGTACTGTGCCTCGATCGGAAGCGGTACGGTCGAGGTAGGTCAGCTTATGCTTGCCACGGGAACGGCTTGGGTGCTCCTCGGAGTCACCGAAAAGCCTCTTTTCGGCAAAAGCAGGATCTCGCCCTGCATACATCCCGCGGGCGGATACGGCGCACTTTCAACCGTTTCGGGCATCGGCGCGGCTTTTGAGTGGCTCTCAAGGCTGACAAACACCCCGATACCCGAGCTTTCCGCGGGCGCAGAGGAGCGAAAAGGCAAAAATGACACTCTCTTCTTCCGTCCCTCGGCGACGGGTACGGGACTTCTGATCGGCGGAAGCGTCGGCGCGCATATTACGGGTCTTACGATCGGATACGACAAATACGATCTTGCTCTCGCTCTGATGGAGGGTGCGGCTTTCGAGACCGCACTCGTCATCGAGGAATACAAAAAGAGCGGTATGAGCGCGCCCCGATCGATCACGATGTCGGGCGGTGCGACCGCAAGCCGCTTCTGGCAGAGTCTGATCGCGGACGTCACGGGTCTTGAGGTCTCGGCAGACAAGCAGACCGATTCGCCCGCTCTCGGCGCGGCTATTCTCGCATCGGCATCGGATAGCGGAGTCGGAATCGCCAAAGCTAAGCGCGAAACCGACAGCCGAAAGGCTTCCCCCTCCGAATATTACGAATATTATCAGACCAAATTCAAGGCATACAAAGAATGGCGCAGATCTCATAAGTAAATGATCATAAAAGGAGTAGAAAATGAAAAAGGCATTATTGATATCTTTACTGATACTTGTACTTGTGGCTTTGGTGGCGTGTGAAGCTACTCCTACACCCGAGCCCGAGGTAACGTCGGGAGACACAACTCCCGAAGCCGCTGACACGACCGAGCACGTACACGAATACACCGACGAGCTCAAGGCTCCGACCTGCACCGAGCCGGGATATTTCGAGCGCAAATGCTCCTGCGGTGACGTTCAGAGGACGGATACCTCGCCCAAGGGTCACACCTACGGCGCGTGGGAGGTCCTGAATGCGCCCACCTGCAATGCGGACGGCAAGCGCACGGCTGCCTGCACGGTTTGCGGCGAGAAGACCGAGGAGGTCATCCCCGCGGGCGAAACTACTCTTGACGGCAAAAAAATAATGTTCGCGGGCAACTCGCTCCTTTACTACGGCGAGGTCGTTATAAACGACTCCGGCAGTCCCACGCAGTCAAAGGGAGTTTTCGAGAAGATCGCCGAGACTTTCGGCGACAAGGTGAAGGTCACCAACTTCACTTACGGAAGCGCGGGATTTACCGACGGCAGAGACAAGGCGTCGACCGATGGAATTCCTTCAAGCTATAAGGATTACGGTCTCTATCAGCTGATGCTCGAGCTCCATCCGAACCACTACGGCAACAAGGACGGTCGAGAAATGGACTCCTTCTACGACCAGGACGTCGTAGTCTTCCAGCAGAGAGGCGCGTCGATCGCGGATTCCTACGAGCAGGTTATGAAGATAGCCGCGCTTTTCCCCGAGGACACGCAATTTGCGGTTGTGATCACACATTATGACACTAAAAATACCTCCACAAGCACGGCTCTGAAGAAGACGCTCGCCGACGGCTGGACCGTCATTCCCGCGGGCGATCTCGTCACCGATCTCTGGAACGGCAGGATCAAGGACTCCGAGTTCAAGTATACCAAAAACGATTTCGTCATCACGAAGGACAACGTCCACCCGAACTATCTGACGGGATATATCAAGGCTCTGATGACCTATTGCGCGCTGACAGGTCGCTCCGCGGAGGGAGTTGATTACTCCTTTGTCAACCGCTCGACCTCCTATTATACAAGCGCGGCTGAAACGCAGTTCGAGGACGTTCTCGCATCCTCCACCGAAATGCTCCGAATCCAGAATCTTATCGACAGTTATATCGTCAAGGCGGGTAACAAGCCCGCGGCGGCACATTCATATACCGAATGGAAGGAGATCTCCGCAGCCACCTGCACAAAGGCGGGCGAGAGGACCCGTGAGTGCACCGCTTGCGGCAAAAAGGAGAGCGTGACCTTCACCCTTTCTCACAGCTACGGCGAATGGAAGGTCGCAACCCCCGCAACCGCCTCCGCCAAGGGCGTAAAGGAGCGCGCCTGCACTCTTTGTGGTGAAAAGCAAACGAAGAATTACACCTTCAATCTCCTTTACGGCAAGTCGCTCGCAAAGACAGAGTCCTTTGGTCTTTCAACGATCTCGAATCCCACAAATCAGACAGACGGAAAATACGTTTATAATAAGGATTCAAAATCGACCTACACCGATTTCAAGATGACCTTCTCGAAGTCGCAGTGCGCCGATTACACCTCGATCTCACAGCTTTACGATGCAAAGGGTCAGCTTTCGGCTGACGGCAAGTATCTTTGCGGCTTTTGGTTCGAGCTTGACGAGGCAGCGCGGATCGATTCCTTCACGCTCTATAACAGCGGCGTGACCTACGATATCGACGGCTTTGATATCCTCGTCAGTATGGACGGCGAAAACTGGACGGTCGCATATTCGGGCGAAAAGCTCGCGTCGGGTCTGAAATACGAAAAGGTCGACGCGACCACGAATAAGCTCACCGCCTCCTTCGGGGCAGTCGAGACGAAGTACGTTATGTTCGCGCTGACCGCTCCGAGAAGCCGCGATGGCTCGGGCGTTGCCGCGTTCAACGAAAAATACGGCGTCACGGCAGAGGTCAATGCAAATCCCCACTACTTCCGCATAGTTGAATTTGAAATTTACGAAGCATAAGAGGTAACAGAATGTTTGGAGTACAGTTAACAGACTACGATAAAAAGGTTTATGAAGAAAAGCTCGCGGATTTTCTGCCCGAGAAGATAATCGACGCGCACGCGCACGTCTGGACCGACGGAATGAAGCGCAAAAAGCCCGAGGAGCGCAAGGGATGCGTCAGCTGGACCGAGCTCGTCGCGCCGAATATGACCTATGAGGACATCGGCGAGACCGCGCGCAATATCTTCCCCGGCAAAAAGGTCACCTCGCTCATTATGGGCTCGCCCACCTGCTACCTTGATAAGGTCAACGGCTACGTCACCGAGCTTATCAGGAATCAGGGCGCACACGGACTTTACTGCACGTCATACAAGACCACAAAGCGCGATATTATCAACGCAATGGCGCAGGGATATCTCGGAATCAAGCCCTATCAGGCAAATTGCGCACCCTATATCCCCGCCGCAGAGATCAGGATCTTCGATTTTCTCCCCCACGAGCATCTCGAAATCATGAACGAGCTCGGCGGAATCGTCATTCTCCATATTCCGCGCTCGATGAGACTCCGCGACCCCGTAAACCTGGCGCAGATGGCTGAGATCGACGAAAGATACCCGAACGCGAAGGTCATCATCGCCCACGTCGGCAGAGCATACGTCTATGAGGACATCGGCGACGCCTTTGACGTCATCAAAAAGACCAAGAATCTCTATTACGATTTCTCCGCTAACGTCTATGACTACGCAATGGAGCGGCTGATCGACGCCGTCGGACCCGAGAGAGTTCTTTACGGCTCGGATATGCCCTACACCAAGATGCGTATGTACCGCATCAATGACGGCGGCAAGTACGTAAACGTCGTTCCGCGCGGACTTTACGGCGACGTTTCGGGCGACAAGCAGATGCGCGAGACCGACGAAAGCGATATTACCCTCTTCATCTATGAGGAGCTTCTCGCATTCCGCCGTGCCGCAGAAAAGCTCGGTCTGACACGGGAAGACGTCAGCAATATTATGTACGGCAACGCCGCGCGTTATCTCAACATCAAATAAGAAAGGATTACGAATTATGAAAAAGGTTAAAATCGGTTTTCTTCCTCTTTATATAAAGCTTTATGACGACTGCGGAAGCGGTGCTATCGGCAGACCGAGGCTCGAGCCCTTCTATGAAAGACTCGCCTGTGAGCTTGAAGCGCGCGGATTTGAGGTCATTCGCAATGAATTCTGCCGTATCAAGCCCGAATTTGCGGCTGCTGTTGAAAAATTCGAGAATGCGGGCGCGGATTGCATCGTCACCTGGCACGCGGCGTACTCTCCCTCGCTTGAATCGATCGATGCCCTTGCGGGCACCGAGCTACCCATCATAGTCCTCGACACCACCGAGACCTACGATTTCAGCCCCGCGCAGAAGCCTACCGAGATCAGCTTCTGCCACGGAATCCACGGCGTTATGGATATGTGCTCCCTGCTCCGTCAGCGCGGAAAGTCATATGCCGTTTGCGCGGGTCATATCGAACATTCCGACGTGCTCAATAAGGTTTCGGGCTACGTTAAAGCCGCTTGCGCGGCACGCGCTCTCTCGGGAAGCCGCGCGGGCTCTATCGGCGGCTCCTTTGACGGCATGGGCGACTTCCTCATCGACGACGAGACCCTGCTTTCCCGCTTTGGCGTAAGCGCGGTCTATCCAGAGGCGGGCGAGCTCGATGCTCTCCGCGAATCTCTCACCGATGCAGAGGTCGAGGCTGAGATGAAGGAAAACAACGAGCTCTTCTATGAGATCGAGCCCGTTGATGCCGAGGCGCACGCCGAGACGGTCCGCAACTGCCTCGCGATCCGTAAATTCATCGAAAAACACAGTCTTGATGCCTTCACCGTCAATTTCCGCAAGATCGGCGGCGAGAGCGGAATCCGTGCAATGCCCTTCATCGAGGCTTGCAAGGCGATGTCCCGCGGCACGGGCTATGCGGGCGAGGGCGATATTCTGACCGCATCCCTCGTCGGCGCACTGCTCAAGTCATATGAGGGCGCGACCTTCGCCGAGATCTTCTGCCCCGACTGGAAGAACGGCTCGCTTCTGATCAGCCATATGGGTGAATATAACCTCGCGCTTACAAAGGCAAAGCCGGGAATGAAGAAGATCAAATTCATCTACGGCGAAAATACCCTCGATCCCGTGGTTTCTTACGGCTGCTACCGCGCGGGTAAGGCTACCTTCATCAATCTTTATAAGAGCGAGGAGGGCTACAAGCTCTTCATTTCGCCGATCGAAATGCTCGACGTACCGACCGACGTTTTTGAGGAGAAGGTAAGAGGCTGGTTCAAGCCCGCCTCCCCCCTGCCCGAGTTCCTCGAGAAGCTCAGCAACGCCGGCGCGACCCACCACAGCGCGATCATCTACGACGCAACCGTCGACCAGATGAAGTATTTCGCCTCCCTCCTCGGTCTGCCCACCGTGGTTGTGGAGTGAATCGGACATCAAAATTAAGACGAATAAATACTGAATTTATCATCGTCATCGTAAAGTAAATAACAAAAACAGGTCATTTTCAGTTGAAATGACCTGTTTTTTGATAATGATAGGATTCAGAGCCTCTGTTTGCGCGCATAATCGGGCACGAGAGTGATATGCGACGGTAGCGCGCAAATTATAGGTGTTGCGGAGCAACACCTAGAGGTATTGTATTTATCATAAAATTTAAAGCTGCCCGATAGGATTTCAGAACCTCTATTTGCGCGCATAATCGGGCACGAAAGTGATATGCTGTGGTAGCGCGCAAATTTTTGATGTCGCAAAGCGACATCAAGAGGTATTGTATTTATCAAAACTAAAACTGCCCGATAGGATTTCAGAACCTCTATTTGCGCGCATTATTGGGCGTGAAAGTGAAATGCGGCGGTAGCGCGCAAATTTTTGATGTCGCTTTGCGACATCAAGAGGTTCTGAATCCATATAACAAACGAATAATAAATGGGATAGCCTTTGGCTATCCCATTTATTATTGGCCTGCCCGATAGGATTTGAACCTACGGCCTTCAGAGTCGGAGTCTGACGCGCTATCCAGCTGTGCCACGGGCAGATGTACTTAAATATTATACAACGGGAAAGGCAAAAAGTCAAGTCCTTTTTGTCGATTGGAAAGCATATATGCCGACCGATTAGAGATCTTTTTGAAAAAATCTATTGACAAACCGCCGCATGTATGATATAATATATTGCTGATAAAATTACGAGATGTGGCTCAGTTTGGTAGAGCGCTACGTTCGGGACGTAGAAGTCGCAGGTTCGAATCCTGTCATCTCGACCAAAAAGATAAGGGATTGCCTAAAGGCAATCCCTTATCTTTTTCGCCGATCTGCCAACGGATTCGAAACCTCTAGGTGTTGCTTGCAACACCTATAATTTGCGCGCTATCGCCGCATATCACTCTCGCACCCAATTATGCGCGCAAATAGAGGTTCCGAATCCTGTCGGACGTTATTTCATTGCTATACGAAAGTGTTTTCTGCCGAAAAATGCAAAAATTTTGCGCGGCTTTTTATCCAAGGATGATATCCTATAACTCCGCTTATTATAAATTGGGACCTCCCTCCCGCCCTCCCTCCGTGAACCGGAGGGAGGAGTTCTATGTGTGCGAATCTATTTATTTTTCTTTCTGAATATTGTTGCCGCGCAAAGCGCAAATAGAGGTTCTGAATCCTGTCAAAAAGAACAAGATCGGAGCTTGTGCCGGATGAGCGGTTTTTTCCTTACTTCAGTAGCCCGGCCAGCAAAAATATTGACAAAGTTTTGCAAAATCTTAAAAATAATTGACATTAAGAGGATATTGTGATATAATTAAATAGGAAAAGTGTTTCCGCACTTCAATTTTGGAAGGACGAAAATTATGTCTGATCGCATCTACCTTTCCTCGCCGCATATGTCCGAGGAGGGCTATGAGCTTGAATATATCCGCGATGCTTTCGCAAAAAACTGGATCGCGCCGCTTGGCGAAAATGTAAATGAATTTGAGAAGTCGATGAAGGAATTCACCGGTGCCGCAAACGCCGTCGCTCTTTCGGCGGGCACCGCGGCTCTTCATCTTTCGATGATCCTCGCGGGCGTCGGAAAAGGAGACGTTGTCTTTTGTCAGGATCTGACCTTCTCAGCGTCCGCCAATCCCGTCACCTACGTCGGTGCCGAGCCGATTTTTATCGACTCGGAGCGCGAGACCTGGAATATGGATCCCGAGGCTCTGCGCCGTGCGATCGATCTTTACGGCGTGCCGAAAGCGGTCGTTGTCGTCCATCTCTACGGCAATCCCGCCAAGCTCGACGAGATCACCGCTATCTGCTGCGAGCATAATATCACCCTCATCGAGGACGCCGCCGAGGCTCTCGGCAGTCTTTATCAGCACCGCGCCTGCGGTACCTTCGGCAAATTCGGCATTCTTTCCTTCAACGGAAACAAGATAATCACGACCTCGGGCGGCGGTATGCTCCTCTGCGAGAAAGAATCCGACGCGCATCACGCCCTCAAGCTTGCAACTCAGGCGCGCGAGCCCTTCCCCTACTATCTGCACGAGGAGATCGGTTACAACTACCGAATGAGCAATATCTGCGCCGGCATCGGACGAGGTCAGATGCACGTTATCTCCGAGAGAATTGCGAAAAAGCAGTACATATACAGCCGCTACCGTGAGGGTCTTGCGGGGCTTCCGATCGAGCTCCAGCCGATGCAAAATGATGCGGTATCGAACTGCTGGCTGACCTCCGCGCTGATCGAAGGATCATCCTCCGTGACCCCCGCGGACGTCATATCCGCCCTCGCCGAAAACAATATCGAGGCGCGCCATCTCTGGAATCCCATGCACTGTCAGCCCGTCTTCAAGAGCGCAAGATTTGTCTCACTCACCGAGGAGAGCGTCGGCTCCGATCTCTTCCGTCGCGGCGTTTGTCTGCCGAGCGACACAAAGATGACGGATGCCGATATCGACCGCGTTTGCGACATAATCAAAACTCTTTTTTGAGGAAAAATGGAACATAAGCCAACCTTTTATGAAAAGTACGTAAAGCGATTTTTTGACATAATTCTGTCGCTTTTCGCGCTGATACTTCTCTCCCCCGTTATGCTAATTGTAGCAATACTTGTCCGCACAAAACTCGGCTCTCCCGTGATCTTTTGTCAGGAGCGTCCCGGCAAAAACGAGCGCATCTTCAAGCTTTACAAGTTCCGCTCGATGACGGATAAGCGCGATGAAAAGGGCGAGCTTCTGCCCGACGAGGTGCGCCTGACGAAATTCGGAAAGCTGCTCCGCTCGACCTCTCTCGACGAGCTTCCCGAGCTTTGGAACATCCTCCGCGGAGATATGAGCATCGTCGGTCCGCGCCCGCTTCTCGTCAAATATCTTCCCCTCTACAACGAGGTTCAGAAGCACCGCCACGATGTCCGCCCGGGGCTTACAGGCTGGGCGCAGGTCCACGGCAGAAACACGATCTCGTGGGAAGAAAAATTCGAATATGACGTCTGGTACGTGGAGCATCTCAGCTTCGCGATCGACGTAAAAACCGTCTTTTTGACCGTTAAAAAGGTCTTTCGCCGCGAGGGTATCACGTCCGAAACGGCGGCGACCATCGAAGAATTCAAGAAATCTGAGTAAAAAAGGAAGATTCCCATGTCTGAATCGGTAATCGTTATCGGCGGCGGCGGTCACGCAAAGGTCGTCATCGACTGCATACTTTCCGCGGGCGATCTTGTTGTCGGCATCCTCGACGACGCGCTTGAGATCGGCTCCGACGTCCTCGGCATCCCCGTTCTCGGCAAGATCGATGCTTGGAGTGAATATATGGACCGCAAATTTGTCGTTGCGATCGGTAATAATGAGGTCAGACGCGCGATATCCGAGCGCATAAATGCCGATTTCTACACCGCGATCCACCCGACCGCGACCGTTTCGCGCTTTGCGTCTGTAGGCGCGGGAAGCGTCGTTATGCCGAGATCGGTGATCAACGCGGGCGCGTCCGTGGGAAATCATTGCATCATAAACACAGCCGCCGTGATCGAGCACGACTCCGTCATCGGCGATTTCGCGCATATTTCGCCCTCCGCCGCGCTTGCGGGAAACGTCAGAATCGGCGAGGGAACACATATCGGAATCGGCGCGAGCATCAGAAATAATATCACCGTCTGCTCTGGCGTCACCGTCGGCGCAGGCGCGGCAGTTGTCAAAAATATCACCGAAAAGGGCACCTACGTCGGCGTCCCCGCAAGGAGGATCAAGTGAGGATACTTGTTCTTGCCAACAACGACGTCGGGCTTTATCAGTTCCGCCGCGAGCTCCTTTCGGAAATGATCGGGCGCGGCAACGAAGTTTACATATCGCTCCCCGACGGCGAGCTTGTTTCACCGCTCTGCGAGATGGGTTGTCACTTTATCGACACCCCGATCGACCGCAGAGGCATCAATCCCGCGACCGATCTGAAGCTTTTTTCAGCTTACAGACGGCTTCTTCGCGAGATAAAGCCCGATCTCGTCGTTACCTACACGATAAAACCGAATATTTACGGCGGCATTTCTTGCCGTTTGTCGAAGGTTCCGTATGCCGCGAACATCACGGGGCTCGGTACCGCATTTCAGAAAAAGGGCGCGCTTCGCACGCTTGTGACCCTGATGTACAGAACTGCGCTCAAAAAGGGCAAGATCGTGTTTTTTGAAAATGCGGGTAATATGCAGACCCTGCTTGACGAGAGGATCGTCCGCCGCGAGCAATGCTGTCTGTTGAGCGGCGCGGGCGTGAATCTCGATCACTATCAGCCCGCGGAATATCCGACCGATGATCCACCCGTGCGCTTTCTCTTTATCGGGCGAGTTATGCGCGAGAAGGGCATCGACGAGCTTTTCGGGGCGATGGAGCGTCTTCATGCGGAAAATATCCCCTGCGTTCTCGACATCCTCGGAAATTACGAGGAGGATTACGCCGAGGCTATCGAGCATTACACCGCCGCGGGATGGCTTCGCTATCACGGATACCAAAAGGACGTCCGACCCTTTATCGTCGACTCGCATTGCTTCGTTCTGCCGAGCTACCACGAGGGTATGGCAAACACGAATCTTGAATGTGCCGCGACGGCTCGTCCGCTGATCACGAGCAATATCCACGGCTGCAAGGAAGCCGTGATTGACGGCGAGAGCGGATTTCTCTGCGAGCCGAAGAACGCGGACAGCCTCTATGAGGCTATGAAACGCTTCTCAGCCCTACCCGCAGACGAACGCCGAAAAATGGGACTCCGCGGACGCGAGCATATGGAGCAGACGTTCGATAAAAAAATCGTCGTAGGAAATACTTTAAAGGAGCTTGGGGTATGAGTCAGGATATAAAGCTATCCCGAACAGAAGCTTTTATGCGTTCTGTGATCCAAAAATATGACCACCGCAAGTATTGGAAATACCGTTTCCTTGTGGTTGATCCTAATAAGGGCAGCCGAATCGGCAACGACGTGAAGATCGGCGCCGGATGCGTTGTATATAGGGACGTTCCCGACGGTGCTACAGTTGTATGCGCCGAAAGCAGAATAATAATTAAAGAGAAACAAGATGAGTGTTGATATTTCGGTAATTATGGGCATCTATAACTGCGCTTCGACTCTTCCCGAGGCTATAGATTCCATATTGAATCAAACATATACAAGCTGGGAGCTCCTTCTTTGTGATGACGGATCCTCGGACAATACTTACGAGATAGCAAAACAGTATCAAGACAGATACCCGGACAAAATTATTCTTATCCGCAACGATAAGAACATGGGTCTCAATTATACCCTGAATCATTGCCTTGAGTACGTTTCCGGAAAATACATAGCACGTATGGATGGGGATGATGTGTCGCTCCCCACCCGCTTTGAAACCGAGATAAAGGCACTCGAGGACGAGCCCGATATTGCCGTTGTAAGCACAACTATGATCCATTTCGACGAAAACGGCGATTACGCGACTCGCCACACCTGCGTTGAATATCCGAAGAAGGATGACTTAGTTCACGGTCCGGTTCATTGCCACGCTCCCTGTATGCTCAGAACAGAGGTTATGCGATCGGTGGGCGGTTATACTGTTGATAAAAAGCTTCTCCGCGTTGAGGACTGGAATCTTTGGCTCAAAATATACGCGCTCGGACTTCAGGGCAAGAATATTCCCGAGCCGCTTTACAAGATGCGCGATGACCGCAATGCCGCGGGCAGGCGTAAGTTCAAATATCGCTTAAACGAAGCGCATATGTCCGGACTTGCTGTAAAAACACTCGGTCTACCCAAATGGAAATATATTTATATGCTTCGTCCGATCATTGTCGGGCTGTTGCCAAGATTTTTATATAACTATTTACACAGAAAAAAACTCGGAGCCGATCGGGAATGATCCCTTCGGTTCCCTCGGAGGCAGAAAAGCGTGACAAGATTATGGATTTTACTTGCGGTCTCTCTCGGGATCGCTTGGATCATAGATTTCAGAGATAAAAATTTTGCCGCAGCGGGATCGAAAAGGAAGGATGTCTTCTTTACGTTTCTGCTGACGGTTATTCTTGCGTTCTTTTGCGGCCTTCGAACCTGGGGAAACGATACGGGTACGTACAGAGATATCTACGTTTACCTGACGACGGATCTGAGCGGATTCTTTGCTTCCGAAATGCCTGCATTCGCTGACGGAATCGGATTGGCGTTCATTAACAGCTTGCTCAAGACCCTGAATTTTACTTTTCAGGACGTTCTTGTGTTCTTTGCTTTCGCCACAATTATTCCCTACGTATATTTTGTTCGAAAATATTCAAGCTCGATGGTTTTCGGCGTATTCCTTATGTTTACCACGGGCTTTTATACCTTTACGCTTGCGGCTATCAAGCAATGTATGGCAACGGCATTCTGCGTGCTTGCCGTAGACGCCGCTCTGGAGAAAAAGTGGGGCAGATATATTCTGTTTATGGCACTCGCATCCCTTTTCCACCCGTATTCTCTTGTATATCTCCTTGTGCCGATAATGACGTTCAAGCCCTGGACGAAGAGAACCTTCATATACATGGCGATCTTTATCGGTATCGGTTTTCTTCTCGAGGAGCTTCTCGGAGTCGTTCTCGACATCACCGATATGATGGGCGCGGATTATGATGAGGAATCCTTCATCGGCGAGGGCGTCAATATCTTCCGCGTTATGGTTGCCTTTGTTCCGCTTCTGATCGCTACGGTAGGCGGAAAGAAGACCTTTGCAACTTCGACCCGAACAGACAACCTTATGTTCAACCTTGCAATGCTTAATGCGCTTATTATGTTTGTCGGACTTTTCGGAACCGCAAACTATTTCGCGCGTCTGGCGAACTACTTCCTTCCCGGTCAGATGATCACCCTCCCCTTCCTTCTCAAGCGTTGGACGCCGACTCAGAGAAGAATTCTCACGGTTGCGTGTATTGTGGGATATCTCGGCTACTTTATTTACGAAAACGCAATAGTACGTCCGTTTAATCTTAGTTATGCACATATGAACTTCTTTGACTACATCTCTTCTCTCTTTTGATCATGAAGAAAAAAATATTATTTCTGATCCCGAATCTCGCCCACGGCGGCGCGGAGAGGGTCCTTGTGAATCTTGTCAATAATCTCGACAAGTCAAAATACGACGTTACCGTCCGCACGCTCTTTGACGTAGGCGTAAACAGACAATATCTCTCCCCCGAGGTTCGTTATATCGGCGGCTTAAAGCATCAGTTCCGCGGAAACAACACGCTGATGAAGCTTTTTTCGCCGAAATTTCTCTGGAAGCTTTTAGTCCGCGAGCATTACGACGTGGCGGTATCGTATCTTGAGGGACCGACCTCGCGTATACTCTCTGGATGTAAGGATCCCGACACAAAGCGCGTCGCCTGGGTCCATATCGAGCTCGGAAGCCCCGAGCGTGCCGCTATCGGATTCCGCAGTCCGAAGGAAGCCGAGTCGTCGTATAATTCATTCGACAGAATAATCGCGGTCTCGGATCAGGTCAAAAAGTGTTTTTGCGACAATCTTGCGATCACCGCGCCTGTTTCCGTGCTTTACAACACGAACGAGACCGAGCAGATCCGCGAAAAGGCGAAAATCGAGCCGAGCGACGATTGTTTTTCAGTCGGAGATATTCCCGCAGTATGCTCGGTTGCCAAAATTATGCCGACGAAGGGCTTCGACCGTCTGCTGAACGTGCACAAGCGTCTGCTCGACGAGGGATACCGCCACAGAGTATATCTCCTCGGCATCGGCGAGGAGGAAGCAAAGCTTCGACGCAAGGCGATCGAATACGGAGTTGAGGATTCCTTCATTTTCCTCGGCTTCAAGGACAACCCCTATCAGTACGTCTCGCGCTGTGATCTATACGTCTGCTCCTCTCGCAGAGAGGGCTTTTCGACCGCGGTCACCGAGTCCCTGATCGTCGGCACACCCGTCGTCAGCACAGATTGCTCGGGCGCGCGCGAGCTGCTCGGCGAGCAGAACGAGTACGGGATCGTTGTCGAAAACAGCGAGGATGGTATCTACGAGGGCATGAAAAAGATGCTCTCCGAGCCCGAGACCCTGGCGTATTATAAAGAAAAAGCCGCCGAACGCGGAAAGTATTTTTCCAAGGAGAAAACCGTCCGCGCGATGGAAGAAATGTTGGATAGCTTATGAAAATCCTATTCCTCGAAGGCGATATGTCGCGCAGAGGCGGCACCGAGCGTATGACCTCGTGGCTCTCCTCGATGCTTGTACGCGTTCACGCTGTACATATTATCAGCCTTCACCAAAACCACGGCGAGGTCTTCTTTGCGTTTGCGGACGGAGTCACTCACAGCGTCCTTTCCTCGCAAAAGACCCTCGCGCAGATACGCGAGATCCGAAAATATATCCGCGCCCACGCCATCGACACCGTCATAAACGTCGATACAGGTATGGGCTATATCGGCATACTCGCATCACGCGGCACCCGCGCAAAAGTCATCACCTGGGAGCACGCGAATTTCTTCAACAATTGGAATTCGCGCATCTTCCCCTACCTTCGCCGCTTTGCCGCGAAAAAGAGCGACGCCTTGGTCGTGCTGACCTCGCGCGATAAACAAAATTATGAGAAAAACATCAAAAAATGCGCGCCGCTCAGCGTGATCCCCAATCCGTCGAAGTCGCGCGAATACAGTTATGACGTAGGCTCCAAGACCATTCTTTCCGCGGGAATCCTCGGAAGGATCAAACGCTTCGAGCTGATCGTTCCGATCGGAAAAGCCGTTTTTGCAAAGCATCCCGATTGGAAATGGGTGATCTGCGGCGACGGTCCCGAGAGGGAAAACCTCGAGAACGCGGTCAAGGAAGCAGATCTGTGCGAAAATTTCATCTTCCGCGGCTCGGTCAGCAATATGGACCCGGAATACGCCGCGGCGGCGATCTACGTTCTCACTTCCGAAATGGAAGGACTGCCAATGGTATTGCTCGAGGCAAAATCGCAGGGTCTCCCCATCGTCAGCTTCGATATCGAGACCGGACCAAGCGATATCGTCCGCGACGGTGTTAACGGCTATCTTGTGGAATCGGGCGACACCGACGCGATGGCGGAAAAAATTTGTAATCTGATCGAATCCCCCGCCATCCGCGCATCCTTCTCGGAAAATTCGGGACTTGATATGGAAAAATTCGACGAGGAGAACATCGTAAAACAATGGGAAACGCTGATAAGAGGCCTTTGATCTCGGTTATAGTACCGGTTTATAATGTGGAAAACTATCTGCGCGCCTGCGTGGATTCGATCATAGCGCAGACTTACGATAATCTCGAAATAATCCTCGTCGACGACGGTTCATCCGATAATTGCCCCGCTATATGCGACGAGTATGCGGAAAAGGATCGAAGAATCAAGGTTATCCATAAGGAAAACGGGGGAGTATCGAGTGCGAGAAATTGTGGAATAGAAGTTTCAAAAGGACTTTATATAACATTTATCGATAGTGATGATACAGTTGCGGAAAATTGGATCGAAGGGCTATACGAATCAATAAATGACTATGATTTGTCAATTGCCGGTATTACGTACGTTAATGATCAAAACCAATCATCTTCTTCTCCGATAGGGAAGGAATTTGTTGATTTGATTAAAAATAGCTTGTTTGGATATGCATGCAACAAGCTATATAAGAGAGAGGCGATCGGAGATTTAAGATTTGATTCGGTTCAACGCGAAGACATAATATTCAATTTGTCGTTGTTTTCAAGCAGAAAAACATATACACTTGCCGATTCGCACGGATACTATTATTATCAAAGAACCAACAGCCTTTTGCATAAGGCATCTATACCGGCTGTTCAAGAAATATTCGCGTTTGAAGATAATATTCAACGATCTATTATCAGTTTATCGGAAACAGATAAATCCGTAGTATATAATAATGTAATGTATTCCTATGTGACCGATTATATATATAAGCTTTTGTTATTAAAAAGCATATCAGCAAAAGAAAAGAAACAGTTGATCAAAGAAATAATTACGTATCAACCGCTGCAAATGATGTTGAAGAAAGAATATGCCGATAATACGCTCTACCGAATTTTCTATTACGGTATAGCTTTAAAATCAAGTTTTATTGTGCAATATGGATTTGGGTTATGTCAAAAGCTTTCAATACACAAATAATCTCTGTAATAGTCCCCGTCTATAAGGTTGAACCGTATCTGCGAAAATGCGTGGATTCTATATTGGCACAGAGTTACACAAATCTTGAGATCATCCTTGTAGATGACGGATCGCCAGATAATTGCCCCGCCATATGCGACGAATATGCGGAAAAGGACGATCGTGTGCGCGTGATGCATAAGCCTAACGGCGGTCTTTCCGATGCGCGAAACGCGGGGTTGGATATTGCAACAGGTGAGTGGCTCTCCTTCATCGACAGCGACGATTGGATCGAACCTTCTATGTATGAAACTCTTATGAGAAACGCAAATCAGCATGGGGCACAGATCTCGATCGGCGGAGTATTCGATGAATTGATGACGGAAAACGGAATTATCGTCAAGAAAACGACTGCAGGAGAGTCTATTACGACGGAATCCCGCGAAAAACTTGATGCTATCCGTCATTTTCTTACTCATTCCTGGTCCGCGTGGGACAAGATATATCGCCGTGAGGTTTTTGACGGAATCCGCTATCCCGTGGGCGAGATCAACGAGGACGAGGCGATCGCACTTAGGTTGCTGAACAACTGCGATCGAGTAGTATATTCCAACGAGCCGTTTTATCACTATATTTCCCGCCCCGAGAGCATCACTACCTCATCTTTTTCACTCAAAAAGCTCGATTGGTACCGCCATTGCAAGGCAAACCTTGAATGGATCCGTGAGCATTATCCCGAGCTTGAGGAGTATGCTGCAATAAGGTACCGTTCAAGTATTATGTACTCCTTGAACGAGCTTGCACTTTTCGATCCGTTGCAGGAGACTTACGTTAACGAGTTGATGACCGATCTTAAATCAAATCGCAAGTTGTTTAAAATTCTTCCCTCAAGCAGATCGGAAAAGCTTCGAGCGTTTTTGCTTACCTCATTCCCCTTTGGAGTATACAGATTTATCGTACGCAGGAGACATAAAAAATGAAAAAATTCGAAAGATGGACGGTTGCATATCGCCCGAGAACAAACGGCGATACTCTGCTTAATAATACCTCGGCGGCTTTTTCCGTTATTCGGAATTCGTGGCGTTATTGGGCGGGCGATCCGCATCTTTTCGAATTCGACGGAAAAACCTATGTGTTTGCTGAGGTCTATGACAGGATCCTCAGACGCGGACTGATCGGTTACAGTATAATCGACGATAACGGCGCATCTGCGTGGAAGATCGCCCTCAGTATGCCGCATCATCTCTCGTATCCGCATCTTATTGAGCACAGTGGATCGGTTTATATGATCCCAGAATCATACGTGGCAAACGAGATCGCGGTCTATCGGGCGGTATCCTTCCCCGATAAGTGGGAAAAGGTCAAGGTTTTGAAGTCCGATTATTGCGCGGTGGACTCGACCCTTCTGCAGCGCGGTGATGAGAATTATCTTCTCACTCTTCGATTTGACGGAGACGATGAAAAGCTGATGCTTTATGCTTTACGGGACAGCGAACTGTCCGAAAAGGGTTACTGTGCGGCAATAAACGATCCGAATAAACGCCCCGCGGGACACTTTTTCACGTTCGACGGCGGTCTTTACCGCCCCGCACAGGATTGCACCGAAAGCTATGGCTGCGCATTGAATTTTTACAGGGTCACCAAAGCAGACAACGAAAACTACGACGAAGAATTGATCAAAAAGATCTTTCCCGCAGATCTGCAGACGGATCTCGGCGTGACCTCCGACGGACTGCATACCTACAATATGAACGAAAAGTATGAGGTCATTGATCTCAAGGAATACGAGACCGACCCGTTATTCTATATTATGCGCCCCATCTGGTTTATTTGGCGCAGGATCAAGCGACTTTTCAAGCGTTAAGAAGGAGTTACTATGAGTTACACGATTTCGGTTTTTGACGACCCCGAGCGCATCCCCGAGCTGATCGAGCTTTTCAGTACAGGACTCGGAGAAACTACCGTCGAGCATTGGAAATGGCGACTTTTTACCGAAAACGGACAACCCGATCCCGCCTTTGCTGTAGTTGCTCTTGATGAGGACGGAAAAATGGCGGGAGTTTCGAGTATGCTCCCCGTAATTTACGGAAGCGGCGAGAACGAAAGAAAGTGCCTGCAGTTCTGCGATTGGGTGGTTCATCCCGATCATCGCGGAAAGGGTATTATCAAGTTGATCTACCGCTATGCCTGCGATTATTTTTTCGACAAAGGCTACGATTTTATTATGGAATTTCCCAACGACAATTCCTATCCGATATTTCAAAAATACGGTTTTTGCGAGGAGCCGCACATCGGATGTATGAATACTCCGAAGCGGTTGTTCTTTGGCAAAAGAATTCCTGCGGATTTCAATTACAGAGGCGTAGAGATACGCTTCACGGATATTTGTCCCTTTACCGACGAGGTGTTTGTCGGAGAGGGCAGGATATATCGTAACGTAAGCTTTTTGCGATGGAAATACGATCTGAATCCCGATACTGAATACCGTTACGTCAGCCTGTGGAAAAACGAGGTCTGCATCGGATATTTCGTTTATACGCTTACACGCGGCAGATTGCGTACAGCCGTCAACGTGTACGATTGGGATTATTACTCAAACGATCCCGATGTCCTCAGGAAAGTGCTTTCTCTGCTCGGAAAAATGGGCAACTATGTGAGCATCTGGGGCAGATATGACGACGAAACTATAGATTTGATGAAAAAGGCGGGACTGAAAGACGTAGGCGGTACCACAAGATTAATGCTTAAATCTCTTTCCGATAAGCCGCTTCCCGCAAAACTTATACTTACCCGAATCGATACTGATTATTGAGGTGAAACATGACCAACGAATACGGAAACCTTGAACTACATACATCATTTTTAGAGGCTATGACTGATTTTCATGAGCTTTGTGAAAAGCATAATTTGCGTTATTGCCTTCACGGAGGAACTGCGCTCGGTGCTATTCGTCATAAAGGCTTTATCCCGTGGGATGACGATGTGGACATTGCTATGCTCAGAAAAGATTATGATATTTTTCTAAGAATTGCACAGAACGAATTTGGGGAAAAATATACAGTACAAACCTATAAAAACGAAAAAAATATGCTTACCAACGTAACCAAAATTCGGATTAACGGTTCAAAATATGTTTGCGAAGGTCAAGAGGAGAATACTTGTGCTTTTCTCGACATTTTTCCAATGAGTGATGTTCCGAATTCCAAATGGTTACAGTCAATCCAAAATAAAATGGCGATATTTGTTAACAATATTGTATATACTAAACTAGGATATATTACTCCAATCTCCATAAAATCCAAGCTAGTTCTGGGGACGCTATCAAAGCTTGGTAGACGATTTTGGAGCGGAGTGCTTGAATTTATAATAAAATATTTCCCACATTTTAGATCCAAATATGTGAATATTGTTGCTACGGCTGCTTATAACGGCAATACAGGGTATGCTACCGATTTGTGGCCGAAAAAGAATTTCGAGGATCGCGTGCTTACCGAGTTTGAAGGAAAAGAGTTTTATATAACTAAATATTGGGATGAATATCTAACGAAAATGTATGGCAACTATATGGCTCCTCCACCGGAAAATGCACGAAGCAACAAACATGGAGTAACGAAAGGATAATATTATGAAAGTTGTACTTTTAGCAGGAGGATTCGGTACCCGAATCAGCGAAGAAAGTC
Source organism: Eubacteriales bacterium (assembly GCA_045531455.1). Classification (GTDB taxonomy): domain Bacteria; phylum Bacillota; class Clostridia; order Oscillospirales; family CAG-272; genus CAG-390. The sequence continues at coordinate 57,670 of JAZSEA010000014.1, forward strand.
AAAATAAGCCGAAGCCTATGATCGAAATTGGAGGGATGCCCATCCTTTGGCATATTATGAAACAGTACTCGCACTATGGATATAACGATTTTATTATTTGTTGCGGATATAAGGCTTATGTGATAAAGGAATATTTTGCAAATTACTTTCTTCATCACAGCGACGTTACTTTCGATTTTTCAAGCGGCAAGAATGAAATATCCATTCATAATAATGAAACCGAGCCTTGGAAAGTTACTTTGATTGATACAGGACTCAATACAATGACCGGAGGACGTGTGCGCCGCATTAAAGATTATCTTAATAATGAAACTTTTATGCTTACATACGGAGATGGTGTATCCGATGTTAACATTACCGAATTGGTTAAGTGTCATCAAGCTTCCGGGAGGCTTGCAACGCTAACGGCGTATCAGCCTAATAATCGCTTTGGCGTGCTTGATATCGATGAAAACGACAGTATTCGTGATTTTCGCGAGAAGACAAAGGTTGATGGAGACTGGATAAACGCAGGATTTATGGTAATTGAACCTGAGGTTATTGACTTTATTGAAAGCGACGATACGATTTTTGAACGTTATCCGCTCGAGCATACAGCAAGAATAGGTCAGCTGAATGCATATAAACATAACAGTTTTTGGCAGTGTATGGATACTCTTAGGGACAAGCAATTGCTTGAAAAGTTATGGGCAGACGGATCTGCTCCTTGGAAAGTGTGGAATTGATGTCGAATTTAGATTTCTATAAAGACAAGAGTGTATTGGTAACAGGACATACAGGTTTCAAGGGTACTTGGCTTTGCAGAATATTGACATTAGCGGGAGCTAATGTGACGGGATATTCCCTTGCACCGGAACAAAAGCCCAGTCTGTTTGAATTGGCAGATATTGAATGTAAAATGCGCTCGATAATCGGTGATATTCGCGATTTGGATCATATTGATCGTGTGTTCGCAGAGGTGCAGCCCGAAATCGTTTTTCATCTTGCAGCGCAACCTATTGTCAGACGTTCTTACAAGGATCCTGTTTATACATATGCTACCAATGTAATGGGAACTGTTAATGTTCTTGAATGTGTAAAAAATCATTCCTGTGTCCGTTCATTCATAAATATTACTACAGATAAAGTGTATGATAACGTTGAACGTGAACAAGGATATAGAGAGGATGAGCTTCTCGATGGTTTTGATCCATATTCGAACTCGAAATCATGCTCCGAATTGGTTACACACAGCTATAAACGCTCCTTTTTTTCGGATGGTCGGTGCGCGATTTCCACTGCAAGAGCAGGAAACGTAATCGGTGGCGGAGATTTTGCTGCTGACCGTATTATTCCCGACTGCATACGCGCTGCTACGGATAATAAGCCGATTTCTGTAAGAAATCCATTTTCTGTGCGTCCGTATCAGCATGTTCTCGAACCCCTATTTGTTTATCTTATGATTGCTCAGCGCCAATATGAGGATAGTAGTTTTTCTGATTGTTACAATGTTGGACCAAATGAATCCGATTGTCTTACAACGGGTGATTTGGTTGACCTTTTCTGTATTACATGGGGAAAGGGACAATCGTGGGTTAATTTGGCGGAAACAAATGCTCCGCATGAAGCAGGTTTTTTGAAGCTGGATTGTTCAAAGCTGAAAAGAGTTTTCGGTTGGGAGCCAAGATGGAACGTCCAAAAGGCAATGGAAATGATTGTTGAATGGACAGAAGTCTATTTATCAAATGGTAATATTCCCGCTTGTATGGACCGTCAGATTAAAGAATTTATGAATATTTGGAAAGAGTGAACTACGTGAAGCGTGTTATTGTTACAGGTGCCAATGGCTTTGTTGGTAGTCATGTTGTAAAAGAACTTATTGCAAATGAGATATTTGTGCTTGCACTTGATCTTCCCGGTCATAATGACAACATTCCCGATCACGGTTTGGTTCGTTTTTTGGGAGTTGATATTTTTCATCTGAAAGACCAAATGCAGCAAATTGACTATGGCGAATATGATACTTTTTATCATTTTGCGTGGGTAGGATCCGCAGGTCCCGCCCGTACAGATTGCGAGCTTCAAATGAAAAATGCTCTTTGTACGGTGGATTGCCTGCGTGTAGCAAAGCAGCTTGGATGTAAGCGTTTTGTTTGTGCCGGCAGCATTATGGAGCAGGAGACGATCTCCGCGGTTTGGGCTCAAGGCAATCACCCCGGGATGGGATATGTCTACGGTATGGGAAAGCTTACCGCGCACTGTATGTGTAAAGCTGTAGCATCCGAAATTGGAATTGACTTGCTTTGGGCAATCATAACAAATGCATATGGCGAAGGAGAATTATCTCCCAGATTCGTAAACACTACAATTCGCAAAATTATTGCAGGCGATGCCTTAAAGTTTACTGCTGCAACTCAAAATTATGATTTTGTTCACGTATGTGATGTGGCACGTGCATTCAGGTTGATTGGCGAGGAAGGTAAGCCCTTCTGTGAATATTTGATAGGCAGTGGTAATGCAAAGCCCCTTAAAAGCTTTATTGTTGAAATGACGAATGTTTTGGCTCCGGATTTAGTGCCAATATTCGGCGATATTCCGTTTACTGGAATAAATATGCCGCTTGAGGCGTTTAGTACACAGAAAATCGAAGATGATTGCGGATTTTTCGCGGAAATAAGCTTTGCTGATGGTGTGAAACGAACCATGCAATGGATTAAGGAGACGGAATAGCTATGATGGAGCACTTTAAATTTGAAGAATTGGATCTAAAAGGAGCTTATTTGATCAAACCTTTTTTTGCTGATGACAATAGGGGCGGTTTTATCAAAGACTATAATATTGATACTTTTTGTGCAAACGGTATTGACCACGAGCTAAAGGAGGTTTTTTATACTGTATCGCATAAGGGGGTAATCCGCGCGGAGCATTTTCAGATGGTAAAGGAGCAGGCTAAGCTGGTAAGATGTATAAGCGGACACGTATACGATGTTATCATAGATCTTCGAAAAGATTCTCCTACTTTCGGAAAATGGCTTGGATTTGATTTGACCGGAGAAAACAGACATATGTTATATGTCCCGGAACATTTTGGACACGGTTATCTGGTTATTGAGGATTCAGTGGTCAGCTATAAGTGTAACGAGGTTTTTTACAGTCAATATGATTCGGGAATCAAGTGGGATGATCCGGATATGGGAATTGATTGGCCTTTGGACCGTATCGGCGGAATTGATAATCTGATTATTTCCGAAAAAGATAAAAATTTGCAAAGTTTTGCTGATTTTATCAAATTGATTAATGAATGAATTGCGCTTTGATAGCGCAGAGGACAAATAATGAAATTCCTCATCTACATACCCCAGCTGATTTTCGGCGGGGCGGAAAAGGTGCTCGTCTCCTTTGCGAACGATCTCGTTTCGCGCGGCCATCAGGTCGACGTGATCGAGCTCTACGAGCGCGGTCTGCTCAAGCCGCAATTCGACAGCCGCGTGCGCTTTGACGCGATCTGCAGCACCGAATATACCGAAAAATACTACGCCTCGCTCGCGCAGATCAAGGCTAATCCCTCTCTGAAGGGTAAGCTTGCCGGCTGCTGCAAGCTCGCGTTCAGCAAGTTCGTCGGCTATCGGAAATATGCCGAAAAGCTTGCCGCCAAGCGTTACGCGGACAAGCATTACGACGTCGCGGTCAACTATCTCGAGACCGAGCCGCCGACATTCCTGCTCGACCGCGTAAAAGCAGATAAATATATTCAGTGGTACCACATCGACGTGGCCAACATGGCACATCCCGAGGAGACCGACCGCGTGATCTCCGAATACGAGCGTATGGATGCCGTGATATGCGTTGCGGAGTCTGCGCGCGTGAATTTTGTTGAGCGTTATCCGCAGCTTGCGTCGAAGACGTACACGATCTACAACTTTTTTGACACCGACGCGATCATCGCAAAGGGCAACGAGCCTTTTTCATACGGTGAGGATCGCTTCACAATGCTTTCGGTCGGCAGAATGACCGAGCAGAAGAAGTATTCCCGCTTTCTTGAAGTTCTTGCGCGTCTGCTCGGGGAGGGTTACGATTTTGCGTGGTATATTCTCGGAATCGGTGCCGAGTACGACTCAATTTCGCGGAAGATCGATGAGCTCGGCCTCGGCGACTGCGTTTTTCTCGACGGTGTGACCGAAAATCCATATAAATATATGAAAAACTGCGATCTTTTCGTGCTTCCGTCCGGATGGGAGGGCTTCCCGACCGTCACGGTCGAGGCGAAGATCCTCGGCTGTCCCGTGCTTGCGACCGACGTTTCGGGCATCCGCGAGCAGATGACCCACGGCGAGACCGGCTGGATCGTCGAAAACAGCGAGGATGGCCTCTACTCGGGACTCAAACACCTGCTCGATACCCCCGCCCTCATCGAAAAGCTGAGAAGCAATAAGGGGATGGAGAAGGTTTGCAGTAATGATGAGAAGTATAATGAAATAATGAGGATATGCAAACGCTAATCCATTATTTCGAAAGGAAACTTTTATGACAGGCAAACGAATACTGATATGTTGCAACAGAATAATGAGTCTTGGCGGCATTGAAAAGGCGTTGACTACTTTTCTTCGTGCGCTGAACACGAAGGATAACGAGATTCTTCTTGTTTTGTATGATAAGAATGGTCCTCTTTACCCGGAATTACCGCTGGATGATATCAACGTCTTCTACGTCAGCGATATTCAGGCTTCGGCATATCTTAAGCAGGATATAAAAAAGCTTCGTTTTATTGAAGTGATAAAAGGTGTATGGAACCGGCTGAGACTCCGGTCCGAGAAGGATTGGTACGCGCGTATTATGTATACATATCGCATTATAAAACGCGGATTGGTGTTCCCCGGTCATTTTGACTGCGCAATATCGTTTACTTCGGACTATTCCGATCTGTCTATGGTGGCGGCTGCGGATGCAGACAAGCGAATATCATTTGTTCACGGAGATGCAACTCAAGGCAAACGTGCCGCAAAATTGAATGATCATCTCGTGCGACAGATGGATAGAATATATGCTGTATCCGAACGAGCAAAAGAGCTTTTTGTAGTTATGCATCCCGAATGTGAAAAAGCAATGGATGTATTACACAATGTGATCATTCGTGAGGATATAGAAAAGAAGGCAGAAGAACCCGCCGACGGAATGATAATGGACGGCAAGCCCGTTATTTGCACGGTTGGACGTGTATCTCCCGAAAAGGGGCAACAGATGATTCCCGAAACTGCGGTATTGCTGAAAAAAGCAGGGTTCGATTTTCGTTGGTACATAATCGGAGACGGCGGACTGCGCGAGGAGCTGGAGCGGACAGTATCTCAATTGGGATTAGAAGACTGCGTGATCCTTCTCGGAGCCAAGTCGAATCCCTATCCGTATATAAAAAATTGTGATGTTTATGTTCAGACCTCGTTTTCGGAGGCATATTGTCTTACTGTTGCGGAAGCTCGTATACTGTGTAAACCAATAATAACAACCGATGCACCCGGTTTGAGGGAACAGATTATCAGCGGTGAAAACGGATTAATTGTTGATGCAATGACGCCTGAAGCATTATACAACGGAATCTGTTCAGTATTGTCAGATTTCGAAATGCGGAAAAAGTTTGTTGATGCACTTTGTAGTGAATCAAATTCCGATATTTCACCGTTACAGAAGTTGTATGATTATATTGAAGAATGATTTTCGGAGATAGAAATGAAATTAAGCATAATTGTTCCAATATATAATGTGGAGCCGTACCTACGGCGTTGTATTGACAGCATCCTTGCGCAGACCGTTACGGATTTTGAATTGATTCTCGTCGACGACGGTTCTCCCGATAACTGTCCCGCGATCTGTGATGAATATGCGGAAAAGGATCCGCGAATTGTTGTTATTCATAAGGAAAACGGCGGTTTATCTGATGCACGTAACGCGGGACTTGATATTGCCAAAGGGGATTATATCGGATTTGTAGATAGTGATGATTTTATCCATCCTCAGATGTATGAGCATATGATCAATCGCATTATTGAATCTAATGCTGATTTTGCAGCATGCGGTATGAAGTATATTGATCATGATGAAAATCAATTTGGATGTTGGCCGCCGGAATCCCAAGACGTATTGTTCTCAAGAAATGACTTTATCGAACATTTTTACCCGGATGTCAGACGCGCGATAATGACAAGCATGTGTAATAAATTGTTTCGTTCTGAATTGTTTAAAGAATTGCGTTTTCCAAAAGGAAAGACCTATGAAGACGGAATGATTCAATTGGATTTATATGATCAATGCAGCTCAATTGTCGTATTGAAAGAATATTATTACTATTACTTTTGTGTTCGTGAAGAGAGTATAATTAACTCTTCGTATAGTAAAAAACAATTTGATTCGATAGAACTGTCATTAAAACAATACAAATATTTCGAGAAGCTTGGCATACAGGAACAACAGCATTATACACTGTCGGTATATGTAAATAACTATTTATCGAATTGGTTTGCTATCAAATTTCAGGCAAAAGAGTTGTCAAAAGAATTTTTATCATATAGAAGAGATTTCAATGAGTATTATTCTCGGATATATGCCAATCCGAAAATATGCCGTTTGAAAAAGCTGACAGTACTGATACATAGAGCTTTGCCCCAAATTGCGTATAAGATATGTCGCAAATATTTTCCTGAATGCTTGTATGATAGTATGAAATAATTATTTAAGATGAATAATAATGCATAATAATGGTATTAAAATGAAATTAAGCATAATTGTTCCCGTATATAACGTAGAGCCGTATCTGCGCCGCTGTATTGACAGTATCCTCGCGCAGACGTTTACGGATTTTGAATTGATCCTTGTTGACGACGGTTCTCCCGATAACTGTCCCGCGATCTGTGATGAATATGCGGAAAAGGATCCGCGAATTGTTGTTATTCACAAAGAAAACGGCGGTTTATCTGATGCACGTAACGCGGGACTCGATATTGCCAAGGGAGATTATATCGGGTTTGTTGATAGTGATGATTGGATTGATCATAGAATGTACGAAGAACTAATTCAAATTTCGACAAAAGAGAATGTCGATATTGTTTGTTGTGCAATCAGTAATTGTTTTAGTAATAATGAAATAAAAGTATGGCCTGAATTAGATCAAGATGTTGTATATAACAGGGATGATATTATTTCTCATCTGTATCCGGATATCAGGCGAATAATCTGTTTGACGACATGGAATAAAGTATTTAAAAAAGAGCTGTTTAAAACATTGCGTTTCCCAACAAATCTTATGTATGAAGACGAATACATAATGTTGGAATACCTTAATAATTGTAATATGGTATATGTGTGCCACAAAGCTTTTTATAATTATACGTGTGACAGACAGGGCAGCCTATTGCATTCCGCTATTTCAGAGAAGAATTACGGATTGTTGGATTTAACAATCAATCAATATAATTTTTATCTTAGAGAAAAAAATCGGGAACAACTACAATACATATTACACAAATATGTGACTTTTTATTTAAAGCTTTCGCTGGAAATAGATTTATTTCATAATAATTTGCAAGCTACGATTGTACCATATAAGAAATTTTTAAGGAGCTATTTTTTAGGAATTATTAGATGCAAAAAAATATGCTCGCTAATGAAAGCGACTTTGATTGTTAGTTTTATTTCACCGAAAATCGCTTACAAAATATGCCGCAAATATTACCCCGAATGTCTATTTGAACCCATGAGGTAACTATGTCAAGTCAACACCACACACATATAACGTCCAAGCATCGCGTATTTGATCTGAACCTGCGCGAGGTTTGGAAATACCGCGATCTGATACTGCTTTTCACGAAGCGGTCCTTTGTCATTACATACAAGCAGACGATTCTCGGTCCCGCGTGGATCTTTCTCAATCCCCTGATCAGCAGCTTGGTCTACGCCTTCGTTTTCGGAGGCATTGCCGGCATCTCCACCGACGGTATTCCGCAGATGCTCTTCTATCTCTGCTCCAACGCGATCTGGATCTTTTTCTCGTCCGGACTTACCAAAAATGCCAACGTCTTTACCGCCAACTCGAACGTTTTCGGTAAGGTCTATTTCCCGCGCCTTACTATGCCCATCGCTAACGTGCTTGAGTCCGTGATCCAATTCGGCGTGCAGATGATCCTGGTCATACTCTTTCTCGCATATTATCTCATCATCGGCGCGGTATCGCCGAATTGGTGGGCGTGGCTTCTGATACCCGTAGTGCTCCTGCATCTCGGGCTTCTCTCACTCGGTTGCGGAATCATCATATCCAGCCTTACCACAAAATACCGCGATCTTTCGATCGTTGTCACCTTCGGAATTCAGCTCTGGATGTACGCGACACCGATAGTTTACCCGATGTCGCAGCTTTCGGGCGGTTTTATGGAGACGGTGCTCAAGATCAATCCCGTAACGGCTCCCGTTGAGATCTTCCGCTATGCCGTGCTCGGTCAGGGCACGATTTCGTGGTTCAGCTACGGCTTGTCTTGGGTGATCACAGTACTCGTGGTCTTTGTCGGCATTATGATCTTTAACCACGTCGAAAAGACCTTTATGGACACCGTTTAAGGAGGACGCTATGGATAACAGAGAAATTGCTATCAAGCTTTCGGGCGTCAAAAAGATGTACAAGCTCGGTCAGATCGGCGGAGGTACGCTGACGGCTGACCTGCAGAGTCTTTGGGCGCGAATGCGCGGCAAGGAAGACCCTAATACCGTCATAGGCACCGATCAGCGTCTCGTCGGCAAGACCTTTATGGCACTGAACGGCATCGATCTGACCGTTTACAAGGGCGAGGCTCTCGGAATCATCGGCGGCAACGGTGCAGGTAAATCAACTATGCTCAAGCTTCTTTCCCGCGTTACCGCACCTACCGACGGTGAGATCGACATATACGGTAGAATTTCCTCGATGCTCGAGGTCGGAACGGGCTTCAATCCGCATATGACGGGCCGCGAGAACGTATATATGAACGGCGCGATCCTTGGTATGACAAAGGCTGAGATCGACGCGAAAATGGAGGACATCATCGAGTTTTCCGAGGTCCGCGAGTTTATCGATACGCCCGTAAAGCGTTATTCGAGCGGAATGTACGTCAAGCTCGCCTTCTCGGTCGCGGCTCATCTCGATTCCGAGATCATGATCATGGACGAGGTCCTCGCGGTCGGCGATATGGCGTTTCAACAAAAATGCCTTGATAAAATGAGCAGTGCCGCCAAAGATGACGGAAAAACGATATTGTACGTCAGCCATAATATGAATACTATACGTAGATTGTGTGACCGCTGCATCGTAATGGATAAAGGCACAATTATTTATGATGGTGATGTTGAAGAAGCGATTAATATATATATGAGTTCCTCGAAATCATTGGCAGTAATAAATGATTGTTCGGGTGAACGGAAAAGCTCACATATAGATAAATCAATTCATATTGATCGTATTACGTTTCTCAATAAAGAATATCCTGTTTATGAAAATGGCGAAAGGGTGCGAGTAAAAGTAGATTATTCTGCACTGTGCCGTATAAAAAACATGGCTATGAGAATGACAGTATATTCTGCAGATAGAACAGTTGTTGGCCTTGCGACATCGCGTACAACAATTAACGTCCAAGAAGGGGTGAATTCCGTTACGCTTGATTTGAATACAGATTGTATTGCTCCGGGAAAATATATTATTAAATTAACTGCATATTCCGTTAATTCATATGGCACCAATTGTATGCATGATATTGTTGAAGACGCATTTGCTTTTGAGAAAATGCAAGGAGATGAAAACAACAATCGCATGGCTTGGAATCACAGTTGGTGGGGATATACTATGTTCCCTGAGATTATTGTAAACGGAAAAGAGTAATGAGATGACCAAAGACCTGCTTTATCCTTTAAGAGTCCTTCACGGATATCTTCACGATTTTAAAATATATGCACTTCCAATAATAAAACAAAAAATCAGTAACCCCAACGCGGTATTTCTCATAATGACTCCTGAACATTCAAATTTGGGAGATCATGCGATAGCCAAAGCTATTGCTTCTATGTTGAAAGATAATAACATTGAATATCTGGAAATTACGGGAGAAAAAATTGCGTTCATTGAACATAGAAACCTTTGGTGGATACTTAATAGCAGAACCGTTCTTATGCAAGGTGGAGGCTATTTGGGAACTTTATGGTATTCTGCCGAAAGGCGTTTTAGAAAAATAATCCTTAATAACCGAAATCACCCTATTGTCTTATTTCCTAACACAATTTTCTATGAAGATACAGAATGGGGTAATACGGAAAGAGACAAATCCGTTGAAGTTTACGGAACCCATAAACATTTGCATCTCTATGCGCGTGAAGAGGTATCTTACAAAGAGATGTCTTCATTGTATGAAAATGTAAAACTGGTTCCGGATATGGTGTTGAGTCTGAATGAATGCAGACCCGATACAATTCGTTCCGGATGCTTACTCTGTTTAAGAAACGATATTGAAAGAACTCGCACGGAAGAAGAGGATTTATGCATTGAACAACAGGCTCGTCAAGTATTTGGCGATAATGTTCGTAGGACTGATATGTGCGCGGACTATCCAATACCCGTAGATCGTCGTGATGAAGAGCTTGAAAAGAAGTTCAATGAATTTCGTAATGCGGAATTGATCATAACAGATCGACTTCATGGAATGATCTTTGCCGCTATTACCGGAACTCCGTGCATAGTTATTGACAGTAAGAGCCCAAAGGTTAAGGGATGCTATGAATGGATCAAAGATCTGGATTATATTCGCTTTGCCGATAATGTTGACGATATAACTGGCGAATATTATAAAATACCGACGGGAATTCATGTGTACAAAAACGATCATCTGTTGCATTATTACGAAGAATTGGCTAAAGATTTATTAAACTATATAAGCAGAAGATAACAATCTCTTGCTTACATAACAAGGAGACCCAACCATGCCCGAGCTGACACGAACTGAGAACAATTTCATATTTTTGCTGCGTGCGGCTTTGGCGGATCGCGTGGTTGAGGCGCGGGAGATCGTGTGCGAAGGCGACGATCGCGTGGTTGAGGCGGGAGAGTGCGCGCCTGAGTTTGATGCGCGGGGGGTTCTGCGCCTTGCTTACAACCACAAGCTCTGGCACATGATCCTCTCAGCGATGCCCCGCGAGCTCGTTCCCGACGGCATCGACCGCCGCTCCGAGCTCTTTCGCCGCGTTGCCGCGCAGGTCACGGTGACCTCCTCCTTCATCGGGCTCTGGTCCGCGATGGCGGATGCGGGATTCCACCCCATCGTCGTCAAGGGCATCATCTGCCGCACGCTCTATCCCCGTCCCGAGCTGCGTCCGAGCAGCGACGAGGACCTCTATATCCCCGCCGCCGAGTTCGAGGATTGCTGTCTTTTCCTGCAATCGCACGGACTCGTGCCTGACAAAACACCATTCTCCGACTACGGCGAGGTCGGTTTCCGCGGCGAGGACGGCATCTTCATCGAGCTCCACCGCGACCTTTTTGAGGGCGATTCCTTCTCATCCCTCCCCGAATTCTTCAGCTTTGAGACCCTCACGCCCGAGTCCTACCCGACCCACTACGGCGTGCCCGTCACCTCTATGCCGCCGCACGACCACTTCCTCTACCTCCTCCTTCACGCCTACAAGCACTTCGTCCACAGCGGATTCGGCATCCGTCAGGTCTGCGACATCGGCATCTGGGCGCGCGAATACGGAGAGAGGATCGACTGGACGCGCCTCTCCGAGCAATGCGACCGCGCGGGGATCCGCAGATTTGCCGCGGCTGTGCTCGGGATCGCACGTCACTGCCTCGATATTTCCCTTGAATGTCCCGAGGATTTTGACTGCGACGGAGAATTTTGCACACCGATGCTGAGTGATATCCTTTGCGGAGGTATTTACGGCTCGGCGGACCTTGACCGCGTCCATTCGTCGACGATGACGCTGAATGCCGTCCATTCATCGGGATCGAAGGGCAAGCCGTCGATCCTGCGATCTGTATTTCCTTCGAGAAGATCACTCGAGGGCAGATATCCCTATCTGAAAAAGCATCCCGTACTGCTCCCCGCCGCTTGGTGCGCGAGAATATTCTCCTACGCCAAACGCAGCTCAGCGGGCGAGACGAGCGCATCGAAAAGCATCTCGATCGGACGCGAACGCATCGAGCTCCTCCGATATTACGGGCTTATTGAGTGATATGTTTATTGCGTAAGAGCACACCGCAAGCGGTGTGCTCTTATTTTTACAAAAAATGTTTGAAAATATTTGCCAACGGGGTATTTAGTCGTCCGCATTTATTGACAAAAAACTCGCTTTGTGATATAATTATAATTAAGTATTTCTATCATTATATTATAATTATTATAGGAAAAGAAAATATGAATTCACCATCCGTTCATACCAACAAACCGACGCAAAGAAAGCTGATCCTTTACCTGCTCGACGCGATAATGATCTTCCTGATAGGAAGTGTTGCCGCGCTCGGCTTTGCGATCCTGCACGACCTGCATAACCGCTTCTTCGATCTCGCCGCGATCGTAATGATCTCGGTTGTGATCCACAGCATCACGTCGGCTGTCTTCAAGCTGAACAACATCATCTGGCGTTACGCCGAGAGCAAAGAATACGTATACCTCTTCGTTATCGAAGCGCTCGGAGCGGCGATCTCGTTCACGGTCAGCCTGCTTCTGATCCCGCTTTCGGTGACACTTCTCGTGTCCTTCGAGCTGAGCATTCTGCTTGCGGTCATGATCACCCGAATCCTCTACCATGCCTGGTGCAGTCAGCAGAAGACCGCGAAGAATTCGGGAGGCAAGAAGCTTCTCATCATCGGCGCGGGAGCGGCGGCTTGCCGACTGATCGACGAGATCAACTCGACCCGCGATTGCGGCCTCCGCCCGATCGGTCTGATCGACGACAGCCGCGAGAAGCTCGACCGCAAGGTTCACGGCGTCCGAGTCCTCGGAAGCGTCGAGGAGCTCGAGTTTATTGCAAAGGAGACGGGCGCGGAGGTCATCTACCTCGCGATCCCCTCCCTCGGCAACGAAAGACGATCCGAGATACTCGCCCACTGCCTCAAGACCGACTGCACCGTCAAGTCTCTGCCGAGGCTTACCGAGCTCGCGGATTCCACGAGTCTTATGCGAAGCGTGCGAGACATCACTCCCGAGGAGCTTCTCGGACGCGAGCCCGTTTCGCTTGAAAGCCGGGAGCTTCTTGAATTTATTCGCGGAAAATGCGTTGCCATCACGGGCGGCGGCGGTTCGATCGGCTCCGAGATCTGCAGACAGGTTGCCTCCAAGCAGCCGGCAAGACTTATCATCATCGACGTTTACGAGAACAACGCCTACGATATTCAGCAGGAGCTGATCATCAAGTACGGCGATAAGCTCAATATGGAGGTCTACATCGCAAACGTCTGCGACTATGAGAAGATCCTCAGGATATTTGAAAATGAAAAGCCCGACATCGTCGTTCACGCGGCGGCTCACAAGCATGTTCCGCTTATGGAGACGGTGCCCGACGAGGCGGTTCTCAACAACGTCTTCGGCACCTGGAACACCGTTATGGCGGCGAACAAAGCCGAGGTCGCAAATATGATCCTCATTTCGACCGACAAGGCTGTAAATCCCACGAACATTATGGGCGCGACCAAGCGCATCTGCGAGATGATCGTTCAGTACGCCGACAGCGTTCTCGATCACACGCAGTACGCGGCGGTCCGATTCGGCAACGTACTCGGCTCAAACGGCTCGGTCATCCCGCTCTTTAAAAAGCAGATCGAGGAGCGGAGCGACGTGACGGTGACTCACCCCGATATGATCCGCTACTTCATGACCATCTCCGAGGCGAGCCAGCTCGTTCTGACTGCGGGTGCGATGGCAAACGGCGGCGAGATCTTCGTCCTTGATATGGGCGAGCCCGTCAAGATCGACGATCTTGCAAAAAATATGATCCGATTCGCGGGTCTGACCCTCGGAAAGGACATCAACATCCGTTATATCGGTCTCCGCCCCGGCGAAAAGCTCTTCGAGGAGCTTCTTATGAGCGAGGAGGGACTCAACAAGACGGAAAACAAGAAGATCTTCATCGGAAAGCAGATCGACTTTGACCACGATTCCTTCGTCGGTCAGCTCGACGAGCTCCGCGCGATTTGCGAGGATCCCGTAAGCACACCGATCGACGTTGAGCGCAAGCTTATGGAGATCGTCCCGACCTTCCACCGCTTCGAGCTCAAGGGAGCAGAGAAAAAATGATCGACCTGCATTGCCACATACTCCCGGGGCTTGACGACGGAGCTTTTTCGCTCGACGAGAGCCTTATGATGGCGGAGGCGGCATACGAAAGCGGCACCTGCGGCATCGTTTGCACCTCGCACAGCGGTCCCTACCCGAAGGACGAGCTCCTCGCGGCATATTCCGAGCTTCAAGATGCGCTCAGGCGTTCCTCCATCCCGATCGAGATCTACACGGGTCAGGAAATTTATCTGACCGAGCATTTCCCTATGCAGATACGCGATATCGAGCGAGGGTATCCCATCACCATCAACAACACAGCATACATCCTCGTTGAATTCGACCCGATGGCGCACTCGCGCATCCTCAAGGATGCCGTTGACCGCCTGACTGCGGGCGGATTCATACCGATCATAGCCCATCCCGAGCGTTACCGCGCCGTAGCCGAGGACGTTTTCCTCGCTCAAAGGCTCAAGGCGGCGGGCGCGCTCCTTCAGCTGAACAAGGGCAGCCTCAAGGGAGCCTTCGGACCGAGTGCGATGCGCGCGGCATTATATATGCTTGACGAAAGAATGGCGGATTTCATCGCCAGCGACGCGCACAGCCCATATGAAAGGACTCCGAAGCTGCGCGAGGTCCACGCCTTCGTCAGCGAGCAATATTCGATAGACTACGCCGATCTTCTTCTGCGCGAAAACCCCGCAAGAGTCGTCGGCAACATACAGATAGGAGCATAAATGAAACTTCTCCGCTTATGCGTTTCGGTACTATTCATCATCGTACTTGTCATCTTTGTAGTATTTCAGTTCACTCAGCTGAGTGTGGACAAGACCATCCCGCAGATCACGGTTGACGGCGACAGGATCGAGGTCAGCCTCGACGCCACCGACACCGATTTGCTCAAGGGCGTTCGCGCCTACGACGAAAAGGACGGCGATCTTACCGACAAGATCATCGTTGAATCGATCTCGCGCTTCATCGAGCCCGGCATTTCCGTGGTCAGATACGCGGTCTGCGACAGCGACAACCATGCCGCCTACGCCACAAGGACCATTATCTACTCGAATTACGAGCCGCCGAGATTCAGCCTTTCCGATTCTCTGCTCTTCAATATCTCGCAGAACATCAATATCCGAAATATCCTCGGTGCGACCGACTCGATCGACGGCGACATCAGCCGCAAGGTCATCATCACCGCCAACGAATACTCCGCCAACATCCCCGGAGTTTACTATATTTCGGCAAAGGTCAGCAACAGCAAGGGCGATATGATCAC
This sequence comes from Eubacteriales bacterium, assembly GCA_045531455.1. Classification (GTDB taxonomy): domain Bacteria; phylum Bacillota; class Clostridia; order Oscillospirales; family CAG-272; genus CAG-390. The sequence goes on from JAZSEA010000014.1 coordinate 73,195, forward strand.
GCAGCAGTTCCCCGTTTACGTTGAGGAGATCAGCCTTTCTGCTCCCGAGATCGAGCTTGAGCAGTATATTTCCTACATTTCTGTCGGCGAAAGCTTCGATATCGAGGGCAACGTGGTATCCGCTACCTCATCTGTCGGCGAGGACCTCAAGGCTCAGCTCAATATCGATACCAATCTTGACACCTCGACGCCCGGTATGTACGAGATCCATTACAGAGTCACCGACGGCGCGGGCAAGCTTGGCCACAAGATCGCGATCGTCGTTGTCGAATGACGGGGGTAAGCTATGAACGAATTTGAAAAGAAACACAGCATACATTTCGAGCCCTACAGCCTTTTGCGGGACATCGTCCTCAATTTCTGGGTCGTGATTTTAGCGGCTCTGATCGGCTTTATGTCGGTCAATATCTGGAATCAGAGTATGTACACGCCGATGTATACGAGCACGGCGACCCTGATCGTCAATATCAAGAACTCTGCTTCCTATTCCTACACGAATCTCTCCTCCTCGTCCGAGATGGCAAAGATCTATACCGAGGTCTTCAAGCAGCCGACAATGAAGGAATACGCCGCCGAGCACCTCGGCGAGGATCGCTTTGTCGGAAATATTTCGGCATCGGTGCTCAACAACACGAATATTTTCACCGTCAGCGTGACGACCTCCTCGCCCGAGACCTCCTACAGAGAGCTCTGCGCGATCCTCGAGGTCTATCCGCAGATCTCGGAATCGGTCTTCTCCGACTCCGTTATCGAGATAATGCGCTCGCCGAATTTCCCCGGATCGCCCTCGAACGCGATCTCCGCGGGCAACCGCTCGCTCGTTATGATCGGTTGCGCGGGCATCGTCCTCGCCGCGATCATATATCTCTCCGTGACCCGCGATACGGTCAAGGATGAAAAGGCATTCAAGGACAAGGTCGACGCCAAGCTTTTCGGTACCGTCTCCTACGAAAGACCCCGCCGTTCGCTCAAGGAGATCGTAACACGCAAGAAGATCTCGCTCCTCATCAGCCACGCTTCCGCAAGCTATACCTTCACTGAGAATTACCACAAGATCGCAAACCGCATCGAGTACCTGAACCGTACCGAGGGAAGCAAGGTCTTCCTTGTGACCTCGCTTGCAGAGGACGAGGGTAAGTCGACGACTGTTGCGAACATTGCGCTCGCGCTTGCAGACCGCGGAAATCGCGTTGCTCTGCTCGATATGGACTTCAAAAAGCCCGCGGTACACAAGATCTTCGATATGAAAAAGACGGATACCGAGGATTTCGCATCCCTCCTTTCGGGTAAGACATCGCTTGAGCAGTACGTTGTCAATCCCTTTATGAAGACGGGCGTTGATCTTATGGTCAATTTCAAGTCGCACAACGATTACGTCAACTGGATCCACGGCGATAATATCCACGCCGTCTTTGCCAAGCTCCGCGATGAGATGGGTTACGATTACATCCTCATCGACACGCCTCCGCTTTCGGTTGCCGCAGACGTTACCACCTTTATGCAGCTTGCCGATAAGTCGCTCGTCGTCGTCCGCACCGACTACGTTCTCGCCGCCGACATCAACGACGCGATCCTTTCGCTGAAGGAAAAGACGGATAATTTCGCGGGCTGTATCCTCAACGCCGTTCATAAGGAATTCTCCCTCCTCGGTCAGCTCGGCTTTGACGAGAGAGGATACTACGGCAAGTACGGCTCCTACAGCAGATACGACAGGTACGCCTCGCACGATCACGAAGACAAAAACAGCAAATAATCGCTTTTACGGTATAATAAAATGAGTGAAAATAAGACAAATAACACAAGCTCGACCACAGAGACCGAGCGCGAGGGTTATCTCGAGGTAAGGATCCCCGAGATAATCAAGGCAACGCGCAAATTCTGGTGGCTCTGCTTAATACTGATGGTCATCGGCGCGGGCGTGATGTTCTATCGCACCTACGTGCGATTCGTGCCGAAATATCAGTCGTCCGTCACCTTCACGGTGCAGACGCAGGAGCTCGGCTCCTCGAATATGGGACTCACCTCATATTCCTTCTCATACAACCGCTCGACGGCAACTCAGCTCGCGCAGACCTTCCCGAGCATAATCAAGAGCAATATCCTCGGCGACCTCATCTGCAACGACCTCGGAATTTCCTATATTCCCTGCACTCTGACCTCGACCTCGGTTTCGGGAACGAATATGTTCACAGTCACCGCCACGGGCTACGATCCGCAGGTGACCTACGACGTTCTGCAGTCCGTCATCGAAAATTACCCGACGGTCGCCGAATACATCATCGGTAACGTCGACCTCTACATTCTCAATCAGCCCGAGGTTCCGACCTCGCCCTCGAACGCGCTCGATTACCGCATCTACATCCTCGAGGGTGCCGCAGTCGGCTTCATTCTCGGCGCGATCTGGATCTTCCTCTATGCCACGATGCGTCAGACGATCAAGAATCGCAAGGATATCCGCGAGAAGCTGAATCAGCATTGCATCGGTACCCTCCCCGAGGTTACCTTCAAGAAGTACAATCAGGAGATCAACCGCAACGTCATCATCACCAACCCCCTCGTCAGCGACGGTTATCTCGAGTCCTTCCGTGCTTGCCGCAACTCGCTTGTCAGCTCGATAGGCGATGACAAGGTCATCCTCGTTACAAGCACGGCTCCCGCAGAGGGCAAGACCTCGGTATCGGTCAACCTTGCGATCTCGCTTGCCAAGATGAACAAGAACGTCCTCATCGTCGATGCCGACCTCCGCAACCCCAACGTCGCACGCAGACTTGAGGCAAAGGACGTCGATTCGGGCGAATATTCTGATTATAATGCCGCTATTTCGAGTGTTGCTATCTCGGATAGCGTTGCTCTCGACGTTATGAGATTCAATCTCGGAAAGTCGGATCTCTGGAAGATCCTCAACTTCGATCTTCTTTCGGGACTTTTCTCGAAGCTCCGCGAGAAGTACGATTACGTTGTCGTTGACACCTCCCCCCTCGGTCTGACCTCCGACCCCGCGGTTTTCGCAGGCGTTGCCGACACCGCTCTGCTCGTTGTAAAGCAGGATACCATCCGTATCTCGCGCATTCAGTCGGCTATGGATATGCTCACGGCTTCGGGCATCTCGCTCTGCGGCTGTATCCTCAACGGTACCTCGAACGGCTTTGTCGGCTACGGTAAGTACGGCAGATACGGCTACGGTTACGGCTACGGATACGGTTATGGCTACGGTTATGGCTACGGTTACGGCTATGGCTACGGCAGCGGCTACGGCGAGAACAAGAAAAAGAGGAGAAGAAGAAGCTCCTCGAGCAAGAAAACTCATGAATAATATTGGCATTCGCACCATAGATGCCGTGAAGGATGCAGACGCGCTTGTGGATATTCTTTCCACAGGCGCGGTCTTCCCCCTTCTCGTAACGGGATCGAGCATGATCCCCTTCCTCCGCGAGGGCAGGGATACAGTCTTTCTCCGCAAGCCCGATAGGCTTCATCGCGGTCAGATCGTCTTTTTTCGCAGAAAAAGCGGCGAATTTACCCTTCATCGGATACGTAAAATATATAAAGACGGCAGATTGCTCATCAACGGCGACGCGCAGAGCTGGTGCGAGATCATAGACCCCGATCAGGTGCTTGCCGAGGTCGTATCCGTCAAACGCGACGGTAAGGAACGCCGTCGAACCCCGCTTTTGCGCATACTTTGGTATCCCACGCGCCCCTTCCGACCCTTGATATGGAGGGCATACGGCGCATTTCGCAGAATTTTTAAATGATCCGGAGGCTTTTCTTGAAAAAGAATAAAAAACCGAAAAAAAGAATAACGCCGCTGAAGGCTGTACTGCTTGCAATATGCATACTCCTTCTGGTGATCCTGATCGCCGTCGGCTCCGTGGTCATTGCGCTCGCCGTGAAGTATCACGAGACCTCGTACGATTATCAGCCGCCCGTTGACCGCGAGGAATCATACGTGATGCCGGACTACCCGGAGCTTGACGAAAGCAGCGGCGAGGAATATATCGAGGATACGCTTCCTCCCGAATATCCCGAGACGACTATTCCCACCGAAACGACTGCACCCGAGACCGAGGTGACGACGCTTCCCGAGGAGACTACAACCGTTCCCGAAGAAACAACAGCTATTCCCGAAGAGACTACGGTAGTTCCCGAAGATACTACGGAGATCCCCGAGGAAACGACTTCTCCCGAGACCGATCCGCCCGAGACGACCTCGCCTCCCCCCGAGACCACCTCGCCTCCCGAGACGGTTCCGCCCATCATCAATACGCCCGATACCACAAGGGCACCCTACGTTCCGCCATCAAATCCCGATGCTTCCTTTGAAAACTCGCCGAATGCCGTCAGCGTTTACGGCAAGACCCCGATCTACAAGGTCTCGCAGAAGGATCCCGACATCGTCAACATCCTCGTTATGGGCACCGACTCGCTCGATATCACCCGTGACCGAGGCAGAAGCGATGCGATGATCATCGTGTCCTACAATAAAAAAACGGGAAGCGTCAAGATGACCTCCCTCTTGCGTGACGCGCTCGTGCCGATCGCGGGTTATGACTGGAACCGAATCAACACCGCCTACTATTTCGGCGGCGTCGGACTCGCTATCAACACCGTCAACGAGATATTCGATCTCGACATTCAGCAGTTCGTCGTCATCGACCTCAACGGCGCCAAGAATCTGATCAACAAGGTCGGCGGCGCGGACGTCACTCTGACGCAAGCCGAGGCTGATCTTTACAACGCTTATTGGGGCACCAAGTACACAGCGGGCGTCAATCATATGGAGGGCGATCACCTCCTCGGTCATATGAGAAACCGTGCGATCGGCAGTGATTTTGAACGTACGCGCCGCCAGAGAGACGTTATCCTCGCGCTCTTCAACAAGATCGTCAAGGAAAAATCAGCTGCCGAGATCTATGATCTGATCGATTACGTTTTCGGCATCGTCAAGACCAATATCCCCTTCTCCGCGCTGACGTCCTATGCGACCTCCGTGATCGGCAATCTCTCGAAGATAAAGATCGAGTCGCAGAGCGTGCCATATTCCGATTCCTTTAAGTACGCTTGGTATCGTGGTAAGGCGATCATCTCATTCAATATCACCGATGCCGCAAAGAGGATCAATAAGTTTATATATGGATAAAAGGTGTTGGCACATTTAGGCTTCCTGAATGATAAAAGCACAAAAATGTCCTCCTCATCCACCGCCCCTACGGCGGTCCCCCTTCTCCGCTGGAGAAGGCTAAATGTTAAGCTTATGCTTCTTAGCATTTCAGCGAACATCGTTTGGATTTAACCTATAAATAGCAATAAGGAATATTTTATTTGAATTAATTTGCACTCTTGGTTGAGTATTGGCAAACTATTTCAATAAAATATTCCTTTTTTGCTGTAAAAATTATTATCTTTGAATTAAATTCGCTGTACAAATTTAATTAGCGTGCAGACCATTTAGCCTTCCCCAGCGGGGAAGGGGGACCGGCGTAGGCCGGTGGATGAGGAGGACATTATTGCACTATTTAATCCAAGAAGATAAATGCCTTAATGAGCCTGCTCAATACTTTTTAATCAAAAAGCAATTCCTTTTCGCGGAGGCTATCGAGGAACTCGCGGACGTCGTGCTCGAGCGTCTCGCGGTCGACCTCGTATTCCTCGAGAAGCTCTGAGACGATCTCCTCCTCGCTCTTTCCCGCCTCGAGGAGCTTCCAGACGGAGACTCCAAGCGAGCTGATGGCGAAAACTCCCGTGTATTTGAGTGCCATCGATCCCGTCGGGATCAGGATATATTCACCTGCGATCTCGCGCAGGATCACGTTTTTCTCGGTTCTCATTTTTTACTCCTCTTTGTATTTTTCTTCAAGAAGGCGGTCGTACGTCTTCGTGAGTCTGCAAATATATTCGGGGCAGACGTCAGAGCGTCCCGTTTCGGCAATACATGCCGCCGCGCACGCCGAACAGCGCGATTTCTTGGGGCAGTTCGTGCACTCCTTGGGCATCATTATAGTCTTCGTAAAGCTTTTGACCTCTTCCCAAGCCGCCGCAAATCCGATCTCGCGGACGGGATATCCCTTGTGCGGGAACATTCCGCAGGGGAGCATTCTGCCGTCCCAGGTGACCCAAAAGGCGGTCCTTCCCGCGCGGCATCGCATTCCCTCGCTTTCCTCCGAGCCGCAATTATCCTCGTCGGGCATGATCGCGGATGCGCTCAGCTTCAGCTTTTCGGGGCTCAGATACTGCTCGCGGCAACGGAGCATCTGCGCCGCCGCCTCCTCCGCGTCAAATCTTGCGGGTGATGAGCCGAAGCATTCGCCGTTGATACGCACGGGCGGGTACATATAGGTCGTTGCCTGAACCGGCACGCCTACCTCCTCGCCGAAGGCGTATATCCCCTCGATCTCGGATGCGTTGTAGGGCGTGATGGATGCGTTGATCTTGACCCCGATGCCCGCGTCGTGCAGGCGGCGGATGTTGTTCTTTACGATCTCGCAGGCGGGCTTGCCGCAAAGCTCCTCGTAAACTACATTGTCGCAGGCGTAGAGCGAAATATTCATCCTCAGCGGCGGATGCTTGACGAGAAAATCAAACATATCGTCGTCGATGAGGGATGCGTTTGTGTTGATCGAGATCAAAAGACCCATCTCGAGCAGAGCCGAGTAGATCTCCTTGAAATCACGGCGAAGGAAGGGCTCTCCACCCGTCAGAAGCAGGAATACCATTCCCGCGTCCCTCGCAGTTCTGCCGAGCTCGATCCAATCCTCGGTGCTCATCGACTCCTTGTGCGCGTCGCTGTGGACGTAGCACATCTTGCAGTTGAAATTGCAGTTTGAGGTCAGCTCGAAATTTCCCGCGATCGGAAGCCCCAAAGCGGCTCCCTTTCTGTGGATGAAATTCGACCATATCGGTTCGCCCGACGGCGTGGTTCTTACTCTTTCTTCCATAATATCTTCTCCAATGCCTCGACAGCCTCGGGGCTTTTTTTGCATCTGTAGCAGATCGTGGGCAGGCTGTTGATCATATCCGAGACGAGCTCGGTGATCTTTTCGTACTGCTCAAGGTCCTTCATATCGTAGGAGCACTCGCAGAGGATGCGCAAAAAGAGCTTGCGCGATGCGATCTTGTTTTGTGCGTTTTCGTCGCCCTGCTCGAGCAGTATGACTGCCGCGATCGGGGCGGTTCTGTTGTGGCAGATGCCCGAGGTTCCGCAGGCGTAGATGCCGTTGGCGTAAAAGACGCCGTTACGTCTCGTCACAAGCACGCGGTCGCCGTTTACGATCTCTGCGCCTCGCTCGTCCCTCCAGAATCGCGCTTGAGTCGACTTTCCCGTGCCGCTCGGCGCGGTGAAAAGTATCGCTTTTCTTCCTATTATAATATAAGAGGCGTGGAGGATGAAGGAGTCGTGCTTCGGGAAGAGGAACGCCGCCTCGGACGATGCCAGGATCGATGCGATATTCTGACTGCCCGCGTATTTCGTTTTGATGAAGCGGCGGATGACGTTGCCCTCGCGGCGGATCTGCTCCTTGATCTCGCTTTCCGAATCGGTCGGCGTGATGCGGAGGAGATAATCGGTCTCGTTTTCCGTGACAAAGGACGAGCAGTTGTTCTTGTCAGCAAGCTCAAAGGGCGTTTCGACCTCGAAGGTGACGTCGCCGAAGGTGTATTTCTTATTCTTCATATTGAGCAAACATGATCTCGGTCATGTGGGTGAGGGCGTGGGGAGCGTAGGCATTGAAGCTCTTGCCCGCCACAAGACCGCCGCTGATGCGGAATCTGTACGTGATGCCGCCGAGATAGCCGTCCTCCGCCGTGGCTTTGTAGTAGACCACGATGTCGGATTTGATGTCTGTTTCAGAAATGTTGGTTACGACAATTGAGCCGTTTTTGATCTCATATGAGAGCGTTTCCTGCTTTTTCGAGGGTTCATTGGCAAAATATACCTTGAACTCCTCTTCGCCCGTCAGTGTAGTAATCTTTGCCGGCGCGGTTTTGCGCTCGGTATTGAACAAGTACACGCTCTTTTCTCCGGGGATAGTTGAGGCAGCAAATCGGTAGACCTCGCCATCGAGATCAAGCGTAAAGGTCAGATACTCAAGAGTTTTGGTTGAAGTATTCGTTATTTTGATTGTCAATACGTTCTCGATAGCATCATCCGAGCCGTCTTCCGGAAAGTAGCCTGTTGCTGTGTAAACTTTATCGAGAGTTACACCTTGGGTTACTTGAATAGGATAAGTGATCCCTTCGACAGGAATGGGGTTGAGTATGGTTGCAGTAGGAGCATCCTTTACGGGGGCTGAGGTGTCCTCAAAAACGCCGCTTGTGATCGGTGTTTCTATTTCTTCACCAAATGCGCAAGAACGAGTGCAGAATACTACGATAACCAGCAGAGCCACGACTCCGGCTGCCGCGAGGAACTCGATCAGCCCCTCGGGCGCCCTCCGCGCTCTCTTTTCACTTACTTTCTTATTTTTCTTTTTCATTTTACTCACACAAATTGCCAAACCCTGCCCGCCTTAACGGCAGGCAGGGTTTGTTTTGTTAATTTGAAATTGGATTAGGAGCCGAAGACGTTAGATGAATCTGGTGATACATGATAGCAGCCGTATGGATCGCAATCCTCGTTAAGCCCACTATTAAATATTGTCCATCCGCTATCGATTAATTCGCATGAATTTCCATCTGCTTGATTCGCCTGAAGTCCACCGCAACTGCTAGCAATACTTGTTGTCATCTTAAAGCTCTCAAATACAATTTCGGGCTTGGAATAATTCTTTTTCATCAATATGTACCTCACATTCCTACATACTTACCGGAATTACCTTTACCGTTGTTTTCCTTGTTGTTCTTGTTATTCTTATCGGAAGCGGAGCTGGAGTTACCGTTATTGCTGTTGTTATTGCTGTTATTGCTGTTCTTTTTCCAGCCAAACTTACGCTCAGCCTTCTTGGACTCGGAGCCTACGCCCTTTTCGTCGTAAGCGTTGACCTCAACGTCCTCGTCATCAACGTCATCCTCAGCATCGGTGATCCATACACGCTTAGTCGTCGTCTCGCCGGTCTCGGTGTCGATGACGGTCTCGGTGATGTAGCGGTCAACGATCTTGCCGTTGATGATGACGTACTCAACGTCCTCGGAGGTCTCGGTGATGATCTCGCGGAAGCCGTCGAATCTCTCGTTGACGTAAGCCTCAAACTGCTCGGGATCGAAGCGCTGGCTTGCCATCTGCTCCATAATGGAGTAGAGCTCGGAGCGGTTGAAGTAGTTGTCAATGTCTTCCTTGGTGATGCTGGAGCTCGAATCGGTTACAGTAGGATCGGAGGAGAGACCGTCCGCGTTGTAAGCGACGATATCGTAGTTGGAGGCACGCTTGACGCTTGCGGACCAGACGATGTAGTCGTTAGCGGAAATATTCGTTCCGAATCTGCCCTCAAAACCGTCGATGAGCTTCAGAAGTATCGAGAAGAGAGGCGAATTGCTGAGCTTCTTAGCCTCAACACCGTTGACAGTCAGCGAAGCAACGTCCTTGGACGTGATCACGTTGACGGTGCTGTTGCCGAAGAAGCGGTTGGTTACGGTGTACTCGAGAGCCTCGGGAACGAAGATCTCGGGCTCGGGAGCGTAGAGCGCGGTCATTACTGCACATGCATCCTCGATAACCTCAGCATCAACGAGGAAGGAGATCGAAACGGGCTCTTCCTCAGCAACGGTCTCGAGATTAACCATACGAGCCGACATCAGCGAGTAAACGCCGGTCGATGCGGTTGCAGATGTGGTTTTAATACCCTCGCTACCGCTAACGGTTGTTGCGGATTCAAACGTTGCCTTGATATTGGTAAGAGATACGATAGTGGAATCATCGGCTACAACTTCGATGATTATTGTATCGGTGGTCCAGTTGTTTCCGCTCATAGTATGGGGGAGCTTATCCATGATTGAGTAGTACATATCTGTCAAGGAACCAAGCTCGATCTTTACAGGATCAGACGTTGTGGAGCCGTAGTATACATTAACTGTTGCGGAGCTTCCGCTTGCAAGCTTAGCACCGAGCTGAACATCCATAGGAACAGCGGTAGCTGTGAGCTTGAAGGAAATCGACTGTGCATTTAAGAAATATGCTTCGTTGTTAGGACCGGGATTTGCGTAATCTGCAGCGTCGGTTGTTGAGCCCTTGCCGTCAATAAACACGGTACCGTTGAGTTTGCCGGTAATATTGTCGGGAGAAAGATTCTCAAGATCTGCCTTGCCGAGAATTGCTTCCTTAACCATCAGGTAATGAGGATTGGATTCACCGTCTGCCTTGTAAGCATCTTCAATGACACTGTCGTTCGCACCGCCGTTTGCAGGGTCGTAAACACGGATCGAGTCAAGAACGAAGTAGTATTCGCCATCGCCGGTGCCGCCATTATCCTGATCGAAGAAGGACATATATCCAACCTGGATTGTAACGGTATATGTACCGTATGTGAGTCCGGTCTTCTTGATAACGGGAACTTGATAGAGTGCACCGTTTTCAGTGGAAACCCAACCATATACGTCATTTCCGTTTTCATCCTTGGATACCACTTCATAACTCATACCGTAGTAGTTGGTGATCATCTGGCTGTATACATTATTGCCGTTTGCATCAGCAACTGTAACCATAATCATACCCGAATCACTGTCGGTAAGAGAAATAATGTCAAATCCTGTACCTGTGAAGGTAAAGGTTGCGGTAGGTGCGTATCCATTGTAGCCTGTTGTGGTATATGAGCCGTCGTCATTTACAGCCTTGTTTACAGTAGCCTGTTTTGCAGTTCCAAGGCTGTACTTGGTAATTTCACTATATACTCCGTCGTAACCATAAACATTATTAGCATCAAGGCTGGGAAGTTTAGTATCTCCGGGACGATCCTGTGCCTGTGTGCCGCTAACTGCAGTACCAATATCAGACCATGCGCCGTAGGTTGCGTCTTCAGCTACTACATCGCCAACAATAATTGAATTGTCAGAATTAACGGTTACTGTTTTCGCAGGAGCAAATGTCACAAACGACTCTTCATAATAAATCGTCGTCGCGGGGATGATGGTTACAGAGGAATACAAGTTGGCGGTAATCAAATCACCGTTTTCATCGTAGAAATTAACCGCTGACTCGTAGTAGAATACCGCGTGATCGGTAAACTGCATGCCGTTGGTTTTGTCCGGAGAGAAGCGAACTGCTTTCAGGTTTTCAATAGTTGCAGTACCAATCTTCAACTCCTTCAAACCGTCAGCGTCATTGTTTGCGTCGATATAAATATCTACGCTGGTTGCCATAGCCGCATCATAGCGACCGCTGTTTATTTCAACACCGCTGGGTGCGTCTGCACGGACTCCCACAAGACTCGAAGCAAGTGCGTCATTTGTAACAACGTCTATAACAACGTCAAGACCGTAGTCAATAATTACAACATCTTCTTGGAGTACAGAATTCCATACTACCGCAAATGCGACTGTGGTATCTGCGTAGTCGATGTCAGTAGTAACAGTAGCGGTGTAGGATGTGCCACTCTTAGTGCTGGTATAGGAACCTGCAGTAGCAGAGTATGCACCGTAATCATCATACTTGGTACCTGCCTTGGTATTGAATACCTTGGTGGTTTCCTTGTTGGTAACAGAAGAGCTACCCTCGATGATAAAGTGGTTGTAGTTTACAGCATTAGTCGCGCTGTCTACACCCTCTGTCTGATATACGAGGATCTCGTAGTAAGCTTCATTGTCGTAAAGCTGGTAAACAGTAGGAACTTTATCTTTAGCAAGATATTCTGCCTGCAGTTTTTCCTGACCCGTAGCCTCGTTCCAAGTCACATCGTAGGTAATTGGATCAGTAACATATACTGCTTCTGCAAAGGGAACAACACGACCTGCCTTGTTTACAGGCTCACCATTCTTATTTACAAGGTAGAATACGTAAGTAACCTGTGCACCCTTCCAAGTCATCTGAGGTCTGGGGAACTCCTGCTGAACTTCCTTGCCATTGAAGTTCGTATAAGTCAGGGTTGCGTATTCGTTGGTATAGTATACGCCTGCTTCAGTCTGATTGCCGGCATCAACACCTGCGGAACCCTCAAGATATACGAAGTACTGAAGAGCAAGCTCGGTCGTAGAAATCTTATCAGTTTCCCAGGTCAGGATCTCACCGTCTTCGGTATTACTGTAAGTAAAGTAGATACCGTTTATTGCGGTGACCTTGCCATTGGTAAAGGTGATATGAGTACAGGTGGTAGAATCACAAGTAACAGTTCCGTCAACGGTGTGGCTCTGCAGAGTACCGTCAGTATTGAAGGTGAAGTTCTCGATAACGTTAGGAGTACCGGTACGGTCATGAGTGGTGGGATCCAGAGTGTACTCGACGATCTGAATGTAGAACTCATCCATACCTGCTTCGTCATATGTAACACCGCTCGGAAGAGTGAAGTTTACGGAATAGCTGTTGTCGACCTTATCTTCGACAACGACATCGGTGGCAGCTTCCAGAATGCTCATAGCAATGGCTTCGAATGCAGCCGTTGCCTTATCTGCGTTGTTGACATTGAAGATATCAATGTACTTTGATTCATCGGACGCCATCTGCTTCAGGATGGAACTGGTGAAGTAGTAGTGCGTACCAATGGTTGTCAGTGAGTCCGTCGTAGAGTTATAAACGGAGGACACACTCGTCATTTTGCTCCAAGGTGCGGGATTAGAAGGTGTATTTTGTAGCAGCAGACCCACAGTATAGACGGTGACACCGTCTGCCTTCATAGCATCGGTATAGTACTCGGTGGGCAGATCCATACTCCAGGTAGAGCTATCCGAACTGGTATAGTTCGTCATCTTACTAGCAATCGTAACATCACCAGAGTTGTTGTTGCCGCCGTAGTAGGTCTTCTTGTCGGAGCCGTAGTAAGTGGTGGGACCACCGTCGGACATGAACACGCAGAACTGCTGGCGGTTATAATCGTCAGCAGACGCAACGCCCTCAGGCAGATTGGTAGTTTTCGCGGCAGTCAGAACCGCCTGACATTTTGCAGCAGCCTCGTCGAAGGGTGTACCACCAGAGCTCTGGATATTACTGAAGTCATAGCTGTTGCCAGAAACATAAGTGCTGGGTGCCAGCACGGCCATGACCTCCGCGAAATCAGATGTGCCATCGCTATCAGTATCTAGTAACTTACCATCTGCGTCTGCAAAGGGTGCCAAGTCGTGCACCGTAATAATACCACTACTATTGAAGAAATACACCGCAACACGGTTTTGGTTGTAAGTACCATCCTCATTAATAACGATCTTATCAATAAATGCGTCAGTAGCAGTCAGCATAGCTACCAGGCCATCGTTACTCATGGAGCCGGTCGTATCAAGCATCAACACAACATCCAGCTCGTTTCCGGTGGAATAGGGAACGCCGGTCATGGAGAGCTCGATCATTGCCATACCGGTCTGAGAGAAGTTACCTACAGCGGTAGCGGTCTTATCGAAACGAACTGCACCCTCGTTGGGGTACTCGGGGAAGTCATCGGTGCCGTCCTCGGGAACTACATAGGAGGTCTTGGAAACGGAGAATGTTACTGTATCGGTTACAGACTTACCGTCAGCGTACTCATAGACCGCAGTGATCTGAACAGTACCTTCCTTGCCTGTGAAGGTAACAATACCGGTGGTCTTATCAACGGTTGCGATTGTCTCATCGGAGGAAATAAAGGTCAGTTTTTTCAACTGTTCTTCGTTCAGAGTACCGATATCCTCGCCGTCTGCTGTGATAACAGCCCAGAGAGGATAGGTGTTTGTACCGTCATTAACCAAGGTATCTACGTCCTTGATAGCGATAGGCTTGGTAATGGATACGGTAGTGCCATCTTCGTTCTTCTCGCAAAGATCGAGAGTATAGACTGCATCTACAACGGAAATATCAACTTTAGCGGTATGAACGGTACCGTTGGGATCGGTATAGGATGCTGTAATGGTCACATCGCCTGCGGTGACGCCGGTTACAACGCCATTAGCGTCAACTGTAGCGATGCTATCGTCAGAGGAGGACCAGGTTACGGTGCCGGTTGTGGCAGCTCCGTCAGCGGTGACGGCGGCGGTCACGTTAGCAGCCGCGCCGATCTTGATCTGAGTAGAATCAGCAGAAATGCTCAAGCCATAGACAGGAGTCTTGGCGGTAATGACCACATAGTTCTGGGTCTTGTACTCAACACCATTCTCGGTCCAAGTGTATTCAACCTGAATCAGAGTCTCGCCTGCTGCGCCGGTGAAGGTCAGGACGCTATCGGAGCCGATGGTGGCAACAGACTCATTGGAGGAGGACAGAACGGTAAAGGATCCGTTTGCGGGATAACCGTCCATGGTAGTGGTAGTGCCTTCCGCAGTTGTCGTGAAGACAGCACCCATCTGTACGGTGGTGCCACTTACAACACCGGTAACGGTGTAGGCATGGTCAGAAACCGTATTGCCAGCCACAGTCAGATCCATGTGGTAGGTGGTGTCGGGAGTTGCGGGGGTGCCAGTCTGTGTCACAGGATATACTGTGACAGGCTCGTAGAAGTAGACGTTGGCACTATCCTCTTCGACAGACCATGTACCATTGTTACAATACAAGTAGCGACTGTAGTTAGTATCGTTCAGAGTATCGTTGTTTAATATCCAAGAGGATTGCGTATCAAATGCCAAACTATAAGTTGTCCAAATAATAAATGTTCCAGTTTCAACACCCAGTTTAGTGCTTCCGTTTGTGAAGGTTAGACCATCGCCAACTGTCCAAAGATATGCATCGCTGGTGATCAGATAAGTACCATCGCCCAATGCAGTGCCGGTCTGGGTGGTGCTGTCCCATGCGGTATAGTAAGTACCATCATTTGTCCAAGCAGTGGTGCTATAGCCTGTTGTGGTGCTATTCAGACCGTAACCGATGCCGGTGTTGGAGCTGACAATCAGGTACTGCTTGCCAGATACAGGAGTGTCGACGAGCTTATAGATCGTAATTGCATCACCCACAGTAGTTGTCTGCGAACCTTCAGTACCGGGAACTGTAGCATCGCTCTCCTCGCCAACGACTGCATTCTCACCCACAACATAGGTGGAGAAATGAGTTGTTTCAAAGGAAACGGTTCTGTCGCCGTTGTTGGTAGCACCCATGTCGATTACGAGAGCACCGTTATCGGATACGTAGTATACAACGGGGTCTGTTACGCCTTCGGGAATAGGAAGGGTTACGATCTTGGTAGCATTAGTCGTGGAATAACCTTCATCAAAAACAAGCGAAATGTCGTATGCCTTGTAGGTGTCGGCAACGAGGAGCTTGGAGACAGCATCCGAAACATATGTATTGGTGCTATCGGCTACGTCCGCGCCTGTTACACCATAATCGCCTGTAACCTTAACGGTAACATCGGAAGAGGTGAATTTCTCATTCCAAACGTTGATTGTGAAGATTGCGGTGCATGTAACTTCGCGGAAAGTATATGTTACCTTGACTTCATGGTTCTTCTCAACGTACATAGAGAAGTTATCAAGGTTATATCCGCCGTAAACTGTGCTGGTGCTGAAGGGTGCATACTCCAACTCCTTGGTAGATCCGTCGGAGAAGGTAGCAACAACTACCAAGCCATCCAACTGCAGTTCTTCGGAGATCAGATATTCAGTCTTGGTGGGACACTTGGTTACTTCGATACCGGTCAGGGTCACGCCCTCGGCAACACCTTCGATAACGGTAATGGTAAAGGTATCCCGGAAGGTTATGCTATCAATAGTATAGTTTACGGTAACTTCCTTCTCACCTACGGTGGTCATATCCACAGTAGAAGTGTACCAACCGGTAACCTCAGCGGTAGTGCCATTATTATATGTTGCGGTAACGACCATACCTGTTGAATCAAACGACTCACCGGTTATATATTCGACCTTGTCGGGAAGTGTGGTTACTTCGATATTGGTCACATAAGGATCGGACACGGTGATGTCAAAGGTGGTTGTCTTGGTTACGTCGCCCTCGGTGTAGGTGACGGTGACGGTTTTAATACCGGCGCTGGCCATGTCCACGTCTGACAGCGTGTATCCGGTAACGGCAGCTGTGGAATCATTGCTATAAGTTGCGGTAACAACCATGCCCTCGGAAGAGAATGTATCGCCTACGGTATAAGAAATGGTGGTAGGCGGAGTGGTCACAGCGATGGAGGACAATGTTGCTTCCTCTTCGGTTACAACACGGGTTACTGTGGTCATAACCGTTCCGGTACCGCTGGTGCTGTACTTGGTCAGCGTGATCTGGCTGTCTGTAATAGCCATCAGCGTTGCCTTATTGTTCTGTTTCAGATAGCCGGCTGTTGCGTATGTATAATAGATGGTGCCAGAGGTGGTACTGCTGCCATTCTGAATGGACATAGTATCACCTACATTATACACATACTCATTGCTGTCTACAGTATGGTTATGACCATGGAAAAAGACAATATTTCGCTCTACCGTGGTGTCATCGGACGCGCTGCCGGTAGCAACCGTATTCAGCGCCTGGTGCCAATAATAAGCACCGTCATTGTCATTACGCTCTTCATGCAGCGGATAGTGTGACAGGACGATGATGACCTTGGACTTGTCAATGCTATCGCCGTTAGCCCAGGTAACGAAAGCTTCCGACTGCATTTTCCAATTGCTCTCATTGGAATCGTCGGAGATACAATATTCCTCTACGCCATAGACGTAGTACTTATCGCCCTCATAGATCTGAGCGCATCCGCCCTTGTAGGGCAGAACGATACCCGCATCGTCGGTAACGTTCATATCATGAATGCCCGCAACGATATCTACATTGGTAGCATCCAGGCTGGAAGTAGCTCCGGTGACCTCGCCTAGGACTTCGGAACTATTATAGGCGGGGTGGTTGTTGCCGGATCCGACCATGTCTCCGCCAAGGCCGAGATAATCAAGCTCATTCTCGCCTATCACAGACTCCATATTATTGATAATATTACCAATAACAGAAGTATTGGCATGTCGGTCTGTAGCAAAGAACAGATAGTCTGTATCTTCCGCTGCGCTGATCGTGAAATTGAACAGCGAGACCGGCAAGGCGGCTACTACCATTACGATGAACAGCAGGGATGCCGTAAAGCGTTTGATTGAAAAGTTCTTCATTGATTTATTTCCTTTCGTCGAAATAATTGTTCTATATATTAAAGCTCTTGGGCGTTGCCGCCAGAACCGTTATTCGTCCTGCTCTACTCCTTTTCGCATTTCCGCTAATCCCGGAGGTGAGCTGTCCGACACGTGACTGCCCGACTTCGCGCAACATCTTCCGTATACGGGAGCTCCGCGTCCCGATGAATTCTTATACTTCATCCGTCTTTCCTCCGATCGTGAAATTTTTGGTAATTTCTCCCATTAAAAAAGGGTAAAGATATCCGATAATATTTTATCATATTTCAGCACAAAAATCAAGCCCTTGTGCCAAAATTTTTTGTTGTTTCCTATATATTTATTAATTAATAAAGAAAAAACACCGAAAATTTTCTTCCGTATCCTTATCTTGACATTTTTTCAAACAATTTTTTCCTATCCGCCGCGACGCAAACAAAATTTTAACATTTGTGTGCTACAATAATAATGCAAAAATTCGCTTTTGGAGGACGTTCATGTTCAAGATATTAGTTGTCGACGACGACCGTGACCTTTGCCGCAGCGTTTGCTCCTTCCTCTCGCAGAGCGGCTACGAGGCGACGGGCTGTCTTTCTGCCGACGAGGCTTACGACGAGATGTACAAGACCACCTTCGACCTCATCGTTTCCGACATCATGATGCCCGGGACCGACGGCTTTGAGTTCGCGCGGACGGTCAGATCTCTCAACCATGACATACCGATCCTTTTCATGACCGCGCGCGACGATTTTGCCTCCAAGCAGCGCGGCTACCGCATCGGTATCGACGATTATATGACCAAGCCCATCGACCTCGACGAGCTCTTTCTCCGCATCGGCGCGCTTCTTCGCCGATCGAAGATCGCATCGAGCCGCCGACTCGAGGTCGGCAGCTTCATAATGGACGCCGACGAGCGCACCGCCACCCTCGGCGGCGAGGAGATCGCACTCACCGTCCGCGAGTTCGACCTGCTCTACAAGCTCCTCTCCTACCCCAAAAAGACTTTCACCCGCACACAGCTTATGGACGAATTCTGGGACGTTGATTCCTCCGCGGGAACGCGCACCGTCGACGTCTATATGACCAAGCTCCGCGCAAAGCTTGCCGATTGCGATTCATTCGAGATCAAGACCGTCCACGGCCTCGGCTACAAGGCGGTGATCAAATGACTTTTAAGTCTTTTCTGCGCGCGGTCAATCATTTTATGGTCTTTTTCCTCATCGTCGGCTTCGTTATCACCTGCTGTACGATGCTTTTCGTCCGTGTGCTTGCCGAGGACGTCGGCATCGAGCTGACGAGCGAGAATATCGGCTCTGCGGCGAAGCTGACCTTCCTCAACGTCACGCTGATCAGCCTGCTTTTCACCGTGATCGACTCGATCCGCCGTCATCTGACCGTCAATATTCCCGTCAGACGCATATCGGAGGCTGCCGAGAGGATGACGGAGGGCGATTTCAGCGTCCGCATCCCGACCGTCTCGAAATACGTCGCCGACGACAAGTTCAACGAGATCATCGAGTGCTTCAACAAGATGGCGGGCGAGCTTTCGGGCGTCGAGGAGCTTCGTACCGACTTCATCGCGAACGTCTCGCACGAGATGAAGACGCCGCTTGCCGTTATGCAGAATTACGGAACTCTGCTGGCATCTCCCGATCTTCCCGACGAAAAGAGGATCGAATACGCCCGCGCGATCACGGATTCCTCGCGCAGGCTTGCCGATATGATGACGAACATCTTGAAGCTCAACCGACTCGAAAACCAGCAGATCTATCCGAAGACCGAGCTTTGCGACCTCGGCGAGCAGCTCTGCGAGAGCCTTTTGCAGTACGAGAACGTCTGGGAAAGCCGCGGGATCGAGATCGAGACCGACATCGAGGAGGGAGTTTTCGTCCGTGCGGACGCCGAGCTCCTCTCGCTTGTGTGGAACAATCTCTTTTCAAACGCTTTCAAATTCACCGACGAGGGCGGAACGGTGTCACTTTCGCTCAAGACCGAGGGAAAATACGCCGTTGTCAAGGTCCGCGACACGGGCTGCGGAATGTCGCCCGAGGTCGGCGCGCATATTTTCGAGAAATTTTATCAGGGCGACAGCTCGCGCGCAACTCAGGGCAACGGTCTCGGGCTTGCGCTCGTCCGCCGCGTCGTTGACATAATGCAGGGTGAGATCTCCGTCGAGAGCGAGATCGGCTCGGGCACCGAATTCACCGTCAGGATCGTGAGGGATGAAAATGGACCTGAAGAAACTCGGTAAAACACTTCTCTTCCCGCGGATGTGGGTGATGATCCTGCTTTTGCTTGTTGCGACCGTCTTCCTTGTCGGCTCGATGGTCTTTATCGGCACCTCGTCACCGATCGCGATCGCGTCCTACGTCCTTTCGGCGTACACGCTGACGGTCTGGTGCTTCAGGATCCCATATCTGATCTCGTTTTTCAAGACCTTTAAGAATGAAAACAAATATATTCTGATCTGGCGCCGGGATGACCGCCTACGGGTCAAGGTCTCGCTCTACGGCTCGCTTGCCTTCAACACCGTCTACGCACTTTTTCAGCTCTGGCTCGGATTTTACCACCACACGTTCTGGTATTATTCACTCGCGGGATACTATATCTCGCTTGCCGTGATGCGATTCTTTCTCGTCCGCCACACGCAGAAATACACGCCCGGCGAGAGGATGCGCGAGGAGCTGATCAAGTACCGCGCCTGCGGTTGGGTCTTCCTTATTATGAACCTCGCCCTGTCGCTGATGATCTTTTTTATGGTCTATTGGAACCGTACCTTCAACCACCACGAGATCACCGCGATCGCGATGGCGGCTTACACCTTTACCTCGTTTACGACCGCGATCGTGAATATGGTTAGATACCGCAAATACAACAGCCCCGTCTACTCGGCATCGAAGGCGATCAGCTTTGCGGCGGCTTGCGTTTCGATGCTGACGCTCACCTCAACGATGCTGACGACTTTTGGCGACGGAACGATGGATCTTTCGGCGCGCAGACTTATGCTCGGGCTTGTCGGCGGCGCGGTTTCCGCTGTCGTTATGACGATGGCGGTATATATGATCGCCGAGAGTAACAAAAAACTGAAATCCAAGGAGAAAATTGATGGACAATAATAATAACGGCGGATTTTCCTACACCTATTCCGCGAAGGATCAGGACGAGATCAGAAGGATCCGCGAAAAATACGCCCCGAGGACCGAGAAAGAAGACAAAATGGAGCGTTTGCGCCGACTTGACGCCTCGGTTTCAAAGAAGGCGCAGGCGGTCTCGCTCGTGATCGGCGTCATCGGCACCCTCATCCTCGGTTGCGGAATGAGCCTTGCGATGACGGAGCTTTACGCCGCGCTCGGAATGACTGCGGGAGCGGCAATGGCGGTCGGGATCCCGATCGGGCTTGTCGGAATAATTCTCGTTGCCCTCGCCTACCCTGCATACACCCTCGTCACCCGCCGCGAGCGCGAAAGGATCGCGCCCGAGGTGCTGAGGTTGACGGAGGAGCTGATGAAGTGAGAGGTACGATCCGCCTACGGCGAAGTTTAAGGTTAATTTCCTCGCAGAAATGCGAGGAAATTTGTGATTTTAATAAAAAAGCGTGAAAGTTTTAGTCAAGTTTTTTCAAAAACTTGTGGGGTCAAGGGGCAAAGC
>JAZSEA010000023.1:0-2436 GCA_045531455.1 Eubacteriales bacterium
CCAAAATCATCTAAAAATTAAGGCTTGCGGGTCGGAGATTTTTTGGCTGACAAATATTTGTCAGCGGCAGGAAAACGCCGAAGATTGTATATTAATACTATCAAGGTGTTTGACGAACCGATGGCGAATATTTGTCGCCAAAAAACTAGTTCGAATTATTCTTGTCACTCTATTCATATGGGCGACACAAAAATGTGGTATTATTAAATGAATTATTATATCAATAGGAGAATACTCATGAAATTCAATCATATCAAGCGTATATCCCTTGCGCTTGCTCTGCTTATTTTACTGACCGCTATCCTATCGTCTTGCGGTGCAAAGCCCGTCAAGAGCACCGATGAGGAGGCGGCTATCGTCGGCACCATCGGTAAGTTCGAGGTCAGGTACGAGGAGCTTCGCTATCTCGTTCTCAACCATAAGAGAGATATGGCTCTCGAGTACGGAGAGAGCATCTGGACCGATCCCGCAAAGGCTGAGGAATACCGCGAGGAGCTGATGAACCGAGTAAATGAAAGCATCGTCAGCGACTATTATGCCGTTCAGGCGATGGCGGATTACTACTATATCGGCGGCGGTGCGGCTACAATGATGAACGAGGAGCTCATCCTCGAGGCTGTTCAGGAGACTGTCGAGCTTGCGGTCGATGAATGCGGCAGCTTCAAGAAGTACAAGCAGATGCTCGAGGAGCAGTACCTCACCGACTATCTCTTCCGCTTCTACAACGCGGCGGAGGAATGTGCGACCGAGCTTTTCTACATCCTTTCGCGTGACCTCGGAGAGATCGCAAGCGATGAGGAATACATCACCGAGTATATGCATTCGGACAAATTCATCCGAACGAATCACATTTTCCTCAAGGGCGTGACCGCGGAGAATCTCGAGCTCGCAAAGCAGCTTCGTGAGCAGATCCGGGAGAGCGACGAGAAGGAGCTTGAGCTTATTATGCTCAAGGGCATCCATTGCGCTGATTATACGATGACCACAAGACACGGCAAGTATTTTGCGAGATACACTTCCGATTGCGGCGACGAATACGAGCTTGCGGCATTTGATCTTCGCAAGAATCAGCTCAGCGACGTCATCGAGACGCCCGACGGATATTATATCATCCTCCGTCTTGAGCTTGAGGAGGATTACCTTGAGGATAATTACGAGGACTTCAAGGACGACATTATGGGCTCCGAGTTCAATGCGCGACTTGCCGAGTACAAGAGCGGTATGAAGTTTGAGCTCAACGATTACGGAAAATCGATCAATATTCTGGAGATTGAATAAATGAGTACAGTAAGCGGCGGTAGGCGCAGAGCCTTCAGAAGCCGTCACCATACACCGATGCCGCCGGGAGGAAAGCTCGCGGTCATATTCGTTTCGATCGCGCTTGTGCTTTTCGTCCTTGCGGTAATGCTCGGAAACTATCTTCGCGGACTTGCCGAGGAGATAATCGAAGATACCACGGTCCCGTCCTCGACCGAGGCGGAGGTATATTACGCAAATCCTCCCGCTGATCTGATTGCGCGAGGCATTCTTTTCGGAGTCGACTATTCGGTTGACACGGATGATACCTCCGAGACTGTTACCGGTGAAGAAAGCGCATCCGAGACCGAGGAGGATACAGGTATTCCCGAGGATCCCGTGAAATTCGATTCGGTTTCGCTGACTCTTCGCGAAAAGGATCGCGAAAGCGGCGAGAATATCCTTGCCTACAGCTCGCCCGTAAGCCTTGAATACTCGATCGACCGCGTCGGCGCGACCGATCTTTATGAAGGACTTGATCTTATAGAGGATAATTGGGGCGAGAGAATAAAGATCTGCGGTATTTTTGAGATCGATTACCTCAGCCGTCCCGAGGAGACGAGAGGGATCATGCGCGCTTATGAGATCGCGCTTGTCTGTGAACTTGTGGACGCGGGCTTTGACGAGATACTGCTTCTCGGATTTACGGGGCACGCGGACGAGGGACTTTCCTTCATTTCCGACGTCTACGAGGCAAAGGGAAGGAGCACCGCGATCGGACTCGGATTTTCCTTTGATTATCTCGATTCGTCCGACGCAAAGAGTGAGATCGACGAGATCGCAAAGAAATGCGGATTTTTGGCTCTCGACCTCTATTCCGCCGAGGTTCCCGCGCTTATGAGCGCGGAGGCTCTGATCTCGGACAGAGTTTCGAGAACGCTGAGCATTTGCCGTGAGTATTCGATGAGAGTGCTTCTCGGCTGCGGAAATGATCCCGATTGCGAGAGTCAGACGCGCGCGGCTATCGATGCGGGTGCGGATAACCTTATGTCGGGGCTTGGTATAGCCGAAGAGAGTCGAACACATAAGGTTTTCATCGGCAAATATCCGCATATACTGCAGAAAAAATCCTCGTAAGATTAATATCTTGCATCGAATTTTTTCTTTGTCTATCCGAATATTTGCTCGATGAAAACTGCT
>JAZSEA010000001.1:0-34162 GCA_045531455.1 Eubacteriales bacterium
GCCGTACGTGAGCCGGACAGAATCGGTTTTGTCGGGCAGATTTTCCCGATAACCGCAGTTCTTCCCTTGGTAATATTTATATATAACCTGCGGAAAGAACTTTGTTCTCGAAAAAATCTGCTCCGACAAAACTGCTTCGCACCTCACGGCGAATTAATTTTTGATGGATTTTGGTGGGATTTTGCGACGCAAGGTACTAACCTTGCGAGTGAAAGCACGCCAAAAGACACAAAAAGTAATCGCCGTGAGGCAATTAGGTTCGACTCCCGTACGGCTTGCTAGGACGACAATCCGAAAAGCGCCAAAAATTAAGGCTCCCGGGCTAATTCGGATTATTCTTGTCACTCTAAGATTATTATATATCAAATCCGCAAAAAAGTCAATATAACATTTTGTTGAACTTTCGCTCTGCTTGTTGACATTACAACAAGCGTGTGGTATAATAAATGTTGTAATCACAACAAGGAGATTATTATGCAAAACAGATTTGAAACCTTCACTCTGCTGATCTCGGGGATCAACAGGGCGATACAGAGGATCAAGACCGAGGAGATGGCGGAGTTCGATCTCAAGAGCTCGCACGTTTCCTGTCTTTACTACCTCTACAAGGAGGAGCGGCTTACGGCTCGCGATCTCTGCCTGATCTGCGGCGAGGACAAGGCGAATATCTCGCGCTCGATAAAGTACCTCGAGCAGAACGGATATCTCGTCTGCGAATCGACGGCACAGAAGCGGTATCTCAGCGCGATCGTGCTGACCGAGCGGGGCAGAGAGGTCGGAAGGATCCTCTCCGAGAGAGTCGACGGAATACTTGACAGCGCAAGCCTCGGCATCAGCGACGAGGAACGAGCCGTGATGTACCGCAGCCTTTCGCTGATAAACGAAAACCTGAACAAGATTTGTGAGGAATATAAGGAATGAGTGAAATGAAGAATATCAAGATTGTGGTCGATTCATCGGCGGACCTTATCCGCCTCGAGGGAGCGGATTTCGCATCGGCACCGCTCAAGATCGTGGCGGGCGAGAAGGTTTACGTTGATAATGAGGATATAGATGCCTGCGCGTTTGCAGAGGAGATGTTCCGCTATAACGGCGAGTCCTCGACCTCCTGCCCGAACGTGACCGACTGGCTTTCGGCTTTCGGCGACGCCGAGGAGATCATCTGTATGACGATCACGAGCAATCTTTCGGGTACATACAATACCGCCTGTCTTGCAAAGAGGATCTATGAGGAGGATCATCCCGACCGCCGCGTTGAGGTCATCGACACGCTTAGCGCGGGTCCCGAGATCACTCTGATGGCGGAAAAGGCACGCGATCTGATAGCCGAGGGCAAGAGCCTCGACGAGGTAGTTGCGGCTATCCGCGGATACAAGACCGAGCTCCTCTTTATGCTCGAGTCTATGAAGAATCTTGCCAACAACGGACGAGTCGGTAAGCTTGCGGCGAAGGCGGCGGGACTTCTCGGCATCCGCGCGGTCGGCAGAGCAAGCGACGAGGGAACACTCGAACTCCTTGCGAAATGCCGCGGAGGTGTGAAGGCTATCGACACGATCGTAAGCTATATGAAGGAATACGGCTTCAAGGGCGGATGCGCAAGGATCGCGCATTGTCTCAACGAGAACGCCGCGAGGGCTCTTTCCGAAAAGATCAAGAAGGAATTCCCCAAGGCGAAGGTCATCATCGGCGAATGCCGCGCGCTTTGCAGCTTTTATGCCGAGCGAGGCGGAATGCTTGTCGGTTTTGAAGTGTAAATAACCAATTGTAAAACTGCGTTTTACAATTGAAACACGCGCGCTTATCGCCGCGAGTCAAAATCGTTGATTTTGACTCCCTCCCCTCGGCGCGCGGACTCGCTTTGCTCGTCAAATAGGAGTTTTTTCGTCGGCAAAGCCACCGAAAAAACGTATTTTGTTATAATTTTTAACTTCCCAATGAGAGACAAAATAATTATAAGGAGAAATGACTCCATGAAAAAGAATATTGCTAAGATAATCAACATCCTGCTTGCGGTGATACTCGTGTTCATCTTCACCGCGTCGGTCATCGACACCTCCGAGACCGTCAGAAAGACGAATTTCGATCAGGAATTGATGATGACACATATCGAAAAGCTTTCCGAAAACGGACCGCGCTCGCTCGTTCATAAGGAAGCAAACGAAAAGGCTGTCGAGTACATTGCGTCGACCGTGGCATCCTACGGCTTTGTCAACGAGGACGTGACGGATAAGCCCGCCTACCTCATCCAGGACTACGTTGCCACCGACGACACGGGCAGATATCAGAATTTCTACCTCAAGAACGTGATCGTCCACATCCCCGCGAACGCACCCGATGCGAGCGGCGACGCAGTCATGTTCATGGGTCACTTCGACTCGGTTCCGATGGGTCAGGGTGCTTCGGATGACGGAGTTGCCTGCGCAACGATGCTTGAGGCGATCCGCTATTACAGCGAAAGGATGGCGGAGGGCTTCACGATGAAGCACGATCTCCTCTTTGCCTTTGTCAACGGCGAGGAGTACAATCTTTTCGGCTCGAAGGCACTTCTTAATGAGTTTGAAGGCTTCGGGAACGTCGTTGACCGCATCCGCTTCTGCACGAATCTCGAGTCCCGCGGAACGAGCGGAACACTCATTATGTTTGAGACCGCGAAGAACAACTACAATACAGTGAAGCTTTTCTCCGAGGTCAACAAGAGCCTCTTCACCTGCTCGATCGCAACTCTCGTCTACGATACGATGCCCAACAGCACCGATTTCACCACCTTCAAGAGTATCTGCCAGGGACTCAATATGGCGAATATCACGGGCGGTGAGAATTATCACACGCAGAATGACAGCCCCGAAAACGTCGGCGCGTCCTATCTTTCCCAGCAGGCGGAGTTTGTTGACGGACTGATCGACAGGCTCTCGGATTACGATCTCGACGTCCTCTACGATGCCGAGGAATCCGCGATCTTTTTCTCCTATCTCAACGCGACCACAGTAGTTTATAACCACGCGACAGCCGCGATCCTTGCGATCGTAGCGATCATCCTTATCCTTGCGAATATCATTATCTCCGCGTTCCGCAGGGAAAAGAGACTCAAAAAGACCGCGCTCGGTATTCTCACCGTGGTGATCGGACTTGCGCTGAGTGCCGCCGCTTGCTTCATCTTCTACTATCTCTTCCAGTATATCGCCGTCCTCGCGGGCGTTATCGACGGCCATATGGTCGGAACGATCACGTACTCGAACACCGCGATCGTTATCGGCATCGGACTTGCCTCCCTTGCGATGACCGCGCTCGCCGCCTTCATCGGATGCAAGTTCTTCGGGCTCGAGGGCAAGGACATCAAGCGCGCGTTTGCCTATATCCACGCATTCCTCGGAATCGTCCTTTCCTTTGTTCTTGCCGATGCGAGCTACCTCTTCATCTTCAGCGGAATCATGCTGATGATAAACGAGCTTATCGTTACGCTCACAAAGGGCGAATTTGAAAAGTACCACGGCGAGATCCTTGCGACCGCGCTCTATTTCCCGATCGTTATTCCCGTTATCTTCCTTGCAACCTCTGCTCTCGGGCTTACAATGTCGTACGTTTACGGACTCGTCTTCGCGCTTTCGATCTTTGATCTCGGCGTCGATATCCTGCCGATCTGCCGTTATTTCTCGGTATTCGCGCTCAGCCCCAAGTGCTGCAGCGAGAAGAAAAAGTGCCCCTGCGGCGGTATCATCACGATCGCGGTGGCTGCGACTGTCATCTTTCTTTGCGTGAGCCTGACAAAGCCGAACGCTTCGGTCAACCTCCAGGGCAAGCAGAATATCGTAAAGCTTCCCTATGACGACGCGCTCGTGCTCGTTGTCGGCGAGGATGATTACGAATTCCGCGTCTACGACTTCAATGCGGTCGGCGCGCTCAAGGATTACGTTTCCGAGCTCAAGTACAGCGGCGAGTATTACTTCAGCCACGCCGATCTCCCAATGGTTGAGCCGAGACAGCTTTCAACGCTTGAGGGCAACGTGCTGACGGTCAAGAAGAATACTGCAGATTCGCTCGTTTACCTCGATTTCTCGAATATCGATGCCGAATCCTTTACTGTTGACGACGGCATTACAACCCACACCTACTCGCTTGCCGATGCCGAGACATATTCGATCAAGCTCCACAGCGAGTGCGTTGTTACCGTCAACGGACGCGCGGATATCGCGTACAAGGAGGTCCTCCGCGACTATGAGCCTCTGATCCCCGCTGAATATGCCGAGGACGAGGAAAAGCTTCATTTCAATCTCTGGCTGACAGCCGATTATTCTGTTGGAAATTAATTTTGTGAGGTACAAAAAATGAGCAGATATGCTATCTACGGCGCGGGCTCGCTCGGAACGGTGCTCGGCGCGTACATTACCAAAAACGGAGGTCAGATCGACCTGATCAACCGCAACCGCGCACACGTTGCCGCGCTCCGCGAAAAGGGCGCGCGCATCACGGGTACGGTAGAGATGACCGTCCCCGTAACCGCTTACACTCCCGACGAGATGAGCGGAAAATACGATATTATCCTTCTTATGACCAAACAGCTTTTCAATAAGGAAGTCGTTACGACTCTCAAGGACTTCCTCGCGGAAGACGGCGTTATCGTCACCCTGCAGAACGGTCTGCCCGAGCCGGGTATCGCCGAGATCGTGGGCTCGCACAGGACCGTCGGATGCGTTGTCGAATGGGGCGCGACTCTCTCGGCTCCCGGCGAATGCACGCTGACAAGCGATCCCGCGTCGCTCTCCTTCCATATGGGCAAGATGGAGGGTATTACCGACGAGAAATTCAACGAGGTCAAGGCTCTTCTCGAGCTGATGTGCCCCGTTCACGAGGAGCCGAACCTCATCGGCGCGAGATGGTCGAAGCTGCTTATCAACGCCACCTTCTCGGGACTCGGAACGGTTGTCGGCGGTGTTTTCGGAGACGTTTCCGAGAACAAGGATGCCGCAAAGGTAGCCGTCCGTTGTATGAAGGAGTGCATCGACGTCGGTCACGCCGCGGGCGCGGAATTTGCTCCCGTTCAGGGCAAGAATATCACGGCACTCTTCTACTATAAGAACGCACTCAAGTGCGGATTTGCAACCTTCCTCATTCCGATCGCGATGAAGAAGCACCGCGCAATCGAGCCCTCGATGCTTCAGGACCTCAAGAAGGGCAAGGCTTGCGAGATCGACGCCATCAACGGCATCGTCTGCGAGTGGGGACGCAAGTGCGGAGTCAAGACTCCCATCAACGACCGCATCGTTGAGATCGTCAAGAAGTGCGAGACGGGCGAGCTGAAGCCCGAAAAGGCTAATATTAAGCTTTTTGATGATCTGTTAAAGCCTTGACAATCCTTCTGTTTTGATGTATAATTATTTTAATATTTTTTCATCAGAAAGGAACAGAAAAAATGATTCCTACCACCAAGCACACGCTCCGTTTCCGTGAGGACGGCACATTCCGCATCCTTATGGTCTCGGATATTCAGGACAAGCTCGAATACGATCCCCGCACACTCGCGGGTCTTGATGCTGTGATCGAGGCGGCGAAGCCCGATCTAGTCATCCTCGGCGGAGATAACGTCGACGGCAGAAAGCTCAAGCCCTACGATGAATTCGTCAAGTATATGGAGATCTTCACCGCTCCGATGGAGAAGAGACAGATCCCCTGGATGCACGTATTCGGCAACCACGACTACGATACCGAGGTCTCGGGACCCGAAATGCAGAAGGTCTACGAGTCCTATCCCTATTGTGTCTCGGGCCACAGCGAGGGCATCCCCGGCGTGACCAACTATATGGTTCCCGTGCTCGCGCACGATTCGGATAAGGTAGAGTACGCGATCTACGCATTCGATTCGCAATATAAGGATAGAACACGCCGTGCGGGCGTAAGCCACGAGGACTTGATGCTCCCCAACCGCGAGCCGTTTTATAAAAAATGGGAGCCCATCTACTTTGAGCAGCAGATGTGGTACTGGAATCTCTCAAAGGAGCTTGAGGCAAAAGAGGGTCACACGGTCCGCGCTATGGCTGTAATGCACGTGCCGCCCCACGAGATAATGATGGCGGTGAACAACCCTGCAGAGACGGGTTATATCGGACACGACAGGGAGAGCTTCCAGTGTCCGATGGTCAACTCGGGCGTTTACGCGACGATGCTCGAGAGAGGCGACGTCGAGATCATCGCGGCGGGTCACCTGCATAAGAATATCTCGGACGGCGTTTACGGCGGCATCCGCTTCACTCTCGATGCAAGCGCAGGCTTCTCTGTCGGAGGAATAGACGAGCTTCGCGGCGGACGAATCTTCGATATCCGCAACGACGGAACTCACGAGACCCATATGATATATTGCAAGGATTACATCGATATCACCAAGCCCGAATAAAAAATATGGCAATTTGTCACAAAATTAGTATAAATATTATAAAAAATATTGACAAAATATTAACCGTGTGATATAATTATGCTATCAAAATGGCGAAAGCCAATATTATAAGGAGAAAAAATGAAAAAGTTCATTGCAAGACCTCTCTGCATCATTCTTATGCTTGCTATGCTCGTTCCTATGATGGGTATTATGGCAAGTGCCGCAGAGCTTACCAACCTTTATGACGCATCCAAGGCTGTTTGCGGTACTCCCAACAGCTCACAGAGAGACACCGATCCCAAGTATAACGAAAACTACTTCTGCTCCGACGTTATTTACGTCAAGGAAGGCGATGTTATTACCGCAGGTCCCGTATTTGTTAAGCAGGGCTATTACTTTACTGCTTATAAGGAAGACGGAAGCGTTCACACCAAGCAGATCAAGTATGCTAACTGCACCGAGATCGAAGTTGTTCAGGGCAACCTTTCTATCGTTAAGTGGACAGTTCCCGCAGGCGTTGATTCCATCAGAATGGCAACATCCCAGATCTTCCGTGACAGCACACTCATCACAAAGAACCAGGAGTTCGGTAAGGCTGATTTCCTTGCATATATGGCAAAGAATAACATCGAGCTGCCCTTCCTCAACGGCGTGACCGCAGATACCCTCACCAACATTTTCCCCGCAGAGAATACCTTTGCAGGAGAGGTTAAAAAGGCAGGCGAAACTGCAAACACCACTCATATTACATCCGATTTCATCCCCGTAAAAGACGGCGATATGATCTATTACGGTGCGAACCTCATCCCCGCTTCCGGTAATGCCCATCAGCTTGTTATGTATGATGCTGATAAGAAGGCAACCACCAATGTAAACACTGATTACACCGTATTTATCGGTGCGATCGATGATACCTATGGTATCTACGCATACAGAGTTCGTCCCGGTTCTGCATACGTTCGTATCGTTGCAGATGCTAAGGCATACAACGAAGGCAAGATCCTTGCAACCTTCAATCAGCCCTTCACTGTTGAAGGCTACAACAACTACCTCAATCCTCCCGCAACCACCGAGCCCGCTCCCGAGACCACAGTTCCTGCTCCCGAGACTACCGAGCCTACCGTTTCCGGCGATACCGGTGACACCGCTGTCATCTTCGCGGCTATCGCAATGATCTCTCTCGCAGGCGTTGCAGTTGTTGCAAAGAGAAGAGAAAACTGATTCTTCTAAGAAATTTTAATAAAAAAGACCGATCTGCGTCAGCGGATCGGTCTTTTCATATTGACAAGTATGAATTTTCATGGTATAATAAATTAATTCTATGGCAAAAAGCCTAAAAAAGGAGAAAAGACATGAAAAAGATCATCGCAAGACCTCTTTGTATCATTCTTATGCTTGCTATGCTCGTTCCTATGATGAGCGTTATGGCAGGTGCTGCAGAAGTTACCAACCTCTACGTTGCAGCTGATGCAACTATCGGCACTCCCGCAAAGACCAAGGACGATGCAGCATCCGGAAACAGACTTTACGTCACTTCCGCAGCCATCCCCGTTAAGGCAGGCGACGTTGTTACCTTCGGTCCCGTTCTTCCCGGTCAGGGCTACTACATCACTACTTACGATGCAGACGGCAACCAGAAGATCGCTCAGATCAAGTACGCTGATTGCACAAGCGTTGCTGTTGTTACCCCCAGCGCTGAGATCGTTAAGTGGACCGTAACCGAAGGCAATGCTTACGTCAGAGTTGTAAACTCCCAGATGTTCAAGGATTGCACCATGATCACCGTTAACCAGGAATTCACCGCAGCAGAGTATTTTGCTGAGATGGATAAGAACAAGGTGAACGTTGACTGCGTTCGTCCCACCACCGCGAAGGAAGCTCTTGTAAACCTTTTCCCCACCTCCGATGCTACCTTCCTCGGCAGATCCGATTCTTCTAAGATCGAGGTTGCAAGCGATGCTTACCGTACCTCCGATTATATCCCCGTTAAGGGCGGCGACGTTCTCTACTTTGGCGCGGCTGTCAAGAGCCAGGGCTACCAGATCACTCTGTTCGGAGCTGACAAGAAGCCTCTTACCAACGTAAAGATCGCCTATATGGTAGAGTACGCTGATCTCGGTGACGGACTTGCTATCTATGCATACAGCATGCCTCACGATGCTGCATACGTTCGCGTAGTTGCAGCTACAAGCGTTTACGATGCAGGCAAGCAGCTTGCCACCATCAACCAGCCGTTCGATGCTCAGGGCTACAACAACTTCTTCAATCCTCCCGAGACCACCGAGCCCGCTCCCGAGACTACCGAGCCCGGTTCTTCCTCCGATACCGGTGACACCGCTGTCATCTTCGCGGCTATCGCAATGATCTCTCTCGCAGGCGTTGCAGTTGTTGCAAAGAGAAGAGAAAACTGAGCTAAACAAATTTAATGAAAAAGCAGATCTGCGAGAGCAGATCTGCTTTTTGTATTGACAAAAAGATTTTTATGTGATATAATTTATTCATCAATACTTCACAAAGGAGAAGACAATGAAAAAGCTCATTACAAGACAGATCTGTCTTATGCTTATGCTCGCAATGCTCATCCCTATGATGACCTTCTTTGCAAGCGCGGCAGATCTCACCAATCTCTATGACCTTTCCAAGGTTAAGTGCGGTACTCCCCAGTCTACCGCGGACTCCGATCCCAAGTATAATGCAAACTATTATTGCTCGGGTAAGATCGAGGTTCAGCCCGGTGACGTTCTCACCTTCGGTCCCGTTATGACGGGTCAGGGTTATTATCTGACCGTTTATAATGCGGAAGGCGCAACCCTCATTCAGCAGGTAAAGTATGCTGACTGCAAGAAGGTTGACGAGCTTCAGCCCGGCACCGAGATCGTTGAATGGACTGTTCCCGCGAATGCCGCTTCCTTCAGAATGGCAACCGCACAGCTCTTCTACGAGAACACCCTCATTACCAAGAACCAGACCTTCAAGGCTGCGGATTACTACGCTTACATGGATGCTAACAAGATCGACGTAAGCTACCTCCGCACAACCACAACAGATGCCGCTAAGCTTGTAAACATTTTCCCGCAGTCGGATAAGGTATTTGCAGGCCGCGCCGACAAGACCAATACCGAGATCGCGGCAGGCGGATATCGTACCTGTCCCGCTGTTGCAGTTAAAGAGGGCGACATAATTTACTTCGGTGCCGCTGCGCTTGATCAGGGCTACCACCTCGTTCTTCTCGATGAGAACGGAAAGGGTACCACCACCGTAAACAAAAACTATATGGTCCAGTACGACGTTATCGGTAATGGCTTCGGTATTTATGCATACAGAATCCGTCCCGGTACAGGATATGTCCGCGTTGTTGCGGCAACCGGTGTTTATGATGACGGAATCCAGCTCGCAACGATCAATCAGCCCTTTGATGCTGCTACATATATGAAGATGTTCAACATCACTCTTCCCGGCACTGTTGAGAGTACCAGCCCCCTCAAGGGCAAGAAGATGCTCTTTATGGGCGACTCGATCAGCTACGGCTCGGGCGATGGCGTATCCCCCTTCCGTACCGGCAGAGCTTGGGCGGGCAGAATCCAGGACTGGACCGGCGCGATCACTACCAACGCATCCGTTGGCGGCGCAAAGGTAAGCTATCAGAGAGGCGATGATAACTGGGTATACAGCCAGTATCTCCCCTACACCAAGGAAAAGTTCGATATCATCGTTATGCACGGCGGTGTTAACGACGCAAGACACGAGCGTCCCGTAGGAACTCTCACCGAGGGCAAGGAAGACACCAAGGCAATGGAAAAGAACCGTACCTCATATGCGGGCGGTCTTGAGTGGATCTTCTATAACGTAAGCAAGACCAATCCCGATGCGAAGCTCTTCTTCATCGCTAACCACCGTCTCGACGGTCACTCGAAGGGCCACGCCAAGGATATGAGCGCATACTTCAACGTAGCTAAGGAAGCTTGCGAGAAGTGGGGTATCATCTTTATCGACCTTTACAACAACAAGGAGCTCAACGATAAGCTCGAGACCACCACGACCAAGTATCTCCCCGATACTCTCCACCTCAACGCTGCGGGATACGATATCATCACTCCCTACATCATCAGCGCACTTGAGGCAGGTCTGACCGCTCCCGTAGAGCCCGAGACCACCGTTCCCGAGACCGAGGCTCCCGTTGTAACCGATGAGGCTACCGAGGCTCCCGTCGTTACCGACGAGCCCACCGATGCTCCCGAGGCAACCGATGCTCCCGAGCAGACCACCGCTCCCGCCCGCGAAGAGAAGGGCTGCGGCGGTATGATCGCAGGTGCAGTTGCAGTCATCGCTCTCCTTGGAACCGCAATCGTTTTCAAGAAGAAGGACTAAATTAATTTAATAATATGGGACTGAGTCATTAACTTTAATGATTCAGTCCCTTTTTTACATGCTTGAAAATATAGCTTTTTTCTTCCTAATCCACCGCAAGCTGTCCCCTCATTTGCTTGCAAATATCCCCACATTGGGGAAGGTAAAGTGGACAGCGTTGTAAATGCGTTTGTGCAGCGAACATTAGTCTGACATGTAATTATGCTATATTAATTAACAATAATCGCTATAGTTGTTGTAAATACTATTGACAAATTATTAACCGCGTGATATAATGATGTTATCAAAATGGCGAAAGCCGACAATTATAAGGAGTAGAATATGAAGAAGACTATTACAAGATCACTCTGTGCAATTCTTTTGCTCGCAATGCTCGTTCCCATGATGAGCGTTATGGCAGGCGCGGAGGGCGACACTGGCATGACCTTTATGTCCGCATTATTGAGTCCCACCGCCAAATTCCTCGAAGAGGCACCCAATACCTTTGAATTCACAGTAAGATTGCCCAAGGGATTCACAGAACGTCCCGGAGTTATTTTCAGTAACTACGTGGGACCCGAGAAGACCCACGACAACGCGGTTTGCATACAATTGCAGGCAAACGGCACCGTACAGCTTTACTACGAAACCGCAGACTTCAGCAACGTAAAGTACGTTTTCAAGAACCTGGATATATGCACCGGTGACTGGGTACATATCGCGGTCACGCGTGACGAGCTCTTGGGCAAGGTCTCGTGCTACATTAACGGCGAGCTTGCCGAGGAACAGACAACTACCGTTGCGCCCTACGGCTTCCTGACATCTGCTGAAGAGCTCATGCCTATGTGCATCGGCGGAGATTACAGATCGAATAACAGATACTATTTCCGTGGTGAGCTGCGCGAGCTTGTTGTTTATTCCGACGTCAGAGATGCGGTCGAGATCAGAGCTGATTATATAAGTACGTACAGTACGAACGACAATCTTCTTGCTTGGTAT
Organism: Eubacteriales bacterium; assembly: GCA_045531455.1. Classification (GTDB taxonomy): domain Bacteria; phylum Bacillota; class Clostridia; order Oscillospirales; family CAG-272; genus CAG-390. Next base: position 11,714 of record JAZSEA010000001.1, read on the forward strand.
CAGCTTACCGGTGACACGATCTATCCCGAAGACCTCAGCGGAAACGGCTACAGTGTTCCCTCCGACGAAGAGCCTGAGACCACAGAGCCCGAGACCGAGTTACCCGTTGTAACCGACGAGGCTACCGAGGCTCCCGTTGTAACAGACGAGGCTACCACCGAGGCTCCCGTCGTTACCGACGAGCCCACCGATGCTCCCGAGGCCACCGATGCTCCCGAGCAGACCACCGCTCCCGCTGTCGAAGAGAAGGGCTGCGGCGGTATGATCGCAGGTGCAGTTGCAGTCATCGCTCTCCTTGGAACCGCAATCGTTTTCAAGAAGAAGGACTAATTTAATATACCGAAAAATCGGCAGAGAATTCGTTTTCTCTGCCGATTTGCTTATTGACAAACACTTTATTATATGGTACAATTAACTCAATTATAAAAGAAAGGTGATTCCGATATGAGAATAGGAAGAATACAGAATAACTACACCGAGGCGGGATTTGATCTTGTCAAAAATACAAATCTTGAGTTTATTGAGATCTGCTGTAACAATCAGGCTGAGGCTGAAAAGCTGATTGCCAACAAGGAGAACATCAAGGCGCAGATCGCGCGCACGGGTATCGACGTTTCTTGCGTCGGACGTTGGAATCACGATATCAACGTCGGCGGTAAGATCGATAAGGAGAGACTCGGCGTTTATCTCACTCAGCTTGACGCCGCTATCGAGCTTGGAGCCAAGACCTTTGTTTGCGGCTGCAACTATGCGGACGAGGTGTCTCTTTATAAGAATTACACGCTCGCGCTCGAGTTCTTTTCCGAGCTGACCGAGAGAGCAAAGGCAAGCGGCATCAAGATCGCTATCCAGAACTGCCATTGGAACAACTTTATCGATTCCCCTGAGCAGTGGAAGGTCATCCTTGGCGAAAATCCCGATCTTTGGCTGAAATACGACCCGTCTCACGCCTACAACAGACACGCGGACTATCTGGCTGAAATGTCGGATTACGGCGAGAAGATCGCGCATTTCCACGTAAAGGGTACCACTCACGCGGGTAGCCGTGCGGTCTCCGATCCTCCTGCGGGAATGGACGATCTCCATTGGGGAAGCATATTCTCGATCCTTTATGCGAGAGGCTATGACGGAGATCTGAGCATCGAGCCCCATTCAAAGACCTGGCAGGGCGAGCTTGGCGCGGCAGGCGTTGAGTTTACAAGACAGTTTATCAGCAAGTTTGTTTTGAAATAATATGCAATACGGAATCTGCGTATGCGGACTAAACGGAAGCGGCAAGACGACTCTCGGTGCGGCTCTGGCAGAGAGACTCGGATATAAGCATATGGACGTTGAGGATTATTATTTCACACGAGCCGATAATCCGTATGCTTCGGCAAGAACGCGCGATGAGGTTGAAGTGCTTCTTTTAGAGGATATAAAGCAAAATCCGTGTTTCGTATTTTCCGCCGTCAACGGAAATATGAACGAGGAGATCAATTCGTGCTACGATCTTGTCGTTTACCTTGAAGTTCCGCAAGAAATACGCATGAAGCGGATAAGACAGCGCGCTTTTGATAAGTTTGGCGACCGAGTTCTCCCGGACGGAGATATGTACGAGCAAGAGGAAAATTTTTTTGCATTTGCAGAAAAAAGAAGCCCCGAGAAGATCGAGGAGTGGCTGCAAACGCTTACGTGCAGAGTAGTAATACTTGATGGAAGCAAACCTATTGAGGATAATATCAAGGCTTTGGTTGAGCATATAAGTATTAGCTAAAACCAAGTGGCAGGCTCATTTGAGTTTTCTATGAGGAATGTTTGCGATAAGATCTGCGGAAAGTCGTACACTATCACTCTCCGCCCGAAGTTTTTGCGTTAAATCGTGACAATACGCGATCGCGTTCTCCTTCCACCGTCGTCAAGCGACGGTCCCCCTCCCTCCCGGAGGGAGGCTAAGGAGTCAGCGTAAACTCGTATGAAAATACAGCGAATATCGTTCAGATTAATAATTATGCATATAAAAATAGGAATATTTTATTGAATAAGTTTGCCAAAACTCTATTAAAAGTGCAAATTAATTCAAATAAAATATTCCTATTTGCTTTTTAGATTAAGATAAAACGATGTTCGCTGAATATTCGTAGGATTTTGCTTTCACCATTAAGCCTCCCTCCGGGAGGGAGGGGGACCACACGAACGTGTGGTGGAAGGAGAACGCGATTGCGTCTTTTCAGAACTTGAAGTAAAACTTTGGGCTGAAGGTGATGGTGTACGTTTCCAACAAAAATTGCTCTAATCTAAAATAATGACTAAATGAGCCAGACTCATATTCATTATAATTTCATCTTCTCAAGCCTTTTGAGTATCAGCGCGGCGACGATGCCGATGACGACACCCGCGGCGGTTCCGCTGATCAGGAGCACGGGCAGGTAGTATGCTATCTGTGCGGTGTCCATAACGAAGCAGGCTGTTGCGATCTGACCGACGTTGTGGAGGATTCCGCCGACAACGCTGACGGTCACGGGCGCAAAGAGGTTCGTTTTCTTGAGCAGGATCATTCCGATCAGGCTGAGCGTTGCTCCGACGAGCGAGTAGATCATCGAAAGCGGAGTTCCGAAGAGGATACCGACAAGGATGACGCGGAGAATGCTGACGATCGCGGTCTCCTTCCACCCGATCTTATAGAGCATAAAGACCATAACAAGGTTCGGAAGTCCGACCTTGACTCCGGGAACTGCCATAAGCGGCGGCACCAGGCTTTCAAAATAGGACAGTATCATCGAAAGCGCAATGCACATCGAGAGAAACGCGACTCTTTTTGTTTTCACGATACTGTCCTCCTTTTAACTAATTAAATCTACGCTTTCCTTTGCACCGAAGACGGTGACGGTCAGCTTATTGGGCAGGCAGGTGATGACCTCGCCCGTCCTCGAGATTTTGCCCTGATGAACGCAGAGCTTATCGGGGCAATTCGCATCCGAGAGGTACGCCGTGCCATTCTCGATCACGAGGATATTCGTTCCACCGTTCAGCTCGTATCTGCCGCTTTCGGTGAGCGAATATTCCGCGACCGTTTTTCCGTCGACCTTGATCTCGACACGCGCGCCCTCCTCCTTTGTCAGTTCAACGACAAGGAGGAGAACTACCGCGATGAGAAGCACGGATGCTATGAGAATAATATCTCTTTTTTTCATTTAGAAATTGAGTGCGAGCAGGGCAAGAGCGATCATGCCTGCGGTGAGAAGCGCGATGGGAAGCCCGCGGAAGGACATGGGAGTCGCTTCCTCGTCAACGTGCTCGTCCTTGAGCTTTGCGAAGATGCACATTGTAACCATAAGTCCGAGGCCGACTGCAAGGGATGTGATGAGGGTCTCGACATAGGAGAGGTGATGCTCTACGTTATGGATGCAGAGACCGAGAACCGCGCCGTTGATGGCGAACTTAACGAAGTCTGCGTGGCAGTAGTTGTCGAGAAGCTTCTTTGCGATGATGTGGAGGATCTCAACAACGATGAGGATAACGAGAACGAATACCATCGTCTGCAGGTAGGGCACCTTCTCGAGGAGATAGGTGTTCAGCGGCCAGCAGATGGCATTTGTGATGAGCATTACGAGTGTGGTTCCGAGTCCGAGGATTACCGACTGCTTGGTAGAACGCTCGTTTTCCATAACCGCGCCGGTTCCGAGGAAGTGGAGAAGTGCGTAGTTATCGGAGAGAAGACCCGCAAGAAGGATCCCGAGTATCATTTCAAAGGTAAGCATTATTCGTTCTCCTCCTCTTCAAGATGTTCGTGCGCGCCCGTCAGCTTCTTGATAGCCGCGAGGACGCAAGCGAGTACGAGATAGCCGCCGAACGCGCCTGCGAGAGCGGATACCTTATAGTTTGCGAGGAACGCGATCTCCGCGCCCCAGATGGAGGCGTTGCCGAGAACCTCGCGGATGAGTGCGCAAACGATCATAATAACGGTAAGGAAGATACCGGTCGAAAGCGCGGTCTTGATCGAAGTCCATTCGCCGTTGTGGTCAGCAACCTCCTCGGCGTCGCGGTAGATGACTGCGCTGACGGCAAGAGCCGCGAGATGTGCGCCGAGCATATCAACAACGATGGGGAAGAAGGCTTCCATAAGCATTTCGATGATCGAAACGAAGCCCGTGATGATCAGAAGATATACGGGAAGCTTTGCGTAAGCGGGGATGAATTTGTGGATCGCGGAAACAACGATAGAGGTAAGGAGCATCGAGATGAGCACAGCCGCGCCCATACCGAGTGCCGCGCGGATATCAGCACTCGACGCCATTACGAATCCTGCGCCGAGGGCGAGGACCATCGAGGGTGTTCCGCGGAGGAGACAAGTCTTAAAGAAATTTTTCATTACTGTGCACCTCCCTTGATTGCGTTAAAGGTTGCGAAAGCATCGTCTGTCGACTGCTTCACTGCGTTCGAGGTCATGGTAGCGGTTGCGATAACTGCCGCGTCACCTGTCCAGGTCTCGGTGGTCAGACCCTCAAATCCTGCCTTGTAAGCGGCATCGTCCATACCCGCGAAGGTTGCGAAATATTCCTTCTCGAAGATGAACTGGTTTGCATCCATCTTTGCGATCGCGCCGTTCGCGTCGATAACGAAGTAAACGTCCATCTGATGGAAGCCGATGCTTCTCGAGTAGAAGCCGTAGTATTCTGCACCGTCAACCTTGAAGCTTACTGCCGCAACGACGGTGTTGAAGGTGCTGATCTCGATGGGAGTTATATCAGCCGCGGTCTCGTAGAGACGAGTGATCTTGGTGGTCAGAGCGTCAACGTAAGACTTCTGGGAAGCCGAAGCGTGAGCCTTTGCCTCGTCTGCAACTGCGGTCTGTCCGTCGGTGACGTCAGCGCCCGTTACGTCGTATACCTTGCAAGCGCCTGTAGCGTTTACAAGTGCGAGGTAGGAAGCTTCACCGCTCTTGATAACGTAAGCAAATCCCGCATCATTGCCGGCCTTCCACGCCTTTTCGATGTTGCCCGAAACAGCAACCTCGGCGGTGCTGAGCATACCGGGAGCGAGAGTGGGGATCATTTCTCCGAGGATCTGAGCATCGCTCTTTACGCCCTCAGCGATGAGCTGATTCGAGATGAGAGCCGTGAAGCCTGCGCTTACGGCATCCTTGAATGCGGTGGAGGAGTAGGTTGCGCCCGAAACGGTGCCGATATCGGCGAGGGCGGAGTCCTTCTCGAGGTAAGAGGTGATATAGTTTGCGTCCTTTGAGCGGAAGTCGATCGAGTCGGTGTAGACGTCGAGCTGGATTCCGCAGATCTTGCCGTCAGCGGTAACGCCGAAGGTGAGCTCCATGGGCTCCTTGGAATACTGAGTGGAAGCCTTTGCGCGGACAACGTAGCCCTTGCCCGAGGTCTCCTTGTAAACGGCGATCACCGATTCGGGAACGCCCGCGAGAGTTGAGGTCACGTCCTCGAAATTCTCCGCATCGGGCATAACCGCGAGGAGGGGAGCAAATTCCGCGCCCTTGTTGTTCTCGGCGATGATGGGTCCGGTCAGGAAATTGAGACCGAACATAGCAACGCCGAATACGGCAACGATGGCGAGAAGAATGGCGACGGTATTAATAAGATGCTTAATATTCATTATTTGATACCTCCGAGGGGCTTTTTCTTCGTCCAATCATTGATGAAGGGAACGAGGAGGTTCATTGTGAGGATTGCAATCGAGACGCCCTCGGGATAGGAGCCCCAGAAGCGGATCGCAAAGGTGAGAAGACCCGCGCCGATGCAGAATACGATCCTGCCCTTGTTGGTCGTGGGAGTGGTTACGTAGTCGGTAGCCATAAAGATAGCTCCGAGGAATACGCCGCCCGCGAGAATGTGCTGAAACGCGAAGGTAACGTCAAAGCCGCCTGCGATGAGGTAGCAAACGAAAACGGTTGCGATAAAGGTCGCGGGAACGTACCACTTGATGATCTTGCGGCAAACAAGGTAGATAAAGCCGATGATGAGCGCGATAGCGCAGGTCTCACCGATCGTACCGCCGTGTGCGCCGACGAGGAGCTGAAGAACCGAAGGAGCTTCTGCTGCAGCCTCTGCGCCCTCATTGAGGAAGGAGAGGGGAGTTGCGCCAGCCGCGATCTCGGGAACAGCCTTTCCGAGGAAGGAGAGATCGAAGAGGGGGGAGATAGCCGCGCCGCCTGCTACGGACGCGAAGGTCAGGAGCATAAGTACACGAGCCGCGATAGCGGGGTTTACGATATTCTTGCCGAGTCCGCCGAAGAGTCCCTTAACGACTACGATGGCGAAGATCGAACCAAGCGCCGCCTGCCAGAGCTCGACGTTTGTCGAGAGGTTGAGCGCGAGGAGGAGACCGGTTACGATAGCGGAGCAATCGCCGATGGTCTGCTTTTTCTTAACGCAAAGGTTGAAGAGAAATTCTGCCAGAACTGCGCTTGCAACGCAGGTGAGGATGAGAAGAAGTGCCTTGATGCCGAAGAGGACGATTGCGGCGATGGAAGCGGGGATCATGGCGATGACAACGTCAAGCATGATGTTATTGGTAGAAACGCCGCTGTTGATATGAGGAGCGGCTGTTACGGAAAGCTTTTTCATCACGTGCAACCTCCTTATTTAGACTGTTTTGAGCGCTCGTACTGCTTGAGCCACCATTTTGCTTCCTGGTTGACTGCAAGGAGGGGACGGTGCGCGGGGCAAACGTAGGAGCAGCATCCGCAGTCAACGCACTGACGAACGCCTGTGTCGATAAGAGCGGCTGCTCTCTTTTCCTCGTTCTTGATGCTCCAAGCCGCCTCGACCTTTGCCACGCTGATGTCAACGGGGCACTTTTCCATACATCTGCCGCAGCGGATGCAGGCGGTGGGCTCTTCGAGGGTCGCTCTCTTTTCGTCGAAAGCGAGAACGCAGTTGGAGACCTTAACGATGGGGGAATCGACCGAAACGGTTGCGTTACCGTTCATAGGACCGCCGATAACGACCTTGCCGACCTTCTCGAGATCGGTCTCGGTGAGGTTGAGAAGAGTACGGATCGAGGTACCGATGGGAGCGATGAAGTTTCCGGGCTTACCTACAGCGGGACCGTCAACGGTTACGATACGCTCGACAAGGGGCATACCTGTGTTGAGGTACTCCGCGATCTTGGCGAGGGAGGAAACGTTGATGATGAGCGCACCGAAGGAGGGGAAACGCTTACCCGCGATGGCAACTCTGCCGGTCGCATTGTAGAGCATTACCTGCTTTGCACCCTGGGGGTAGATCGCATTGAGCTCGTGGATGACAACGTAGGGCTTGTCCTTGAACTGCTCCTTGAGCTTTGCGATAGCATCGGGCTTGTTCTTCTCGATGCAGATCATAAACTTAGCCTCGCCGAGATACTCGTTCATATACTTGCGCATATATTCGATACCGTCGTCGATGAGATCGGTATGATCAAGCATCATATGGTGGTCGGACGTGATGTAGGGCTCACATTCAGCCGCATTTACGAGGACGGTGTCAACCTTATAATCGGGGTTTGTTGCCTCGTTGAGCTTTGCCCAAGCGGGGAATGCCGCGCCGCCGAGTCCGACGACTCCGCTCTCACGAACTGCCTGAAGGAATCCCGCGCAGCCCTCGAATACGGGGGGCTTCATATTGGGATCGGCTTCCATCTTGCCGTCGCTTTCGATGCGGATGGCTTTAACCTCCTTGCCGCTAGCGGTGGGAAGGGTCATAATCTCGGCAACTGTGCCGGATATTGTTGCGTGTACGGGGGAAGAGAATCTGCCTTCCTCGCGTGCGATGAGCTGTCCTACGTAAACGTGATCACCGGGGTTGACGATCGGCTCAGCCTCGCCGCCCGAATGCATATTCATCGGCAGGATAACTTCCTTGGGTGTCTGAATTTTCACAGGCTCGCATCCCGCAGTATTCTTGTTGTGCGGTACGTGCAGGGATGAGATATCTTTTTTGAAAATCATAGCACTCCTCCTGTTTATATTAATAAAAAATTTTTTATGTATTCTGTCACGCTTCGCGTGAGTTAAGATCGCGCTTCGCGCGAGTTAATGTTGCTTCGCAAGTTAATATTCGCCTGCGGCGAAGTTTAATAGGTATTTAATTAAATTGAAAATTTCCGAGCAAAGCGAGGGAAATTCTCCTTCACTAGCCACTAGTCACTAGCCACCTAGCCACTAATTCTTCTCGGTAACGAGAAGCTTGAAGCCGTTTGTCATAAGCTTCTCTCCGCTCTCTGTGACCCAGAGGACTTCGACGCCGCCGATTGAGCTTACGAGCTTGAGTCCGTCCTCATAGCTCATTGTGAAGAGGGCGGTCGAGAGTGCGTCCGCGAGTCCCGAGTCCTTTGTGATAACGGTGACGGAGGGAAAGTAGGCGGACGGCATAAGAGTGTCCTTGTCGATTATATGATGATACCGCACGCCGTCCACGGTGAAGAATCTTTCGTAGATTCCCGAGGTGACGCACGAGGTGTTTGCAATGTTGATGTATTCTATATATGCGGAATCGGAGTTTGCGGGGTCCTTGATGCCCGTAAGCCAGCCTGTTCCGTCGGTCTTTGTGCCGATAATGCGGATGTTTCCGCCGATATTGAGGACGTAGCTTGTGACGCCCTTTGCTTCAAGTGCCTGCGCCGCTTTTTCGGTGGCGTAGCCCTTTCCGAGTGCGCCGACGTCGATCGATGCCTCGGGGTCGCTGATGCGAACTGTGGAATTTGCTTCATCGATCTCGAGAAGATCGATGCTTGTGTGCTTGGCGGCTTCCTCAAGAATAGCCGCGTCGGGGATCGTTGCGTTTGCGGGATCGCTTGATGCCGCGGTCCTGCAATCATGCCAGGGGCGGAGCACCGCGCCCATCATTACGTTCATCTCGCCGCCCGTGAGAGTGTAAAGCTCCTTGGCATAGAGAAGAAAATCGATCAATTCTTGGTCTGCCTTCATAGGCTCGCCGCCCGCATTCTTATTGAGAGTGCAGAGGTTGTTTACGCCCGAATGCTCGTAATAAATGTCAAAAAGACGGTGATATTCCTCGAGGATCGACGCCACAATAGCGGTATTTTCGTCAAAATTCTCCTGGGAATCTCCCGCGTAACTGTAAATATAGGAAACTGTGTCAAAATATGTGAAATATACCTTGCCGAGCGGTTCTGTCGTATGTGCAGTTTGAGGGCAGCCCGTCATAAAGACGAGCAGCCCCCAAATCAGACATAGACAGGAAAGGGATCTGAAAATCTTCACAATTCCTATCTCCTGGTTTCAGAAATTAATTATCTAGCGTTGGTAGCAGCCTGTGCAACTACAGCGCAGATGCTGCCGATCTGAATGGTGCAGCCTGCAGCGAGAAGATCTGCGTCAGCAGAGATCATGTAGCCAACGGAACCCTGGGTAGCAGCAACAGTCTGCATTGCAGCAACCTCAGCGCCGGTCTTGCCGATTACGTAGTTCGAGAAAGCCTCGGACTGCTTGTACCACTCAAGAACCTTGCCGTCGCCGTTGTTGTCGAGGTTTGCACCGTAGGTAGCCATGTTGTAGCCTTCCTTGAGGTTACGCTTGGTCTCGGTGAAGGACTTCTCAACGATCTCGCCTGCAGCGTTTACAGTGATCTTGGGCTGGATAGCGTCGTTAAGAGTAGCGATGATCTTGCCGCCTGCGATAACGGTAGCAGCGAAATCGGAGTACATAGCAACAGTGCCGTTTGCATCTGCGGTAGCAGCGGTGGACTCAGCAGAGGTGGTCTTAGCAGCAACACCGAGAGTAAAGGTCTCAGCGGTCTTGAAGCTCATACCCTGCTCGTCCTTGCAAGCCTTTGCAACTGCAGCGATGAAATCGGTGATCTGCATGGAGCAGCCTGCCTCGAGGAGTGCGGGGTCAACAGCGATCTGGTGGCCCTTAGCTTCCTGGGTCTGGATAGCCTCAACCTCAGCTACGGTCTTACCGGTAACGTAGGTCTCGAAAGCCTTGGTCTGCTCGTACCATTCCTTCATAACGCCGTCGTCGTTGTTATCAACCTTGCCGGCCATACCGTAACGATCGCCGAGCTCCATCTTGGTCTCGAAGGTCTTAGCGGTGTCAACTGCGCCGTTGGTAACGTCCATCTTGTTCTGTGCTACGTCGATGCGGCAGAGAACGATCTTGCCCTCAGCGTCGGTAACAACGGTTGCAACGGTAGCGTCTACCTGTGCGTTGTTGGTAGCGGAGCTATCCATGCTGACTACGATGCCCATACCGAGCTTGTAGTCCTTCTCTTCGGGTGCCTTTTCACCGGTGCAAGCTACTGCGCAGAGAGCCATGCAGAGGCAAAGTACGATTGCGAGAATCTTCTTCATTTTTTGTTTTTCTCCTTAAGAAAAAATTTTTTACTTTTTGATAATTCCGACCGTATGGGCGGCGGGCTGTTGGCGAATAATATTAATAGGAAATAAAACCCAACCGTATCATCCGAACGGAATTTACCACAGTCGCAGATATTATATTACATTTGATATATAAAAATCAAGTCAAATTTGTTAACATAATGTTTTTTCTCACTTTTAACCAACAAAGTTTGAGAAACTTGAATATTTTTTAGCAAAAAAGCAACTAAAATTGTTTTTCGGAGGAGAGAAAATGTGTACCTGTATATTATATGGAAGATTTTTCGGCAGGACTCTTGATCTCGACCGCAGCCTCGGAGAGGAGACCGTGATCATACCGCGCAGGTACCCGATCGATCTTCTCTACGCTAAAAGGCTGGATGAACACCCCGCGATCATCGGTTGCGCGCTTGTAAAGGATGGCGCGCCGCTCTGGTTTGACGCTATGAACGAATACGGACTCGGAGCGGCGGGATTGAATTTCCCCGATCACGCGGCGTATCTGCCGCCGAGAGCGGAGAAGAACAATCTCGCCTCATATGAATTGATACCGTATATTCTTTCAAAATGCAAAAACGTGAGCGATGCCGTAAGCGTCTTGGAAAAATGTAATATCACGCCCGATGCCGTATCTCCCGATCTGCCGCCGACGCCGATGCATTGGATGATCGCGGACAAGGAGCGGAGCATTGCCGTCGAGCCTCTCTCGGACGGCTTGCGGATCTACGAGAATTCCTTCGGAGTACTGACGAATTCGCCGCCATTTCCCGTGCATCGGGATAATATTATGCACACGCCGCCGTCGGAAGACAGACTTCCGGGCGATTGGTCGTCAGAATCGCGCTTCATCCGCGCGTTTTTTGCAAAAAAACACACCGCGGGAGGCGGTGTGAATGATTATTTTCATATTATGGATACCGTCGCGGTGCCAAACGGATGCAGTAAAAAGGATTGGCATACCGTTTACACCTCTTCTGCCGACCTTGAGCGCGGGGATTATTATTTCACGACCTATGAGGACCGTCGGATAAGAAAGGTCTCGCTTGCAGACTCAGAGCTTGATTCGGATGAGATTGTTCGATTTTCGATGAAGGAATAACACTTTTGTGACCAAATCACGGAATTATCCTCGAAAAAGGTGTATAATATGGGTGTAAAAAACAAGAACACCTCAAAAGGAGATTAAAAAATGAAAGCACTTAAACTGAGTAAAGATAATTTTGATTCCGCGATCCGCAGCGAAAAGCCCGTCCTTCTCGATTTCTACGCAGACTGGTGCGGACCCTGCCGTATGGTTCTCCCGATCATCGAGGAGATCGCGGGTGAGAGGGATGACGTCGTTGTGGCAAAGGTCAACGTTGACGACGAGCCCGAGCTTGCCGAAAGATTCGGCGTATTCAGCATCCCCGCACTCTTCGTGCTCAAAAACGGCGAGGTCGTCAACAAGTCGACTGGTGCAAAGCCGAAGGAGCAGATTCTTGCGCTGTTAGGTTAACGCACGCAGACGGCGTTTGTCGAGGATCTTGATTCCATCGCTTCTCGAGGATGAAACGATACCCTCGGAGGCGAAATATTTAAGCATACGAGATACTACTTCACGGGCAGATCCCATGTACTTGGCGATCTGCTCGTGCGTCAGTTTTACGGTATCGGTGCCGTTTTTCGCACATTCGTCGAGCAGGAAGATCGCAAGTCGCTTGTCCATACTCATAAATAGGATCTGTTGCATTACCCACATAACGTCGGAGAAGCGTCCGAGTGCGCTTTCGAGCGCAAAGATCTTTGCCTCGGGCATACGTCTTGCGAGGTCCTCGTAGGCACATCCGCCGACGACGACGCATTCGCTTGTTTCCTCCGAGTCAACGAAAACGTCAAAGGTTATCGACTCGAGCACGCAGGATGCCGAGAGGATGCACATCTCGCCGGGGAAAATGCGGTAGAGGGTGATCTCCTTGCCGTCCTCAGAGAGGATGTAGAGGCGGAGACTGCCCGACTTGACGAGAATGACGCCCGTGCAGCTCGCCCCGTCGTGAATATTTGCGCCCTTGCGGAAATTAACGTGTTGCGAGGAACGGAGAAACGTTTCGCGGTCGTGCTCGGACATCCGATCCCAGAAGGGGAAGGTTTCTCTGAATAATTCAATAAGCTCTTGTTTTTCCATGATGAACTCCGAAAAGATTTATGGCTTGATTATAGCACGAATTCGGGAGAAAGTCAATAAAGCGGGAAAGTTTTTGAAGATTCTAAAGAAACTTTTTTCAAAAAGTTTCTTTAGTGGGGTGCGGGGCAAAGCCCTGCGTCTTGCGTTTCGAACAGACTGCGTCCCGCAGGATGTTCGGAAGGAATAAAATCTCCCCATTGCGGGAGATTTTATTCCTTCACTCTATATTGAGCATAATTTTGCGCGCCTTTAAGAGGTAACCACCCCCTCGCTCCCCCTCCTTTAAACAAGGAGGGGGATGCCTCGCGAGCAATCGAGCTTGGTTCAGCTACAGAGATGTTGCCGATATCCTATAATTTTGATTATTTCAATTATGGACCCCACCCTGCACCCTCCCCGTAAACCGGGGAGGGAACGAGTGCGTTGCTCAAAAACAGCTATCTGAATATGAAAAACATCCGCGCATACTGTTCTGAAATAGGAAAGGGGAGCTTGAGAGTGCGAGCTTCATTGTTTGGCTTTCGGAATATTTGATAAGATTACGAAGTTGGGAAAGGGTTGAGTTTGTAAAGAATAGTGCCGTCTTATTTACATTTTGCGGGATTTATGGTATAATAAATCGGTAAGATAATCTTGATTTTTACGGAGGAAAGGCAGATAATGAAAAACAAGTTGATTGTTTTGATTATTTCATTGATGATACTTATGACATCTTGCGTCAATAATTCATCCACCGCCCCCGAAAGAACGTATAATATCGCCGATATCACCTATTCCGAGCCAACGGCTCAATATGCTTTCAGATTGAATATGGAGACAACGGAAACTGAATCCGCCAAATACTTTTTTGAAGAAAGCGTCGAGACAAAAGACCGTGAGGCTTGCATAGAAGTAACGGATAAGGTGTTGTCAAACTTGACATTGGATGAAGTTGTTCCCGAAATATATGTGTTCTCAAATGATAGATACAATTACAAGAACATAAGTGATCACAAGTTTTATTGCTCCATTCAAGATTGGAAGTCGGTTGAATATGTAACAGACGTTTTACTTGTCGCCTACGGTGAATCGACACATTACGGAACGGCTTTCGGCTACGCAAATTATCTATCTAAAAATTATAATTGGAAAAGTTACGAGAGCAAATTTTCTAATCCTTCTGTTAGCGACACATTCGACTTGAATTATTTGTGCTTTAACGAAAGCTTTACTACATCCAATGATATTGCTGTTGCAAAAGGAATTGCTTGTGCGTTCGTTGATGCGTATATTAACCGGCACGGAGAACAAGCCTTCCAACAGCTTTTGTCTGCTCCTTCCAAATCAACAAATGCTCTTGCGTCGTACTATGCGGAAAACGGAGTATCTTATACCCCCTCAACAGTTCAATATGGATATGGCGGTAAAAAATACGATTATTTGGTTTACTCTGATTACGGCACATTCTATATCGGAAAAGATTGGGTTGATATGTGTGCGGAGCAAAATCCGCTGATAACTGACGGCTTCCTGCACTCCAATTATGCAGATACTAAAGCATTTTTTGAAACAAACCTTAAGCAGATGAAACAGTATCAAGAATTATTTAATCTTGACAATTATAATAATGATTTAGATATTGTATTCTCAAACCCGATAAGCGCATTCAAATATTCATTCTACCAAACTGTAATTCACCGCATTTATCTATATAATGTTGATTCTTTAATGCACGAATACATTCACTCCCTCACAACGACGAATACCTCAATGGCAATGTGGAAGGTTGAGGGCTTCGCAAGATATTTTTCTTACTATTATGATTTCTACGGAATGCCGTTTTTGAATCAAGATTACAATAATTCCCCTAACACACCCGAACTAAAGTATATTCACGAATATTTAGCCACTATAAATAGACCCATAGATATGGCGAAAGATTATTGTGAATTAGAGAATGTTGCAGTGTATTACTTCGGCTTTACTGATCCTGATGCAAACTATTTAGCCGGCTCTTCGTTTGTTCAGTATTTGGTGAAACAGTATGGCGAAGACGCTGTTATCAATTCAATTTACGGAAACGGCGATCCGTTGCCAAAAACCTATGCCGAATTGGTCAAGGAGTGGAACGCTTTTATTGAAGCTAATTATAGCAATTACAGTAAGTACAAATGAGTTTGATATTAAATCGAGATACTTGAATTTTGGAGAATCTGATGAATAAGGCTCTTAGAGAATTACTAATTGAAAAAGTCGGCAAAGAATTAAATCAAAAAGGATTTTGTATTGCCGATGCTGGTGTCAAATATGTTGTTTATCATAGAAAGCACGAGGATTATATAGAAATAATTCAATGGGCGAAAGATAAATACGAATCATATATTACTGTTTCGGCATCAATTGCTTTTTTGAATACTATTGAAGAAAAAACAAATATAAATTTTAAATGGTTCAATGAATTCAAAAAATGTGATTATAATAAAATTGATGTCAGCGATTGCGTTAATAAATATTTTTTAAAAGGTCATTATGGCGATGAATTTCACTATGGTGATGTATATATTGCTATAGGAAGAGGAGTTGTCGGAGTAGCACCTGATAGCAATAACACGCCATTGGGCATTAGAATAAAGAAATACAAAGATTCAACATATTCAGAGTTATGTGATCTTATTATCAAGAGAATGAATAATATTTATTCTTGGTTAGACGAGCAAAAACGATCTGTTAGCTAAACTCACGTTTGACGATCATATACCAAAATAAGCAAGATCCACGGTTCAAATCGAACCGTGGATTTTTACTATTAATCATAATGAATATGCGCGTTTTTTGCCCAACTCCTATGTAAACAGAGACTTACGCAAAGGTTGAAAACGAAATAAAGCGGAATATTGATAAAAATCCAACCGAAAACGTAGTTGAAGATCCAATAAACGAAGGTTATGACCGCAACGAAGATCAGCTCTGCCCAGAAATCCTTTGACTTCATTATTTTATTGAAGTCGTTTTTGAAATCATAGGGTTCTTCTCTCAACTTTGCAACGTAAGTGATCTTTTCTTCACTGCCGTTCTTTTTGTAAAAAAAGATGATTATGAATGCGATCGCGGGCCACAACAGTCGCATAATTGTCTGCGTCAGCGCAACGCCGTCTTTTTCCGAGCCCGCTATCGAATTGCAGATCGGCAAAAGAAGAAAGTTGCCCAATAAAAATGATGCAACTATCGCCATTACGTACGACAAAAGGATGAATAAGTGCTGTTTGAGTTTTGAGTTCATGATTTTTCTCCTTTAAAATGCAAGCATTTGATTATTAAGGGGGGTCAATACATCATTCTGAAATCTAATATAATTATATCACAAAATCAAACGATTGGAAAGCGTGAAAATCAACAAATTTTCGCATTGATTTTTGTCTAAGATGCACAGTTTGTAATGGGGCGGACGATATCACACCGAAGACTACTCGTGCCAAAGACACTATCAACTGTGTTTAGAACGCTGAACAAAAAGATTCGCGCACTTAAACTCCTCCCTCCGGTTTACGGAGGGAGGGTGGGAGGGAGGTCCATAATTAAAATATGCAAAATTATCGGATATCGTCCTCGGTTAGATTTTGGCGCGTTTTTGCACAAATGAGGAGCGAAGGAGCGAAAATCTCCCCGTCAGGGGAGATTTTACTCCTTCCAA
Organism: Eubacteriales bacterium; assembly: GCA_045531455.1. Taxonomy (GTDB): domain Bacteria; phylum Bacillota; class Clostridia; order Oscillospirales; family CAG-272; genus CAG-390. The sequence goes on from JAZSEA010000001.1 coordinate 27,868, forward strand.
GCGGTCACCGGGGACGGCGCCCGCTTTATGCGCAGGGGATATTTCGACCTCTGCGGAGGTCGAGTTAAGGCTCTGCCTTAAGGATCCGCAAACTTTGAAAAGTATGATCAAACTTTACCGCTAATGATATTTATTAAAAATTTACCTTAAACTTCGCCGTAGGCGAACGTTAACTCGGCGTAAGCCGACATTAACTCGCGCTTTGCGCGATCTTAACTTGCGCGTAGCGCAATTTTAACTCTTTTGTGATCGTGTCACGGAAAACTTATCGAAAAAGAGATATAATATAAATGTAATAAACGAAAGCGAGAATTATAATGGAACACGTTTACGATATGATAGTAATAGGTGGCGGACCTGCGGGCTACACGGCTGCTCTTTATGCGGCGCGTGCGGGGCTTGACGTCGTGCTGATAGAAAAAATGTCGGCGGGCGGTCAGATGGCTGTCACCGATACGATTGATAATTATTCCGGCTTCGACTCGGGTATCCCCGGCTACGAGCTCGGTATGAAGATGCAGGCGGGTGCGGAGAGATTCGGTGCTGTCACGAAGTACGCAGAAGTCGTCTCTGCCGAGCTTGAAGGAAAGATCAAAAAAGTCAAAACTTCCTCGGGTGAGTTTCAGGCGCGCACGGTCGTCATCGCAACGGGTGCGGGTCCGCGTGAGCTTGGTGTTGAAAGGGAAGAGGAATACGTCGGACGCGGCGTCCACTACTGCGCTCACTGCGACGGAAGATTCTATAAGAACAAGGTAGTTGCCGTTGTCGGCGGAGGCAATTCGGCACTTGAGGATGCTCTCTATCTTGCCCGACTTGCTAAGAAAGTCTACCTTATACACCGCCGCGACTCATTCCGTGCCTCGAAGATCTATGTCGATGCCCTCGGCAAGTCCGCAAATATCGAGTTCCTCGCGAACAGTTCGGTTTCCGAGCTTATCGCGGACGAGAGAGTGACGGGCATCCGACTTGCGGATGGGCGCGAGCTTGAGGTGAACGGTCTTTTCGTCAGCATCGGAAGAAAGCCTGCGTCCGAGCTCTTCCGCGGTCAGCTCGAGCTCGACGGCGGCGGTTATATCATTGCCGATGAGTCGACAAGAACGAATATCGCGGGAGTTTACGCGGTCGGCGACGTCAGAACGAAGCCTCTGCGCCAGGTCGTAACGGCTGTCGGCGACGGCGCGGTTGCCGTGCATTTTGCCGAGGAATATCTCGCAGAATGTGATTAAATCACAGAAAACAGCCAAAAATTATGATATAATAAGGTCACAACAAAACAAAACACCAATTTGGAGGATTTTAATAATGAAGAACAACGTTAAGTTTTATATCTGTGAGCATTGCGGAAACGTAGTCGAAAAGGTCGAGGATCACGGCGTACCCGTGATGTGCTGCGGCAAGAAGATGGCAGAGCTCGTTCCCGGAACTGTTGAGGCAAGCCACGAAAAGCATATTCCCGTAGCTGTGGTCGAGGGCAATCTGGTAAAGGTCTCGGTCGGATCGGTCGAGCATCCCATGGCAGAGGAGCACAGCATTCTTTGGGTCGCGTTAGAGACGGACAGCGGACTCTACCGCAAGCACCTTGAGGTAGGCAAGGCTCCCGAGGCAGTCTTCGCGCTCGCCGATGAAAAGCCCGTCGCGGTCTACGCTTACTGCAACCTGCACGGACTCTGGAAAGTCGAGCTTTAATTAAAAATGCGCGCCTTTAAGAGGGACCCATCCCCTAACCCCTTCCCGTGAACCGGGAAGGGGTATTTGTTTCTGCTTGTGTTTTGTTTGCATACAGAGATTTCATCGATATCCGTGAAATTTTGTATCGGTAAAGTTGGACCATCCCCCTCGCTCCCCCTTCCGTAAACCGGAAGGGGGAAGCCGGAGAGCTCGAGCTTCTTTATTCGGAGTTCTGAACTTCGTATATTATGTTTCCGACACGATATATCGTATTTGCCTATGGACTCCGCGAATCGAATATGTTATTATTATATAAACCCGTCGATATGTACAAATCCGTCATTACCTATTTGTGCATATTGACAAAAATCAAAAACCTTTCAAAAAAAGCGTTACTTTTTGGGTACAAACCGATTCTTATAGGATGAAGGGACAAATCGAGAGGAGTGAGCTCATGGATGACAAAGAAATAATCGAATTGTTCTTCGCCCGCGATGAGGCTGCAATTGCCGAAACCCAGAAAAAATACGGTGGACTTTGCTATTATATTGCATCGAATATCTTGGAGCAGCACGAGGACTCCGAGGAGTGCGTCAGCGACGTCCTTCTCGCGCTCTGGAACGCGATACCTCCCGACCGCCCCGACGACCTGCGCGCATATATAGGTAAAGCCGTGCGAAATCGGGCGCATGCGATTTTGCGCGACTCAAACACCTGGAAGAGGGGCGGAAGGGTTACCTTCGTCGGTGAGGAATTTCTCTCGACTGTAGAAGACGGCACCGATCTCGCGGCGGATTTTGATGCGGCAAGGATGGGCAAGGTCATAAGCGATTTTCTCCGCACGATAGGAGAGACTAATAAGGATATCTTCGTCATGCGGTATTGGTTCGGAATGAGCCACGCGCAGATCGCGGATATCGAGGGATGCTCGGTCGGCAAGGTCAAAATGTCTCTTTCACGAACCAAGAAAAAGCTTGCAAAAGAACTCGGAAAGGAAGGTTTTACGGTATGAAATCAACAAAAGACAATGAAAAAAGACGTATGCTCGAGTCGCTTGACTATATTGACGACGATATAGTATCGGGTGTGCTCGAAAAGATTGAAGCTCGAAAGGGCAGAGTGCCTCGGGTAAAGAAGAATTTTGCCTTTGCATGGAAGCTTGCCGCGGCGGTTGCGGCGTGTCTGCTGCTTTTGACTATGGCTGTTCCCACGACCGTTACGTTATTCGACAGTATTGATCTGTTCACACCGGCAAAAGGCGATAACAGCAATCTGTCGGTTGAATCGTCACCCGAATATGATGGCAGCCGCGGGCTCCTTTATAAGGTCAGAGAGGACGGGGAAACCGCAGCCTTTGTCGGATTTGGAAGCTGTACCGACGAGGTTGTATACGTAGCGTCGCACTATAATGGTCTGCCCGTTGTCGAGATGAAAAATGAGCCCTACTACGAGGCAACATACGTCCCCGCGGATCACCCGTACGGAAACAAGGTCGTGAAAAGGCTTGTTGTTTCGGACACGGTTGAGTATATCTGGGCTGGTGTGATCGATCTTTGCCCGAACATTGAGAGCGTATATTTCGGAGCAAATCTGAAATATATCAAGCCCCTTTTCTTTAACGGGCATGACGGTATGGACCTTGCGAGCGTCGAGGTCTCTCCCGAAAACAAGAATTATTCCGACAAAGGCAACTGCCTTGTCGATCTGCGTACAAACGAGCTTGTTATCGGATTGCCTACCACGGTTATTCCCGATGACGGAAGCGTTAAGATCATTGGTTTTTACGCATTCAACCCCGCAAAGTGGAGTCTTAAGTCGATAGTAATTCCCGAGGGAGTCAAGATCATTGATCACGGCGCGTTTGCCGGATGTACGGAGCTTGAGAGCGTTACTTTACCCGACAGCCTTGAGGTTGTTGAAGCGAATGCATTCGATGGTTGCATGAAGCTTGTTTCGCTTGAGCTCGGCACAAATCTGAAGGCATTCGATCAGCACGTTTTCCACAGGATGTATTGCCCCACCATATCTTATAAGGGAAGCGTTGAACAGTGGGCGGCTGTAATTAAGACATCGATCAGTAACGCATCCTTGTCGATTCCCGTGATCTGTGCCGACGGCAACTCGCTTTCGGATGCGGGGAAGCAAGGAAATTACAACTGGCTTTTCCTGCCCGAGTATGAGGAGTGTTGGAAGGCAAGATTCCCCGATACACCTCAGCCGCAATTCGATCCCGAATAAAACGAAAAAAGGCTGCTTCGGCAGCCTTTTTTCGTTGGATTTTTTATTGAGCTTGACTAATTGCTGTTAATATGATACAATAAACACGTCAACCTGCACAAAAATCTCCCTTCTTGTTTGTGCAGGTCGACAAAACTTCGGAAAATTCAAAAACAGGTGTAACCTCGGCGGCGGAAAACATCTCTTGTTTAGTGAAAGGACAAATCGAAAGGAGTGCTCGGATGAAGGATGAAAAAATAATCGAATTGTTCTTTGCTCGGGATGAGAACGCGATCGCGGAGACCGAGAAAAAGTACGGCGCGCTTTGTCTCAGCATTGCCTCGAATATCCTTTTGCTACGCGAGGATGCCGAGGAGTGCGTCAGCGATGTGATGCTCGCGCTCTGGAACGCGATCCCGCCCGAGAGACCGAATGATCTTCGCGCATACACCTGCAAAGCCGTGCGCAACCGCGCCCGAGAGATCTCCAGATACGAGAACGCTTGGAAGCGCGGAGGCGGAGTTGCGATAGTGGGCGAGGAATTTCTCACTCTCGTTGAGGACGGCACCGATCTCGCTTCGGGCTTTGAGGCTCGCCGCGCGGGCGAGATCATAAGCCGTGTGCTTGAGAGGGTCGGAAGAACGAACAAGGACATCTTTATTTTGCGATATTGGATGGGTCTCAGCCTCGCGCAGATATCGGCGCAGACGGGATTCGGCGAGAGCAAGATAAAGGTTTCACTGCACAGAACGCGGACGAAGATCGCCGCGGAGCTAAAAAAGGAGGGAATTACAGTATGAGCCAAAATTTTAATGACAAAAAGCGTCTGCTCGAGGCACTTGAATATATCGACGAGGGACTTGTCTCGGATACTTTATCTCGAGTCAGACCCGAAGCGATCGCGCCGAAGGGCAACTCTGCGCCGAAAAAACACTTTTCGGGAGTGCGTCAGATCGCGCTGATCGCCGCTTGCGCGCTGCTTCTCGGGGCGGCAATTCCGATGGTCAATTACGTTCTGCCTATGCTCGGAGTTGCCATAGGCGGCAATGCGGGATCGGGCAACACTGAGATCGACGTTTCCAATGAGTCGGAATCTCAGGTACTTGAAACAGAGCCACTCAATGATCACGGCAGCGAAGGTATTCGCTATATGATCAACGAGGACGGCGTTACCGCTTCTATGATCGGTTGGGGCGATTGCAAGGACGAAACTGCTTACGTAGCTTCTGTTTACGAGGGTCTGCCTGTTACAAAGATGATATTTATCGAAAGTATCCAACAACAGATCGTCTGGTTGGATGAAGAAAGATGGGAAACTATTACGCCCGATCACTTCACGTTCCCGGAAATCAAGCACGTAGTGATTCCGGACAGCATTGAATACGTAGATGCGGGTGTTATCAATCAGTGCGATTATATGGAAACTCTCCATATCGGCGCGGGTGTTACCGAGATATATGGTTCCATTTTCTTCAATGGAGAGCGCGGACGCAACTTCTCGAAGATCACGGTTGACCCCGAAAATCAGTATTTTACCGAAAAGGGCAACTGCCTTATCAGAATTGCGGATAAGCGACTTGTTTGCGGTTTTGCAGACAGCGTTATTCCCGATGACGGCAGCGTTGCGGTAATCGGTCCTCTTGCATTTTTTAATAAGCCCGGCCTTACTTCCGTGGTTATTCCCGTGGGTGTAGTCGAGCTTGGAAGCGGTGCTTTTGAGAGCAACCAAGATCTTGTGAGCGTATCACTTCCGTCAACAATTAAAAAGATGTATGGATCTTTTGGATACGACTCTGTGACCGAATTTAAGTATGCCGGCACGGTAGAGCAGTGGCATGAGCTGTTAGAAGCTTCCAGTCCTAAGTGGACAGCGCATACCCCCCTGACCCACGTTACCTGCTCCGACGGAGCAGTTGAACTGGAGCTTGTTCATGGAATTCTGCTTTCCGACGAAGAACTTGAGGGTTGGCTGTCGTCAATGAGCGAAGAACACCTCAAATTGTTTATGGGCACTCTTTCCGAGGATGAGCTTGCGCGTGTTACGGCATTGCTTTCGCGCATTGATGACAAGCATTTGAACGAATAAAGTATTTCAGCCCGACGGTATATCGTCGGGCTGATTTTTACCTTTCACTAGTCACTAGCCACTTATTTATGCGCCATAGTTTTCTTTGCTTCCTCACGCAATTATGGAGTGAAGGAGCAAAAACCTCCCCGCGAGAGGGAGGTTTTACTCCTTCCAAGCGGTCGTCGGGGACGACGCCCGCTTGAAGCACGGAGGGTGTTCCGACCTCTGCGGAGGTCGGCTCAAGGCTCTGCCTTGAGAATCCGCAAACTTTGAAAAGTTTGATCAAACTTTACCTCTGTATTAATCAATAAACAAAAATCCGCCCGATTTCGGGCGGATTTT
>JAZSEA010000006.1:0-38286 GCA_045531455.1 Eubacteriales bacterium
AAAAACAATCCGGTTGCTTAATAGAGAAGCAACCGTATTTTTTTAGTAATAGGTAAGAGTGAAGTTATCCTTCAACAATATTCGCCGATTCAAAAACGATCGAGATAACTCTCTCAAGGTTGAACTGATAGCGGAGATATCCGGGGTAGTAGTTCATCTCGAAAGCCTTTTCGATGGTGGCGCGGTCGTAGTTGTAGCCCATACTGTTGTAGTAGTTTACGTAATAGTCGAGAGCCTCGTTGTACTCCTCGTCGGTGTAGGTCTTGCCCTCGGATTCGAGAACGTAATAGATCATCATATCCTCGCGGACGGATGCCTCAGCCTTTTCACGAAGAGCGGTGTCGTTCTCACCCGTGGCTGCCATATAATCCTCATAGGACATACCGAGCTTTTCAGCCTGGAGAGTCATATAGTTTACGTTGGAATTGTAGTAGTAGAGGAGCTGATCGTTCGGATAAGAATAAACGGTTACCTTTTCTGCAAGCACCTCGAGGATCTGCGAGCTTACCTCATTGAGGAGATTGGACTCATAAAGATCTGCGAGATAATCGTTGTAATAAGCTTTGAAATCAGCGAGAGTTTTGTGTTCTCCGCCCGTAAGTGTGTTGATCGTCTCGTCAGTAATATCGTAAACACGCTTGCCGTAGACGGTGATCTCGAACACAGCTTCCTTGCCCGCAAGCTGTGTTGCCTGATAATCCTCGGGGAAGGTTACGGGGACGCTTACCGTTTCACCGTACTTCGCGCCGATGATTCCCGCCGCAAAGCCGGGGATGTATCCGCTGTCGTGCTCGTTAACGATCATACCGACGTTTGCTTTGGAAGAGCCGCCCTCGAATACCTCGCCGTCGATCTTGCCGACAAAGCCGATCTCTGCGTAGTCCCATTCCTCGACCGTGCCCTCGGTTACGAGAGTGTGCGAGCACTCGAAGCCGTAATTGGTTACGTAATAATCAATGAGTCCCGTGATGTTTGCGCTGACCGATTTGTCGTTGACCTCGGGAGGAAGCATATCGACCGTGAGGGTCAGATTCTTGTAATCGACCCTTATATAGTCGGAAAGCTTGAGACCCGAATAGCTCGGCTTTGAGCCGAATACGGGTTCGTCGGAGGGAGCCTCGGTATCTTCGGGCTCGGTCGTGTTGTCCGCGCCGGGCTTTTTTGTTGCCTCGGGGGGCATCGTGATGCCTGCGTCTCCGAACATATCGGTGATGCAGGAGGTGAGCATTATGCTCGATAAAATAAGTAATGCCGTAAGGCCAATAAGTTTCTTTTTCATTATGTTCTCCATTATTAATGGTAATATTGATAGATTGTAAAACGAAGTTTTGCAATCGGGCATTTAATGAAAATACCGTACCTTCAGCCTTGCCGAAGATACGGTATTTTCTCGGGTAAGCCTTATGCTTCCTTCTTAGCGATTACTTCCTTGCCGTCATACATGCCGCATTCGGGGCAAACGTGATGGGGCTTGATAAGTGCATCACAGTTGGGGCACTTTACAAGACCGGGAGTGACGAGCTTCCAGTTAGCGCGTCTCTTGTCTCTGCGAGCTTTGGATGTTTTTCTCTTCGGTACTGCCATAACCTACACCTCCTATATTTTTACATAAAAGATTTACGATGGTTTGCGCTTTATTCATCGTCCTCAAGGAGCTCTTTGAGCTTGCTCCATCTGGGGTCGATCTCACGCGGAGCGCATCCGCATACGTCGCCGATCATTTTCTTTCCGCACTTCGGGCAAAGTCCGCGGCAATCGGGAGAGCAGAGAAGCCTTGACGGTAGCTCAAGGTAAATCGACTCGATGATCGCCTCGTCGGGCTCGAGAATTCCGCGTTTTACAACGAGGTATTCGTCCGCCTTTTCTTCAAGCACCTCGTCCGAGAGAGTTCCCTCGGTTACGATGGTACGGTCGAAATCGAATTCGAGAACCGCTTCGACAGGGTCGAGGCAGCGCGCGCATTCTCCGCGATAGGGAACTGTCACGAGTGAGGTAAGTGTAACCAGACCCGCGCTTCCGCTTACGGTACCCGAGATTCGGGCGCCGGGGAGATATTCGATACCGTAGGGTGCGGTGTCGGGGAAGATCTCGCCGTCTATCTTCATCTCGCGGATCTCACCGCGCAGTATTGCAGACAGATCAATAAGCATTTAAAAATCCTCCCATGAAACGGCATAAAAAGCGACAATACATATTATAATACTTAATTCGCAAGATGTCAAGATGAAATTATGAATTTCTCGTGATAATTTGTAAAATTCCCAAGTTTTTTTAAAAAATTATCCGATAACGACGGTATATGCACCCTCGGAAAGCGGGAAGACGATGCGATCGCCGATGCGTCTGCCGTTCATCTCCTCAAGCGTGAAATCGACGCCGTTGATCTTCATCGAGTCCTTTTCGGATATGAGAGATACCGTTGCGGCGGTCTCCTCGGGGATGATGAAGCTATATTCGAAGCGGTCGCCGACAGATACCCACGCGCTCTCGATGCGACCCGCAACCGAGTCGAAGGATGCGCGAGCGTTGCGGATTCGGCTCTGACCCGCGGGGAGCTCATCGTCGCGTCTCATATCGGGCGTGGGAGCGAGGAAGAAGTGCTCCCATCCGGGAACCTCGGGATCGGGTTTGATTCCGCACATACCCGAATAGAGCCATTCGGCAACTGCACCGTAAGCGTAGTGGTTGAAGGAGTTCATGCCGACGTTGCCAAATCCGCTCTCGAGAGTGTAGGAATTCCATCTCTCCCAAACGGTCGTTGCGCCCTGACGGACGGAGTAGAGCCAGCTGGGGTCGCGTGTCTGGAGCAGGAGCGAGTAGCAGAGCGAGTGCAGACCGAGTCGCTCAAGCGTCTGATTGAGAATACCCGTGCCGACAAATCCCGTAGAGAGGGTGTAGTCGTTGTCGATAATCTTTTGCTCAAGCTTCTTGATATAGGAATCGCGATCCTCGTCGGGAACGAGGTCGAAGGCGAGAGCGAGGAGATACGCGGTCTGAGTCTTGATCGTCAGATCGCTGTCCTCAATATATCTTTCTCTCCAATGAGCTACGATCTTCTCGCGCAGCTCCGCGTAATGAGCGGCGCGCTCGGGCTTGCCGAGGATCTCGCAGAATTTCTTCATAAGAGAAGCGTCGTATGCGTAGTAGGATACCGCGATGTAACGCTTATCGGTGACGTCGTAGTTGAGCCAGTCGCCGTATGCGGTGTTGGGACCCTCAAGGCCGTACTGCTCGAGATACTGCATATAGTACTCCATCGAGTCAAAGTGCTCCTCGAGGATATCCTTGTCGTTGTACATCTCATAGAGCTTGTTCGGTACGATGAGACAAGCATCGCCCCACGCGGCGTTGCCGTTGTTGCCCGTGAATACACGCGGGATAACGTCGCAGTACGCGCCGTCAAAGCCCTGCTGAGAATCACGGGCATCACCGAGCCACTTGTGCATAAAGGGACGGATGTCCGCGAGATAGGAAGCCGCGCCCGCAAAGATCTGCGTGTCGCCCGTCCATCCGAGACGCTCGTCTCGCTGAGGACAGTCGGTAGGAGCCGAGAAGTAGTTTCCTCTCATGCCCCAGACGATATTGGAATAGAGGCGGTTGACCTCGGGATTGTCGCAGGAGAAATCTCCCGTTTCTGTGAATTCGGAGCAGATGACCTCGCCCGCAACCGAGAGAACGTCGACCTCGCGGTCAGCGCGGATCTCGAGATAGCGGAAGCCGAAGAAGGAGTGAGTCGGGAAATAGGTCTCGATGCCGTTGCCGGAAGCAACGTAAACGAGACGCGCCATAGCCGAGCGGTAGTTCTTGATGTACATACTGCCCTTGGGACCGTCGTTTCCGCGGGCGGGATCGCCGCTGTCGTTGAGCATTTCGGCAAAGTAGACCTTGATCTTTGTTCCGCGCGGAGCCTTGAACATAAGGATAGGGCGTCCGACCATATTCTGACCCATATCAAGGATCAGAGCCTCACCGAATTCGAGTCTGGTCTGCTCGCACCAGTCGCCTACGTTCTTCGAGATGACGTTGATCTCGCCGTACTCGGAGCCGTCGTGGACGGTGCCGTTATGGCAGACAGCCGAGATCGGGCGGAGAAGAAGCTCGTGGCGCGGTCTGATAGCGGGACCGACGAGGGGTACGATCTCGCAGGTGTAATCGGTGAAGAGCTCGGCGTTCACCCATTCGTGAGCCTCGGGAGCGATAGAGGGCTCGGGAACGGTTGCATCGTAATATTCGCCGTCCCAGATGTCGGCAAACATAACGGGGCCGCAGATGGCAGCCTTCCAGTCCTCACCCGATGCGATGATCTCATTCTCACCGTCGGCGTATTCGATCTCGATCTCGCCCGCGAATGCCATAGGCTTGAAGCCGTAGAATCCGAAGGAGATACGACCCGTCCACCAACCGGGGGAGACCTCGGCTACTATGCGGTTTCTGTCCTTGCAGAGAGGAGTGATATCGTATTCGTACTCGAATACGCGGCTGCGGTAATCTGTCCAGCCGGGCTTGTATTCGTCGGCGGTGGGAATGCCGTCGATCTCGTGACCTACGCGCGCACCGTTGACGAAAACGTCGAAGATGCCGAGTGCGGTTGCGCGGAGGGTGACCTTTTCGACCGCACGTCCGGGCTCGGGAGCAAACTCGCAAAGCAGGTTAAGGAGACCCTTACCCGGCTCAAGCTCGCGCTCGTAGCTGTTGAATTTCATATTTTTCCAAGGATGCTCGACGGGATTGCCCACGAGCGAAGGATGGGTTATAAATCTTGCCTTTTTCATGACTTTCTCCTTGCGGATTTATAGTTACAATTATTATACTATAAATTTAAGGAAAATGCAAGGGATATGAAAATAAAAGTAAAGTAAGAACGGGCAAAATACAATAATACCACGTCGTCCGATTGACAATCCATAAAAAATATAGTAGAATATTATTGTAAATTTTTCAATTTCCGTGAAACTTTTTCGCTCGGATTTCGTCTTATAGTATGAAAGGAGTAAAACGCCATGAAAAAACTGTCTTTTATACTGAATTTTATAATGCTTGTAGGCTTGCTTTCATCCTGCGGTGCACGTGAAGATAGATTTGAGCTTACGTATGAAAGCGACCGAACTCTTTACCTTGTCGGCGAGACGGTTAAGATAACGGCGAAGGTGACTAACGTATCGGGCAGAACGTATACCTACCGCGGCGGCTCGAGCGATTACAGACCCTACGTCCGCCTCTATCCCATTTTCGAGGGCGATAAGCTCGGCGAACCGCTTGAGCATCTCCCGATAGCGTCCACCACGGATGCGCCGTCAAAGCATAAGATCGCGGACGGCAAGAGCGGGCAGGTGACGTTTGAGTTCCCGCTTCCCGAAGATGCACATATTGGAAAATACACCGTCAGCCTTTCATATAAGGGTGCGAAGAAGGTCTTTGACGGAGCGATAAGCGTGGTACGCCCCGCGGAGCAGAATCATAAGGATGGCTTACCTTACAGCTCTGTGACTGTGAACTCGGGCGGTAAAGCTATTCATCCGTTGAGCGGTCTTTTGACTATAAACGAGTACGTCAACGGTAAGCACGGGCTTTGCGGAGACGGGAAGGGAGTTTACTGGTTTTTTGACGATCCAGAGCTTACCCCTGACGATTATCCTTGTCTTGTCATCTCGGGCGAGGTTACCGTTACCGCACGCGAAAACCTGCGGATCGGCGGAGCGTATTTGTATGATTTTAATTTCGAAAGACTTGATTATAACGGAGGATTTGAAGGGCTTTCCGAGCTCCCCGCGGGCGAGTATCTTGTGGTGTTTACCGAATATTACGACGGAAGTCTTGAAGACCCGACCGCACAGACTTACGACAAAATACTGTACGAAAACCTTTTCAAACTTATAATAAGGAGTTGAACCGATGAAAAAGATTTCATTTTTACTTGTATTGATCATGATCCTCGGTGCGTTTTCGTCCTGCACGGGTATCGGAGACGATACGGGGCGGATCGACACCCATTCGCCATCCTTTGATCTTACCTTTGATATCGCAAAGCGCGAGTATATGCGCGGCGAGACCGTCAGGATAACGGCTCGAGTCAAGAATATCTCGGGTCAGGATCTTACCTACAGCGCCGTTATCGACAGCTATTATCCCGCGATAGAGCTTTACTGCCGGACAGAGGGCGGCGAAGTCGACGCACAGATCAAGCACGAGCCTATAGATACCGTCAGCGGATTTGAAGAGTTCACCGCAAAGGCGGATCAGGTTGGCGAAAAGGAATATACCTTCATCATCCCCGATGACGCAAAGCTCGGCTCGTATGCGATCGATCTGAACTATCGCGGTGACGTTTGCACGTATAACGACGTGCTTATGATAACCGACCAAACCTCGCAGAATGAAAATTCCGAATACGAATACAGCCCGATCACGGTGAGCTCGTCCTCCTCGTCGGTAAAGCCGATAAGAGCTTACTCGAGCTCATATATTCATCGTGCCGACGGTACAGGCGAGATCGGCGACGGATTGGGTGCCTGGGCGTATTTTGATAAAGAGGGTACCGATATTTCCACCTTCCCCCTGCTTGTTTACGGCGGCGAGGTCTCGATTGAAATTCCCCAATATCACGAGGTCCAAAACGTAGCGGTATATGACCTCGAATACAATCGGCTGAACGGTTTCGCTGCATCTTCCGTCAGAGAGCTCGACTATCTTTCTGCGGGTGATTATATCGTAGTTCTTTCGGTACGGTATATCAGGAGAGGCAACGGCGATGAGGTCGAGCAGTATGAATACGAGGACTTTTTCCGACTTTCCGTGCCCGCAAAGGATGATCCGCTGAAATCGCAATATAACTACAGCAGCGTTGGCATCAGATCGGGCGAGGTTACGATTCAGCCGATCCAATGTATGCTCTGGACCGAGGAGCATAAGGGCGGCGAGGTCCTTACGGGCGACGGCTTCGGCGTTTCGCAGATCATCGGGAATAAGGAAGACCACAGCTCTTTCCCGACGCTTTTCTATAAGGGAAGCGTGCAGTCCTATCTGCCCGTGAACGCGTACGTCGCAAGGGTGAAGGTTTACGATACCGATTATAACGAGCTCGATTATTCGTTTGACAGGATCGACGATATCTACACTCTGCTTCCGGGCGAGTATCTCGTTGTGTTTTATGAGGAGATCGACGGGCGCGGATGCGATCCCGAGATCAAGGAATTTACGATCCGCGCCAATGAGTGCATCTTTAAATTCATTGTGCCCGAAAGCTCCATCGGAGGCTTTTCCTTCGCTGATGAAAGCAAGACGTATAAAGAAGGCGAGCCGGGCGTGAAGACAACGGGATTCAGGAACACGACCGCAAATCCCGTCGCTGACAGCAACGAAGCCGCAGAGAGGGCGAAAAATGAGTGCACCATCGGATATGATACCGTATCCGTGTTGCACGACGGTTGGGATGACGTATGGTCGATCACTTTTTACACCCGAGGTACCCTCGGCGGCACTCAGACCGTGTATCTCGATAAAAACGGAATCACGCTTCTTATAGTATACGGAGAATAAATATTTTCGTGTCAGCGAAAATTACCTTCTATCTTCGCCCACAGGGCGAATAATAACTCGCGCGAAGCACGATCTTAACTTGCCGAAGGCAATATTAACTCGGCGAAGCCGACAGAATACAAAAAATTCGGGGCTGTCCAAGGACAGCCCCGAATGTCTATTCAATTTATTCTTTCTTTCCCGGAACGATAAGACCGTAGTCTCCGTCGCGTCTTGCGTATACAACGCAGGTCTCACCCGACTGGTCATCCTGGAACACGAAGAATTCGTGTCCGATGAGGTTCATCTGAAGGATCGCCTCGTCAACCGACATAGGCTTGAGATCGAATTCCTTGCGGCGAACCACAAAGTCTTCCTTCTCGGAAAGCTCGTCTGCCATATCCGTAATGCCCTTGGCAACTGCCGCGCCCTGAGCGCGGAGTCTCTTTTCGAGCTTCGTCTTGTTCTTGCGGATCTGGCGGTCGATAGTGTCTACAGCGCGGTCGATTGCGTTGCGGAAGGTCTCATCATCGGTTTCACAGCGGAACAGAGTGTTTGCCGCGGCGATCGTGATCTCTATGTTTTCACGGTTGCGCTTGCGGCTGAAGGTGACTGTCGCCTTTTCCTCGGTTGCGAAATACTTGTCAAGCTTCGCAAGCTTTTTTTCGGCGAGTACCTGCAGATCGTTCGGTACGCTCATGTGTCTGCCAACAACGGTGATTTTCATGTTTTCTTCCTCCTGTACTGTAACTTTGTGCCGCGGGAGCATTCTCCCTCGGTACATCTATATTATAGCATATAATTTGTGCAAAATAAATAGGTTTTTGAAAAAAATCCTACGATATTTGTGAATTTGTGCAATTTAACGAAAAGAAATGTGCAGGTGCATTTTTGATTGACTTTTCGCGTTTTTAGTGGTATAATATATTTGTATGGCTGTTTTTTTGAGGTGTCAGATGGAAGATAAAATTGCAATAAAAAATGAGCTCGATGAGCTGCGCGCGAAGGTGGCTTATCACGCGCGTAAATACTACGTTGACGATGCGCCCGAGATCTCGGACTACGATTACGACCTTATGTACCATAAGCTCCTCGCGCTTGAGGAGGAAAATCCCGAATTTTTCGATCCCGCATCGCCTACAAGACGCGTTGGCGGCGCACCGCTCGATAAATTCGAGAAGGTCACGCACACGGTCGGAATGAATTCGCTCTCGGACGTTTTTTCTTTCGATGAGCTTTCGGCTTTTCTTACGGGAGTAGAGAAGGTGATCGGAAAGACTATGTGGTCGGTCGAGCCCAAAATCGACGGTCTTTCGGTTGCATTAAAATACGAAAACGGAATATTTATTCAGGGCGCAACTCGCGGAGACGGGCAGGTCGGCGAGGACGTTACGCAGAATCTGCGGACGATCTTCTCGCTTCCTCTGACGCTCACCGAGCCGCTTACCTTTACCGTCCGCGGTGAGGTCTATATGCCCCGCAGAGTGCTTGAATCGATCAACGCAAAGCGCGAGGCTGAGGGCAAGCCGCTTATGGCAAACCCGAGAAATGCGGCGGCGGGATCGCTCCGTCAGCTCGACCCGAAGATTGCGGCTGAGCGCAGACTTGACGTCTTTATCTTCAATATTCAGGAGGGCTCGCTCTGGCTCGACGGACGAGAGAGCGAGAGCCACACGGAGATGCTTGACCGCCTTGCAACACTCGGATTTCCCGTGATCTGCGAGCGTGTTCGTGTCTCGTCAGAAAAGGAAATTTTCGATCATATCGATTATCTTGGCTCGCGCCGTGACGATCTCGAATATGATATCGACGGCGTTGTTATCAAGCTTGATTCGACCGCCGATCGTGTGACACTCGGCGAGGGCGTCAAGACTCCCAAATGGGCGGCGGCTTATAAATTCCCGCCCGAGGTCAAGGAAACGAAGCTGAATTCGATCTCGATCCAGGTCGGCAGAACGGGTGTGCTGACTCCCATCGCGGAGCTCGAGCCCGTACGTCTTGCGGGTACCACCGTATCCCGTGCAACGCTTCATAATTCCGAATTCATTGCCGAGCGCGGCATTATGCTCGGGGATATCGTAAAGGTTAGAAAAGCGGGTGATATTATCCCCGAGATCGTCTCCGCTGTGCCCGAAAAGAGGGACGGAACGCAGACCGAATTTTCTATGCCTGAGACCTGTCCCTCCTGCGGTGAGCCCGTAAGCCGTGACGAGACGAGCGGAGAGGGAATTGCGCTCAGATGCACCAATTCCGCCTGCCCCGCACAGCTTTCGCGCTCTATCGAGCATTTTGCTTCGAGAGGCGCGATGGATATCGACGGACTCGGTCCGCAGATCGTTGATCTTCTCATAGGAGCCGATCTGATAAAGAACGCTGCTGATCTCTATCTGCTCAAAGCCGAGGACGTTGCCTCTCTTGAACGTATGGGCGAGCTTTCGGCAAAGAATCTTATTTCCGCAATCGAAAGATCAAAATCCGCGGGACTTGAGCGGCTGATCTACGCCCTCGGAATACGCAACATCGGCGAGGTCGCGGCTGCCGCACTTGCCAAGAAATTCAGAACGCTCGAGGGCTGTATGAACGCAACTCCCGAAGAACTCTGCGCCCTCGAGGATTTCGGCGAGATCACGGCAAGATGCGTCATCGACTACTTCTCGCATCCCACCAATATCGAGCTATGCCGCCGCCTTATCGACGCGGGATTGTTTACCGAATCGACCTCTAAAGCACTCGACGACAGCCTTGCGGGACTGACCTTCGTGCTCACGGGAACCCTTCCCACGATGGGCAGAAGCGAAGCTTCGGCACTGATCAAGGAGCGCGGCGGAAAGACAGCGGGATCTGTTTCAAAGAAGACGTCCTACGTCGTTGCGGGCG
This sequence comes from Eubacteriales bacterium, assembly GCA_045531455.1. Lineage (GTDB taxonomy): Bacteria > Bacillota > Clostridia > Oscillospirales > CAG-272 > CAG-390. The sequence goes on from JAZSEA010000006.1 coordinate 10,393, forward strand.
AGGAGGCGGGCTCAAAGCTTACAAAGGCGCACGAGCTCGGAATTCCCGTCATCGACGAAGCGGGACTTCTCAAAATGTGCGGAATTGAGTCGAATTAAGGGTAAAAATATAACGTAAATTCAAATTACGCCAATATGCCAATAAATGGTATATTGGCGTATTTTTTTGCCCGGATTACTACAAATTAGAAATACATATAATAAAATCACGGTATTAATTTGATACATATGTCGACAATTAGATGTAAATCAAATTAAAACACATAAACTAATCAAATTAATTTTGTCGAAAAATTGCAGAAATTGCACAAAAAAGCCGTCTTTCTTCCCTCGCAAAAATTGAGTCGCAACAAAAAACACTTGACCTATATCTTATAATATGATATAATAATATAGTTATCACACGCCCGTGTAATCGAGGATTCCTTCGTAGACTCCGCGGGCAAAAAGCCCCGGTTGGTCTCGCATCAAAGCAGCCTCCTCGGGGTTGCTGATAAAGGCAAGCTCAACGAGAACTGCGGGCATAGCTGTCTTACGCAAAACGTAAAGTCCGCTTCGGACGATCACGCCTCGGTTTCGCAGTCCGGTGTACTCGGTCACCTCGCGGACGATATCGGCGGCAAGCGAAGCCGATGCAGAGGGCTTGGCAAAGACAAGTGCCTCGGTTCCGTTCGGATCTGGTGAGACCGACGCATTCGTGTGCAGACTGATGAAGTAATCAGCACCCCAGGAATTGGCGTCCTCGACCCTTCTGCGAAGGCTGCTCGAAACCGAATCTCCGAGCTGCGTTTCGGGCGTCGGGCGCGAAAGCCTGACCTCGAAATTTCCGTTGGCACGAAGGAGTGCGGCAAGCTCCTGCCCGATCGTGTAAACAAGATTCTGCTCACGCAGACCGTTTGCCTCAGCGCCCGCGTTTGGATTTACGGGATTGTGCCCCTGATCTATGTAGATTTTGATAGCCATAAAGTACCTCACAAAAAACGTATTCGGTACAGTATATTCTGATGCGTGTTTTTTGTGACGAAAGGAAAAGATATGTCTTATACTGAAGAAAAAAACAAGGTGGAAAAATCGATCCTTTACCTCGTTGCGACCCCGATCGGTAACCTCTCGGACATCACCGAGCGCGCGCTTAAAGTGCTCTCGGAGGTCGACTTCGTAGCCGCGGAGGATACGAGAAATTCGGGACTTTTGCTCTCCCGTCTCGGACTCAAAAAGCCGATGGTCTCCTATCACGATCATAACCGAGCCGAGCGCGGACCCGAGATCGTTGAGCGACTCAAGGGAGGCGAATCCTGCGCGCTCATCAGCGATGCGGGAATGCCCGCGATATCCGATCCCGGCGAGGATCTTGTGGCTCTTTGCGCAAAGGAGGGGGTCAGGGTATCGATCATTCCGGGTGCCTGTGCGGCGGTCTCTGCGCTTGCTCTTTCGGGTCTGTCAACAAGACGCTTTGCTTTCGAGGGTTTCCTTCCCGTATCGGGCAAGGAGCGCAAAAAACGCCTTACCGATATTTCAAAGGACGAACGCACGCTGATCGTTTACGAAGCTCCGCACAGACTCAAAAAGACGCTTGCCGAGTTCTGCGAGTATTTCGGCTCTGACAGAAGGATCTCGCTCTGCCGCGAGCTTACGAAGCTCAACGAGGAGATACTCCGTATGACACTTTCGTCGGCTTGCGAATATTATGAAAGCGTCGAGCCCCGCGGGGAGTACGTGCTCGTTATCGACGGCGCGCCCGAGATGAGCGAGGAAGAGGAGAGCGTCAATATCGCCGACCGCGCCGCCGCTCTTATGGCGGGCGGAATGTCACAGAAGGACGCGATAAAAACGATCGTAAAGGAAACGGGACTCCCGAAGAATAAGGTATATGCGGAAGTTCTGAAAAATAATGAATAAATATTCATTTTCCTATTGATTTTTTACCGCAAATGTGGTATCATTAATATTATTTTTTCGACACTGATCCACGGAGGATATATATTATGAGTTTTGTTGTTACAGAAAAGAAAAAATGTTGTGTTGTCGGCGCGACCGGAATGGTAGGTCAGCGTCTTCTGACCCTTCTTGCCGACCATCCTTATTTTGAAGTCACCTGCCTTGCCGCTTCCGCGAGAAGCGCGGGCAAAACATATGCGGAGGCTGTCGGAAGCCGTTGGAAGCTCACCGAGCCTTGCCCCGAAAAATTTGCGGATATGGTCGTTCTCGATTCCGCCGAGGTCGATAAGATCGCCTCGCTTTGCGATTTCGTTTTCTGCGCCGTTGATATGCCCAAGGCAGAGGTCCGCGCGATGGAGGAGGATTTCGCACGCCACGAGCTTCCCGTAGTCTCGAATAACTCGGCTTGCCGCGGTGTTGAGGACGTCCCCATGCTTATGCCCGAGATCAACTCGGATCATCTTGCAGTTATCGAGACACAGAAAAAGAGACTCGGCACCAAGCGCGGATTTATCGCCGTCAAGCCTAATTGCTCGATCCAGTCCTACGTTCCTATGCTCACGCCCCTTCTCAAGTTCGGGCTGAGTAAGGTAGTTGCTACCACCTATCAGGCTATCTCGGGCGCGGGCAAGACCTTTGCGGAATGGCCCGAGATGATCGATAACGTCATCCCCTTCATCGGCGGCGAGGAGCAGAAGAGCGAGCAGGAGCCCCTCAAGATCTGGGGTAAGGTCGAGAACGGCGTTGTAGTCAATGCGACTGCTCCGCTGATCACGACTCAGTGCATCCGCGTTCCCGTGACCAACGGTCACACCGCTGCTATCTTTATGAGCTTTGAGAACAAGCCCTCAAAAGAGGAGATCCTCAAGGCTTGGGCTGAATACAAGGGACTTCCCCAGGAGCTAGGACTCCCGAACGCTCCCGAACAGTTCATCACATATTTTGAGGAAGACAACCGCCCCCAGTGCGCTATCGACCGCGAGATCTACGGCGGAATGGGTATCACAGCGGGCAGACTCCGCGAGGACACTATGTTTGACTACAAGTTCGTCGGACTTTCGCATAACACTCTCCGCGGTGCGGCGGGAGGCTCTGTGCTGAACGCGGAGCTCCTCTACAGACTCGGCTACCTTGATTGATAATGAAGAACAGAAATATACTTGTTGTAACCTTTTCTCCGCACGGAGGATGCCTTGATCTTGCCGATGCGGCAACCGTCATCCTTGACCGCGCGGGATACGAGGTAGAATGCCTAGATATCACCTATGCAGAGGACAGAGAAGCGGCGTGCGGACTTGAGATCCACGTGGATCTTATGATCATGATCGCGCCCGTATATCTGCGCCATCTGCCGCCTCCCGTTGAGTTTTTTATCAAACGTTCACAGCTCTTTGTCGAAAAGGCTGCGCTTGTGCTCGGCTACGGCTCCTGCGGAGTCGGATGCGCTCCAGAGGAGGCAAGAAAGCTTTTTGATTCCGCCGAGGTACCCCTCTGCAGAATTATGACCTGTCCGCTTCCGCATTCCTTTGCTGAATGCGTTGAGGAAAAGCAGGTCCTCCCCGATACTCTCGGTGACGTTGGGAAATTTATTCTTTCGGTTGCCGCCGACGAGGACCGAGAAGAGCTCCCGATCGCGTCCCGCGGATTTGATATTATCGGAAAGCTTCCTTATGATCTGACGAAGAGGCTTGCTTTCGGATTCCCGAAGACAGTCAGCGCAAACTGTACCTTCTGCGGCACCTGCGCGAAGGTATGCCCGACCGAGGCGATCACGCTGGATAAATTCAGGATAGATACCGAGCGTTGCATCGGATGCGGCGCCTGCGTGAAAGCCTGCCCCAAGGGCGCAAAATCGATCAACAGATACCCCTGGACCAAGGCGATCCTCCGAAAGGGCTTCGCAGAGGTAAAATATCCCGAGGAGATCACGGGACAGAAATAACAAAAAATGCCCATAAAAATTGGGCATTTTTTGTATTTACATATGGCATATTTTATGATATAATGAAAGAAAAAACGGAGAATTACAATGAAAAAACTTATCAGAATTCTGACAGCGTTATTATCTCTTTTGTTTATCCTTCCGCTTTTCGGCTGTGCCGGCGGAGAGGGTGAAGTGACTTTGGACACTCCCGAACCCGAAAATACGCCCCCTGCGGTTACCGATGTGCCCGCAACCGATGCGCCCGAGACAGATGCACCCGAGACAGATGCACCCGAGACAGAGCCCGCAGAGGTCGTTGACAACGAGTGGACGGCTTTGAGAAAGAAGGCTGAGAGCGAGGGCATCAAGGTCCTCTTTATCGGCGACAGCCTGACTCATTATAACAATATGCCCGTGATATTCGAGGCTATATGCCGCGCCGCAGGCAAGAAGGTCACCGCCGCCGCGCAGACAAAGGGCGGCACGGGTATTGCGATGTACCGCGAGGATGCCGCACTCTGGGAGACGTACAGCAAAAGGATCGCATCCGATAATTGGGACATCATCATTTTCCAGCCCAACCGCAACAATCCCGTTATGACTGAATTCTTCCCCTACTACCCCTGGAAGGAATACTCCGCGGCAAAGGACGTCGTTGAGCTGATCAAGGCTGCGGGCGCGATCCCGCTTCAGTACTCGAGCTTCGGCGTGAACAAGGGCTACGTTACCCGCGAGGGCAACACCAAGAGAATGTCGAGAATCGAGCATACAAATCTCGTTACCGCATACAATGCCGCAGTTTCCGAAATGCTCGGAACCAAGGCGGTTTACGTAGGAGCGACCTTCAATAAGGTCATTGAGGAGCATCCGAAATATGTGATGTATCATACCGACAATTCGCATCCCTCGGCAACGGGAAGCTATCTTATCGCGTCGGATTTCTATACCGTGATCTTCGGAGAGGCACCCGTGAACATAGATTTCACCAACGGACTTGATGCCGAGATCGCCAAGACCCTCCGTGAAGCCTCCGCGATGCTTCTTGATTTTGTTCCCACAGAAAAGGCTGAGATCAAGTACGTTGAGGAAGAAAAGAAGGAGAAGGGCACACTTACCTTCGGCTCGCACAGCTTTACGGGCATTGCGGCAGAGGGAAAGAGCGGAATGTTTGACGTCACCGAGGACAACAAGACCATCAGCTATACCTACAAGAGCGGTGACGGCATCATCTATTCCTTTGCAACTCTCGATGGAAAGCCCGTCTCGGGAAACAGCCTGATCTTTGAGGCTGACGTTACGATCGGAAAGTACTGCGGCAGCAAGAATCCGACCGCGGGACTTCAGCTTATCGACGAAAAGGGCAAGACCTACCGTCTCTACCTGCGTACCGCGGGCGGAAACATCACGGGTACAGACAGTTCGACCGCAACCTTCCATATCCGTACAGACCACGACAGCAGTAAGACACGTACCGACCTCGGAAGCTTCTCGAATAAGGTCAAGCTCCGTCTCGAGGTCACACCCGACTCGATGACCTTCTATACCGATGGTCAGATGTATATGAAGATCACTTATGAGGGCGCTGAATTCTTTGACGGCACCAAGACCGACAAGATGACCTACGACGGCTCCGACGTTCAGCTCGGACTCGTAACCTGCTACGCGGATACGAGATTTGATAACGTAGTGATTAATTAAGTGCAGAGTGTAGAGTGCAGAATGCAGAGTTAATGTAATTTTTCTCGCGATGCTCGAAAAATATTTGTGGGATAATTTAATTCGGCACTGATAACACTTCGCTTAGCTATAACATTTAATAGCTAAACAAATAACTCGGAAATCAATGAAGATTACTTCAAAGATTTCCGAGCATTTTTTATTTACCAAATTTATTGTTTATCGCAAAACAATAGTTTGCCAAAGCAAAACTTAATTCTTTAACTTCTAATTTCCGAGCTCGCTCGGAAATTATCCTCAACTCTGCATTCTGCACTCTGCACTCTGCATTTACTTACTCTCTCCGCCAATTAATCGTAAAAAATCTCTATTTAAGAAAATCTTAATTGGTTTAACTATTTCTTTTTCATAAAAAGTGTGGTATAATGTACTCAACAAAAGCACAGGAGCGTTGAAATGTACAATATTCTTATTTGCGACGATGAGGCGGATATCGTATCCGCGCTGAAAATATATCTTGCATCCCCCGATCTGAATTTCTTTACCGCGTCTACGGGCGTTGAGGCACTTCGTATTCTCGATAAGGAAGAGATCCATCTGATCATCCTCGATATTATGATGCCCGTGATGGACGGTATGACCGCGGCGGTCAAGATCCGCGAGACGAGCAACGTGCCGATCATCTTTCTTTCGGCAAAGAGCGAGGACAGCGACAAGATCCTCGGACTCAACATCGGTGCCGACGATTACATAACGAAGCCATTCAATCCGATCGAGGTCTCCGCGCGAGTCCGCTCTCAGCTGAGAAGATATTTTACCCTCGGCGGCTCGAACAAGACCGATGACGTCATCACGATCGGCGGTCTTGAGATCGACAACAGAGAGAAGAAATTTATGCTGGACGGCGAGGAGGTCGCTCTGACGCCGAAGGAGTACGATATCCTCAAGCTTCTTATGTCAAATCCCGGAAAGGTTTTTTCGCCGAGCGAGATCTATACCCTCGTTTGGAAGGAGAGCGCGTTGACGGGTGATAATACGGTTGCAGTACATATCAGACATCTTCGCGAGAAGATCGAGATCAATCCCGCCGAGCCGAGATACTTAAAGGTCGTCTGGGGTCAGGGATATAAGATTGAGAAGGGAGTAAGATGATGAAGGAAAAGAAGGCTCGGCGGGGCATAAGCCACAGTATAGCCGCGAAGATCACGGCTTTTATGCTTGCGGTCGTTATGCTCTGTCTTACCGCCGTTGCGGTCGTCGGAGCGGTCATAATGTTCAAGGCGGAGGTCTATTGGACGAGCCGTGAGGCGAATCTCGACGACGTCTTTTCAATGACCGCATATAACGACGCCTATAATATTATGCATCTGCTGATAAGCTCGGAGCACGGCGAGAACAACGCCGACGAGTTTATAAAGTATACGAATATCGGATCGGTGCAGTCGGAAAGTGCGAATCCCAATTTCCGCAAGTACACCAGGGAACTTTCCGAGGTTGACGAGCGATTCGTTTACACCTATTATTGGCACGTTAAATTTGCTGAGGACGGTAGTGTTGATCTTTTACGCTCGATCGGAAACGATTATGACCCCGAGGAATATCCGCCCGAATCGGTATGCTCGGTGACGGTCGGTGTTGCCGCCAATCGGATCGAGCTTGACGATTATTTCTGGTACGGCTTGCTAATCGACGTGCTCTATATTTTCCGATTCTGGATCTATCCGATCGGTGCGGCGGCGTTTCTGATCGCGCTGATCTCGATCGCCTTTCTTATGGTCTCCGCGGGCAGAAGAAGGGGGATCGACGGCGTTTCGCCAACAGTACTTACGAATATTCCCTTCGAGATCCCGACGGCGATATACGCGGCTTTGATGCTTTTCGGACTGATGATCGTTGTCGATATCGGCGGTGACGTCGAGACCGCGATCGCGCTTTCGATCTTCTACGTCGTTGCTATCGTGGCAAGCCTTGTGTGGTTTATGAGCTTTGCGATCCGCGTCAAGCTCGGAACTCTCATTAAAAACACAATAATCTTCCGCTTTATGCGTCTGCTTTGGCGTGCGATCCGATTCGTCGGACGCTGTATTGCCGCCTTTGTGCGTTCGATCCCGATGATATGGAAGACGCTGATACTTCTTGCGGTCGTTGCGGTCGTTGAGTTTTTCGTGATAGCCCTGACGCATACCGAGGTCGACAATATGATGATCTGGTGGCTGATCGGCAAGCTTGTCGGCGGTGCTGCTGTCATTTATTTTGCAATAATGCTTCGCCGTCTCAAGACGGGAGGACGCAAGATCGCGGACGGCGATCTTGAATATAAGGTCAAAACAGATTCGCTCATTCTCGACTTGAAGGATCACGGCGAGGATCTGAACCGAATCGGAGAGGGACTTAATCTCGCTGTAGAGGAAAGGATCCGAAGTGAGCGTATGAAGACCGAGCTTATCACGAACGTCTCGCACGATATAAAGACTCCGCTGACCTCGATCATCAATTATTCCGATCTCATCTGCCGCGAGGAATGCGACAACGAAAACATCAAGGAATACGCATCGGTGCTTCATAATCAATCCGAGCGAATGAAGAGGCTTATCGAGGACCTTGTCGAGGCTTCAAAAGCATCGAGCGGAAATATCGAGATCGAGCTTGCCGAATGTAATGCCTGCGTTCTCGTTTCGCAGGTCTCGGGAGAATATTCGCAGAGGCTTTCGGATGCGGGACTCGAGCTCGTCTGCACAGCCCCCGAGGGGTCGATCAGGATCATGGCGGACGGCAGACGTATATGGCGCGTTTTCGATAATCTTATGGGTAACGCGCGCAAATACGCTCTCCCCGGAACGAGAGTTTATGTCAGCCTCGAGGAAGAAAAGGGCGCGGCGGTATTCAGATTCAGAAATATCTCAAGGGAGGCTCTTTCCCTCGATGCGCGCGAGCTTACCGAGCGTTTTGTGCGCGGCGATGCCTCGAGAAATACGGAGGGCAACGGTCTCGGACTCTCGATTGCAAAGAGCCTGACCGAGCTTCAGGGAGGCAGCTTCGATATCACGGTCGACGGCGACCTCTTTAAGGTCACGCTGACCTTCCCCGCGATCAAATAAGGTGGAAATATGAAAGTTCTTGACAAAATGATGAATGCAATAGCGGCGGAAATGATTCCGCCGCCGGCATACGGTACCTTTCATATAATTCTGATCATCGTCGGTATGACTCTCTGCATCTCGCTTGCCTGGCTTTGCCGAAAATTCGATGACAGAAAGAACAAGATACTGCTTCTTTCATTTGCGGGAGTTCTGATCGCGAGCGAGATCTTCAAGCAGATATTCCTCTTTTTCGTCATCGAGGACAACGCGATCTGTTGGGGCGAATTTCCCTTTCAGATGTGCTCGATGCCGATGTATCTCTGTCCCGTCGCGGTATTGTCGAAGAATGAAAGGATCAGCCGCGCGGCTTACGGCTTTATGATGTGCTTCAATCTGCTTGGTGGATTCGCGGGCGTTTTCGAGCCCTCGGGAGTCTTTCTCACGCAGGTACCGCTGACGATCCACGCGATCGCCTGCCATTATTCGCTCGTCTTTCTCGCATTTTACATAATCTTTTCGCACCGCGCGGGAAGCTCGAAGAGCGACTATTTTGATATCGTCAAGCTCTTCGTCGCGCTTTGCTTCGTTGCATTCGTGATCAATACCCTGATCGGTATCACAGTCGGTGCCGAGGTCAATATGTTCTTCGTCGGACCGAATCCCGCGCCGATAATAGTTTTCAATACGATCGCGCAGAAATTCGGCTGGGCGGCAAGCACCGTGATCTATATCCCGATAACCTCACTTGCGACGGGAGCGATATTTTTGATAAATGCAAAATGCAGAAAGCAGAGGGCAGAGGGAGTGCAGAGTGCAGAGTGCAGAATGCAGAGTTAAGGTAAATTTCCTCGCGATGCTCGGAAATTGTTCCTTATGATAATTGTATTTCTGCGTGATAACCTTTTGTACTGTTCTGAACCGTTGTTTAATAATAAGAAACTCGAGATATAATGAAGTTTTTTACGCTTCAGTGTATCTCGAGTTTTCTATTTGGTTGTTATATGGTTTAGATTAACTAAGGATTATCAGCACAAAATATATTTATTTCGGTATGCTTTTCGAACAAAGTTCGAAAAGCTTCCATAACTCTGCACTCTGCATTCTGCACTCTGCATTAACCTAAAAGCGCTGCTCCGATAATTCCCGCTTCGTTTCCGAGGGTCGCGATGCGGATCTCTGTCGGACGGACGATACCGTTGCCGTAGGTTTCTGCTCTTACCAGGGGAACAAGGGGAGTGAGGAGATTGTCCTTCTCGTTCGAGATACCGCCGCCGATGGAGAGGACCTCGGGCTGGAAGATGTTGATAATATTGATAAGACCGCAAGCGAGGTGCTTTATGTAGGAATCAACGACCTCTTTTGCCGCCGCGTCGCCTGCGCGCATAGCGTCAAAGGACGTGCGTCCCGATACCTTGCCTCGCTCTGCTGCCATATCCGACATAAGTGTGTGGATGCCCTTTTCATCGCATTCTGCGATCTTTTCCCGGGTCATTCTGACAAGAGCCGTTGCAGAGCTGTAAGCCTCCCAGCATCCTTTTCTTCCGCAGGAGCAGGGTCTGCCGTCGCAAACGATAACGATATGTCCGAGCTCTGCGCCCGCATAGTTAAAGCCGGAATAGATCTTGTCATCGATGACGATGCCGCCTCCGACACCCGTACCGAGCGTGATCATGATCGAGCTCTTCGAGCCCTTTGCCGCTCCGACCTTAGCCTCACCCCAAGCTGCTGCATTGGCGTCGTTTTCAATGGTTACCTTCGGAACGGGGAATCCCTCCTTGAACTTATCGGCAAGGGGGAAGTTACGGAAGGGAAGGTTGTTGGCGTATTCAACAACTCCCGTGTCGTGGTTTGCAACGCCGGGGCTGGCAATACCTACAGCCTCGATCTCGTCGATGGAGATCTCCGCATTCTTGATCAGATCGCGGCAAAGCTGTGCCATATCCGCAACGATCTCGTCTGCGGGTCTGTGCGCACCCGTGGGAATGCTCTGACGGGAAAGAATAGTTCCTTCATTATTTACAATACCTGCGGCAATATTTGTACCGCCAAGGTCAACACCGATTCTGTACATTTTTTTATTCCTTTCGGATTTTGATTTTGTAATTATATTATAAGATAAAAACGCAAGTTTGTCAACTGCAATTTTGTTTTTTAATTGATTTTCTCGCATAGCGAGAAAATCTACCATACTTCTCACCTCTTACCTTGCGTCAGCAGCAGGGTCCTCCGATGCAAAGGTTTGCGCAGATGCATATGCGCAGGCAGTCGCAGAAGCTGTCCGAGCAGTCTGTGTGCGTGGTGTATGTGCCGCCCTGATAGGACGAAGTCCTTGCGCGGAGCTGTTCGCGCGCGGCGCGGTATTCCTCGTTTTCGGGATCGCGCTCGCAAGCCATATCGAAGCATCTGCCCGCGTCGATGATGTTTCCGCGCATCATAAGAGTGATTCCGCGCAGATAGTACCATTCTGCGCCGCGCTCGTTTTGCGGAACCGTGGAAAGAACTGCTTCAGCCTCTCGCACACGGTGCGCGTTGATGTGAACGCGGACCGCAACGTATCTGTCGTCGCCCGAGGATGAGGTCTCGTTGTAATGCGCGCCCCCGAAGTATGAATCTTGTGATTTTCCCGATCGGATCTTCTGGATCTCCTCGTAGGCGGCATTGATCTCCTTCATTTTCTCCTCTGCGCGTGCGCGCTTGGCGGGATCGGTGAATTTATCGGGGTGGTTTTCACGGGCGAGCTTTCGGTAAGCCTTTTTGATATCGTCGTCGCTCGTCTCACGGCTTACGCCGAGAACCGAAAAGGGATCTCTCATTCGAATGAGCCCTCCTTGATTGATTTTTTATTGATGTCCTCGCGCTTCGGCTTGCGGAAGGAGCCGTCAAGGACCGCGCTTGCAACTAGCGGCATACCGACGGTCAGGATGTTTTTGACGATCCTGTAAGCGCGCGAGCTTTCGTCGATCTCGGCAAGACCGAGCATTGACATAGCAGAGTCGCTCTCTTCGCGCAACAGACACGCGAGAGTCAGCTTTTCTGCTTCATCAAGCGTATCGCCATAGGAGGCGATGAAGGGGTTGTATCTGCCCTTTTTGGCATCGTCGGCAAGATCGTCGAGCGCGTCGATGCAGTAGATCCAACGACCGACGTGGCGTCCGACCGAGTATGCTATGGCGTAGTTTTCGTCCTCGATGCCTCTCGAGGCAAGCATACCGACGATCTCTCCGAAGCTTTCGGCACCCGATTCGATGCCCGCATCCGAGAATTCGGCGGTTGCGTTCTCCTTCTCGGCGGCGTAGTAAAGATCGAGTCCCGCGCGTGTTTTATCTACGATCCCCTCGTCCTGCTCGTCGGCGCATCTCATCCACTTTTTCGCGGGAGAGCGCATAAGGATCGCTCCAAGCTTCTTAAATCCCGATTCGTCCCTCACGTCATCCTCGAGCTTCAGCGCGGTAAGAACGCCCATCGCGCCCGCGGAAAAGTCGAGAGAGGGGGAGAGAACGAGCATATTTTTTCTCGCGAGAGGTGCATAGGGGCAATGATGCCGCTCACATTCGGGTCTCTCGTCTGTCAGAAGCATCCGCAGAAGTGCGAGAAAAACTCCGTCATAGGAGAGAGTCATCCGCGAAGAGCCGCCGCAGACCTCATCCATCGATCGGCAGAGTCCGCAATACGCCGCGCGGTAGTATTCATAATCTCCGACCGTCAGATCTGGAATATACGGCTGAACGTAACCGAACATAGCTCATCCTCCGAAAAAGTGATATATATTATGATATACCAAATTATTCCTTATTGCAATATTATTTTGTAAATTATTGATGATCTAGGCTTAACAGCAACAAAAGAGGGCTCTAAATATCCAATTAACAAACTATAATTATATATTTTAATAAAATAAAGACAGAATGTAAAAAGTTCAAATTTAGTTCACAATATGTTCATCGTGTTCTGCTATACTATGCTCGTAAGGATATTATTTCTAAGGAGTTAAATACTATGGCACTTACATACATAATCAACGGCAAGATCGTTCTTCCGGATTCGGTTTTGTGCGGCAAGATCCTTGCGTTTGACAGCGACAGCGGCAAGATCTGCGGTATTGCGGACGAGCTGCCCGCAGGCGCGGAGGTTATCGATGCGGGAGGCAATTACGTTGCCCCCGGACTCGTCGATATCCATATCCACGGTTACCTCGGCGAGGATACCAGCGATGCCAAGCCCGAGGGAATCAAAAAAATGGCGTACGGCGTGGCAAAGAACGGAGTTACCTCTTTCCTGCCCACGACTATGACGGTCTCAAAGGACGAGATCGTTGCGGCACTCAATGCTGTACGTTCTCTTAAAGAGGAAAGCAAGACCTGGGGCGGTGCCGAGATAATCGGAGTTCACGCCGAGGGCCCCTTCATAAATCCTTCGAAAAAGGGCGCACAGGCGGCAGAGAATATTCTCGCACCCGACGCGGATTTTATAATCGAAAATGCCGATATCATCACCTCTGTCACGCTTGCTCCCGAGATGGACGAGGGACACGCCTGCATCAAGAAGCTGGCGGCTGAATCCGACGTGCTGATCTCTATGGGACATACCGACGCAAGCTTTGATGAAGCGATGAGCGCGGCAAAGGACGGCGTTAACCACGCGACCCACCTCTTCAACGCTATGTCTGCGCTTGCGCACAGAAATCCCGGCGTTGTCGGCGCGGCACTTGCATCGGATAACGTCTCGGTTGAAGTGATCGCCGATACCTTCCATATCAATCCCGGACTTTATTCGATAGTCGCAAAGGTCAAGGGTGACAAGATGGTGCTGATAACCGACTGTACCCGCGCGGGCGGAATGCCCGACGGAGAATACGACCTCGGCGGACAACCCATTTTCCTTAAGGGAATCGAGTGCAGACTTGCCGACGGTACGATAGCGGGAAGCGTTCTCAAGCTCAACAGCGCGGTAAAGAACGTTCTTGACCATACCGATCTTCCCGTAAACGAGGTCTTCAAAATGGCTTCCCTCAATCCCGCGAATGCGATCGGTTGCGGCGATCGTATCGGTTCTCTTGAGACGGGCAAGGACGCGGATATCATTATAGCAGATAAAAATATCAACATCATAAGAACCATCAAGAAAGGAAAAACGATCTATGAAGCTTAAAGTTTTGGCACCGCTTGATCCCGGCTTTATGCCTATGGCGGTCGTATACCGCGATTTCGAAGCAGCAGTAAAGGCAGAGGGCGGCGAGCCGCTTACCATCGGACTTGAAAGAAACGACGGACTTACCTCTGTGTTTACCATTGAGGTATTCAAGGACGGAACGGGACACGATGAGGAAAACCACGACTTTGTTGAGAGAATCGTCAAGACTCTTCTTTGGATCCGCGGCGGTTATAAGATAATTATTGCGGGCTCGAAGGTCATTGCCGACAGGATAAAGGCTGATTATTCCGAGGGCGGGATCCGCGCATTTGACAACGATTTTATGTCGGGCGTTTACGAAGCTCCCTTTGAGGTCATCCACGTACCCTTCGATCAGGCTCCCGTTGCAAAGGAGACCGCGTCTCCCGTAGGTCGTCATCTTGACGGTTGCCGCATCGGCTTTGACGCGGGCGGAAGCGACCGTAAGGTCAGCGCAGTCGTTGAGGGCGAGGCGGTTTATTCCGAGGAAGTAGTCTGGTTCCCCAAGCTGCAGAATGATCCCAAATATCACTATGACGGAATTATGGAGGCTATGAAGACTGCCGCCTCCAAGATGCCGAAGGTTGATGCTATCGGCGTTTCGACCGCGGGCGTAGTTATCGGAAACCGCATTATGACGTCCTCGCTCTTCCTCAAGGTAAAGAACGAGAATCCCGAGGCTTTCGAGAAGGTAGTCAAGAATATCTACACCGACATCGCGAAGGAGCTCGGCGGAGTACCGATCGAGGTAGCCAACGACGGTGATGTTACCGCTCTTGCGGGCGCAATGGATCTCGATGATACCAACGTACTCGGCGTTGCTATGGGTACGAGCGAAGCGGGCGGTTACGTTGACGGAAACGGAAATATCACGGGCTGGCTCAACGAGCTTGCATTCGTTCCCGCGGACTACAACAAGGAAGCAATGGTTGATGAGTGGTCGGGCGATTACGGCTGCGGAGTCAAGTACTTCTCGCAGGATTCGGTAATCAAGCTTGCTCCCGCTGCGGGAATCGAGCTCGACGAGAGCGCATCCCCCGCCGAAAAGCTCAAGGTAGTCCAGAAGCTTATGGCAGAGGGCGACGAGCGTGCCGCAAAGATCTACGAGACCATCGGAGCATATTTCGGCTATGCCGTTGCATATTACGCAATATTCTACGATATCAAGCACGTGCTTCTTATGGGACGTGTATCCTCGGGTGAGGGCGGAAATATCCTTTATAAGACCGCGCAGAAGGTCCTTGCGGAGGAATATCCCGAGCTTTCCGAAAAGATCACCATCCATCTTCCCGATGAAAGCAGCCGCCGCGTAGGTCAGTCCATCGCCGCCGCAAGCCTTCCTCAGATTTGATTGAACTTATAGATTTATAAATTATCAAAGCAACACCGCACGGACCCGTGCGGTGTTGCTTTAATTATTCATTAATTAAAAAATGAAGGAGCGAAATCCTCCCGCGATGGGAGGATTTACTCCTTCCAAACCGCCTGCGGGACGCAGTCGGTTTGAAGCGCAAGGGGATGTTCCGACCTCTGCGGAGGTCGTCAAGGGCTACGCGCCCTTGACTGCGCCACCTTTTGGAAAAGGTGGACGAAAACTTTCCGTCTTTTTTGTTCAAAACTTCTTGACTCACTTTCGTGTTTATGCTATAATTAACTCAACCAAAAACTCTTTTGCAAAAGGAGATAATGAAAATGATCAAGATCACATTTATGGGCGCGGGCAGTACTGTTTTTGCCAAGAACGTGCTCGGCGACGTTATGATGACTCCTTCTCTCTGGGATTCCGAGATCGCTCTTTATGATATCGACCCCGCAAGACTCGAAGAATCATACATAATGATCTGCTCCCTCAACAAGAATATCAATGAAAACCGCGCGACCGTCAAGAAGTACCTCGGCGTTGCAGAACGTAAGGACGCTCTCCGTGACGCGACCTTCGTAGTTGATGCTATCCAGGTCGGCGGCTACGATCCCTGCACCATTATCGACTTCGAGGTTCCGAAGAAGTACGGTCTCCGTCAGACCATCGCCGATACACTCGGCATCGGCGGGATCTTCCGCGCGCTCCGTACCATCCCCGTTCTCGACGATTTTGCCCGTGATATGGCTGAGGTCTGCCCCAAGGCTCTCTTCCTCAACTATACCAACCCCATGGCGATCCTTGCGGGATATATGCAGAGATATACCCCCATCGAGACCGTAGGTCTCTGCCACAGCGTTCAGGTCTGCTCGAATACCCTGCTTAAGGAAGTCGGACTCGAGCCCAAGCGTCCCATCAAGGAAAAGATCGCGGGCATCAACCATATGGCATTCCTCCTCGAGCTTGAGGATGCCGACGGCAACGACCTCTATCCCGAGATCCGCCGCCGCGCAAATGAAATTCTCGAGAACCCGCCCGAAAACTTCAAGGATCTTGTCAGATTCGAATATATCCGCCGACTCGGCTACTACTGCACCGAGTCGAGCGAGCACAATGCAGAGTACAACAACTTCTTTATCAAGGAGAAGTACCCCGAACTCATCGAGCGTTACAGAATTCCGCTTGACGAGTATCCCCGCCGCTGCATCCATCAGATCGACCGTTGGAACAGCGACAAGCAGAAATATCTCTCGGATGACGTTTCGCACAAGAGAACCCACGAGTATGCTTCCTGGATCATGGAATCGATCGTTACGAACAAGCCCTATCAGATCGGCGGTAACGTGCTCAACAAGGGTCTTATCGATAACCTCCCCGCAGATGCCTGCGTAGAGGTCCCCTGCCTTGTAAACAAGCTCGGAATCCAGCCGACCCACGTCGGACGCCTTCCCGTTCAGCTTGCTGCTATGAATATGACCAACATCAACGTTCAGCTCCTCACCATCGAGGCAGCCGTAACCAAGAAGCGTGAACATATCTACCAGGCCGCAATGCTTGAGCCGCATACTGCCTCCGAACTCTCGATCGACGATATCGTTGCTCTCTGCGACGACCTCATCGAGGCACATAAGGGCTGGCTTCCCGAATATCATTAATTAAAAAAGCCGCCTTCGGGCGGCTTTTTTACGAGACAAGCAGGATCAAATCCGCAGATTTAACTGAAAAAACATTTGGCAAAACCGATGAGACGGAGAAAATGACCGAAGAGACATAAATCAACATTTCTGCGTTTTTATATGCTATAATATTATCAGTTCAAAACGGAGGATAATATTTATGCAGGCGATAAAAACGATGGGTCTTGTCAAGAGGTATAAAGAAATAACCGCAGTTGACGGGTTGAATTTGGAAATAGGCGAGGGCGAATTGTTTTCTCTGCTCGGCGTAAACGGAGCGGGGAAGACCACGACGGTCAAGATGCTCTCCTGTCTGACGAAGCCGACGGAGGGCGACGCATACGTGGGTGGTTACAGCGTCACTAAGGAGCCCGAGAAGGTAAAATCCTTGATAGGAGTTTCCCCACAGGAAACGGCGGTCGCTCCGAATCTTTCGGTCAAGGAAAACCTCGAACTGATCTGCGGCATTCACGGTTTTTCAAAGGATAAAACGGCGGAAAAAATCCGCGAGCTTTCGAAGCAATTCTCATTGGAGAGCGTTCTCGGCAGAAAGGCGGGCAAGCTTTCGGGAGGTTGGCAACGCCGTGTCAGCATTGCGATGGCTCTGATCAGCGAACCGAAGATCCTTTTCCTCGACGAGCCGACGCTCGGTCTCGACGTTATTGCCAGGCACGAGCTTTGGGATGCGATCCGCGACCTCAAGGGCAGAGTGACGATCATTCTGACGACGCATTATATGGAGGAAGCAGAGGCTCTCTCCGACCGTATCGGGATTATGAAGGACGGAAGACTCCTTGCTGTCGGAACGGTGTCCGAATTGAACGCTGTCGCGGGCAAAAATGATTTTGAAGAGACCTTTGTTTCGATCGTGAAGGAGGTCAAGTGATGAGAATGCTGACCTTTGCCAAAAGATGCTCAAAGGAGATACTGCGCGATCCGCTGAATCTCGGCTTCGGACTCGGATTTCCGCTTGTTCTTCTGTTTTTGCTCAGCACTATTCAGAAAAACATTCCCGTCAGTATGTTCGAGATCAACACGCTGACACCCGGCATCACCGTTTTCGGTATGTCCTTTATGACGCTTTTTTCTGCAACACTCGTCGCAAAGGACCGCGAAAGCGCGCTCTTGCAAAGACTTTATACCACACCTCTCACGGGATTGGATTTTATTTTGGGATATATGCTTCCGCTTTTGCCCATCGCGCTCGGACAGACGCTTGTATGTTACCTCGCCGCGATTCCCCTGGGGCTGACGGTCAGCGTGAATATCCTTTTCGCAATCTTAGGTATGATCCCGACGGCAGTCTTCAATATCGCGCTCGGACTCCTTTGCGGATCTCTTCTCGGCGTCAAGCAGGTCGGCGGTATCTGCGGAGCTCTGCTAACCAATCTCTCCGCGTGGCTTTCGGGCGTGTGGTTTGATATCGGACTCGTTGGCGGATTTTTCGAGAAGCTTGCGAATGCGCTTCCATTTGTTCACGCGGTAAAAATGGAACAAGCCTTGTTCGGAGGAGATTTCGGGATCATCGGCGAACATATTCCGATCATACTTTTGTACAGCCTCGGAACGGCGGCGGTAGCGGTCTTCTGCTTCCTCCGCCAGATGAAAAAACAGTAAGGATTTTTGAAAATGAAGTACAAGCTCATTATCGACAAGGACGCGGAGGAGGAAATAATTGCGATCGTTCACGCGCCCTCCTCGCTGACCGCGCAGATCGAGGATCTCGTCTGCAACTTTTCGGGTGCCGATCATATTATGGGTTACGCGGAGGATGAAATGCGCAAGCTCACCTTCGGTGAGATAGAGTGCATCACGGTTCTTGACCGCAAGGTGATCGCCATTGATACGAACGGGGACCGCTATACGCTCAGGGAAAGACTGCGCGATCTTGAGGCGGTATTGCCGTCCTATTTCATCAGAATCAACAAGTCAACTCTTGCCAACGAGCACAGCATCCGACGCTTCGACGCGGCTTTCAGCGGCGGGATCGACGCTGTTTTTGCCTGCGGATACCGCGAATACGTATCAAGGCGTTGCTTTTCCGAGATCAGAAGGAGGTATGAAGGAAAATGAAAAGGTTTGTTCTTGAATTTTTGCGCCGAGGTGCGATCGCATCGGGCATCGGACCGATCGTTTTGGCTATCATCTATATCATTTTGCAGCAGGCAGCTAATGTTGACACTTTGACAGTAAATCAAGTTTGCATCGGTATAATTTCCTTGACTGCTCTCGCCTTCATCGTGGGCGGTCTGAATGCGCTTTATCAGCTCGAACGTCTGCCGCTTCTTGTGGCGATCCTTATCCACGGCGGCGTTCTTTACGTCGGCTATCTCGCCACATATCTTGTCAACGATTGGCTCGATCTCGGAGTCATTCCGATCGTGATCTTCTCGGCAATATTCGTTGTCGGCTATATCGTGATCTGGGCGATCATTTACTCGATCATCAGAAGAAATACCGCAAGGATCAATGAAATGCTGAAGCAAAGGAATACAAAATAAAAACAAGGCGGCAGAAATGTCGCCTTGTTTCTATTTTGATATTGCAGAGCGTGGCATTTTATGGTATAATAAAGTAACAAATATGGTCACGGTGAGTCTTATGAGATCAGATAATGAAAGCACGTGGGACAAGCTCCTGCAGATAAAAACGGTCGGGCGTGACGATACGAACGCGGACGAATACCGCTACCCGTACGAGCCGACTCCGTACAGCGTCCTCGAGCGATTGGCAAGCACGGGGTTGGTCGGAGAGGGAGACGTAGTCCTCGATTACGGTTGCGGAAAGGGAAGAGTCGGATTCTTTCTTTCCTACCGAACAAAAGCCGAGTCGATCGGAATTGAATATGATGAGCATATCTACGAGAGCGCGCTCGAAAACCGGAGGACCGCACATCCGAGAGCAAATGCTGACTTCATTCTGACCCGCGCGGAGGAATACGAAGTTCCGTCCGCGGTCAACAGATGCTATTTCTTCAACCCCTTTTCGGTCGAGATACTGCAAAAGGTGATGGCGAGGATCATTGACTCCCGGTACGCCGACCCGCGCGAGATACTATTGTTCTTCTACTATCCGTCCGACGAATTTATGTGCTATCTTATGACCCTGGACGAGCTTGAATTCTACGATGAGATCGAATGCGGCGACCTCTTTGACGGCAACGACCCTCGCGAACGCATAATGGTTTTTGAGTTGCCGTGTTATGAACATGATAATTAAAATGAACACCTATATGCAGAAAGGAAATGTAGAATTATGGCAGAAATCATAAAAACATTCAAAGAAGAAATCCCCGCGATGCGGTTCATCGGCAAAAAGTATCCGAATTTCGGACCGATGTGGGGCGAGTGGTTTGCGAACGGTTGGTTCGATAAGATCGAGGAAGCAATGGGCGGTGTAGAGAAGATAACTGCTATTTGGGAGAACGGCGGCGGATACGTAGGTCTTGAACGCCGCGCTGACGGACAGCCTTTCGAATATTGGATCGGTATGTTCACTCCTGCAAACACCCCCGTCCCCGAAGGATTTTCATATATTGATTTCCCCGCTATAGGTCTTGGTACGTGTTGGCTCTACGGAACCGAAAAGGAAGTCCATAAAACCAAGGCTTGTAAAGGCGCGGTTCTTGACGCTGGACTTGAACTGTGGACTGATGAAAACGGCGGTGTATGGTCGTTCGAAAACTGCACCTGCCCGAGATATACCTCTCCCGATGAGCAAGGGAATGTTATATTGGATTACTGTTATTTTGTAAAATAACTGAAACGAGGCAAAACCAATGAATAAAATCCAAAAATCAATACATCCCGATGACGATCTGCATTACGCGCAGATGGGGCTCAAGAAAAACGAGGTCGAGATATGGGAGGACGGCTCCCGCGTTGACGGCTCGAAGGGCTGCTACGAATGGTGGTACTACGATTCGCACTATCCCGACGGCACGGTGCTCGTCATCTTCTTCTTCTCGAAAATGCCGATAGCGGTTGACGGTCCGATCAAGCCGATATCGACGATGGAGCTGACTCTCCCCGACGGCAGAAAGTTCTCCGAGGAGGTCTACGCCACGATCGAGGAAAGCCATTACGCCAAGGACAAGTGTGACGTGAAGATCGGCGAATGTTACTGCCGAGGCGACCTCAAGCACTATGACGTCGTCTTCAAGGGCAAGAATATGAGCGCGCGGCTGACGCTCGACGGAACGATCCGCGCTTGGCGTTCGCAGACGGGAAGCATCTTCTTCGGTGACAATGAAGAGCACTATTTCGCGTGGCTGCCCGCGATCCCCGAGGGGCGTGCAGTGGCTGACGTCACCTATGACGGCGGCAAGGAGCTTCATCTCGAGGGCTCGGGCTATCACGATCACAACTGGGGCAATATTTCGATGATCAAGCTGATGCACCATTGGTATTGGGGCAGAGCAAAGATCGGAAACTACAAGGTCATTTCCTCCTGGATCACCGCGGGGAAGAAGTACGGCTACAAGGATCACGACGTCTTTATGATCGCAAAGGACGGCGAGATCCTCGGCGATAATTCCAATCATACGCTCAGATTCCTTCCCGAGGAAAGATATATCGACGAGCACACGGGCAAGCCCGTCTACAACAAGGTCGTTTACGAATACACGACCGAATCGGGCGAAGAATACCGCATCATATACGATCGGAGCGGCGACATCAACAAGACCTGCTTCGTCGACGTGCTCCCGAAACCTCTCGGTCTGCTTGCGAAAATGATCGGATTTGACGGCGGTTACCTGCGTTTTGAAGGTACTGCAACGATCGAAAAGCTTGAGGACGGCAAGATCATCGAAAAGGTCAGCGATCCCGCGGTCTGGGAGCTTATGTACTTCGGCAAGTCCTGCGCCGACGAGAAGTACAGAGAGAAAAACGGGAACCTGGAATGAATCGGTATCTGAAAAATCTGAACAAGATCGAATTCGTCGTGACATACGCCTGCACGGGACGGTGCAAGCATTGCTCCGAGGGAGATCATACAAATTGCGGCGAGAGGATCGATCCCGAGATCGCCGCGGATGCTGTGCGTAAGATCGCGGCGGAGTATGATATTAAAACGGTTATGACTTTCGGTGGTGAGCCGCTTTTGTACCCGGACACGGTCTATGCGATCATGACGGCCGCCAAAGAGCTGAATATCCCCAAACGGCAAGTCATCACCAACGGTTATTTTTCAAAGAATACCGATAAAATTCGTGAGGTCGCGGAGAGACTTGCCGCGTGCGGTGTGAACGACCTGCTTTTGTCGGTGGACGCGTTCCATCAGGAAACGATACCGCTTGATGTGGTCAAGCAGTTTGCCTCGGAAGCAAAGAAGTGCGGTATACCGATCCGCCTTCAGCCTGCGTGGCTCAGGAGCGCGACGGATGACAATCCCTACAACAGAAAAACGAGGGAGATTCTCAACAGCTTTGCTGATATGGAAGTTTCCGTAAACGAGGGAAATGTCATTTTCCCTGAAGGAAACGCACTGAAATATCTTGCAGAGTATTTCACGGACACTCTCCCCGAAAATCCGTACGTAGAGAATCCGCGCGACGTGCGGTGCGTATCCTTCGATCCGAACGGCAATGTTCTCGGCGGGAATGTGTACTGCCAAGATATAATGGAGCTTTTAGAAAATTACAATCCGTAAGGAGAGCACTTATATGGATAAAGATAAATATTTCTCGGATTATGAAGCATTTACAGAAAATGAAATGCTCGAAATTACCGCACGCGGTATATCGTTGAAAAACGGTATGTATATTGGTTTTGATGAGTGTACTGAGGTTTGGGCTAAGGTGAACTCGCTGGAAGAATCAAAGTGTGTTGGAGAAAGAGATATTATTGATGGTAGTTTTACTTTTTACACTTTGCCAAAGCCCATTATGATTAAGTTTATAAAAAAGGGGAAGCTTGCGGAATTTTTCTCAAAAAACAATATGCGCCAACGCTTTCACAATCTTCAGTTCAAGATTATTGAATGCGGTTATAGAACCTATGATATGACTTAATAAATCGGAGAAACAATGACTAACCAAGAAATATTGAAAATCGCAATGGCGCAATCCGCCATCGACCTCTGCGCCGAGCCTTCGGATTTTGGAAAAAGCGAGAACGTCATCGTCACGTCGCGCGAGAACGAATGCGCAAGGCGGTATTTGAAGCTGCCGTTTTCCTGTCAGCTTGTGTCTTACGGCAACAACGTGGTGGCGTCGGTGTCACCCGAATTCCGTGAGATCGCGGAGAATTACATCAACAAATATCCCGTCGAGCATCTGTTTGAAACGCCGCATCTGCACGTTCTGAACGATGAATTGATGAAAAAAGGACAGAAGATCTGCTTTATGGCAGAATATTTTCTGCCAGACGTGGATGTTTTGCGTGCTCTTGATTGCAAGTACGAATTGAGATTGTTGACACAGAACGATTTCGCCGACCTGTACCTGCCCGAATGGTCAAATGCTTTGTGCGAACAGCGAAAGCACCTTGACGCGCTTGGTGTGGGCGCGTATGACGGTGACAGGCTTGTCGGACTTGCAGGTTGCTCCGCTGACTGCGACACGATGTGGCAGATCGGCATTGACGTTTTTCCCGAATATCGTAGGCAGGGAATCGCCTCGGCGCTGACCAGCCGTCTTGCTGTCGAGATCTTGAACCGGGGAAAAGTGCCGTTTTATTGCGCCGCTTGGTGCAATGTGGGATCCGTCCGCAACGCTATAAAAAGTGGTTTCCGTCCCGCGTGGGTAGAAATGACTGCAAGACTGAGCGAGACGGTGGATGAGATGAATCAATAAGAATATGACGGAGGTAACTCAGATGATCGATATTACTGCTTGGATGAATGACTTTTTGCAGACGTTAAACGAAACATTTGCAAACCGCGTATGGTTTGTAGGATTGCAAGGAAGTTATAGCCGCGGTGAAGCAACGGCAACGAGCGACATTGACGTTGTCGTGATACTGGACGAGTTGTCATCCTCTGATATTCAAGACTACAAAGCGATACTTGACACTTTGCCTCACCGGGAGCTGATCTGCGGTTTCTTGTCGGGCAAAAATGAAATTTTGAATTGGGAGCCTTCCGACCTTTTTCAGTTTTATTATGATACGACACCCATAAAAGGTAGTCTTGATGAATTGCTTACGGTGATTGATGAAGCGGCTGTCAGCAGAGCCATCAAAATCGGTGCTTGCAATATCTATCACGGATGTGTTCATAATATGTTGCACGAAAAGAGTGAGGACATTTTACGCGGACTATATAAATCCGCCTCATTTGTTGTACAGGCTATCGCTTTCAAGCAGACGGGAAAATACATCAAACATCAAAATGAATTGCTCGACGTGGTTTCTGCCGATGAACGAAAGATCATTGAAACATTTTTGAAGCTGAAAAACGGTGATGCAGTAGAGTTTGATACCATGTCGGAAGAATTGTTCGCTTGGACAAAGAAGCTGATTGGGGAGAAAGAACATGATACTTGAAACAGAACGCCTCATTCTGCGCCCGTGGCGCGAGGATGACGCAGAAGATTTATACAAATACGCGAGCAATCCCGAGGTAGGCCCGCCCGCAGGATGGCAAACTCACACAAGCGTGGAGAACAGCCGCGAGATCATTCGCACGGTGCTGTCCAAGCCCGAGACTTATGCCGTTTGTCTGAAAGAAAACGGTAAACCGATCGGCAGCATTGGCTTTCATCGCAACGACCTTGCCGAAGCGGACGATGAATACGAGCTTGGCTATTGGATCGGCAAGCCATATTGGGGGCAGGGACTCATTCCCGAAGCCTCGCGTGAGATGCTTCGCTATGCTTTTGAGGATCTCAAAATGAACCGCATCTGGTGCGGCTATTACGACGGCAACGAGAAAAGCCGCCGCGTACAGGAAAAGCTGGGATTCGTTTATCAGCGCAAGACCGAGGGGATTGAAGTGAGGCAGATGAACGAAATTCGCACGGGTCACTCGAACCTTATGACAAAAGAGCGTTGGCAGAAGGTCGGGCTTTTTCGTCAGCAGAAGCAGTTGCTCGATACATTCCTGCAAAACGGTGCGATTTCTCAGGCACAGTACGACAAGAGCTTTGGTGACTTAGTTAAGCTGATGGGGATGCAGGGAGTTGAATAAAAAAGGTATAGAAATGAAGATTGAAAACAATGT
The DNA here is from genome assembly GCA_045531455.1 of Eubacteriales bacterium. Classification (GTDB taxonomy): domain Bacteria; phylum Bacillota; class Clostridia; order Oscillospirales; family CAG-272; genus CAG-390. Next base: position 35,379 of record JAZSEA010000006.1, read on the forward strand.
TCTGAAGCACTATTTGAAAAACGTCTTTTTCATCACCGGAACTGCCTATGCAGGCAAGTCTACCACGGTCAAGATGCTCGCCGAGCGGTACGGCATGGTGTGCTGCGGTGAGAATTACCACATGGCTGTGTCCGAGTTCGTGGCAACACCCGAAACGCATCCGGACCTTTGCTACAACAAGAACCTCACCGACTGGCGCGAGTTTGTCACCCGCACGCCCGAAGAATATGAGCGTTGGATGTATGCCGTCGGTCGCGAGGCGGCAGAGTTTGAAATAGCAGAGCTGATCGCCATATCGCAGGACAAGAAGGTGATAGTGGATACAAATATTCCCCTTGATATTCTCAAGGAAATCTCCGATTACAATCATGTCGCAGTCATGCTGTCGCCGCAGTCTATGAGCGTGGAACGCTTCTTTGACCGTGCAGATCCCGAAAAACAGTTTCTTCTCGGCGTGATTGACAGCTGTGATGATCCCTCAGCTGTTATGGACAACTATCGCAAGGGTCTGGAACGTATCAACAGCAAAGAACACTACGACGAATACGCAAACAGCGGCTTTTTCACAGTTGTGCGCGAGGCGGGCGGCACGGATACGAGAGAGCAGGGTTGCGATATGATCGCCAAGCATTTTGGACTTATGGAGTGAAGATATGATTAAAGAACTGATGCATGATCCGATATTCCTTGCAGGAAAGTCGGTGGTCGCAACGAAAGAAGATCTGCCTGTTGCACAGGACTTGCTTGATACGCTGATGGCGCACAAGGAAAGCTGTGTCGGTATGGCAGCAAATATGATCGGCGTGCGTAAGCGCATCATCGCTTTCCTTGATGAGAGCGGACGAGTGCCTGCATACACGGTAATGCTCAATCCCGAGATCATCAAGAAGGACGGCGCGTACGACACCGAGGAAGGCTGTCTGTCGCTCCTCGGCGGTCCCCGCAAGTGTAAGCGCTACAAGACCGTCAAGGTGCAGTATCAGACCCCCGATATGAAACCGCGTATAAAAACCTTCACGGGCTGGACGGCGCAGATCATTCAGCACGAAGTCGACCATTGTAACGGGGTATTGATATAGATATGGGATATGAATATATAGTAGTTGTAATTGCATCTGCACTTGCGGGCATAGGCACGGGTCTTATAGGACTGAGCGCGGCGACCGCAATGGTGCCGCTTTTGATCGTTTTGTGCCCCACGTTTGGCGGAGAGCACGGAGCATATATGGCAACGGCGATCGCGCTCGCAAGCGATATTCTCGGCTCGGCGGTAACAACGGGCGTATATGCGAAAAATAAAAAAATAGACCTTCGCCACGGTTGGCTGATGGCGGCTTGCATCATCGGTATGTGCACCGTCGGCTCGATCGCCGCTTACTTTACACATCAGAACGTGCTTGGCGGATTTTCACTCATTTTATGCGTTGCGATCGGTATCCGCTTTCTGGTCAGCCCCGATTCCAAGGAGCGTCCCGAAAAGGATGGCAAGGTAAAGATTACGGCAAAGGAGATAGCTGTGTCTTTGTTCTTTGGACTTACCATCGGCTTCGGCACGGGCTTCTTCGGCACGGGCGGCGGTATGATGATGCTGATCGTATTTACCGCAATGCTCGGCTACGACCGAAAGAGTGCTGTCGGAACATCCACATTTATTATGACGTTCACAGCTCTGATCGCTTCGGTCAGCCACATTCTCATTGAACCGACTATCATTTTGGAATGTTGGGATTTCTTACTGATTGCCATCGCGGTCGCTACCTTCTTTTCACTCGTCAGCGCGAAGTTTGCCAATCGTGTCAAGGGTAAGGTCGTTGGCTACGTAACGGGCGCGATCCTGCTCATCCTCGGTCTTTCTATGATCGTGATCAATAATATTGATAAGATCGACACCGTTCTTTTGCTTGAATATCTGAAGGTCCTTGGCATTTACGTAGGATATATCGTTGCGCTTGCCGCCGTACTGATCGCGGTTCGCTTTACAACCAGGGTGCCCGATTACGTATTCAGAAAGCTTCTTCATTTCGTGGCGTTCACATCCATCCTTCCGCTCGTCCTTTCCACGGATATATGGTGGATCGCCGTCGCGGTTGAGGTTCTGTTTTTGATCCTCGTTATTGCCGCGCTGAAATTTTTCGAGCATTTCTCATTCTATGGAAAGCTCTTTGTGGAAAAGGGAAAGCACGAGGTGATATTCAGCTTCATCGGACTTTTCGGGCTTATGACGGTGCTTATCGCGATCTTCTGGGGAATCTTTGGCAGAGATCATCTCTATATAGCGGTCGGCGCGATCATGGCTTGGGGACCGGGAGATGCGGTTGCCGCCATTGTCGGAAAGAATATGGGCAAGCATAAGCTTAAAGGTAAGCATATCGAGGGAACGAAATCCCTCGAGGGCAGTATAGGTATGGCAATTACGTCATTTCTGAGCCTTTTGCCCGTGCTTCTCTTTATGTCCGCGCTTCCTTGGTACGTGTCGCTTATCTTTGCTCTCATTATTGCGCCTGTCGCGTCGCTTACCGAGCTTTTCACCAAGGGCGGATGGGATACTGTTACGGTCCCTGCGGCAGTATCGCTGATCCTCTGTTTGTCTATGCTATGGGGGTAAAAGTTTATGGCTGAATACCAAGGCAGCACTTGCGGCGAGAATCGAATTTATGAAAAAGGTTCTTGAGAGAGATAAAAACTATAGCCGAAGAGAGCCGAACCCATAAGCTCTGCGGCGATAAATTTTCGCGTCTTTCGGCGTGATATATCTCGCAAGGTTAATACCTTGCTTCGCTACATCCCACCAAAATCCATCAAAAATTTATTCGCCGGAGAGTGCAAAGCAGTTTTCATCGAGCAAATATTCGGATAGACAAAGAAAAAATTCGATGCAAGATATTAATCTTACGAGGATTTTTTCTGC